>DATKZY010000175.1:0-92668 GCA_035527715.1 Planctomycetota bacterium | reverse complement strand
GGGTGCGTGTAATCTCCTTCGGTCGGAAAAGCCAGTTGCGCGATACTATCGCGGGCACCCCCAATCCCGCAGCTGACCCAACGCCCGCAGGGCGTGGCGGAGTAAAGCCCACGGCGATGCTTTGGGAGCCGTGGGTAAGGGAGCCCCCAGGGCACAGCCCCCGAAGCGGGGCGGCGGAAGCCCTTTGGCCATCCCATCGTTCCGCCGCCCCGCTTCGGGGGCTGGGCCCTCTTGCGCCTACCATCCCACGGCTCCCAAAGCATCGCCGGGGGCTTTATTCCTCCGCCTCCTTCGGAGGCTCAGAACGCGGCCACCTGTCTCGAAGGAGATTACACGCACCCGTGGCCGCAGTGCGCTTGCAAAACGCGGGCAAGGCGTGTAGCCTCGTGCGGGGAGCACGCCTTGCGGCCGCACCGGGGAACCTTGTCAGGAGGCAACAAGAGCGATGAGTGCGCTTCCCCAGGCTTTTCACCGAACAGCGTTGCACGTGGCCATCGGCCTCTTGGGACTGCTTTGGCACGCGAGCGCTGTGAGCGGGGAGCGGGTCGTCCCACTCGACCTCACGCAGCACGACCCCGCCGACAAGGCCGACCTGGCGAAGGTGGAGGAGGGGGTGTTCGAGTGGAGCCTGCCGACAGGCGATGCGCAGATGCTCCACCTCGACCTGGCGAAGCTGGGGATCAAGCCGCAGGAGTTCGATGAGTTCCGCTTCGACATCCAGCCGCTCGGCTCGCAGGTCGGCCTCCAGACGACCATCGCGGGCCTGCCCACCAAGGACGAGGTGAGCCGCTGGTACCTCAAGTTCCGAGCGGTCGAGGGCCAGTGGGCCTCGGGCCGTTACGACCTGCGGGTGGACGACGACGGTTTCACGGGCCGGCCCAAGGCCGCGCCCGGCACGCTCGAGCTGCGGCTCTATCGCCGCATCGTGGGCTTTCCCGGCGAGCCGAAGTGGCGCAAGGCGCAGATTCGCCGCCCGCGGTTCGTCCGACGAGTCGTGTCGGTGGACTTCGATCTGCTGGAGACCGAGTTGACGCAGGACGCGGGCGAGGTGGCCGCCGTGTATCGCCTGAGCGTCGAGAACCGCACCGACGAGCCGCAGAAGGCGAAGCTGGAGGCCGATTCGGCCCGCACGCTCAAGTGGTTCCGCGTCGAGGCGCCGGCCGAGGTGGCGCTCGGCCCGCGCGAGAAAAAGGCCGTGCCCGTCCGCATCTTCCTGCCTCGCTCGAGGGCGATGGCCCTGCCGCCGCTCTACGCCGAGCCGGCGGTCCTAAGGCTGAGCGTCGAGGGCGTGGCCGATTCCGACGCCGTGCCGCTGATGGGCTATCGCCCGTGGCCGATGTGGGGCGTGGTGCCGGTGTTCAACCCCGTGCGGTGGACGCCTGCCACGTTCCAGGCCTTCCTCGACGCGCGGGGGAAGGCGCTGCCCGGCGTCGCCGAGTGGCGGGCGCGCCTGCTCCGCGAGGCGGGCGAGGCGCTGAAGCTCGACTGGCCCGTGCCGCCGCTCGAGCTGCTGCCCGCCGGCTTCGACCAGTCGTACCGCTGCAACGACTGCCGCGTGTGGCTCCAGCCGGCCGCGCACGCGAGCTTCCGCAAGCACGTCTGCCCGAAATGCAGGAAGGTCGTCGAGGGGAAAGAGGGGATTGACAAGGCGTTCGCCTCGCGCTACCTCGGCCGGGCGTTCCACGCCGTGCGCATGCTGGCCCTCGGCTGGCTGCTCTCGGGCGACGACGCCTATGCGAGGAAGGCGGAGGGGATTCTCCTGGCCTTCGCGGAGGCGATACCCAAGGTGCAGCCCGACGGCCCGCGCTCGACCTCGGGCGGCGCGCGGCTCGCTCACAGCACGCTCCACACGAGCTACAAGCTGCCTGCTCTGGCCGAGGCCTGGGCGTTTCTCGCCGAGGCGTCGTGCATTGACGAGGCGGCGCGGGCGAAGATCGCCCGCTTCCTCAACGACGAGGCGTTCCGCGTGGCCCGCCACAGCGTCGAGTACTCGAACCAGTCGGCCGAGCACTTCCGCGCCTACGGCTCGGTCGGCCTCGCCACCGGGCTCTGGCCTCTCGCCGCCGAGGCGATCTGGGGCGAGTTCGGCTTCCACGAGCTGGTCGAGTTCGCCTTCACCGAGGAAGGCGTCGGCCACGAGGCCGGCGCCTACCACCGCGCCGTCTTCGGGGCGATGGAGGAGTTCGCCGAGTTCGCGCGCGACCAGGGCGTGAACCTGCTGACGGCCCGGTTCAAGCGCGTCTTCGACGGCTCGCTGCTGATGGGCGGCGGCGTGGGTGTGTCCTACGAGCTGGCCTATCGCGTCTACCGCGACCCCGCCTACCTCCAGGTGCTCGGCCGCGAGCGGGGCAGCCCCCGCGAGAGCACCATCCTGCGCGGCGTGCTCGGCATTCCCAGCGCCGAGCAGATGCCCGTCAGGTCGGTGCTCTTCCCCGGCACGGGCTACGTGTTCCTGCGCGCGGGCAACGTGGCCGATTCGCGCGAGATCCGCCTCAACTACCTGAAGACCTTCGACCGCCACGAGCACGACAAGTTCACGACGTTCTTCTTCCGCAACGGCCAGCAGGTGGATTCGACGGTCGGGCGAATCACCTACAGCTCGCCCCGCAGCGCCTGGATGGCCGCGACCGCCGCACACAACACGATCGTCGTGGACGGCCTCGACGAGCGCGAGCAGGACGGCTGGCTCGTCGCGAGCGACCTGGGGGGCAAGTGCCCCATCGCCGTGGTGGCGAGCGACCCGAAGGCGCCGCTCTTCGAGGGCGTCGCGCAGCTTCGCGGCATCGCCCTCATCGAGGGCTGCTACGTGGTGTTCGACCGCGTGAGCAGCGACAAGCCGCATACCTTCGACCGCTACCAGTACGGCCAGGGCAAGGCGGCGCTGAAGCTCGACGCGAAGAAGCTCGAGGGGCTGCCGAACCTGCCAAAGCGCGGGGCCTTCACCGACATCGAGGGCGGCCCCTGCGGCAAGGAGCTGCGCGTGGAGTTCGGCAACGGCCTCAAGATGCGCCTCGTCGCCGACCGGGAGCTTCAGGCATTCAAGGCGGTCACCGTCGGCGGCTACCAGGCGCAGCCGATGGAAGTCACCTTCGCCCGTGCCGCCGACGCCAAGGAGGCCACCTTCCTCGCCGCGTTTGTCCTCGGCAAGGACGTCGAGCCTCCGGCCCTCCGCATCCGCAAGAGCGGGCCCGACGCGCTCGTGATGGAGGTCGAATCGAAGGCGGGCACGCACACGATCACCGTCGAGCCGCCGAAGAAGGCCGTCTCAGTGACCCCACCCAAGTAGGAACGCCCAGGAATGAACGACAGGCCGCGCGAGCTTTCGATCACCGTCCTCGGCACCACCACGTGCACGCCCGAGAAGGGGGCGAACACCGCGTCGTTCGTCGTGGACCGGCGGGTCGCGGTGGACACGGGCTGGTATTTCACCGACCGGCTGCTGGCGTGCGGGATCAATCCGCTCGACGTCGAGGCGGTCGTCTTCACCCACTGCCACCACGACCACATCATGGGCCTGCCGCAGCTCATCTTCTACTACGGCATCCAGGGCGAGAAGCGGCCGAAGCGGCCGCTCCGCATCTACGGCCCAGCCGGCGAGATCCGCCGCGTGGTGGACGATGCTCAGCGATTCCTCCAGTTCGACCGCTACCCCGAGCTTCGCTTCGAGATCGAGGTGGCCGAGCTTCGTGGTGGCGCGGAACTGGAGATCTGCGGCCTGAAGGTCAAGACGTGTTCCGCCCGCCACAGCGTGCCGGGGCTTTGCTATCGCTTCGAGAATGCGGCAGGCGCGTCGGCCGTCTGCTCGGGCGACACGGCGTTCAACCCCGACCTCATCGAGCTGGCCCGCGGCGCGGGGCTGCTCGTCCACGAGGCATCGTATGGCGCGAAGAGCGTCCGCGAGGACGTGCGCTGGGGCCACTCGGGCGCGCCCGACGCCGCCGAAGTCGCCCGCCAGGCCGCCGTCGAACGCCTGGCCATCGTCCACTGCGCTCAAGCGAAGCTCCCGGAAGCCCTGGAAGCGGCCAGAGCCACGTTCCCTGCATCGTTCGTGCCGGGGCAAGGCGAAGAAGTGAAGGTGAAATGCCATGACTGAACGCCAGCGCTTTCGTGAGACGCTGCTGTTCGGCTCGCCCGACCGCATTCCCTTCTCGCCCGGCGGGCCGAGGGAGTCCACGCGGGCGGCGTGGAAGGCTCAAGGGCTCGAGCAGCCCGAGCGCTACATGGACGCGCTGTTCGGCATCCTCGGCTTCCGGCCCGACCCGCCGCAGCAGCCCGGCGTGGGCCTCGGCGTGTCGTTCCAGATGATCCCGACCTTCGAGGAAAAGGTGCTCGAGCACCGCGACGGGCACTACGTGGTGCAGGACTGGATGGGCGCAACCACCGAGATCTCCGACCAGTACGACTACACCTACATCCGCTCGGCGAAGGACTTCGTGACGCGCAAGTGGCACAAGTTTCCCGTCGAGACACGGGCCGACTGGGAGGCGATGAAGTGGCGGTTCGACCCTGCCTCGCCCGCCCGCTTCCCCGCCGACTTCGAGGCGCGCTGCGAGCGCGACCGCGATCGCGACACGGTGGTGGGCATCCACTTCAACGGGCCGTTCTGGCAACTGCGCGAGTGGTGCGGCTTCGAGGGCCTGTGCCTGAAGATGATCGAGGAGCCCGGCTTCGTGGCCGAGATGGCCGAGTTCTGGACCGAGTTCGTCTCGGCCACGATGCGGCCCGTCCTGGAGCACGTGCAGCTCGACTACGTGGGGATTTCGGAGGACATGGCCTACAAGGAGCACTCGATGATCTCGCCGCGCATGGCCCGCTGGTTCCTCCAGCACGCCTACGAGCGCTGGGTGAGCGAAGTCCGCGCCAGCGGCTGCGAGATCATGGATATGGACTCCGACGGCCACATCGGCGAGCTGATCCCCATCTGGATCGAGTCGGGCATCAACGCCTGCGACCCGATCGAGGTGGCGGCGGGGAACGACATCGTGGCGTTCCGCCGGGCGTTCGGCCGGCAGATGGCCTACAAGGGCGGGGTAGACAAGCGGGCGATCGCGAAAGGCGGCGACGTGATCGAGGCCGAGCTGGAGCGCATCCGCCCCGTCGTCGAGGACGGCGGCTTCATCCCGAGCTGCGACCACGGCGTGCCGCCCGACATTTCGTGGCCCAACTTCGTCCATTACTCGCGGCTGCTGGCGAAGCTCACTGGATGGCTGTGAGGCACCGGGTGCATGCAATCTCCTACGGTCGAGGCGTCCGCATCTTCAGTCTCCGAAGGAGGCGATGGAGTAAAGCCCACGGCGATGCTTGGGGAGCCGTGGGTTGACGATCGCCCCCTGGCCAAGCCCACGGTTCCGCTTCGCTCCACCGTGGGCTTTACTCCGCCACGCCCTTCGGGCGTTCGCGTTGCACCCGTTGAGCGTAGGAGATTACACGCACCCCAGGCGCCAGGCTCATTGACTTCGCGGGGCCTGCCCCGTATAATCCGGGGAGATGGCGGCTCAGCGGACCACGAGGCACTCATGCTCTCTGCCGACCTGCACGACAAGACGATCGGTCTCCAGCGGAACATCGAGACGGTGTTCATCGGCAAGCCCGAGGCGGTGCGCCTGGTGCTCGTGGGCCTGTTCGCGGGCGGGCACATTCTGATCGAGGACGTGCCTGGCGTGGGCAAGACGACGCTGGCCCGCGCCCTGGCGCGCTCGATCCGCAGCAGCTTCCGCCGCATCCAGTTCACGCCCGACCTGTTGCCGACCGACATCCTGGGCGTGCCGATCTACAATGCGGCCGAGGACCGCTTCATCTTCAAGCCCGGGCCGATCTTCGCCAACGTGGTGCTGGCCGACGAGATCAACCGCACGACGCCGCGCACGCAGAGCAGCCTGCTGGAGGCGATGAACGAGTTCCAGGTGTCGGTGGACGGCGCGACGCACGCCCTGCCGCGTCCCTTCATCGTCCTCGCCACGCAGAACCCGCACGAGTTCGAGGGCACGTTTCCGCTGCCCGAGTCGCAGCTCGACCGCTTCCTGATGCGCATCGAGATCGGGTATCCGAGCCGCGCGGACGAGCGCCGCGTGCTCTTCACCCAGCGGCTGGCGAACCCGCTCGACACGCTGGAGCCCGTGCTCGACGGCGACGAGGTGGTCGCCCTCCAGGACGCCGTGCGCGAGGTGCGGGTGGACGATTCGATCTCGGACTACGTTCTGGAGATCGTGTCGCGGACGCGCGAGGCGTCGGAGCTGGAGATCGGGGTGAGCCCGCGGGGCGCGCTGTCGCTGTCGCGTGCGGCCCAGGCGCTGGCGCTGGTCGAGGGCCGCGACTACGTGCTGCCCGACGACGTGAAGCGGCTCGCCGTGGCCGTCCTTGCGCATCGCGTCATCCGCCGGGCCGGCCTGGCCGGCGGCAAGGGGAAGGACGACCGCGAGATCGTGCGGCAGATCGTCAACGCCACGCCGGTTCCCGTCTGACCCGTGCCCCCTCGTCGGCAAGCGCGCCGCCATGAGCTTCCCCCACGCCACACCGAGTGCCCTGCTCCCCGCCGCGGCGGCGGACTGGCGCGCGGCGGCTTACGTGCTGGTGGCGGTCGCGGCGAGCGTGCTGCTGGGCCTCTACCTGGTATCCGCGGTGCGGCGCGGCCGGCGGTCGCGCGTCGGCCAGCGCATGACGAAGGGCGGGGGCGTCTTCTCCCTGCTCACGCTGGCCATCGCCATCGTGGCGCTGCACACCAAGATCAACTTCCTCGTGCTCGTGTTCGGCATGCTCCTGTCGGCGTTCGTCCTCTCGTTCGTGCTCTCGCGGCTCACGATGCGGCGGCTGGAGTTCGCGCGGGCGCTGCCCACCGACGTGCATGCAGGCGAGCCGCTGCGGGTGGAGCTTCGGGTAACGAACCGCAAGCGCCGGCTCGCCTCGTATGGGCTGGTGGTGCAGGACGAGTTGCCGGAGGGCGTGAGCGCGGAGCCGCCGGGTGGCGTGGTGCTGGAGCTGCGCTCGCGGCAGGCGGCCTCGGTGCCCTACACGGCGACGGCGGCCCGCCGGGGCGTCTACGCGTTCCGCACGGTGGGGTATTCCACGCGGTTCCCCTTCGGGCTCTTCCAGCAGGGGCGGGCCAGGGCGCTGCCCGGCGAGCTGGTCGTCTACCCGCGCCTGGGCGAGGTGTCGGCCCAGCTCCTGGGGCGCACGCGGGCGCTGGCCCTCGCGCAGCAACGCACCCGCGGCGCGCGCGGCGAGGAGGAGTTCCGCAACCTCCGCGAGTACCGCCCCGGCGACAACCCGCGCCGCATCCACTGGAAAACCTCGGCCAAGCTCGGCAAGCCGCTCGTGCGCGAGATGGAGGCCGTGGTGAGCGAACGCGTGCTCATTCTCCTCGACACGCGGTGCCCCGCGAGCGGCGAGGCGGCCCTCGAGGCCGCGATCAGCTTCGCCGCCACGCTGGCGCGCGACCTGATGCTCCGGGGCCTCTTCGTCGGCCTGGCCGCCTACGCGCCCGAGCTGGCCGTCACCGCGCCGGCGAAGAGCGCCACGGGCCTGCGCGCCCTGTTCGGGACCCTGGCGCGCCTCGAGCCGAACCCGGAGCGGTCGCTCGTCGAGCTGGCGGCCGAGCCGGCCGTGCGCGGCGGAGGGCGCCTCGTCACCGTCGTCGCACTCCGCCGCCGCGACGCCGATGCCGAGGCGGCCCTCGAACTCCTTCAGCGGCACCAGGCACGCGTCCTCGCCGTGGATGCCTCCGCGCCCGAGTTCCGGGAGGTGTTCCATCTCGTCTGAATGGGACCTATGGGACGAATAGGACCGATGGGACATGCGGCCCGCCGCCTTCAGGAGGGCGCCTGCGTCCGACGGGTCCCATGGTTCGCGGCGGGATCACGTCACGACGGTTCTTCGCAAACCGAATGACATGTAGCAACGGCCCAGTCTGCGCGTTGGACAGGACTCCGGCGCGCGGATTATAATGGGCAGCAGGAGGGGCACGGAAAGCGGATACGGCAATGCTGAGGAAGCTGAATCTACTCCTGGCGGTCGCGGCCCTGGCGTGCGTCGTGGGCCTCGTCGTGCTCATGAGCCGCCCGCAGAGGCGCGAGGGCGTGGTGTTCCAGGGCAAGGCGATTGATATCTACGGCAGCGGCTACACGCTGGCCCGCCTGGCGCAGTTGGCCCAGGATGCCGGCCACCCCGAGATGTTCCGCTACGACCCGAGGAAGCGCGAGGCCCTGGCCAACGCCAGCCTCATCGTCCACGGGAGCCTCCAGATCGGCGACCCCGCCGACCCCGCGCTCGGGGAGACACTGCTCCTCAACACCATCGTCTGCGGCGACCTCCAGGTCCAGGTCGCCCGCGGTGGCGAGTTGCGCATCTACCACTCGGTCCTCCAAACCGTCAGCCAGGTGATCACCGAGGAGAAGTGCAGCCGGGGCTACTACTTCTTCGCCGACGGCACGCTCGAGGCCGCCGACAGCCGCATCCTCTACATGTCCGGCGCCCGGGGCAAGACGGTCACCGCCAACTCGCGGGCGGACCTCGAGCGCGTGACGTTCGGGCTCAGCGACGACGTGTCGTTCCACGCCTACTATGCCGACGGCTCGCGGCTGGCCATCCGCGACGGCCAGTTCCTGTGCGAGGGCCGCTACGGCGTGTGGGTGGAGGGCACGGGGGGCGAGCCGCTGCGCCTCGAGCGCTGCCGCCTCTCGGGCACCGAGGCCGACCTGTATCTCAGCGGCAACCGCCCGGCGGCCGAGCTGGTGGACTGCCAGTTCCGCCGCGGCAAGGTCCGCTTCCAGCAGAGCAGCGGCCGCGTGGCCGTGCGGTGGACCGTGGCCGTGAAGGCCGTCGAGCGCGGCACCGGCAGGCCCCTCGCCAACATCGCCGTCGAGGCCACGAGCCAGGGCGCCGCGGCCACCGAAACCGTGCGGGGGCGCACCGGCCCCGACGGCGTGTGCCCCCTCGTCCTCACCGAGTACGTCGCCACGCCCACGGACCCCGCCGGCGCGGATCCGGCCAACGCCTTCACCCCGCACCGCGTCGCGGCGCTGTCGGCGGCGGGCCAGGTGCTCGCCGAGGCCCGGAGTTACGAGGCCCGCGGCGCCCGCGGCACCCTCACCCTCGAGGTCGGCCCGTCGGACCTCAATTCCCCCCGGTAGCCTGCCGGACCCTCCTGCTGCGCCGCCGCACCAGGCCGGCCCCAAGCCCCACGAGGAGCAGGCTCAGGGTCGCCGGCTCAGGAATAACGGTGCTCAGCACTTCCGAGATCCCGTACTGCCAGTGGAAGGCAATGTCCGCGTCGGAGAGCGCGAAGTCGTAGTAGGCCACCGTGCCCACGGTGCCGCGCCAGTCCGTCGTCGCCGAGGCGGTGCGCGAGCCGAGCATGGTGAGGTTGCGGTCGTAGGCGAGCAGCACGTCGTAGACGCCTGGCGACTCGCCGCGCAGGAGGCCGTCAATGTACAGCTTCACGCTCTCGCCGTCCTTGTAGGTGAAGGCGATGAGGTGCCATAGGCCGTCGGTCGTGTCGAAGTTGGCCGTCACCGTGCCGGCGCCCGGGCTGTCGAAGATGTAGGTGTTGTTGGTGTTGGTGGTCGAGGTGACCTCGATGCGCATGGAGTCGGAGGGGTGGGCCTCGTTGGTCGCGCGGATGGAGGTGGCGAGGGGGTTGGACCAGTCGGGGGCGGAGGCGCTGCTCTTGAACCAGCCCTCGTAGGTGCCCTCAAGGAGGTTGACGCGCATGGGGAGGACGACGTTGTTGGTGTTGGCCGTCTTGCGCCAGCCGCCGGCATTGAGCGGCGGATTGTCCACCACCCAGGAGCCGCCCGTCACCGTGCCGTTGTAGCCGTCCCACGTGTCGTTCGCATTCGTGGCCATGGGATGGAAGTGGCGCAGGCCGGAGGAGAAGGCGGGGAGGTTGGTGGTTGTGACACCATCGTAGGCGCGATAGAAGAGGGCGTTGACCTGTTCTGGGGTGAGTGCGTCGTTGTAGACAGCGGAGTTGTCGTAGGTGCCCTCGCACCGGCCGGCGCTGCCATCTTCTCGTTTGGTGGCGAGCCGCCACGTGGCCGCCAGGTTGGCATCGCTGCTGGCGTAGACGGCAGAGCCGCGCGGGACGCCGTCCACGTAGAGGTTGGCTATGCCGGTGGCGGCGTCATAGGTCGTCACCCACTGGTGCCAGAGGCCATCGCGGATGGGCGGGGTGGTCGGGCAATCGTCCCGCTGCCCGAGGCGCCGTTGGGAACACTGTAGACGCGAGGGATGTAGGCGCTGTGGATCTCGTGCCGCATGGGGTCCGGCGAGCCGGCCTGTGTGTCCCAGACGGGCGACGCCAGAGGGTCGTCCCAGGCGCCCGCGTTGGTGGCGATGCGCACCCACTGAACGAACGTGCCTTGGGTGAGCGGGATGCCGGTGCTGGGGAACGAGATGAAGCCCGAGCTGGTGCCGTTGAATGCCTGGCCGAACTTCCCAGTCGTCCAGCCGCCCAAGCCCCCGTAGTTCTTGACCGTCCCGTTGGCGGTCCCGACCGAGTCATTCGCGTTGCCGTCGAGCAGGTAGCAGTGGATGATCGTCGCGCGCGCATCCGCCGCGAGCATCCCGAGCGCCGCCACCGCCAACAACACCCTCCTTGCCATGAGGCACCTCCTTCCCCCCCCATGAATGGCCGCGAAACCGACACGCTCACGGCGAGCGCGGCGTGGGCGTAGAGGCCACTCGACACGTGGGTTTCCAGCGAGCTATCGTCCACGCACCATAATAGCGTATCCCTCGTGGGTTTCAAGCCCAGCCCCCGACCACTCGCGGGTATGGCCCCCGGCCTCGGTGGTTCGCCGAGCCGAGGCCCCCCTCCCCGCTCGGTAGCAGTTGGCGCGGCAAGGGAAAACCGGGTATGATGTAGGCAGAAGGCGGAGGCGCAGCCGGCGCAGCGGCTGCCCCGCCTTGTATGAAGGGATGGATCCCTGCCCATGCCTCAGGGGTTGCTGCTCGAGCTTGCCGGCCTGGGTGTGCTGTTCCTGCTCTCGGGGTTCTTCTCGGCGTCGGAGACGGCGCTATTCTCGTTGAGCCGCGCGCGCGTGCAGCGCCTGGGCGAGACGGGCGGCGTCACCGGGCGGGCCATCGCCAACCTGTTGTGCCTGCCGCGCCGGCTGCTCATCACCATCCTCGTGGGCAACATGCTGGTCAACACCGCGGCCGCCAGCATCATCGCCGCCCGGCTCACGCGGAACCTGGGCGGCCAGGGGGTCGCCCTCGCCATCGCCGCCACGACTCTGCTCCTCCTGCTCTTCGGCGAGGTGACGCCGAAGACCCTGGCCGTGCGCCACGCCGAGGCGGTCGCCCGGGCCGCGGCCCTGCCGCTGCTGTGGTTCTCGAGGCTCATCTTCCCGATCCGCTGCGTGCTGCGGTACATCACGAACGCCCTGCTGGGCCTCCTGCGGCGCGGCCACATCGAGAGCGAGAACCTGCTCACGCGGCGCGAGTTCACCGCCGCGCTCGAGGCCGGCGAGGAGGCGGGCGCCATTGACGAGCACGAGGCCGACATGGTCGAGCACATCTTCGAGTTCCCCACCATCGCCGCGCGCGAGCTCATGGTGCCCAGGACCGAGATGGCGTGCGTGTCCGAGGAGGCGACGATCAAGGAGGCCCTCGACCTGGCCCAGCGCACCCACCGCTCGCGCCTGCCCGTGTACGGGCAGAGCGTGGACGACATCTGGGGGATCTTCGACATCCGCGAGTTCCCCGCCTGGCGCGGCAAGAACATCTGGGGCCAGAGCGTCCGCGAGTTCGTCGCGGCCCGGGACGCGATGCCCGACCCGCCGCGCCGCCCTCTGGTGCGCCCGGCCCTCTTCGTGCCCGAGTCGCGCCACGTCGGCGACCTCCTGCGCGACATGCGCGAGGGCGGCACCCACATGGTCATCCTGCTCGACGAGTACGGCGGCACGGCCGGCCTCGTGACCCTGCGCGACCTGGCCGACGAGCTGGTCGGCGGCGTGCTGTCGCGCGAGCCCGACACCCGGCAGCTCTGCCGCCGGGGCGACGGGTGCCTCCAGGTGCTGGGCGAGGCCCGCGTGCGCGACCTCAACAGCGACCTGGGCTTCGACCTCCCGCTCGACCGCGCCGACACGATCGGCGGCTACGTCCTCGACCTCATCGGCGAGCTGCCGAAGCCGGGGGCCACGGCGAGCGACGAGTGCTTCCTCTACCGCGTCCTGCGCCTGGCCGGCCGCCGCATCGGCGCCGTCGAGGTGCGGCCCCACGATCCCGCGGGCGAGGCCTGGCAGCGCATCTGGGCCGCCAGCCGGCGCGCCACCGAACCGGAGGCGCCCCCCGCATGATGACAGCCATCCTGCTGCTCGTCGTCCTGTGCCTCCTCATCGAGGGGTTCTTCTCCGGCTCCGAGACCGCGCTCATCTCGGCCGACAAGGCGCAGCTCCGCGCCGCCTCGCGCCGCGGCGACCGGCGGGCCGGCTTCGTCGTCGGCCTCCTCGACCGCTCCGAGGCCCTCCTCAGCACGACCCTGGTCGGCACCAACCTCGCCGTCGTCGCCAGCACCTCGCTCGCCACGGTGTTCCTCGCCCATTGGGGCGTCCCCCACCAGTGGGAGTCCACGGTGACCACCGCCGTCATGGCCCCCCTCATCCTCGTCTTCGGCGAGATCGTCCCCAAGTCCATCGCCCGAGCCGCGGCCAACGCCATCGCGCTCCGCGTGGCCGGGCCCCTGCGCGTCGCCCAGAGGATTATGCACCCCGTCGTCGTCGTCGTCTCCCGCATCGCCGAGGCGCTCCTGGCCCTCGTGGGCGTGCGCCCGACCGAGGACAGCCCCTACGTGACCCGCGAGGAGCTGAAGCTCCTGGCCGAGATGGGCGAAGAGCACGGCGTCATCGTGACCGAGGAGCGCCGCATGATCCAGAGCGTGCTCGCCCTGCGCGAGCGCCCCGTCGCCTCGGCCATGGTGCCCCTCGTCAACGTCGTCTCGCTCCCGCTCGACGCCACGGTGGCCCAGCTCGACGAGGTCGCGGCGCGCACCGGCTTCTCGCGCTTCCCCGTCTACGAGGGGCGGGTGGACAACGTGGTGGGCATCGTGAGCGTGGTGGACGTGTTGCGCAGCGACCTGCCGGCCGAGCCCGCGGCCACGCCCATCGCGCCTCTTGTGCGGCGCGACATCACCTACGTGCCCGAGACCAAGCCCCTGGCCGAGCTCCTCCGCGAGCTCCGCTACAGCCCCGTGCCCATGGCCATCGTCGTCGAGGAGTACGGCGGCGTCGTCGGCCTCGCCACCTCCGCCGACCTGGTCGAGGAAATCATCGGCGACATCCGCGACGAGCGCCTCGGCGGCGGGGGAGGAAACCTCATCGCTCGCGGCAGCGACACCTTCGAGTGCGACGGCACGACCGACGTGGACGAGTTGGCCGAGCTCACCGGCCTGGCCATCCGCAAGGAGGGCTTCGAAACCGTCGCCGGCCTCGTCACCCACCTCGCCGGCCGCATCCCCAAGGTGGGCGAGAGAATCTCCTTCGGACCCTTCCGCATCGAGGTCCTCGACGCCAACCCCCGCCACGTCAAGCGCCTCCGCTTCACCCGCACCAGGAAGGCCAGCACCTGAGGCGGCGAAGGCGCGGCAGCAGGCGCCGCCACGCTCCTGCCTCCTGTTCGCCTTGCCGTTCCATCAGCCAGGACAGTGAAGGATGAGGAGCATACCCCTTTCGCACCGGCGTTTGACTTCTGATGCACCAGGACGACAATGGGGAGCATGAGCAAGCTGAAGCGCAAGCAGGAGTTGGAGTTGCGCGAGCTCTTCGGGGAGCGGGTTTCGTTCCGCCCCGTGGAGCGGAGGCTGTACGGCCACGATATTGCGGCGTTCCCGAGCCTTCTCCGACCTTTGGTCGGCAGGCGCGTCCCCGATGCCGTCGTGCAACCGGCCTCGGAGGATGAACTGGTTGCGCTCGTGCAGTGGGCGTCGGCCAACCGCGTGCCACTCACGCCGCGGGGGAAAGCCACCTCGGGGTATGGTGGGGCAGTGCCCGTCAGACACGGCGTGGTCGTGGACTTCTACCGCCTCAACCGGATCCTTGCGGTGAACACCGCCGCGACGACGGTCACGGCGCAGGCAGGCGTCGTCTGGGAGCGCCTCGAGGAGCAGCTCGCGGGGTCGGGCCTTGCGTTGCGGCTGTACCCGACGAGCTTCCCTGCGTCCACTGTCGGCGGCTGGCTGGCCCAGGGCGGCGCGGGGATCGGCTCGTTCGAGATGGGCTGGTTTCGCGACCACGTGGTCAGCGCCCGCGTGGTCCTAGCCGACGGGGAGGTCCGCGAGTTCGCGGGCGATGAGCTGGCCGTGATCGCCGACGCCGAAGGCACCACGGGGCTGATCAGCGCGGTGACGCTCCACGTGCAGCCGAAGGACGAGATCGAGGTGGCGGCGGTGGGCTCGCCCGACGGCCACGCGCTTCAGCGCCTGACCGAGGCCCTCGTGCGCGAACGGCTGCCCATCTGGTCGCTCGTGTTCATCAACCCGCAGATGGCCGAGTTGAAGAACCGCTCGCCGCTGCCGACACGGCGCGGCCAGCCGCCGCCCGAGCGGGTGTTGCTGCCCGGCGCCTACATCACGACGCTGGCCTTCCGCGCGCGCGACCGGGCCGAGGTGCTGGGCGCGCTGCCCAGGCTCGCGGCCGCGTGCGACTCGGAGTTGTTGAGCGAGCGGATCGCGCACCACGAATGGGAGCACCGCTCGCGCCTGATGACGATCAAGCGCCTGGGCCCCAGCCTGGTGCCCACCGAGGTGGTGGTGCCGTTGCGCGCGCTGGGCGCCGTGATGGCGGAGATCGAGCGCAAGGTCCAGCAACCGCTTGTCGAGGAGGGCCTGGTCATCCGCGACGGCGGGCGGGGGGAGCCGGAGGCGGTCCTCCTCGGCTTCATCCCCAGCGACCAACGGAAGTTCCGATACAACCTGGTCTTCAGCCTGGTCCTCACGACGCTGAAGACTGCCGAGGCACACGGGGGACGCGCCTACACCACGGGCCTCTACTTCGCGGGGAAGGCCCGGCAGGTCCTCGGCGCCGAGCGGCTCCGCCGGCTCAAGGCGTTCAAGGCGCGAGTCGATCCGCAGGGCATCCTCAACCCCCGCAAGGTCATGGGCAACGGCCTCCTGGGCGTCGCGCTCCGCGTGGCCAGCGCCATCGAGCCGGCGCTCCGCCCCTTCGGCAACTACGTGACCACCCAGGTCGGCGAGAGGCCGACGGCCCCGGTCCGCGGCGTCCCCGCCGACGTGGCCTGGTATGCCCACAGTTGCTCCCAGTGCGGCTACTGCACCGAAGTCTGCCCGCAGTTCCGCGGCTCGGGCTGGGAGAGCGACTCGCCGCGCGGCAAGTGGTACTGGCTCCAAGAGCACATGGCCGGGCGCGAGGAATGGGACCCGTCCACGGTCGCCTCGATGCTCGCCTGCACGACGTGCGAGGCGTGCGACCATGCGTGCTCGGCGGTGCTGCCCATCGAGGCGTCGTGGATGAAGATGCGCTCCGTGCTGGTGACGGAGCAGGGGCGGAGCACGTTCCCGATCTTCGAGCTGATGGCCGACTCGCTGCGGCGCGAGGGGAATTGCTGGTTGCGCCCACGCGCCCAGCGCACGGCCTGGATGCCGGAGGACCTGCTGGCCGCCCACGGGCCGGGGCGCCGCGCCGACGTGCTCTACCTCACCGGCTGCACGGCCTGCTACGCAGAGCGCGACATCTGCCTCGGCACGGCTCGTCTGCTCGACGCGGCGGGGGTGCCGTTCGCCGTCCTTGGCGAACTCGAGAACTGCTGCGGCATGCCGATGCTGATGGCGGGCAAGACCGACCTGTTCGCCGACAACCTGCGCCACAACCTCCGAGCCGTCCGCGAGGCCGGTGCCCGCGAGCTCATCCTCTCTTGCCCGGCCTGCTACCTGATGTGGCGCCACACCTACCCCGAGTGGGCGCAGAAGCTCGGCATCGCCTTCGACATCCAGGTGCGGCACTCCACGCAACTGCTCGCGGAGAGGATTCAGGCGGGCAAGTTCGCCTTCCCGGCTCCCGGCGGCCCGCCCCGGAAGGTCACCTGGCACGATGCCTGCCACCTGGGCAGGGCATCGGGCATCTTCGAGGCGCCCCGGACAGTCATCCGCGCCGTCCCGAATGTCACCCTCACCGAGATGGCCCACCACCACGACGCGGCACGCTGTTGCGGCGGAGGGGTGAGCCTCGTGCGGGACCCCAAGGTGGCCTTCGCCCTCGCCCGCGAGGTGCTGGACGAGGCGCGCGCGACGGGGGCGACCATGCTCTTGTCAGCGTGCCCCTGCTGCCAGCTCCAGCTCCGGCTCGCAGGCGACGCGGGCGTCAAGGTGGTGGACCTTGCTCATTTCGCAGCCGAGGCCCTCGGCCACGCGATGCCTGACCCGAGCGCCGACGTGCGCCGGCTGTGGACTGAGCTGGCGGGGCGAGCCCCGGCCGCGTCCCCCGACGTCCCAGGCGCCACGGGGCAGCAGGGCGGCTCGCTCTGAGCTAGTGGTCGCACACGTTCTCGCCCGTGGCGAGCGCGCCGTCGAGATAGGCGCGGACGATGCGGGCCGGCTCCTCGGCCTGGGCGCCGACGACGACCTCGATGCCGAACTGGGCGAAGAACTGTTGCGCCCGCTGGCCCATGCCGCCGGCGATGATGACGGTGACTCCCTGGTCGTGCAGCCAGCGCGGCAACACGCCCGGCTCGTGGGGCGGCGGCGCCAGCGCTTCGCTGGACTTCACCGCCCCGTGTTCGACGGTGACGACGGTAAACGTCTCGCAGTGGCCGAAGTGCGGACACAGCCTGCCGTCTGCGGTCGGGATCGCGATCTTCATCTCTCCAACTCCTTCGTGTCAAGGGCCCTGAGGCGATGGGTGCGGCGGTGATCCTGTGCCGGCCGACCCTGGAGGGGATGGGTGGAGGAGTGGATGAATGGATGATTGCCAGACAGGGGGCCATTCATCCGTTCTCTCATCCATCCATCCATTCCTCCTCTCCGCATGTAGCAGGTTCTCACGGGGTCAGCAGATAGTCGGCGATGGCGCGATACAGGGTGCTCATGGCGAGGATGGCGCAGTGGCGCCCGTCCTCGGGGAGCGTGGTTTCGGAATCAATGATCTCCCTCGGGCTGATCGCCAGGGCGTCGAGGAGCGTCTTGCCCTTGGCCCGCCGGGCGACGGCCTGGCCGCACAGCCGCGTGTGCTCGCAGCCCTCGGTGTAGTACTTCACGTCGGTGATGACGCTGTCGTCAATGACAAGGTAGATCTCGATCTCGTCGCCGCACAGGCCGCGGATGGAGGCGGCGCTGCTGGGGTCGTTGAGCCGTCCGAAGAACGGGTCGTCGGCCGCGGCGGGCGGCGGGCCGGGTTCCCTTGCCGACGTGAGGTCAGGTTGCATGGCACGTCTCCTCGAGCTTCTCCCGAAGGGCATCGGCGATATGGGCAAACGCCTTCGCGCTGGGCGTGTCGGCATAGTGCGAGACCAGTGGCCGCCCCTCGTCGCCCGACGCGACGACGGCGGGGTCGATCGGGATGCGGCCGAGGAAGGGCACGGCCATCTCGGCGGCCATTCGCTCGCCGCCGCCGGCCTTGAAGAGGTCGGTCACGTTGCCGCAGTGGGGGCAGGCGAAGCCGCTCATGTTCTCGACAACTCCGAGCACGGGCATCTTGAGCTGGCGGCAGAAGGTGATGCACTTCCGCACGTCGGCCACCGCCACGTCCTGGGGCGTGGTCACGACCACCGCCCCGTCGGCGTCCTCGATGAGCTGGCAGATGCTCAGCGGCTCGTCGCCCGTGCCGGGCGGGGAATCCACGATCAGGCAGTCCAGCTCGCCCCACTCCACGTCGCGCAGGAATTGCTTGATGACGCCCATCTTGAGTGGCCCGCGCCAGATCACCGCGTCGTCGGCGCTCCGGAGCAGGAACGCAATGGAGATGACTTTGAGGTGATCGCCCACAGCGACTGGCTCCATCGTATTCTGGCGGAGGTCGAGCGTGCGGCCCTCCAGGTGGAGGAGCTTCGGGATGCTGGGGCCGTGCAGGTCTATGTCGAGCAAACCGGTGCGGGAACCCGCCGCGGCGAACGCGACCGCCAGGTTGGCGGCCACCGTGCTCTTGCCCACGCCGCCCTTGCCGCTGAGGACGAGGAGCTTGTGGCGGATCTTGCACAGCCGCTCCGCGAGAGCCTGGCGCTCGAGGAAGTCCTCGATGGACTCATCCCCGCGCCGCTCCTTCGCCGAGCAGGCATCCGAGTCGCACGCCTTGCAGCTCGATTCCTCGGCCATTCTCATCCTTTCGCGATGCTGTGCCACAGTGCGCGCACGGCCCTGGCCGCCGGGCCATCGCCGTGCTCGACCAGCGGCACGCCCCGGACAATCGAGCGGGGCACGGCGTCGCCGGTTGGCCGCTGGTGAGCAACGCGGGCCAGTGCCCCAAACGCGCACTTCTCCACGCACAGGCCACAGGCCGTGCAACGCTTCGCGTCGAGCTCCGGCCTCAGCGGGCCGAGGAAGTCCTCCGTGTGGCGAACCGTCGGCGCGAGCAGAAGGTGGAGGTCGGCGGCATCCACGTCGCAATCGGCCAGGACCGGCCGCTCGGCGAGCGCGGCGAAGGAGCCGACGACCGTCGTCTTCCCCGTCCCCCCCTTGCCGCTGATGACCACAAGCTGTTTCGCCACGTGGCTGTCCTCTGCGGGCCTGCCGCCGGCCCGGGCTTCGCATCAGCCCGCGCCGCTGGAGCCGGAACACGCCCCCTCCTGTCATGCTGAGCTTGTCGAAGCACCTGTCCGGGGAGTCCGCGCCGGCAACGGAGGTTCTTCGGCCACGTCAGCTCGCTCCCTTGAGAGGTTCCTCGACTTCGCTCCGCTCCGCTCGGAATGACAGCGGTTTGCGCGCGGCTACGAGCAGAGCTGGTGACAAGCCCTGGCGAGTTCCTGGAACCGCGCGCGATACTCGGGCAGGGCGGCCACGAGCGGCTCGCCGCGCGAGTAGGCCTCGGCGATGCGCCGGTCGAACGGGATCTCGAGCAGGAGCGGGAGGCCGCGCGAGCGGCAGAAGTCGCTCACGCGGCCATCCCCGATCCCGGCCCGATTGATCACGGTCGCCGCGGGCCGGCCCAGGGCCGCCACCATGTCGGCGGCCAGCTCCAGGTCGTTCAGCCCGAACGGCGTCGGCTCGGTCACCAGCACCACCACGTCCGCATCGCGCACGGCCTCAACCACGGGGCACGAGGTGCCGGGGGGAGCGTCCAGCACCGTGAAGTCCGCTTTGCGGGCCTGCCGCTTCACGGCGCGGATGAGAGGAGGTGACATGGCTTCGCCCACACGGAGCCATTCGTGGTGGAAGCCAATACATCCCATCCGTCCCTCGGCCTGCTCGAGACGGGCTGAGCCTGTCGAGGCCCGGCCGCTCTCCACTGCCCCGATCTCGCGGCCCGCCGGCGAGATTGCCTGCTCGGGGCAGAGCACCCAGCACCCCGTGCACCCGTGACAAAGCTCGGGAAACGTCAGCACCGCGTCCTTCAGCACGGCGATGGCCTTGAACTGGCAGACCTCCGCGCACCGCCCGCAGCGCGTGCACCGCGCCTCGTCCACCTGCGGCACAGCTATCTCCACCGTCTCCCGCCGCTCGATGGCCGGCTTGAGGAACAGGTGGGCGTTCGGCTCCTCGACGTCGCAGTCGAGGAACTCGACCGACCCGCTCTCGGCGAGCGCGAGGGCCAGACTCGTGGCCACGGTGGTCTTGCCCGTTCCGCCCTTGCCGCTGGCGACCGCGATGTTCAAGCGCGTTCTCACAGTCCCATGCCGGCGTGCGCGTCCACCGAGGCCCCCGCGGCCGGCTGGAGCGTTCCGCTCCGGAACTTCTCGACGGCCTCGCGGACGGTGCCGCTGACGCCCGTGTAGACCGTGACCTTCCCGGCCGACAGGGCGCGGAAGGCTTTCGGGCCGCAGTTGCCCGTGAGGAGGGCTTGGGCGCCGGCGTTGGCCACCGCCGTGGCGGCCTGGATGCCGGCACCCTGTGCGGCATTGAGGTTCTGAGCATTGTCGAGGACGGACGACTGGCCCGTGTCGGTGTCGTAGATGACGAAGGACTTCGCGCGTCCGAAGCGCGGGTCCACGGGCGCATCGAGGTCCTTGCCGCTCGTCGTGATAGCGATCCTCATCCGCTTCTCCTGGTAGAGCTGGGGCTCCGGGCGACGGGTGTGCGCCGCCTCAATCCCTTGTGGCCCCGGCGCCCAGTTCGTCGAGCCGCTTCCGGATCGCGTCGAGCTGGCCTTGGAGGAACTCCGCCTGACGCTGGAGCACATCGGGCTCCTCCGGGGGCGCCAGCGGCTGCCCTGGCGCCAGCCATCGCGAGCGTGCCCGGAAGCCCCGGCCGCCGCCGAAGCCCCGCCCGCGGCCGCCGCCCCAGGGGCGACCGCCGCGGCCAATGCCGTACAACACCCCGCCCCCAACGCGCGGCGGGACCGGCCCCGCCGCGGGCGGGCACCAGCCGAAGCCACCGCCCGTGCGCGGCCCCATGCCGAGCGGACCCGTTCCATCAAATCCTGGCATCGTTCCATTCCTTTCTACCGTTCGCGGGTCATCCGCGCCCCACACTCGGGGCAACTCAGCCCCGAGCACGGAACACCTTGTTGGTGAGGACCCTTCTCGCCACAACTCGGGCAGACGCAATGGCCGCCCGGCCCGGCGGCGAAGCCGCCCATCCGACCGCGGCCACCGCCGCCACGCCCTGCTCGGCCGGAGCCCCCGCCCCGGGCACCGCCTCCGGGCGGGCCTGTTCCATTCCCACGTGGCATGGTCACACCTCCTTGACGTCAGGGAGACCAGCGAGGGCGCCCGCTGCCCATGCGTCGGCGGCGACGGCCCCGGCCCCGCGCGCGCCCCGCTCCTGGCGGAGGCGATGCGGGAAGCTCGCCGTGTGCCAGTGCCTCGAGCGCCTCGCCGGCCTCGCAGAACACCCACGGAAACACGCGAATCCCATTCGCGGCCAGGTGCCGTAGCAGGAACTCCGTCACCGCGCCGCAAATCACGGTGTCCACCTCAAGCTCCCGCAGGTGGGCCACGCGCTGGAGCGGATTCCCTGCCGCATCGGTCACTTGCTCCGCTGCCCCAACTGCTCCATCCTCCACCTCTGCGACCAGCAGTTGGGCACCGGAATCGAAGCGAGGGGAGACGCGGCTGCCGAAGAGCGGGATTGCGACTTTCATGATCACCGTCTCCGACAGGGAGCACGAAGCACACGGCGTGCCAGTCTACACAGAACCGCGCCTTGATCCCCACAAGTACTGAACTGCCAATTGGATGCGAACTCTGACGACCCGCTGATGGAACGGGCGGTTCCGCCGCGGCATTGCATACCGCAGTCGCGCTCTGCAATGGCCATTGCATCATGCAATGGCCCTGCGCCCGCATCGGGAGGACGGAGAAGCCTGAAGGGAAGCGACGGAAGACTCAGGGATACCGGATGCCGTACCGCTTCATCTTCCGCCAGAGGGTGGAGGGATGAATGTGGAGGTCGGCCGCGGCCTTGCTGCGGTGGCCGCTGTGGCGGGCGAGGGCCTCGCGGATGAGGCGGGCCTCATTCTCCTCGATGCTCCCCGGGGGCGCCAGTGTGCTCTCGATATGCTCCACTTCCCGAAGGAACTCGGGTGGCAGGCAGGCGCGGCGAATGTCCCCCTCTCGGCACAGCACGAAGGCGTGTTCGAGGATGTTCTCCAACTCGCGCACATTCCCCGGGAAGTCGTGGCGGAGCAACAGCCCCAGGACGTCATCGGAGACCCGCGGCGCGGGACGCCCCTGCCGCAGGCTCAGGCGCTCGAGGAAGTGGTCCACGAGCAACGGGATATCCTCGCGGCGCTCCGCGAGCCGCGGAAGCTCGATCTTGAGGACATTGAGGCGGTAGAAGAGATCCTCGCGGAAGACGCCACTTCTGACGAGGTCGGCCAGCCTCCTGTTCGTGGCCGCGATGACCCGCACGTCGGCCTTGGCGGGCACGGTGGCGCCGAGCGGCTCGTACTCCCGCTGCTGAAGCACCCGCAGCAGCCGCACCTGGAGCGCGGGGGACATGTCGCCGACTTCGTCGAGGAACAGCGTCCCCCCCTCGGCCAGAGCGATGCGGCCGGGCTTGTCGCGCTTGGCGTCCGTGAACGCCCCGGCCATGTAGCCGAACAGCTCGCTCTCCAGCAGCGTATCGGGCAGCGCCCCGCAGTTCACCACCACGAGCGGCTTGTCGCCACGCGCGCTCAGGTTGTGGATGGCCCGGGCGAACAGCTCCTTGCCCGACCCGCTCGGCCCCTCGACGAGCACCGTGCTGTCGCTCTCCGCGATGTCGGGCAGGATGTTGAAGATCTCCTGGATGCGGTGGTTCTTGCTGACGATGTCCTCGAACGTGTACTGCCGGGCGACCTCCTTGCGCAGCTCCTCGATCGCCGACACGTCGCGGAACGTCTCCACCCCGCCCACGATATCCCCCTCCTCGTCGCGCAGCACCGCCGTGCTGATGCGCACCGGCACCACGCGGGCCTTCCCGTCCACAATGTTCACGGGCTGGTCCACCACCGGCTCCCCCGTCTCCATCGTGTGTCGGAGCGCGCACGCCGTCTGGCAGATGTTCGCGTGAAACACGTCGTGGCACTTCCACCCCACCGCCTTCTCCCGCGGGATGCCCGTGATCACCTCCGCCGCACGGTTGAACGACGTGATATTCCAGTTCCTGTCCACCGTGAACACCCCGTCGGCGATGCTGTCCAGGATCACCCGGAAGAACCGCTCGTCGGCGGGCCCGCGAGCGATTGGGCGAGTTGCCGGCGCCCCGGGCGCGGCCTGTGCCCCCGGCAGGTGCACGTGCCCCTCCGCGTCGCGGACCAGCTTCAGCAGGTCCGCCCCCTCCACCCGCACCACCCCCTCCCTCCGCGGCCTGTGGTGGAGCGGGGACGCGGCGTGCCCTTCGGGCCGCCCCTCGCCCCGAGCTTCCCTGCGGTCGTCCTGCTTCTCTTCAGCGCCCATCGCCCACCTGCACATTCCCTGCGGCTCGTTCCGCGTGCGAGTATGCACGCCCTACACTGCCGACTGTCCTCGCGGCCCCCCCCATCGTCCCCCACCGCCCTAGTATAGCCCCGCCCCGCCGCCGCTGCAACCGCGCGACCCGCGTGCCCACCGAGGCAAGCTCGGTGGCGGCCATGCCGCCCGCGTTCACCTGCAATTCCGCCTCGCACCCGACCCGCAGAAGCTCTTGACAAACCGGAAAGAGACGCCTACACTCCATCCGGCCGTTGAAACGCACGCGGGCACCCTAAGCTTGTCGAATGGTGACTGGCCGAAGGCCAGTCGTCCGTCCGAGCCTCTGATTTCCGAGGGCCGTTTGCCCAATTCACGCTGAGCCAGGACAACTCCCGAGGAGCATTCAACACATGGACATCAACCCATTTGGGACCGTTAGTAGTTACTCAAAGATGCTTCGGAAAATCGG
Organism: Planctomycetota bacterium; assembly: GCA_035527715.1. Lineage (GTDB taxonomy): Bacteria > Planctomycetota > PUPC01 > DSUN01 > DSUN01 > DSUN01. The sequence continues at coordinate 69,228 of DATKZY010000175.1, read as the reverse complement.
TTTCTTCAATTTCTGCTTCAGCCTGATTGCAGTGATGTACTTGGCATCGAGGGTGCCGAAGCTCGATAGGTTGCTTGATTGGGGCTCTTCAACCGTGACGTGGGCAAGCATAACCATTGGCGTGGGGGCCTTCCTGGTGGCAGTTGTGTTCACCGGCTTAAGTCGGATTTTCAAACTGCATGACAGGGTTTCCGACATCCTGGGGATTCGCGCGGCTTTTGATGTCCACGAGATCCTGATGCCCATGGCGCTAGCTTCGGGTGTCTCGTTGCCAGTGGATAAGGTGCCGGAGATCTCAAGGCGAAGGAACGACCTAATGCACCGCGTTTTCTACAAGTATGCAAGTTCTGACCCTAGCCGCACACGCATCGACCCACATTACGTGACGATGGCGCTGGATCAGTGGTGCTGGTACTGGGTGGTGGTGGAAGCCGCAGTCATCGCGGCGACGACGGGAATAGTGCTGATCATCTCTGGGCAACCTGCAGAAGCCTGTGGCGCTTTGGTGACCGTGGCGTTGCTGACGGCGGTACTCAAGGGCATAATGCGGGGCTGCCGACGGTATGCGTACCAAGAAGTTCAGCAGATCATGGCGCAGGAGGACACCGCAGAGGCGGTGGCCGAGGTGTTCCGTGCGTTATAGAGTGAGAGGGATTGAGATTCGGACAGAGAATGCCGCGAAGCCTGCCTCACAGGCCGCGAGAGCGGTGCGCGAGTGGTTGCTGGCACATAACCCGGTGTGCAATGGCCTCGATTACGGTTGCGGAAAACTGCGCTATGCGCCGATCCTCGCCCAGCGGTGCAAGCGATTAACCCTGATTGACTCCGCTCTCCAACTGGAACGGAGACAGCGGATTCTGGGGGAGTTGACAAGTGTGCGTTGCTACATCTCAGAGCATTGGCCGAACGCAAGGGCCATGACGCCCAGGGAGTTCCTGAGCGACAAGAGCACGTACGGCTTGGCATTGTGCGCAAATGTGATATCCGCAATTCCTTCAGTGCGCGAGCGTTGCTCTCTTCTTCGGGCGATCCTTTCTGGTCTCTCGCGGGGCGGTCACTGTCTCTTCGTCACTCAGTTCAGGAACTCTGACTTCAAGAGAATGGCATCCGCGAAGGGATCGGTCAAGTACCTCGACGGGTGGATCCTCAAGACTTCTCGTGGAAACTACTACTATGGCATCCTGCCGCCGGCCAAGCTTGAGCGGCTCCTCAGACGGCAAGGCTATGACATCGAAACATTGTGGGTGTCCGGTCAGCTGGCCTGTGTCCTCGCGCGAAGGGCCTATGGGGGATAGTGGTGTCAAGGGATGATGGGGGGATGATGGTGTCAGCCCGTCATTCTACATTTTTCACGGGCAGTAGGGCCGGAGGCACGGCCTCATCCGTGCCCATCCGTGGAATCAGTGCAATCTGTGGTGAGGCTGTTCTCTGCTGACTCTCTTTGGCCCCCTCTGTGGCCCCTGTGTGGCAAACCGGTTTCGAGGTCGGTTCCGCGTGCAAGTATGCACGCCCTGCCGGCTTGTCCCATCCGCGGCCATCCGCGTAATCCGCGGTGGGAATTCCTCGGTGTTCGGTGGTCGGGTACGGAGAAGACGCGTCCACAGATTGTCACAGATCCAGAAGGGCCACAGTCAGGCTCTGAGACCCGCGCGCTGTTGTTCCCCTCTCCGTGCGAATCTGTGGGAATCTGTGGACCGCGAAGCGGTGCTGGGCATCGGGTGATCGGGATTTCGCGGCGTGGGGCCTGGCCCGAGCGAGGTCGAGAGCACACGCCGCCCACCGAAGTAGCGGGGCCTCGTGGCAGATTGGCGACACAGCGTGCGCGCGCATAGACCCTGGAGCCGTCAGAGCATTCCCCAGGGACACCGTCAGAGCATGAACTGGAGGGTTCGCGGCGGCACGGGGGGCCGGCTGAGCCGCGCGATACGCTCGCGGCACTTCACGAAGACTGCTGACAAGACCGGCGCGCCCCACTGACCACACGGGCAAAACACTGGGAGCGGATCCCCTCTTGGGAACTGGCCGCGGCGACCAATGAGATCTGTTCTCCGTCGTCTGCACGCCTGGACGCTGGAGGCCGGAACGCGTCAGACGCGATCCAGCCCCGAGCGCAAGCGACGTGGTTGGGCCTCCGCGGGATCAGAAGGGTAGTGTTTCCATGACAGACTCCAGCCAACCGCGGTGAACAGCGACGCTCTGTTGTTCTGTGGGAGGTAACTACTGGCTCCCCGGTTCGAGCCCATGTCACGGGCGCGAACTGTCGAGCTGGAAGGTCTTCCGGACTCGAAGCAGCCTGATGTTCACCAGGTCTCCCACGTAGATGTAGTCATCCGTCACCTCCACGCTGTTGGGCCAGGCCATGGGGATGTCCCGGGTGGGCACCAGGTCGCCCTCCAGGCCGCCCATGGAATCGCGGTTGCCGTAGGTGCCGAAGCTGAGAATCCCGTTGCCCTCATTGTCCATCACCGACACCCGGGGCAGAAGCGACGTCGGGTAGTAGATCCGGCCATATCTGTCTACCCCAAAGCGAGGGGTCCTGCCGAACACCGGCCCGATGGAACCGTAGTGAACATCATAGATCTTCGCCGGCGCGGCGGGTTCCGTTGGGAACAGGTTGCCGCTCTCGGCCGATCCGGTGGGGGCGAACTTGTAGATGCGGCCCATGCTGCCGATGAAGTTGCTGTCCTTTTCGAACCCGCTCGGCGGGTCCTTCGGCTTACCTTCGTACTTGCCCACGTACAGGTTGCCCCGGAGATCGAACCGGATGCCGCCGGAGCGGGCCTTGCCAAAGCCCTTGAAGAAGAGCGGCTGCCAGGGCGTCCTGGCAGCGTCGGCTTTGAAGAAATGCAGGTATCCGGTGTAGTCATCCCCCCTTCCGTTCAGGATCGCCCCCAATGTGGCCAGGCCCCCGTCGGGAGCGACGGCCAGTCCCCTGTCGCCAAAGCCCAGGCCGATCCGCCAGTCGTTGCACAGGCGCGGCGTGACGGCGTTGCTTCCCGACTCGCCCACCGGGTCCGGGGGGAAGTATTGGCCTTCCATCTTGTACCGCAGTACGGCGCTCATGTGGGAGTGCGCATAGAGACGGCGGTTGCGGGCATCAATCGCCAGGCTCACCGCCGGAAGCGGATTCTTCTCGTCCCTCATGCATCGCACGAACCGGGGGGCCTTCCAGTCGCTGATCCGGAAACAGGACCCGAAGCCATCGGAGACATAGACGTCCTCCGTCTCCCGGTCCACCGCGATATGCTGCAGGTCCAGGGCGCGCTGCGGGCCCGCCTCGTAGAAGTCCTTGACCAGTTCGAGGGCCGCGCCCCTGTCCCGGTAGATGCGGACTGGAAGCGTGGTGTACGCGACCCAGACCAGGACATCCCCCTTGTTCTCGCACACCGCCAGGAATGAGTTCTGGCGATACGTGCCGACCGGACACAAGGGCAATGTAACGGCCGGCTCGGCGTCCTTCGTCCAGTCGTTGAATTTCAGGAGCTTCAGCTCCCCCTTCCTGTGATAGTTGCCGACGCGGGTCGTCACGTAGAGCGCCTTCGACGTCGGATGAAGCGCAATGGCATCCGGGTACATGACCGGGATTTCGCGGATGATCTTGCCGTCGTGGTCCAGGACAACGACGCGCTTGTTCTGGCGGTCGCAGACAAATATGTGATGATCGGCATCCACCGCGACGCCGTGAAAGGCGGCATACGGGTTGGACTTGGAGTCGGCTATCGGCGAACTGCCGCGCGCAACAAGATCGCCCATGACCTCGCTTTCATCCAGCGCGAAGAACACGCTGACCTTTCGCGTGGCCAGGTCAACCTTCCACACCTGCCCGTCGCGCCAGAAGCCCTTGGTGTGCACGGCCAGGACAGAGCCGTACCTGTTGTCGCATGAGAACGGCCCGCTCACGTACATGGCTCTTCCGTCCGGAGAGCAGGCGGAGAAGAACGGGCCGAGGAGTCCCTCCTTGGGGACGGGCGGGTCGGCGAAGGCAGGCCCTGGACGGTACTCGCGCAGCGTGCCGTCCGTGCCGATCGTCATCAGGCGATGGTCTCGGCTTCGCAGCGTCAGCCTGTCCTTGTCAGGCGTCGGGAGCAGACTCGCGCATCCGCCCCGGGTCGCGCTGATCAGGGTTGTGCTCATGGCGGGGGAGCTCAGGTCGTTGTACTTCGGCGAATAGGTTCCGTCCCCCCTGACGTTCACGCCCCAGCCTTTCAGGTCCTCGATCGGCTTCCCCGCGGGGAGTGGAAACAGCGTGCGCCGATAGTCCCCCATCGCATCGTACTGGCGGATCGTTGGCGGCCCGTAGTTGTTGGCGTTCCCCATGACGTACACGCTGCCGTCCGGCTTGGCTTCCAGGCCTGTGATTCTCCAGGCGGCATGATCACCCTGCCCCATTTCCCTGGAATAGAAGGCGTAGGGGTCCCCGCCGACAACGCGCTCCAGCGACACGCCCATCCCCGCCCGGACGCGTACGGAAAGCGCGGCAGGGTCGGCCGCCGGCTTCCCGCAGTCGTCCTTCCCATCCCACTCCAGGCCTTGGGACAGCCCGGCCTTGAGCGGCAGCGGAGGCGGGTTCTTCCCGCCGAGCACGCCGGCGGCCAGGTGCCTGACCACCTTCCCCTTGGCATCGAGGATCGCCACCTCGACGTCGGTCGTGACGTTGACCGCGAACGAGATGACCGTCCTGTCACCAGACCTTTTCGTGGTGGGTCTTGCGACGAACCCGACTTCTCCTCCGGATGCCACAGACAAGACCGCTGTCGCCGCCAGAGCCAGGCAGATTGCAGGTTTCACTATCCGTTGCCCCCAGAGACTGCACGTCGTCAGACCTTCTTGGGCACGGCGGGCGCCTGAGTAGTGTGCGCTTCGGGCCATCGTGGTCTGTGAACGCCGGCTGGAAAGCGCCGCAGGTCGCGGGCAAGAAGAGCGCCGCCTCTGCCATAGATACCCCGCCACACGACGGGTGTCAAGTTCTCCTACGCTTCGAGCTTGGCCACGATGGCCTCCTTTCCACAGCCTTCGGCCCGCCCGTCCACAAAGGCGCCGACGGCAGCCGGACCCCTTGGCATCGGATTCTCGCTGCAATGCGTGCGGCTCGGGTCGATGTCGGTCACCGAGCGCACGCGCAAGATCGGGCTTCGCACGGCCGTGGAGGCCCGCGCCCGGGACATCCTCCGCCAGTTCCTGACCGAGGCGATGAAGGCCGCGAAGTCGGCCTTGATCCGCTCGACCAACTCGCTGATGCGCCCCTGAGCGTTATCGCGCCGCGAGTGGCTGATGAAGAGGTCGCAGGGCACGGGCGACCCTCCGCGGGCAAGAGCTCCGCGGCCGCGTGGATCATAGGCGGACCGCGTCGGGTTGCCAAATGGGCAGGGTGCCGGCGCGCCCGAGGGTTTCTGGGTCGTCTTGAGCCCCGACGGATGCGACACAACTGCCGCCGCTGGCGAGCTTGGGCCGCCTCAGAAGCGGAGTCGCTTGACACGAGAGATTCCGGCCTGTAATCTGCGCGGGAGGCAAATACCGCGAATGTGCCTCCACCGAGGAGGATTCCCCGCGTGCCCGCCACTGTCTCCTGGCAAACCGTCCGCATCTTCATCTCCGCGACATGCACGCGGCGCGGCGCCGATCCTGTTTCGGTCTGTATCCTCTTTCACTGATATCCCCGTGGTCAGGCCGCCGATTGACAACTGAAGGGGATGCCTCATGACACGACGAGATCTAATCTTCCGAGTGTTCGTCAGCTCGACGTTCAGGGACCTGATCGCGGAACGGAACGCACTTCAGGAGAAGGCGTTCCCGAGGCTGCGAGACTACTGCCAGAAGCGCGGTGCACGCTTCCAGGCGATTGACCTGCGCTGGGGCGTGAGCCAGGAAGCGGCCCTCGACCAGCAGACGATGCGCATCTGCTTCGAGGAACTCGCCCGATGCCAGCAGGTGTCGCCGAAGCCCAACTTCATCGTCCTTCTGGGCGAGCGCTACGGCTGGCGACCGCTCCCCGAGCAAATCCCCGCCGATGAGTTCGAGGCGATCCTCGCCCGCGTGCCGGAACCCCAGGGGCCACTGCTCGTGACAGGCCAGGACGTGCCCCCGTGGCGCGACGGCGCGGCCGCCAACCGCCTCGGGTGGTATCGCAAGGACCTGAACGCGGTCCCCGCGGAGTATGTCCTCCAGCCGCGAACGGTCGACTTCCCGAAGAACGTCTCAGACGCCGACAAGCGGCGCATCTGCCGCGACGAGGCGGAGGATTGGCACAGGCGCGAGGCCGACATGCACGCGCTCCTCGTCTCCGCCATAGGCCAGCTCGGCTGGGCGGCAGACGACCCCCGCCGTCAGCGCTACGAGCGCTCGGCGACGCATCAGGAGATCGATCACGGTGCCCTGCATCCCGGCCTCGACGCGGAGAAGCACGTCTTCGCCTACTTCCGCGAGATCAAGGACGCCCCGGCCGACGGCTCGGCTGCCGGCTTTGTTGACACGGGCGCCGACAGGGAGTGCCTGGCCGCCCTCAAGGGGCAGTTGGAGCATCGCCTGCCCCCCGAGCACATCTGCCGTTACGAGGCGAAGTGGCAAGGCGACCACCCAGAGTCCGACCTCGATGCCCTGTGCGAGCGCGTCGTCCAGGACCTGGAAGGCATCATTGACGCAGAGCTGAAAGCGTTCCAGCAGAGGCCGGAACTGGAGCGGGAAAAGGAAGCCCACCTGGAGTTCGCCCAGGACCGCAGCCGCCACTTCATCGGCCGGCTCGATGTGCTCGCGCGGATCAATGCCTACCTCGGCGATAGCCAGGACAACCGCCCCCTCGTCATCCACGGCGTCTCGGGCAGCGGCAAGACGGCGCTGATGGCGCACGCCTGGCTCACCCTCACCAAGCCTGAGCAGGTGGTCGCCCGCTTCATCGGCGCAACGCCTGGCTCGGCCGACCTTCGCTCCCTCCTGCGCAGCCTCTGCGAGCAGCTCGGCATCCCGTCGCCGCCCTCTGACATGAACGAGCTGGTCAAGGCATTCCGCGAACGCCTCGCCGGCTCGGAGAAGGCCGACGCGCAGGCGGCGCCTCCCGCCCGCGCCGTTGTCTTCCTCGACGCCCTTGACCAACTCAATCCCACCGACAACGCGCGGATGCTCTACTGGCTGCCGCGCGAGCTGGCGCCCGGCGTCAAGCTCGTCGTCTCCGCGCTCGACGCCGAGGGCGCCGCCGGCGAGTGCTGCGACATCGCCCGACGCATCTGGCCAGACCGCCTCGTGGAGGTCGGCGCGCTGAGCGCCCAAGACGGCGGAACGCTGCTGGAGACCTGGCTCGACGATGCCCGCCGCACACTCCAGGACGACCAGCGGAGAGACGTCCTCGACAAGTTCGCCTCCAACGGCCGCCCGCTCTATCTCAAGGTCGCCTTCGAGGAGGCACGGCGCTGGCGCTCCTGGGACGGGTTGCCGTGCGGCGCCGACGCCATCCCCGGCCTCGGCGACAGCGTCGAGGGCATCCTGGCGGACATGCTCCGCGGCCTCGAACAGCCGCGCCGCCACGGACGGCTCCTCGTCGAGCGCGCCCTCGGCAGCATCGCCGCCGCGAAGAACGGGCTCACGGAGGATGAGCTACTCGACATCTTGTCCGCCGAGGGAGCCGTGATGGAGGATTTCCTCAGCCGCAACCCCGAATCCCCTAAGGTTGACCGCCTGCCCGTCGTCATCTGGTCGCGCCTGCGTGCCGACCTCAAGCCCTACATGACCGAGCGGCGTGCCGACGGCACGGTCGTGATGAACTTCTACCATCGCCAGGTTGCCGAGGCCGTCAACCTCCGCTACCTCGCCACGGAGGACGCGCGGCTTGCCGTCCACGTCCGCCTAGGCGACTACTTTCACAAACTGGACTACTGGGCCGAGTCGCTCGAAGCCCAGCGTGCCCGAGCCAAGCGGTTGCCCCCCACTCCGCGGCCGGCAAACGTCCGCAAAGTCGTCGAGCTGCCCTACCATCGCCTCGAGGCCGCCAAGCTCGGCGGCAAGAACGACCCCAAGAGCCCCTACTGGGACGCCGTCGCCGACCTCCTCACCGACTGGCAATTCCTCGAGGCAAAGGCCGAGGCCGATCCCAACTTCCGCGAGCAGCCCGCCACCGAGCCCGCCGCAGCGGCAGGGGAGGCCAAGCCATGATCTTCGACCTCGTCAAGGACTTCCACGACGCCCTTGCCGCAATGCCAGCGTCCCATCCCCGGCACCACATCCTCTCGCTCCTCAAAGAAGCCATCCGCCGCGACATTCACTTCATCGCCCGCCACCCCACCACCCTCTTCCAGTGCACGTGGAATTCGTGCTGGTGGTACGACTGCCCCGAAGCGGCGGAACTGGGTACTTCTGTTCGGCGGTGGCGGGACGAGAAGCAATGTCAGACACCGGGATTCCGGTGGCTTCGGTTAGAGAGAGCAACGCGGTCATCAGGGGTGTATCATCATACGATTCCCTTCGAGGGCGAGCCGGTTGCGGCCTCAACCAGTGCCGATGGTCGGCGAATCGCCCTCTGTTCGGGAGAGCGAGTGCGGCTGATCAACAGGGATTCCGACAGCGAGATCTTGAGACTCCCCGCGGATGTCGGGTTCCGTTACTCCACCGTCGCGCTGTCAGCGGACGGGTCCCTTCTGGGATGCGCCCAGTGGTCGCAAGAGGCCGGCACAATATGCCTTGTTCTAGACACCTATGGATCCCGAGAGCGTACGTTCCGTGTCCCGGACGGCGAACTGCTCTCCGTCGTGTTCGCAAAGGATGGCAAGAAGCTTGCAGCCTGCGGCGTGTCCAGCCGCGCAGGGTGGGTGGGCGTATTCGACTTGCAGAGCGGTGAGTTGCTTTGGAGGTATGCAACTCCTGGCAGGCTCATGCGTAAGGTCATCTTCTCACGTGATGATGCGAGCGTCATCGCTGCCGGTGGCGATGGCGTTTGCACGATCTGGTCCACGGTGTCTGGTGCCCATCTGAAGGATATCCGCTGCCATGCTGGTGGCGTGTCCGATATCAGCTTGTCACCCTCGGGCGAGTCGGTCATGAGTGTCGGCAAGGACGGAAGCTGTCGGATATGGCCGACCGGGATTCACAGCAGGCGGGTCAGGGCGACTTCCGTGCTGGACTCGCCTCCTGATACTCCGCTCATTGTGGGCACGTTCCTCGACGATTCGGCCGTCGCGGTGGCCGACTTCGGCGGTAATGTGTTCCATGTCTCTCTGTCTAGGCGAACCACGCCGGCCAAGATCCTCGGATGTGGCCGGGGAACGGTCCGGCTTGCCTCGGCTGCCGGAGGGTCACTACTCATGGTCGCGGCCTCAGGAGACCAGCAGTGCCATCTAGTGGACTTACCAGGCGCTCTCGATGTTGGTGGGCTTGAGTCACCCCAAGTCCAGGCTGTTGACTACACTCACGCCGGCCATTCGGTAACGGTTACCCAGCATGCAGGGCACATGCGCTCATTCGACATCGCCGAGCCGAATTGGCAGCAACACGCGTCGCGCCGTCCCGTATCCTTGGGCAAACCCATTGCGGCATCCGCCGTGTCCTCATGCCGATTCCATCTTCTAGTTACCCACGACGGTCAGTGGTGGCTCAGAGATACAGTCGACGGGGTGGATGCACGCGGCAGGTTCAGCGCTCGCATGGAGGCAGGATCGGTCGTTTCCGTTTCGCCCAACGGTCGGATCGTCTGTGTGTTTGCCAGGGAGCGACTTGAGTGGGTGTTTGTCGACACAGGAAGGCACACAACGCTCTCCGTGCCCATGGTTGCTTGTGCGGTCCGGCTCTCAGATGACGGCACAGTTCTAGTGCTGGGTCACGGCTGCCGTTTCAACAAGCTATGGCCTCGTGATGTTATCGCCATCTGGTTCAGTCCGCATGCGGCCAGCGGGCACAGGATCGCGGGGCCATTCGGCAGCGAACTGGCTGTCCAAGGCATTGACCTTCTCGTTTCTGAGGACGACGCGTTCATTACCTCGCGTGTAACGGCCGGCGGCTGTGTGGTCACTCTCTGGAACTTGGTGACGCTCGAGCAGACTGCCGAGAGGTGTTTCTCCGAACCCGCCAAACTGATGTGCCTCCGCTCAGGCTGCAAACAGGTTGTGGTCTACATCCCCACTCTATCGGAGTGCCACATCATGGACACGACTGCCCAGGGACTCGACGACCAATGGGTACTACCGGTAGCGAACGCGTTGGCCTTCGCTTCCATTCGTCCAACAGGCGATCTGGTGACTACCTGCGATCAACAGGGAACCGTCTCGATGTTCAGTACTGTTGGCCTTCGTACAGCCAGCGCACAGAAGGAAAGGGTACACCTATGTTCAGGTTCATCAGGAATGCCATAGCGTATTCCGAGATCAAGGCGCGGCTCATCCGCGATGCGGAGTTTGAGTGTCAGAGGATGGCCTTGCCGGCAGACCAACTCCTCGTGGAGGCGTTCAGGAAAGGGAACTTGAGCATGACGGGTCAGCCTATGACGGACAGGGGCAAGGCCAACACCCGCACCCCAGAGCAGCTCAAGGGCGTCGTCGAGGTACTTCTGTCCTACCCGCCTGTTCTGTCGGCATGGCTCGTCAGATACCATATCGCAAGGGCATTGAGCACCGCGCATCTGCCGATCCACGTGCAGGGGGACTTGATGATGGCGCTAGAGAACGCCAATTACGTCTTCCCCGACAAGGCGGAGGGTGCGGCAGCGCTACTGGCCTACGCCCTGTGCATGCAACCATGGCTCTGGCTAGCCCGAGCCACGTTGTTTGGGTTGGGTACGCCGCTGACGGAGCGACCTGTACCGCAAGATCAGTTCCAGTTCATAATCAAACAGGGCCATCTGCCGATGGATGTCAAACCTTCAGGTCAGAGAGTGACCTTGCTGGGGTGGAATTGTGAGATGCGCGCTAACGTCGCCAATGCATTGGAGAGGATAGACCCGAGACTCTCGGACCTGATGAAGCTCCAGAAGTTCCTGCGTATCAGGAAGCGCCCGCTTGAGCGTTGGGAGCACGAGCCCGATAGGCAGGCCGCCTTGCTCTTGGAGCAGGGCATTGAACTGGCCGGGCATGGACAATTCGAGAAGGCAATCGAATTGTTGGACAGGGCGGGCCGTTCTGATCCCACCCTCATGCCGGATGTTCTCAGGAACAAAGCCTTGATTCTGTCGAAACAGAAACGCTACGGCGAAGCCGCAGTTCTGTGTCGCGAGGCTCTGAATATCGAGCCGGAATACGCTGACGTGTGGTATCTGTTGGGCATCTGCCTGGCACAATCGAGGCGCTTCCGTGAGGCGCTTCATGCCTATGAAAGAGCCAAGTCATTGGGATTCAGGAGCGGCGGCCTGGAGCCCAACATGGCCACTTGTCGACGCGCAATCTCAAACGGTCTTTCTTGAACGTGAACGAGGTCCCGAGAACCGGGGCTCGCTCGACCAACCCAACGGAGATGAAGTGATGAAAGAGAAGTTCAAATGCCCGCAATGTGGATTGGTGTTCTCGGAGTACACTGGTCTTCACGGGGAACTCAAGCTCGTGCAGTGCCCCAACTGCCTTTGCATCTGTAACCGCAAGAGCAACGTGGTTGCGTGGGTGGTCTGTGTTTTCGTGCTTCTGGTGGGAGCAGTTGCCGCCTGGTTCTTCTTTGCTCAGCACTGAGATTCATGCGAATGCTGTTGTGACTGGATCTCATCAAGGCCAGTCTCGGGACATCGTACTCAATTGGTGTGCAGCTCCGGCGCGGGCATCTGTGAGGCGGGCTTGTGAGGCGGTGGCCGCGGCTGTCGAGCGCCTCCAAGAGGGCGACGAATCCCCGGCTGGCCATCGAGGCCAAGCGTAGGGCTGCTTGTCGTGTTGCCGCCATCCCACCAAAGGCTGTAGTCGGCCTCGGCGCGCGCACTGCGGTGATGAAGTAGCCCGTTCCGAGTGCTATCCTCCATCCTCACGGCAAACGAGCTTTGGGCGTCGGAGGGCCCGCGGGGTGCAGGGCAGTTGACGTGGCCCGGCCTGGGTGCTATCCTTCATCCCGCCAGTAGACCCAGAGCTTGAGGGTGCCATGGCTCACGGTTGGCGAACGGTCCGCGTCTTCACCTCCTCGCCCTTCCGCGACATACGGGCTGCGCGCGACTGCTTGGCGCGCTTTGTCTTCCCGCGACCTCGCAGACATCGGCCGGAGGGCATGAGATGATCTTCGAACTCGTCAAGGACTTCGCTGCCGCGCTGGAGGCGATGCCGAGGGAGCACCCCAGGCGGCGAATCCTCTCGCTCCTCGAAGACGCTATCCGCCGCGACATCCACTTCGTCGCCCGCCAGCAGGTGTTTCCGAGGCGTTGAAGGAGAGGGGAGATGTGCCTCAGGACCAGCGGCAGTGTCCGTAGCTCGGGGCGGTGAGTGTCAAGGCGTGGTTGTGTTGAATACAACGTGGCTTTGGGGCCTCGCCGGCGGTAGTCGCAAGATAGGGCTCATCCGCCTGAAGCGATCGCCCGGAGCGGCCCCCCCAGGCGCCCGCGCTAGGCGCTCACCTCCCATTGCGCACACGTGAGCGCCTAGCGCAACTAGCTGGCTGCGTGGGACTCGCCACTGGCTGTAACCTTCGGCAGATTGGGCTCTTACGGCCATCACGGCACTTGCTCCGCCGCCCCCCGCTAGGCGCTCACCTCCCATTGCGCACACGTGAGCGCCTAGCGCAACTAGCTGGCTGCGTGGGACTCGCCACTGGCTGTAACCTTTGGCAGATTGGGCTCTTACGGCCATCACGGCACTTGCTCCGCCGCCCCCCGCTAGGCGCTCACCCCCCCTGGTGCACGGGTGAGGCACCCGACCCGGCCGGGGTGGAGCTCTGAACGCAGAGCATTCGCGCGAGCGCCCGGTGCCCTCTGGATAGGAGCATCGCCTCACCCAAGAGCGAAGGGGTCACGGTACCGCGTGGCAAGCGAAGCGTGCACACCCTCTGGCGAGTCCCTCCTTCCTCGTCAGGCGCTGCCGGCGTCCCTCGGCGCCGCGCCACAGGATGCCGATGATGGTGCCTGCCGGCCTCAACTCAGCGCATCGGCCCGCCATAGGTGTACGGCCGTGAGGCGTGCTTGGGCGGGGCTCACGAGCTATCGGCCTTTGTGCTTGAGGCCGAGGATGGCCTCTGCCAGCTTAGCCCTGGCGGCCTCCCACTCATCGGGATCGTGGCTCCAGTCGCCCCAGTCGCCGATGACTCTTCTCTTTGCCTCGCCCAGTGCGGAGTGGATGAGGCCGTTCACGATGGCGTCGGCCTTGTCGGCGCCGCCGGCGTTCCTGAGGATGGCCATGTACTCGTAATCGGTGTTGCCGCGGCGGTAGGCCTTCAGGCGGATGGAGGGCCAAAGCTCGTCGACGCTAAGGACGGCGCCGGGGTAGAACATCACGCCGTTGGAGTTGGGCCGCCAGGCCTGGCGGGTGCCGCCGTTGTTGGGGTACAGGAAGATGTTCTCGCTGCTCCAGCGCCCGCTGCACCAGTTGTGCCAGCCGTCCACGCGGTACTTCCAGGCGATCCACGCCCAGGTGCGCAGGCCGAGGGCGACGTTGTCGAGGTTCTCCCCGCCGATCCACGGCTCGGAGCCCTGGTAGAACCAGCACTCCTTGCCCTTGGCCTGCTGGGCCTGGAGCGGCGCCACCGCGTAGAAGCAGCCGGAGATGTTCCAGATGTCTATGAAGCCCTCGAAGCTGCGGATGAACGCCGCCGGGTCGCGGCGCAGGGCAGTGTAGAAGTCGTGCCGCATCTTGATCCGTGTGCTCGCGGCGTGCACCATGTCCGCGAGCTTCTTGATCTTGGCGAACTGGCCCTCGCGGCTCGGCTCGTCCAATCCCTGGAAGAAGACGTGCATGCGCGGGTTCCAGCCCTTCTCGGCGAAGTGCTTGTCGAACTGCTCCAGGACGGCCCGGATGCGGGCGTAGTAGATGTCCGGCTTCGTGTCGGCCCACTCGCGTGGGCTCGGCCAGTAGGTGTCAATGGGGACGTGGTAGCTCTCCAACGGCACGCGGTCCTCGTAGGCCGAGCCGTCGAGGTAGGGCCCGAAGCGCTGGTCGTGGAAGGCCCAGTCCACCTGGATATCCTTGCCCTCGCCCTTGGCGTCGGGCCAGGTATCGTAGACGTAGGGCGTGAAGCGGTGGGCGCGGGCCTGGAGGAAGAACTGACGCTCGATCTTCAGCGCCCGCTCGTCGCGCTCGCCGACCCGCCAGGCCCCGGGGATGGTGGCTCGATACAGCGGGGCCTCGGCCCGGACGCTCGGCTTGTCGGGGATGTCGAAGTCCCACACGGTCAGGCCCACGGGGAGCTCGACCTTGGCGGCGCGGTCGGCGGCGATGGCGAACTTCCCGAGGTACTCGCCAGCCGGCGTGCCCTTGGGGATTTTCAGATCCACCCAAACAGCCTGGTTGCGCCCACGTGGCACGGCGAAGGGCGCCCCCCAGCCGCGGACGTGGAAGGGGATCAGGGCGTCGCCATACCAGCCCACCCCGCAGGAGGGCATGCCCAGGGCGTTGAACGACTCGCCGCCCGGCTCGTCGAAGTTCCGCGACGGCTCGGTCACCTCGGTGTACCACACGCGAAACAGGCTGAAGCTCTGCGCCGGAATGGCCCGCGCTCGGTCCGCGTTGGCCAGGGTCAAGAGGCCGGCCCGGACCGCCACGTTCCGCAGATCCTCCCCGCTGGCCTCGATGATGAGATGGAAGCCCACCCACTCGTTCCGAGCGCCTGCGATGCGGACCGTTTGGTTCCGAGCGTCCCAGACGGCGCTGCCCTTTCGCCAGTCGCGATCCTTCACGAACGGATTGATGGCCGAGCCAGTGAGGGGATCGAGCCGGAGCTCGCCTGGGACGGCCCAGGCGCGGATCTGTGGCGTCGCCGGCTTGGACCAGTCCGGCTGCGCGCGCTCCCCCTCGCTGAGCGCGACCGAATGGCCCCAGCAGCACTCCAAGGCGATGAACGCCACAATGAGGCTTCGGTGGCTCATCCGACGGATCTCCTATGGCCAGCGGTCAGTCTCTCGCGAGAGCGATCCGGTTCCTGCCCTTGGTCACGAGCACCTTCGGCACGGTGACCAGGCCCCACTTGTCTGCCGTGATGCGGCCGGACTGAACCCCCTTCCCATCGGCGACGGAGGTGTTGGTCCATCGGAAGTGATCGCCGGGCCTGGGCTTGAACTCTCGACAGCAGCGCGGCGTGATGTCCACGGTGCATTCGTCCTTCGGTGCCCCGTTGCGTCCCGCGGTCAGGAAGGCTGTGATCGCCCACCTGTCCGGCTCGTCCACCAGGTCGTCGGTCTCCCAGCGGAGGTAGAGGTTCAGGCCCCCTTCCGGGTCGCCATCGAACGAGTCCTTCCTCAGCTCGCCGTGACGGTTCTTGACCTCTCTGGGCTTTTCGAGCTTCCTGCCCGTACCGAGGTCGTTGTCGAGGCTGCACCCGGCAAAGGCGGGCAGGGACTGGTCGAGGCGGAACTTCTGGGTGCGCTTGTCGTCAGTCCGGAGGTCGGGGGGCGGCGTTCCGTGGCCGTGCAGCCCCCAGAAGACGGCGTGGGGCCGCCTGGTCTCCTGGAGGGCGCGGAAGAAGGTCAACGCTTGCTCCCAGCCGATCGCCCCGTCGTCCTTGCCGTTCCCGGCGGCGAGGAACGGGGTTTCGACCGTGGGGTTCTCGCGGAGCCATTGCGCCATGTTCATGCGGGCCGCGACGTTGGGCGCGTCGGAGGCGGGAATGGTGGTCCAGTTGAGGTAGCCGGTGCAGAGCTCGAGCGCCGTGGTGAAATGGCCGCGAATTGTCCAGTTGGCGATGCCGACGTTGCCTCGGACCATGGCGAAGCGGTCACCGTTCCGCAGGGCGAAGGTGTAGATGCCGGAGCCGCCCATCGAGCCACCCTGGGCGAAGACGCGATTCCTGTCCACCGGCCACTGCGTGGCCACCCAGTCGAGGAAGGCCAGCACGCGCCGTTCGGTGTAGTTGTGCACCTTGCCGGTGCCCCAGGAGCGCGAGGTGCCCTTGGCCTCGTGCCAGCCATACCACCAGGTCTGCGGCGGGAAGTCGTTGCCGCTGACCAGGATGCCGGTGCGGCCGCCGGGCCAGGCCCAGGTCGTCCGCACGTGGGTACCGCCCCATTCGTGAAGGTACAGCCCCACGGGCGCGGGATTGGCGAGCTGCTTCTCGTCCACGGTCACGCACCAGTCATAGGCCATGTTCGGCACGTTGGTGAATGGCTCGGCGTTCCAGGTGACGTAGAGGCGGACCCGCGCCCCATTGCGCACGCCGCCGAACTCATTCTTGTCCGCCACTGTGTCGAGTTGGAGGACCGGGATGGGAATGGGGCTCGCCTTCTCGCTGACCGGCTCGGTGGGGGCGTTCGCGGGCGAGATGTCTTTCAGGTTGGCACGGCCGTTGATGACCGTGACGACGGCGTAGTGGAACGTGCCCTCCTGCTCCGTGGTCGTGTGGACGTAGAGGCCCGTGCCCCACGGGAGTTTGCCCTTGCCGTCCTCGACGACGAAGCGGTTCTGCGCCTCGCTTTTCCGGTTCCAGTGGTCGAGGCCGCCGTCGCAGTTCGCGCAGCTCAGCGGCTCGACATCCGCCAGCATCTGCGCCTCGCCGACGTTTGCAGCCGTGATCGGCTGGGTGTGGCGGAGCACGCGGTAGCGGACCCTGCGCGTCTTCTCCTTCTCGGCCAGCTCCTTGCGGACCGCGGCCAGCTCGCCGATGGTCAGTTCTGCCTTGTCTGTGAGCTTCTCGACCTCGTTCCACGTGATGAACGTGTTGCCGCTCCTGTGGAAGGCCCGCGCGCCGGTGACCTGCGGTGGTAGGTCGCTCGCCACGCCCTCCCAGGTCACGCGCAACTCAGTGGACTGCGGAATCCAACGGTAGAACTGCTTGACGAGGAACTTGGCGGTCCTGGCGTCCTCCGCAACGGCTTTGCGGACGGCCTCGGTGACGTCGAAGCTCCGATACCAGGGGGCCTCGAACACGAGCGGCGTCGAGGCGTCCGGCGAGGCGTAGACGACCACCGGCAGGAGCCAGTCGTCCTGGCGGTCCTCGAGCCCCTTGGGCTGGCGGATGGCGATGAGCGAGGCGTGGAAGACCTTCGCCCCCCGTGGGATCGACGAGAGGTCGGCGGCCACCACGGTCCCGTCCGCGCCGGGAGCGATCGTGAGCTTGCCCGCGTGGGTGACATGGCCCAGCGAGGGCGGGCCAAGGCTCTCGCTGACAGTCCCCCCACAGAGCGGGGAAACCCTCCACAAGAGGACCGCAAGGACCGCGATGGAGCTCATTGTCCGACGCATAGCGGTTCTCCCTTTGACCATTCTCTTCGGTTCCACTCGAGCAGCTGGTGCTCCCCTGGGACGATTGCGTTCAGCCCACAGATACCGCACCCGGGCGGAGGTGTCAAGCCCTTCCGCTGCCACGACGGCCCGAACTGCACGCGGCGGGCTGCCGCCACTCGTGCGTGCGAACGAGCAGCGGGTCCGCAGCAGCGGAGCGATCACAGTAGTCGGCGATGTCCAGGCAGACCCTGCGGCGGAGTTCGGCATCAGGGACACCGTGGTGGGAGGTGGTTGGGACGGGGATGTCCAGCGCCTTCGATGGCCAGTTGAGTCACACGCATCGGTGGTGTAAGATCCGTGCCGTTCGACCGTGGGTCCGACAAGCGATCCCCTGGACGTGGCGGAAGCCGGGATGAGCGGGAGCTGTCGCTGGCCTTGCCTCAGCCGTGGGCCTTTCAGGAGGCCCCTGGGGGGCACTGTTCTCATCGCGCTGGTGTGCGCCGGAGCCGTGCCCGCGCTCGGCGGCGGCAAGGAGGAAGCCCAGTACGCTGGGCTGACCGGCGCTCTCGTGGTCTGCAAGCAATACGCAACCGTGGTCGGCACCTTTCTGAGCGATGTCCGCGGTGCGGACATCGCAAGGCTCAACTACCTCTTCGGTGAAGACGTCAACCCGCGATTCTCCCCCAACGGCGGCCGGATACTGTTCACCTCCACCCGCGGCGGCACGCCGGGCCTCTGGACGATGAGCCGGGAAGGGGCGGAGCCGAAGAGGGTCTGCGACGGGGACCAGGGCGACTGGTTTCCAGACGGCCGGCGGATTGCCTTCCGCCGCCGAGGCCAGATCGTGGGGAGATCGCTCGCGACCGGAGAAGAGTCCGTCATCAGCCCCACAGGCCGGAACTCCTGCTCCTGGCCGGCCTGCTCTCCCGATGGTCGGCAGATTCTGTTCGTGGTTGGCCGCGGCGCAGACGACGCGATCTTCCTGATGACGCCCGGTGCGGTTGAGCCGAAGCGACTGGCTGAGGGCGAGACGCTCGGCGCACCCAGGTGGGCGCCGACGGGGGACAGGATCGCCTACCAGAGCGGGGCGCACATCTGGATGATGGACGCCGATGGGAGCCACAAGCGCCAACTGACAACGACCGGCGGAATCCAGCGTCGTCCCGCATGGTCGCCAGACGGGACCGCGATCGCTTACTGCCAGGGTCCGAGGCCGAAAGGCCCATGGCAGATCGCTGTGACCCGCACCGACGGGACGCGGACGTTCCTGGTTCCACCGGGAGCTGCCCGCTCCGTGCTGTGCCCGGACTGGGGGGTCGAACGGCCAGGCAGGAGGCCCACCCCCCAGCCGGTGCAGGGCACGGCTGTTCGCCCGCCGCCTCGCATCCATCTGTGGGAGATCGCCCCACCGCTGGCCGCGGTTCCTGCGGACTGGGCAGCCTTCTGCCGCGAGAGGAAAGGATGGAATGCAGTCCCCTTTGGGAATGCCCTGCCACGAAACTCGCGTGGCGGGTACGTGGTCGAGAACGACAAAGCGGTGCTCCTACTGCTCGCCGGAAGCGCAGGCGCGGTCCTGATCCCAAATGGCGCGGGGCGAAGCGCGATCGAGCTCGGCCCGCTGGACCCGCAGGGCAGGGCGGCCGGGCCGGTGGAATCGGTCCGGGTGCTCCGGTACGGCCCAGAGGAATGCGCGCTGGAATCCTCGTCGCGCTCGGAAGGCGCACCCCTGAAGGCGTCCTGGTCGCTCGGCGGGAGCCGAGCGTTGGTTCAGGTGACCCCAATCGAGAACGCGGGCAAGCTCCGGATTGCGGCGCCGTTGCAGTGCGTTGTCGCGACCGACCGATTCGGCGACGACGTCGTCGTTGGTCCGGAGACGCTCGGCGAGGGGAGAGCCTTCCTGCCGTGGGCGCCAGTCGTGACCGGACTGCTTGGGGACGGATCAGACCTGCTGGTGGTGGTCTGTCCCGAGCAAGGCCAGCGGATGGAACTACGGAAGGGGAAAGAGCGGTCCCTCCTGGGCGCGGACGTGGCGTTTCAGGGCCGCTGCGTGTCCGCTGGGGTCGTTTCCGGTGAACGGACCTGGCACCTTGAACGCTTCGGCACTGAAGGCCAGCCGGACCCGCTCAGGTTCAAGTGGCAGATGCCGTTCGAGGCCGCCTGGCGCCTGACGGTGCGGGGCGACGGGAAGCGCTACTCCACGTTCTTCCGCGAGAAGGAATCCGCGTTCTTCGACAAGAAGGACGCTCTCTTCC
The DNA here is from genome assembly GCA_035527715.1 of Planctomycetota bacterium. GTDB lineage: Bacteria > Planctomycetota > PUPC01 > DSUN01 > DSUN01 > DSUN01. Next base: position 49,733 of record DATKZY010000175.1, on the reverse strand, counting down.
GCAGGACCAGGGATTTCGCTGCCGCCGTGCGGCTCGGCGCGATCTACCTCTACGATCGCACTGCCAGCACCCCCCTTGATGCGCTGACCCCCGCGGATCTCGTGCGCGACGCGCTCGGGCTGCAAGCCGCGCAGCGGGCACTGGACGAAGAGGGGCTCACCGGCTACCGCCGGGCGGCCGGGCCGACGACGTGGGCAGAGCTCTCCGTGACGATCGAATCCCTGCGTTTCCTGTTCCAGCGGCAATTGGAGGCGCAGGACAGCGTGTACGCCGGCCACCTCTGCGATGACATCCCGCTCTTCGTCGAGGGGATGGACCAGCGGCTGGCGGAGTATGCCGGCTTCGCGCGGGAGGTCCTTTCAGCGAATGTGGGCCCCGCGGCCGCGAAGCTCGAGGGCGCGACGTCCCTCTCGCAGAGGCTCGGCGAGCTTGGCGAGAAGCAGCGCAGCCTGAGAAGCCCGAAGGAGGTCCTGCCGCTGTGCGCCAGGATCAGGCAGTTGACCGCCAAGGAGTCCCGCGAGAACCGGAAGCGGTTCGAGGAATGCTGCAAGGAACTCCTCGCGGCCGTCGGGCCTCGCGAGGAGATGCTCAAGGCGTACCGAAAGCTCGCCGTGGAGTTGCGGGACGCGGCCGGAAGCGCGCCGTTGACACGGCCCGATCTCATAGACGCTGCCGAGAAGATCATGACCTCCTGCCAGAGCGTCCTGAGAAACCGATTCTACATCGAGGGCGGCTGGCGAGGCGAGGACTACGAAGTGCCCGCCTTCTGGCTGGGCCCGCGGCCATACGAATAGATGGGACCCAATGGGGCATATGGGACGCATGGAACTACGTGCTGCTCTCCTCTTGCTTCTGGCGGCTACATTCTGCTGGAGGTGTGGGGCCGCCGGCGAGGACACCGCTCCGCACACCGTTCTCTGGGACACGCGCCGCGTCGCCGACGGGGGAGAGGTGGACCTCGGCGGGAAGAAGGGCTGGGAACTGGTCAGCCCCGGCACGGCGGCGCACGCCCTCGAGGGCGACGTCGTGGTCGAGAACGAACGGATCGCCGTCGTCTTCTGTCGTCGGAGCGCCGGTCCGCTGGTCTGCCCGAAGCCTGTCCCTCAACAAGGCACGGACCGGGTGCGGCTCGTTCCCATCGCACCGGGCGGGCAGCAGACGACCAGCCTGGGCCAGATCGTGGTCCGGAAGAACAGCGAGGACGAGGTCGCGCTCGAGGTCTCGACCCGGACGCAGAGCGGGCAGGAGATCCGCACGACTTACTCGTTGGCCCGGGGCCGCGTGTTCATCGAGTGCAGGCCGGTCCAGAATGCGGGTCGAATCCGGGTCGAGGCCGCGACGCGGTTCGCCGTGCTCCCGGATTTCTTCGGGGCCGATATGGTCTTCGATCCGCGATCCTATTCCCGGCCCAGGTTGATCGTCCCCTCGGAGAATTTCGTGCTGAATCTCCTCGAGGGGGAGAATACCATCGCGATGAGCGTGTGGCCGACCGGCAGTCAGGAAGCGGAACTCGTCCTGGCGGGGGCGAAGGAGGAGCGCCGCATCGGGGCCACCGAGATCGCCTTCGACGGCAAGAGCGTCTACGTGGCGCTCCTCCACTCCCCGGGCATCTGGCACGAGCACAGACTGCGGGAGCCCTACGCCGATCGGGACGTCGCTCTCGGATGGAAGAGACCCTTCCCGGCGAAGTGGCGGGCGAACTTCTGCGCCCAACGCCGGAGCGATTCGTGGGACTTCCACGACCGGAGGGGCGACACCTGGATGTACCTCTACCAGGAGATGGTGTGGCCGTGCTGGTTCGATGGCGACAACGGCCTCGTGCGCCTCTCCCGACGGTTCATCGACGTGAAGGGAGCGATGGATTCTGTCCTGGTTTACCCGTCGGACAGGAAGAAGGAAACGCCCCTTGCGACCTTCACGCCGGTGGACATCGTGCGCGACACGCTGGGCGTGGGGCCGTGTGAATACGTGCTGGACCGAGAGGGGCTTCAGGGCCGGAGCGCCAACACGGGACGGAAGAACTTCGGCCGCGGGGTGTGCGACACGACGACGCCCATCGAGTACCTCTTCATCCTGGGTATTGAGGCAAGGGAAAGCGTTCTCATCGGCCATCTGGTGGACGACATCCTGGCCGACAACAGAGCCATCAACGCCAGGGTCTTGGAGTTCCGCGGCTTCGGCAGGCAACTGGGCGAGCTGTGTGCCACGATGCGGCGGGACTCGGCGCCCGCCACCCACCAACTGCTCGACGAGGCCGGGAAGAACGCGAAGGAGATCGAGGCTCTGTACCAGGAGAAACTCCCGACCATCAAGAACCCGGCGCACGCCGCCCAGCTCGGCCAACGGGTCAGAGAGATCGCGTCAAGGAGCGACCCCGAGAACCTCGGCGAGTGCAAGACCCTGACACGCGAACTGCGGGAGATCGCCGGGACGCAGCATCGCATGATTGGAGATTACCGCGTGATGGTCAAGCGGCTGAGACAGCAGGCCGCCATCATCGGGGCGGAAGAGCCGGCGGCGGTAAAGGCGGCGGAGCGGATCCGCAAACTCGCCGGACAGGTCCTCCGAAAGAAGTACGGCGTGGAAGGGGACTGAGGCTGGTCAGCCGCCGCGGCGGAGGTCGCAGCCGAGCTCCCACGCGGGCGGGTGAGGTCCACACGTTCTATCTTCCGGTGCACCAACTCGCCGTGGCGAAGCCGGCCATCGGAAGCGTTCCCCACCTCGAGATCAGTGGCGCGGCAGCTGGGCGAGACCGGGGGCCACTTCTTCTCCATATTGAAGCAAAGTCATGAAGCGGCTCTCGGTTCCCACAGAGCCGCTTCACGGTGGTCATTGTGGACGCCGCAGAGCACGTGTCAGAGGCAGCACGAGCAGAATGAGCTGAGGAGATTGAGCGAGCTAGCGCGAACGCCAAGCGCACCGAGTCGGACAAGTGGTTCCGGAAGCAGCGGTACCCCGAGACAGCCAGGAAGGCAGGAATGGTGGGATGGGGGACTTGCGCCCGGGTGCCACTTGGGGCTACGATGGCGAACGAGATGTCCGGCTAGCCACGCGCGAGGCGGCTGCAAGCTTAGAGGAGGCATGGCCATGAGATGGGTTTGCGTTCTAGCCTGCACGACGGTGCTGCTGGCCGCGGCCGCGGCTCAGCAGCCCGAGGACATGCCGAAGATGATCCTCGACGACTCAGCCGCCGATTGGCTGGTGGACCGCTTCGCGGGCAACAGCACGGCCGGGCCGGAGTTCCTCCAGGGGCCGGCGCGCGAGGTCGGCGGCCTGGGCCGCTGCGGGGCCTGCCCGCTCCCAGATGGCACGGTCATCATCCCCTTCCCAGGCGGCCTGGCGGAGGTGGACGCCAGCGGGACGCTGCGGCTGGTCTTCGAGGACGGGGATCTGCTTCAGGGCACGACCCAACAGGTCTGCGCCCACGCCGGCGTGGCCTACAACCCGAAGGACAAGGGGCTCTACCTGACGGGCCGCAACTGCCTGAGGCGCCTGGTGACCAGCCCCGACGCCCCGGCCCGGGCCGAGGTGGTGGCGGGAGTGCAAGGCAAGCCGGGCTACGACGACGGCCCCGCCGCGGCCGCCACCTTCACGCGCATTGACAGCATCGTCATCACGTCCCGCGGCACGGTCTACATCCTCGACCACAACGAGCGCATCCGCCGCATCGAGGACGGCGCAGTGACGACCCTCAACGCCAAGGTCCACAGCGGCAAACGCACCGACGGCCCGCTGGCCGAGGCGACGTTCGCCATGATCGGCCTCGGCGGCAACCTCTGCGCCGGCGAGGACGACGACACGCTCTACCTCTCCGACCACTGGAACTTCTGTGTGCGCCGCATTGACCTCAAGAAGGGCGAGGTCTCCACCGTGGCCGGCATGCCCAAGCCCGAAAAGTGGCGGCCCCAGGAGCAGACGCCGCAGCAGAAGCGCTATAACGCCAACTGCGACGGCCCAGCCCTCACCTGGGCCAGCTTCAACTCCGGCTGCGCCTACGTCTGCTGGGACCCCTTCCACCAGGCCCTCTGGTGCGGCGGGCCGGACGAGAATCGCTTCCGCTGGCTCAAGGGCAGCTGGCTCCGCACCGTCGTCGGCGCCAAGCCCGACCGGTACAAGTGGCCGAAGGACGCGGTCGGCGTGCCCGCCGAGGAGGTGTTCCTGTGCTGGAACGCGGTCGTGGCGACCGACGCGAAGGGGGGCGTCTACCTGTCGTGCTCGGGCGAGCCGAACGGACTCTGGCGGGCCTACAACGCGAAGGAGGTGAAGCCATGAGACGCCTCCTTCTCAGCGTGCTCATGGTCGCAGTTGTCCCCTTGGCTGCTGGCGGCGAAGGGAGCATCGGGGTCGGCGAGGAGTCCCTCCTGCTGCCCGACGGGCCGGGCGAGGGCATTCAGGCCACGCCCGACGCGGCGTTTGGCGGCGGCGTGTACCTGGCCGTCTGGCGCGAGGGCTGGCACGGCAAGGGCGGCAAGGCGCGGGTCTTCGCCGCGCGCATCTCGGCTGACGGCCAGGTCCTCGACCCCAAAGGCATTGAGGTCGCTCCCTGCAAGGACGGCGTTCAGGAACACCCCCGCGTGGCCTTCGGCGGCGGCCTGTTCCTTGTGGTCTGGCAGGACTTCCGCAACGGGAAGGACTACGACGTGCTGGCTGCGCGCATCAGCCTGGAAGGGAAGGTGCTCGACGCGGAGCCGATCGCTGTGGCCGCCGCCCCGCGGACGCAGGCGCTGCCTTCGGTCGCCTCGGACGGCAAGGGCTTTCTTGTGGCCTGGCAGGGAATGGTGGGTGAGGAGACGGCCTACCGCGGCTCCGCCGCGCCCGTGAGCGCCGATGGCAAGGTGGGCGCGATCATCGAGACCGGCGCCACGCCGCAGCCCGAGCTCGCGTGGGGCGGCAACTGCTATCTGGCCGCCTATGGCTCGCAGACCGTCTTCACCGTGATGCTCGGCCCGGAGGGCAAGCCGCTCAACTCTGCCAAGTGGGGAAACCAGACCATTCGCAGCACGAAGGCGGCGGCGTTCTCCCTCTCGGCGGCGGCGGCCAAGGGCTGGCTGGTCGTCGGCCACCGCTCGCCGCCCGACCCCTGGGGCTGGGGCGGACCCGGGGCGATGCGGGCCGCATTCGTGAACCCCGACGGCAAGCTGGAGAACCAGGACGCGGTGAAGGAGCCGGCAGGCGTCAAGTCCAGGCTCCCCGGGTGGCTCGACTTCGGCAGGGAGAAGAAGCCAGGGGCCACTTGGCCGTGGGGGCAAAGCGCGAGCGCCTGGGACGGCAAGCACTCGCTCGTCGTCTGGCAGCGGCACCACCTTGGCGGGGAGAAGGTGACGAACTTCGAGAACTGCGACCTCATCGCCGCGCGGGTGGACGGCTTCAAGTCGCTCGACGAGGCCGGCGTGCCCATCGCAGCCAGCGCGGCGGAGGAAACCAGGCCCGCGCTGGCCTCCGATGGCGCGGGACGCGTGCTGTGTGTCTACGAAAAGCGCGGCCCGGACGCGGGGTCTCGGATTGCCGGCCGCATGCTCACAATGCCGCAATGAAGCGCCCCGCACGATGCATTGCGCACAGCACCTGGAGCAGGCAGCAAAGGCAGGATGAACTGAGGAGATCGAGAGGGCGATCGTGAACGCGAAGCGGACCCCGGAGGACGAGAGGTCCAGGAGGGGGTGGTATGGGGCCAGGAAGGGGAGACGGAAGGGCGTCCGGTCAACTGCTTCTCATGAGCGACAAGCACTTCCTTGTCTCGTGCCAGCCGACCCCCGACTCGCGCTGGGGCATCTACCTGGCCGACGCCTTCGACAACCTGGTCCTGATCCGCGAGGAAGGAGGCTCCGCGCTCTTCGAGCCCGTGCCCTTGCGCAAGACGCCGCGGCCGCCTGTGATTCCGGGTCGGGTCACGCCCGGCTCCCGTGAAGTGGGCATTTGTGGGACTACAGAAAGGCAGTTGGGACTAGTTCAGATGCGATGCTCAGAAGTGTTGGGAGCGTCCCGACTTTGTTTCACCCCGTTGGCCCGCCGCCACGGCCCGCCCCGGCACCCAGCGCTCCCGCCGCCGCGGGCCCGCCAGCTCGATCCCCTCCAGCAGCAACATCAGCTCCGCCGCCTGCACCTCCACCGACCCGCCCGCACCCGACGCCCGTTCCCCAAGTACTCCTGACGGATCCCCCCGCCCTCGTGCCATCTCAAGGAGTAGGAAGTGCCTTTCCTTGTGGAGCGTGTTCGCAGCCAGCGCCTTCGACTCCTCCGGGCTTGCGGGGCATCGGGGCCTCCCTTCCGGCACGACTACGACGCCCCGGAGGGTGTCGTAATCATACCAGAATCATACCGCAAGGCTCCGGGCCAACAAAAAACGGCCCTAAAGCACTTGCCTAAGTGCTTAGTGGACCGTCCGTTACGCTGGCACGCCCGGAGGGATTCGAACCCCCGACCCTCGGATTAGAAATCCGATGCTCTGTCCAACTGAGCTACGGGCGCCGAAGACGGGTGGGGTGGGGTGGGTGAAGGGATTCGAACCCTCGGCCTACAGAGCCACAGTCTGTCGCTCTAACCTACTGAGCTACACCCACCGCAGGAACGACTGGTCGGGGTGAGCGGATTTGAACCGCTGACCTCGTGCTCCCAAGGCACGCGCGCTAGCCAAACTGCGCCACACCCCGCTCCTCCGTCAACCCCTTCATTATAGCCCTAAGGCCCCGAAAGTCAAACATCCGAGTGTCCTCTCCGCAGCGCAGTGGGTGGCGGTTGTCGGGCAGGCTCTCAGGTCCTCTTCAGCCGGGCGAGGAGGGTGGTGTAGAAGCGCAGGTTGTGGATCGTGGCGAGGCGCCAGGCAAGGGCGTCGCCAACGGCGAAGAGGTGGTGGAGGTAGGCTCGCGTATGGCCGCGGCAGCAGAGGCAGTCGCAGGCCGCCGAGACGGGCGTGCCGTCGCGGCGATGCGCGCGGTCGCGGATGTAGAGGCGGTCGCATGCCAGGCCCTCGTCGCGAAGGACGTACAGGCGGCCGCGGCGGGCGTCGCGGGTGGGGAGCGAGCAGTCGAAGAGGTCGTAGCCCATCCTCACGCAGGCGACGAGCGCGGCCGGGCTGCCGATGCCGAGGGCGTAGCGCGGCTTGTCGGCGGGCATCAGGTCGGCCGTGAGGGCCAGGGTGTCGGCGAGCAGCCGCCCGTCTGAATCGAACGGCCAGCCGCCGAAGCCGTAGCCGTCGAAGCCCATCGCCACGAGCGACGCCGCGCAGCGACGCCGCAGTTCCGGCTCGTTCCCGCCCTGGATGACGGCGAAGAGCAGCGGGCGCGCCGCCGCGCCGGCCTTCCGCGCGGCGAGGCCCCGCTCGAACTCGGCCTTGCACCGCTCGGCCCAGGCGATGGTGCGGGCGACCGCGGCCGCCTGCTCGTCGCGCGGCGCCGCGGGATGCGTGCAGTCGTCGAGACACACCAGAATGTCGGCCCCGAGCCGAAGCTGGATCTGGATGGACTTCTCGGGGCTGAGGCGTTGGGTCTTCTGGCCCTCGGCGGAGCGGAAGATCGCCTCCTTGTTCGTGATCGAGCCGAGCTTGGGGTTCTGGCGGATCAGCGAGAAAATCTGGAACCCGCCCGAATCGGCGATGACCGGCCGCTGCCAGCCCATCAGCGCGTGCACCCCGCCGAGCGACTGCACCGTCCGCGACCCGGGCCGGTTGCCGAGGTGGAACGCATTCACCACCAGCCCGGGCACCCCGCAGGCCTCGAGGTCGGCGGCATCCAGCCCGCGCACCACCCCCCGCGTCGCGTCGGGGAAGAAGGCGGGAAGAGCCACGTCGCCGTGGGCGGTATGCAGAACGTCCATGGGCTACCGGGGGTCACCCTCGCTCGCTGCGGACGTGGACCTCATAGGCCGCGACGTCGCGGAGCCATGAGGCGCCGACGGGGACGTCGGCCTTGAGGCACGCGTAGTCCCACACGGCGGTGAAGGGGAGCTCGGCGCGGTGCTCGACGAGGGCGAGCTTGGCCGCGCCAATGCCGCTCTCCTCGCGCTCGGCGATGGCGTCGAACGGCTCGAGCATGGCGTAGAGCAACGCCTTGCGCAAGGCCCGCGCGCCGATGACCCACGCGGCGACGCGGTTGATGCTGGCGTCGAAGTAGTCGAGCGCCCACAAGATGTCGGGCAATGCGCCGCTGCGGACCGCCTCGTCGGCAACGGCGCGCAACTCGTCGGTGAAGCGGACGACGTGATCGCTGTCCCACCGGATGCCGCGGCTGGCGTGGATGAGGAGCTTATCCACGAACAGCAGCGTGGCCGAGAGCTTGTCGGCAACGCTCTCGGTGGGGTGGAAGTGGCCAAGGTCGTAGCAGAGGGCGACGCCGCGCGTGGCCGCGTAGGCGAGGTAGAACTCGTGCGAGCCGACCGTGTAGTCCTCGTACCCGATGCCGAAGAGCTTGCTCTCGACGGCGTCAATCACGTGCGGGAGCTTGCGGTCGAGGACTTCGTCGAGGGCGTGGAGCAGGCGGTGGCGTGGGCCGAGGCGGTCCACCGTCGAGTCCTTGCGCCCGTCGGGGATCCAGATGTTGTTGACGCAGGGCGTGCCCAGGGCCTTGCCGATGGCGCTGGCGATGCGGCGGGTGGCGATGCAGTGGCGAATCCAGAAGGCGCGCGCCGCGTCGTCGGAGCTGGAGAGCGTGAGGCCGTCCTTGACCATCGGGTGGGCGAAGCAGGTGGGATTGAAGTCGAGGCCGCGGCGGCGCGCCTTCGACCAGTCAATCCAGCGCGAGAAGTGCTTCGGCTCGAGTTCGTCGCGGTCCACGCGCTTGCCGGCGGTCTCGGCGTACATGGCGTGGATGTTGAAGCGCAAGGCGCCGGGGATGAGGGCCGCGGCAGCATCGAAATCGGCGCGGATCTCGTCGCCGTTGCGGGCGGCGCCGGGGTAGTTGCCCGTGGCCTGGATGCCGCCGGCGTCGAGGGCGCCCTCGTGGGTCTCAAGGCCGCGCACGTCGTCGGCCTGCCAGCACTGGACCGAGATGGGGATCGCCAGGGCCGCGCGCACCGCCTTGTCGGCATCCACGCCGAGGGCGGCGAAGCGCTCGCGGGCCAGCTTGTAGGCGGCGCGCACTTGCGCGGCCTTGGGCGGCTGGGTCACGTCAATAGCTTTCTTCGGCATCGGCGGCCTCCTGGCCCACAGGGCTCGTGTGCGCAGCAGAGTCAGCAGGGCGCTTCGCGGGATGTGGACATCCCGCCTACAAGAGGAACACGCCCGCATTCTACGGGCGGGGTGGCGACCCGTCAACCCGCACGCCCCACCAGAACGAGCGGGCGGACTCGTTGTGGGACCAGAGGCGGTTGTGCAGTTCGCCGCCGGCCAGGCGGTAGAAGCCGTTGCCGCCGTGGAGGAGCTCGACGCGGCCCAGCGTCACGCGGTCGCGCGAATAGAACTCCGCGAGGCGTGTCGCCTCGCCGATGCCCCAGTAGTAGCGGAGGGTCGGCGCCTCGTCCTCGCCCGGCGCGTGGCGGAGGTAGACGCAGTCCTGCCAGTACGGCACGTCGTGGCAGAACCAGGGGATGTCGGTGGGGCGCTGAACGAGGCCGTAGACCACGCCGTCGCGCTGCCACAGACGGACGATGAACTCGCCCACGGCGTCAATGGCCACGACGACGCGGGTGGCCGCGCCGGGCTCGATGCTCACGACGCGGCTGTCGCCGCGCGTGGAGGCGAGGACCCCGAACAGCTTGCCCTCGACGGTGACGCCGCCCGTGCTCGGGTCCACCTCGACGGGGCCGTCGCCCCCAATGGGAACAGGCGGCGTGGCGTGGACGTCGCGCGGGAACCCGACGGCGTCGCGGATGAAGCGGGTGACGCCGCGCCGCTCGTCCACGGTCACGCGGTAGCGCGGGCCGGGGTAGTCGGTGAGATAGAGGTCGAGGAAGCCGCCGGTCTTGAAGTGGGGCAGCACGTAGGTGTCGTGGGCCTCGCCGTCGAGGATGCGGCGCCACTCGGCGGCGGTCGGCTCGCGGCCTGCCATGTCGGCGACGACGCCGCGCCAGTATTCGATGGTGGTCGAGAAGCCGCCCGATTCGTAGCGGTGGTAGTTGGCCGTCGGCATCTCGAGGTCGAAGACGTAGTCGTCCCAGGCATAGCGGTGGCGGGGCCGCGGCACGTCGGCGGTCGCAGCGAAGAAGTCTGTGCAGGTGGCGAAGCGCCCGAGGGCGTCGCCGAAGCGGCAGGCGCGGACAAATTCCTCCTTGTAGGCGCCGATGAACGTCTGGTCAATGAGGTTCACGAGCGCCACGAAGGGGAGGCCGCGGCGATGCGTCTCGGCCACCAGGCGCGGCCAGTGGGCGTAGATGCCGCTGCCGAATTTCTCGGACTTCGGCGAGTGCGACGGGAGCGTGGGGATGACCGCGCCGCCGACGCCCTCCCAGTCAATCAGGGGGCGATCGTCGTCGGGCGCGGCGCCCATGTTCTGCACGCGGTGGATGGCGTGGGTGTAGCCGAACTCGCGCAGCATGTCGGGCAGGGCGGGGTGGAGGGCGAACTCCTGGGCGGCATAGGTCGTGGGCCGGCGGCCGAACAGCTCGTCGAAGGCGGCGAGGCCGTGGACGAATTGCTGACGGCACTCCTCGCGGCTCCACAGGTGGAGATACGGCTGCGACCAAGTGCCGTTGGCAAACTCGGTGCGCCCCTCGTCCCACGCGGCGCGAAGGCGGGCGAGCGTCTCGGGGAACATCGGGGCGAGGTTGAGCAGCGTGCCTGCGGCCACGTCGTGCGAGTAGCGGTAGCCGAGGTCGCGGCTCCAGCCCTCGTAGAAGTCCAGCAGGTCGGCGGCGGCCTGGGGCCAGTCGTACTCGGCGTAGCCCTCGCGGCCGAAGAGAATGCCGCCATGCAGGATGTCCACGAAGTAGACCGGCAGGTCGAGCACCCGCTTACGGGCCTCGGCGAGCGCGTCGAAGGCCGCGGCGAGATCGCCCTTGCCCTGTGCCGCGGCGACCGCGAGGCGGCGGATGGGCGACGGGTCGAAAGGCTGCCCCAGTTCCTTCGCCAGCCGCTCGATCATCCAGGCCGCGATGCCGAGGGCGTGGAAATCGCGCCAGTTCGACGGGGGTTCCGCGGGGCCTCTGCCCGCGGCCTGGAGCACGCAGCGGATGACCCAGTCCAGAACGTCCGCCGTCACCGTCGCGTCCATCATGTTCAGATAGCGGGCGATGAGGTCGGTCGGGTCGAAGGCGAAGACGACCTCGCCGTCGCCCACGAGCGCGGCAGGGTGCTGGCCCACCGTGCCGACGGGCGTCCAGCCCTCTCCGCCCGCGAGATACGCGAGGCGGGTGTCGCGCGAGAGGTGAAGGGTGATCGCCCCTTCCGCCGTCGGGAGTACGATCCGCTCCTTCGACGAGGCGAACGGCCCTGAGACGGCAACGCGCTGGGGCGGAGCCGCGGCGAGCGCGTCGGTTTTCAGGCGCAGTGTCACGTGCGCGGCATCGTCTTCGAGCGCCAGGATCCGCGGATCCCACGCGACGGCGATGGCGTAGCCCTCGATTGCACAGCCGTCGGGAAAGGCGAGCTCCATCAGGTCTTCCTTTTCCGCTTACGTTGTGAGCGCCTCGCAGAGGCCCGCACTATGCTACGCCGTCGCGGCTGCGGCGGCAACCGCGGCGTGCCGTCTTGTCTTTCTCTGTGAAAATCGGTCTAATCTGTGGCCGAGGCCCTCTTCTTTCTGTGGACGATGCGATGTCGGCCCTCGACGAACTCGTGGCGGCAGTGCTCGCGACGCCAAAGTACCGGACGGTGTGCGGCGACACCGTGCGCCGAATCGGCGCGACGGAGCTGGCGAAGCGCGGGAGCCTGAAAGAGGCGGTGAAGGCCACGAAGTCGCGCCTCCACCAGGTCTTCGGCGCGTTCGAGCGCGCGCCCGACTATGAGGCCCTCCTCGCCGACCTCGCGGCCGCCCACGCCCGCGGCTCGGCCGAGGCGCTGCGGGCCGTCTGCCGCGCCGCGATGTCCTGCCACGCCTCGACCCGCGAACGCCTGCCGCTCCTCGAGCGCTTCTACGCCGAGGTCTTCGCCGTCACGGGCGTGCCGAGGCGCGTGCTCGACCTCGCCTGCGGCCTGCACCCGCTGGCGATTCCCTGGATGGGGCTGCCGCCCGAGGCATCGTACCGGGCCTGCGACCTCGACGGCCGTGCGGTCGCGTTCCTCAACCGCTGCGCCCCCTTCTTCGGGCTGGGCTTCCAGGCGGTCCACGCCGACATCCTGTGTGCGCCTCCCGCGGAAGAGGCCGACGTGGCGTTCCTGCTCAAGGCCGCGACCAACCTGGAGCGGCAGGGGCGCGGCGCGACCCGCCGCGTCCTCGACGCCCTGCGGGCGCGGCACGTGGTCGTCTCGTTCCCCGTCGCCAGCCTCGGCGGGCGCGCGAAGGGCATGCGGGAAAACTACGAGGCGATATTCCGCCAGATGATCGCGGACCGCCCGTGGCGGGTGCAGCGCCTCGAATTCGCTGCCGAGCTTGTGTTCGTCGTGAGGAAATGAGGGGCCGCGCGCCGCGGGCTAGAACTCCTGGAGCAGCTCGAGCAGCGCGCGGTCGAGGCGGTGGCCGTGCCAGTCGGCGTAGGCCACGCCGGCGCGGTCGGAGTCGAGGATGCCGAACGAGCCGCGGAAGTTCCATAGGGCGAGGCCGATGCCGTGGCTCGTGAGGATCCCCAACACGTCGCGCAGCCAGGCGAGCACGACATCGTGAGGCGTGTGCTTGAAGGCGCCGCCCTCGCCGCAGTGGACCCCCACGCCCTGCCGCGCGAGGGCCGCCCAAGGCGCGTAGTGTTGCTCGAGCCGCGCGCGGTCCCACGTCTCGCCCCTGTGCGCAAGCCCCGGCCAGACGGGCTCGGACCAGTCCGACACGTTCACCCAGTGGGCCTTGTAGTGGCTGATGCCCATGGGCGCGTAGGCGCGGCAGCTTTGCGCAATGCCCAGGTCGGCCAGCTCGGGACAGGGCACGTTGCCCCACGAGATCCCGTCGGCGATGATCAGGCGGCCGGGGTCCACCGCGCGGATGGCCGCAACGGCGGCCCGGACGACTCGCTCGTGGTCGGCGCGGGTCATCCGCGCGGGTGATTCCGCGGGCGGCTCGTTGATGAGGTTGAAGCTCAGCCTCTCGGATGGCACGCCCTTGTAGCGACGGGCCATGAGCTGCCAGTGGAAGCAGAAGGCGTCGAGGGCGGCCTGGTCCTTCCACAGGTCGAACGGCTCCTTGCGCTCGGCGTTGACGCTGTAGCCCGGGCCGCGGTGGAAGTTGAGGCAGACGTGCAGGCCGTGCCTCTCGCCCAGCCGCACCGCGCGGTCCACGTTGGCCAGCATGGCCTCCTTGGGGCGGAAGACGTCGTCGCCCTCGATCCACAGGAGGTAGCACATGGGGAGGCGCACGAAGTCGAAGCCCCAGTCGGCGATCCAGCGGAAGTCGTCCTCGCGCCAGGCGCCGTCGCTGCGGGTCGTGAACATCTCGAGCAGGTTGAAGCCACGCCAGCGGGCAAGGGCTGTTTGCTCGTTCATCTGCACTCCTCCTTCGGTTGCCTGGGCATCATAGGGGATGGCGGCGGCGGGGTCAACAGGCGTAGCCGCCCCGGACGCAATAGCAGGTTGACTCGCATCGTCGCCGCTTGCTATGATTCTCCGGCCAGGGCGGAGGGCGGAGAGGCAGATGCCCGCGGAAGGCGAAGCGAACCAGGGACTTGCCGGCGTCGCGGGAGCCATGGCGCGCGGCGCGACCGCGCGCGCCCTGATCGTCGGCTCGCTCCTGTGCGCCGTCATTGGCGTGAGCACTCCCTACGCCACGAACGTGATGCACGCGAGCTACATGGACCTGGATTTCAGCACGCCGGCGGCCATTTTCCTCTTCTTCGTGCTGGTATTCTTCGTCAATGGCGCGCTGCGCGCCGTCTCGGAGCGTCTCGCGCTCACCTCGGGCGAGCTGGTCGTTGTGTACGTGATGATGATGATCGGCACGGTGATCCCCACGATGGGCCTCACCGCCTACTGGCTCTCGACCATTGCCGCGCCCTTCTACTACGCGGCGCCCGAGAACCAGTGGAGCGAGATCATCCTGCCCTACATCCCCAAGTGGCTCTACCCGGACGACCCGATGGCGATCAAGTGGCTCTACGAGGGTCTGCCGCGCGGCGAGGTGATCCCCTGGGCCGCCTGGGCCATGCCGCTCGCCCACTGGTTTTTCTTCCTCATGGCGCTCTACGGCGTGATGATCTGCGCGATGGTGATCGTGCGGAAGCAGTGGGTGGAGAACGAGCGGCTGCTCTACCCGATCACCCAGCTCCCCATGGAGATGGTGCGGGCCGAGTCGCGGCCGGGCTTCACCAATCCCTTCATCCGCAACCCCTGGATGTGGGCGGGGTTCGCCATCCCCTTCCTGCTCGGCTGCTACATTGCGCTGAGCCACTACGACCAGAGCTTCCCTGCCGTGGACCTCCTGCTGATGCGGATTGACCTGTTCCGCCGCACGGCCGTGCTCAAGCTGCGCCTGAGCTTTCCCATGATCGGCTTCTCGTACCTGCTGAGCACCAGCCTGGCCCTCAGCCTCTGGTTCTTCAGCCTCGTGACCACGTTCGAGCGCGCCTTCCTGCGCCTCGTCGGCTACGAGGGGGTCGAGCAGCTCGACCCCTACAGCCAGTCGGGCGGCGGGCCGCTGCTCACCCACCAGTCCCAGGCCGCGCTCTTCGTGCTCGTCATCGTCGGGCTCTGGATGGCCCGCCACCACCTCAAGGCCGTCTTCGTCAAGGCCATCGGGCGCGGCAGGGACGTGGATGACTCGCAGGAGATTCTGTCGTACAAGCAGGCGTTCTGGGGGATGCTGGCGGGGATGGGCTACATGGCCTTCTGGCTGCACCGCACCGGCATGAGCCTGTGGGTGGCCGCGGCGCTCGTCGTGGTCTCGATGGCCACCTTCCTCGGTGTCACCCGCATCGTGGCCGCGGGCGGGGTGGCCGAGACCCGCTCGCCGATGACCGCCTCGACCGTGCTCATCTCGGCCTTCGGCTCAGACCGCCTCGGCCCCTCGAACCTCGTGCCCTTCGGCATGACCTACATCTGGATGGGCGACATCCGCACGTTCGTCATGGCCTCCGCCGCCAACGGCCTGAAAATGGTCAGCGACATGAAGGGCCGCAAGCGCACGATCTTCTGGGCCATGATCCTCGCCATCGTTGTCACCATCGTCGCCAGCGTCTGGTCCACCATGCTCGTCGCCTACGACCACGGCGGGGCGAACGCCAACGACTGGCTCTGGCACGCCGGCCCCACGCTCCCCTTCCACTACGTCACGCGGCTGATCAAGAACCCCGAGGGGCCGAGCGTGAACGCCTATCTCTTCGGCGGCATCGGCGCCAGCGTGATGGCGGGCCTGATGTTCCTCAACCAGCGCCTCGTCTGCTGGCCGCTGCACCCGCTCGGCTTCCCCATTGCGAGCCTGTGGCTCACCGACGAATTGTGGTTCAGCATCTTCATCGCCTGGGCGGCGAAGGCCCTGGTGCTGCGCTATGGCGGCGCCGACCTCTACAAGCGCACCCGACTCTTCTTCCTCGGCCTCATCCTCGGCCAGTACGCCGTCAGCGGAGTCTGGATCGTCATAGACTACTTCACCGGCAAGGTCGGCAATTCGTTGTTCTGGATCTGAGCCATGAAGAGGATACGCCTGACGCGGCACGCGACAGAGCAGCGCATCGAGCGGGGCTGCACCGAAGAGGAGGTGAGGCAGGCCGTCACCTTGGGAATCAGGGAGCCGGCCAAGCACGGCCGGTTGCTGTGCCGCTACAACTTCGAGTATAATGCCTTGTGGCAGGGGAGGCACTATGCTGTGAAGCAGGTGGCTCCCGTGATCGCCGAGGAGAGCGCCGAGACCGTAGTCGTCACCGTGTACGTCTTCTACTTCTGAAGGGGCGAGCGATGACCATCCGCTATGACCGCGAGATCGACGCCCTTTATATCCGACTGCTCGAAGGGCCGCACCAGTGTCGCACGCTTCGTCTTTCCGACGAGGTTGCTCTGAACATCGGCGAGGGCGAAGTGCTGGTGGGCATAGAGATTCTCGATGCCAAGCAGGTCCTCGGCTCCGGCACTATCCCGCCCCTCGTGCTTGAGGACCTTCCCTGCGAGGTCGTCCAGACCTCATAGCCCGCTCGGCCAGTACGCCATCATCGCCAATCACCCCACTTCGTCCTTCGCCGCGCGGCTCATCAGGTCGCGGACCGCGGCCCTCGGGTCCTTGCCACGGAAGAGGACCCGGTAGACCTGGGCGGTGATGGGCATCTCGACGCCGTGGCGGCGGGCGAGGGCGCGGACCGACAGCGTGGTGCGAATGCCCTCGGCGACCATCGCGGTGCCCGCGACAACCTCGTCCAGGCTCTTGCCCTGGGCGATCTGCATGCCCACGGAGCGGTTGCGGCCGTAGGGGCTGGTGCACGTGGTGATCAGGTCGCCGATGCCGGCGAGGCCCGCGAACGTGTCGCGCCGGGCGCCCAGCGCCATGCCCAGCCGCATCATCTCGGCCAGGCCGCGCGTGAGCAGCGCCGACTTCGCGTTGTCGCCCAGGCCCAATCCGTCGCAGATGCCGGCCGCAATGGCCACCACGTTTTTCACCGCGCCGCCCAGTTCCACGCCTGCCACGTCGGTCGTCGTGTAGACGCGGAAGCGGTCGGTCATGAGGAGCTGCTGCACGCGCCGCGCGAGCGCCGCGTTGCGGCTCGCCGCCGTCACCGTCGCCGGCAGCCCGCGGGCCACCTCCTCCGCGTGGCTGGGGCCGGAGAGAGCGACCACGGGAGCGCGCCCCAACACGTCCGCGATCACCTGCGTCGGCCGCAGCAGCGTGCGGTTCTCGATCCCCTTCGCCACGCTCACAATGGGCGTGCCGGGGGAGTAGCACCTGGCCAGCCGCCGCAGCACGCCGCGCATGAACTGCGTCGGCACCGCCATCACCACGAGGCCGGCCCCCGCCACGGCCGCCGCCAGGTCGCCGGTCAGCTCGAGCGACTCCGGCAGCGGGATGCCTGGGAGGAACTTCGTGTTCTCCCGCCGCTCCCGCATCGCCTCGACGTACTCGGGGAACGCCCCCCACAGCCGCACGGCGTTTCCCTTCCCCCCCAGCAGCAGCGCCAGCGTCGTGCCCCATCCCCCATCGCCGATCACAGTCACCCGCTCCGCGTTCATCCCAACAGCTCCTTTGTCGCGGCCAGCACGTTGTCGGGCGTGATGGCGAGCATGCAGCGGGGGTCGTCGCACGAGCGCTTGCGGCAGGGGCGGCAGTCCAGCGGCTTCTCGACAATGGCCCGCGGGCCGAAGTACGGGCCGTAGACCTTCGGGTTCTTCGGCCCGAACAGCGCGACCACCGGCGCACCCACCGCAGAGGCCAGGTGCATCGGCCCCGTGTCCACGCTCAGGAACACGCGGCACCGCCGGCACAGCTCGCCCAGCTCGCGCAACGAGAACACCGGCGCGACCAGCGCCTGCGGCCCCGCAGCGCGGGCCACGCTCTCGGCGGACTCGCTTTCCGACTGGCTCGGCCCCCGTGTGAACACGGCACGAAGGCCCAGCTCGGCGGCGAGCCGCCTCGCCACCTCCGCCCACCGGTCAGGCGGCCACTGCTTGTACTGCCCGAAGGGACTCGTCCCCGCGTGAATCAGCGCGAATTGCCCCGCCCCGAGGCCGCTTGCGGCGAGAAACGTGTCCACCTTCGCCTTGTCCGCGTCGCTCACGGGGATCACGGGCTTGGCGTCAGCCGTCTCGAGGCCGAGGGCGCGGACGAGGGCCAGGCCGCGCTCGACCCGGTGCATCGGGCCGTCGGGCAGCGGCAGGCGGACATTGTAGAACCAGTGGCTCCGCTCGCGGCCGCTCCCCCGTCCCGGCCCGACGCGCATCGGCGCCCGCGTGAGCCAGGTGCCCACGGCGCTCCGCAGGTTCCCCTGGAAGTCGATCACCGCATCGAACCGCTTCCTCCGCAGCAACGCGCAGAAGCGGCAGAACTCCCCCGCCGCCCGCCACGAGCCGCGGAGCCGCTTGAACGCTCCCTGCCACGTCTTGCGGCCGGAGACCAGCACCTCGTCGAGCATTGGGTGCCCCTCGAGCACTCCCGCCGACGCCGCCTCGACCACCCACGCGATGTGCGCATCGGGCCGCGCGCGCCGCAGCGCCGACAGCGCCGGCAGCGTATTCACCACGTCCCCCAGCGCGCTCAGCCGGAAGATCGCGATCCGCTTCGCGTCCGAGAGACTTGCGACTTGCGACTTGCGATTGCCGATCTCAGAGCCCTCGCTCAACTGTGATGTCCTCGCCGCCGAGTTTGCCTCGGTGGGGCAGCGACTGGCCGCGACCCGCGGCGTCGGCTCCCTTCCTTGCCCCGCCCCCACTGGGCTTGTCCCAGTGGGGCGAAGGATTGGCCACTACCGTCGCGACCGCCCCCCAACCCCCCTCCCTCTGAGAGGGAGGGGGGTTGGGGGGCGGGTGTAGCCGTCCCGCAGCCCCACCCTCACCCGCCTCGCGGACGAGGCGACCTCTCCCTGGAAGGGAGAGGGGTGGAGGGGGGGCGTGCCCCTGTAGTTGCCAATCCCTTGCTCCACCGACACGAGGTCGGTGGGGGCAGGAACCCAAACGCGCGCTAACTCACTCAGCCGACATGGACAAGCGGCTCGATCTCGACCTCAATCTTGTGCGTCGCCAGGTCGTAGCTCGACTGCGCGTGCATCCAGAACTCGGGCGATGTGCCGAGTGCCGCGGCGAAAAGCTGCGCCGTCTCGGGGCTCACCGCCCGCCTCCCGCGCACGATCTCGTTGATGCGGCGCACCGGCACGCTCAGGTGCCGGGCAAACGCCGTCTGCGTCAGCCCCAGCGGCCGCAGGAACTCCTCGTCGAGGATTTCCCCCGGGGATGTGGGGATACGGTGCTTCGGGATCATTTGCCGTGTCTCCTATCCTGTGTGATAGTCCACAATGGTCAGCTTGTGAGCCGCGCCCTCATGCCAGCGGAACAGAATCCGCCACTGGTCATTGATGCGGATGCTGTGGAAGCCGCTGAGGCCGCCCTTGAGCGCCTCGAGACGGTTTCCTGGCGGCGCAAGCAAATCGCGCAGGCCTTGGGCGTATTCAAGCATGTCCAGTTTCCGACGCGCTGTCCGCCACACAGCGGGCGGGATGCGCCGCGCACGAACAGAGCGCAGGCCATGGTACACATCCTCGGTCCCGCGGTCACCGAACGACGCGATCATGCTTCGGTCACCTCCATTAGACACTATACCACATAACCGCATGGCGTGCAAGTGATGGCTGACGCCAGCGCCCTGCGCTCAGCGTCGCTTGCCGGCCAACCGCCACCAGAGCTGATGGCGGCGGAGGTGGCGGCGGCAGCGGGCGAGGAAGGCGTCGGTGTGGCCGAGGAGGAGCGGGTCGTTGCCCGCATAGGTGTCGTAGAAGGCGGCCCAGTCGGCGTCGCTGACGGGGTCGGGGGCGAGGCCGAGCTTGTGGAGCGACCGGTAGAGTCGGGCGAGGGCCGCAAAGCGGTCGCCCAGCGGCAAGTCGTCGAGCAACTCGGCGCGGTCGAGGTCAAGGATGAGAGCGGAGCCGTCGGCGGCGATGAGGATGTTCTTCGCGTTGAGGTCGGGGTGGAGGAGGCCGGCGTCGTGGACCTGGCGGAGGAGGCGGGCGGCGGAAGCGAAAGCCCCGTGACGCGTGACGCGTGACGCGTGAGAGGAGTCGGGCGCATTAGAGCCGCCGATCACAGGCGGGACGCCCGTGCCACCGCCTTCACCAACGCGGAGGGAGCGGAGGGCGGCGGCGAGGTCGAGGGAGTCGGGGACCTCGCGGACGATGATTTCGGCGCGGTAGACGCCAGGGAAGGTCTCGCGGCGGATGCCGGCGATGATCTCGGGGGTGGGCACGCCTCGGCGGCGAAGGGCGTCGGAGACGGCGATCTCGCGGAGGAAGCGGTTGCCGTTGAAATGCCTGTCGCCGAGGAGCCGGCCGAAGAGTCCCCCGCGTCGGCAGCGGCGCACGAGGGCCGTGGCGCCGTCGGGCAGGGCGATCCGCTGCATCGGCGCGCGGCCGGCGGGAACGGGAGGCGGGAGGCCGTCAGCCGTAGGCCGTAAGCCGTCGGCGGCAGGCGCAGGGCGCTCGGCAGACGGCCTCCCGCCTCCGGCCTCCGGCCGACGACGTTCGCGGACAGCGTCGGCGTAGGGGGGCTTGACGACGAGGACGGTTTTGCCATCCTCGATCACGTCGTAGCTTTCGGGCGCGCTTTCGGGCACGGCGAGGCCGAGGAGCTCGCGGGCCTGGCGCAGGCGGGCGAGGGCCATGTCGCCCTCGGCCTCGAGGAGGCGGCGGAGGTGGGGCCGGGCCTCGACGACGCGGCCGAGGGCAATGAGCACCCGGGCCAGGTAGAGCTGAATCCAGGCCGTGTAGTCGCCGAGGGTGTCGGCGTCCTGCGCGGCCTGGAGCGATTCGAGGGCCTCGGCGTGGCGGTCGAGCTTGTAGAGGCAGGCGCCGCGGTGGAGGTGGATGGCGTCGAGCGGCTGCGACCAGGAGCCGGTGCGGCTCAGGTGGTCGAGGGCCTCCTCGTAGCGGCCGAGGTCATGGGCGGCGAAGCCGAGGTAGGCGAGGACGTCGGGCAGCGAGGGGTTCTTCTCGGCGGCGAGCTTGAGGAGGAGCCAGGCCGCGGGCGAGTCGCCGCGCTCGAGGCGGCTGCGGCCCATGGCGGCAAGGCGTTTCGCGCCGTGGCGGCGGAGGCGGCCGCCGGCCTCGGGCTCGGGAGCGGCGGGGGGCTTGCCATCGGTGTGGGGGCCGAAGCGGCGGAAGAGCGCGGCCTCGACCTCGGCCAGGATGGCGGCGAGGGCGCGCGAGCTGTCGGTCATCCCCACGGCGGCGAGGCGGCGCAACGGCCGCTCGACCTCGCCACGCCGCATGGCCACGAGGGCCAGGTAGGCCTCGGCGAGCAGGTTGCCGGGGGAGAGCTTTCGCGCGCCGTGGAGGGCGGCGGCCGCCTCGTCGAGCCGGTCGGCCTCAGCGAGGAGCCCGCCACGGAAGAGCGGGAAGACGGGGTTCTCGGGCCAGCGCGAGGCCGCGTGCCCGAGGGCGCCGAGCGCGTCGTCGAGCCGGCCGGCGTCGGCAAGCGCCAGGGCGCGGTGCAGAGCCACGTGCGGGGACTCCGGGCGCGAGCGCGCGGCGCGCTCGAGGGTTTCGAGCGCCTTGGCCGCCTCGCCGGCCCGAAGCTCGTGCTGGCCCCGAAAGAGAAGCTCGCTCGCGCTCATCCGCCTGCTCCTGCCTCGCTGCGATTATAGCCGGGCCTGCGGCCCGCGGCAAGACGCGATGGCACGAGTGGCGCAGAAGCGGGAAAATGAAGTGGCCGCGCCCCAAGCGATGGCGGCGCGGCCACGTCGAGTCCTCACGTGCCGGACGGCTAGTTGCCATCCTTCTTCTTCGGCGGCTTCTTCACCAGTTCTTCACAGGTCGCGACGGTGAGCCACTTGTTGCCGTCTTTCTCTTCGACGGTGCCCGTGGCTTTCACCTTCTTGCCATCGAGTTCGGCGACCTTCTTGCCATTGTCGTCGAGCACGACGCAGTAGACGACCGGGGCATCCTTCTTGCCGCTGGTGATCGTGATGCTCTTGATGGTATCGGCATCCTTGGTCACGGCGACCGTGCCCATGATGGGCTTCGGCTTCGGCACCTTGGGGGCGCCGCCCTTCTCGCGGGCCATGGCCTGGCCAGCGACCAGAACCATCGCGACACACACGGCAATCAGAGCTAGAACTCTCGATCTCACGTGTTGCTCTCCTGGGATTGCGCCCTCGGCGATGCGAGGGCCTGGACCTCTTTGGCAGGCGACGCCGGTTTTCCGTCCTGACGACTTGCGTGCAAGCGCGCGGGCAACTCCGCCGCGGAAGCTGACCCACGGGGTTGCGCCCGTTCTTCGGGCGCCCGCTTCCCGGCACCCGTTCGCAGCTCGTCTCCCGACCCTTCCTTCACCTCCTTTCGGCCCGCAGGCTCCGTTGACTCTCTCTCGTCGTCACACAGTATACTGCTCGCGCCGGCGGACACGCAAGTCCGGCCGGCGCCCCGCTCCCTGATGCCACTCCCCGGTGCAGGGCACGCGGGGGCTCGCCCTCGAACACATCATCCACGAACTCAGTGGCGGAGATCGGCTCGGGCGTTAGCCGGGTGATCGGGTCCTTGTCGTAACGGCCGTTGTGTCGACGCCCCCGGCTAGGCGCTCACCCCCCCTTGCGCGCGGGTGAGCGCCTAGAGCGCCTGGGCGGCGGGCCCCGCACGACGCCAGGTTCTAACCATAGGCAGAACAGACACTTGCGTCTGCCATAGAAGCCGTGCTCCGTGGGTCCGCTAGGCGCTCACCTCCCCTTGCGCGCAGGTGAGCGCCTGGAGCGCCTGAGCTTCGGCGCGCTTCGAGTGGTGGGCAGAGGAGCTTCCGGAGCCAGTCGTAGCCAGAATGGCGTGGAGATAAGGCATCTGCTCCCCTCGGAGCCGAAGGAGAAGACCCCTAAAGGCTGGACTCCCAATAAGTTACGTACTCGCTCGGAGTCCCGCCCTCAGGCCCCCGGCCTCTTCCGGCGCAGCGCGGCGAGCAGGGCGTCGAGCGGCAGGGTGTTCAGCACGTCCTCCCTGCGCACCCAGCCGCGACGGGCCGTGGCGACGCCGAAGCGCATCATCGGCAGGTGGGCCGGGGCGTGGGCGTCGGTGTCAATCAGCAGCTTCACCCCGGCGTCGCGGGCCGCGCGGGCGTGGACGTCGTTGAGGTCGAGGCGGTCGGTGTAGGCGTTGATCTCGAGGGCCGTGCCCGTCTCCTTCGCCACGCGCAACACCTCGTCGAAGTGGAGGGCGCAGGGGTCGCGCTGGCCGATCACGCGGCCGGTCGGGTGGGCGATGGCGCTCACGTAGGGGCTCCGCATCGCCTTCACCAGGCGGGCGGTGAGCCGGTCGGCGTCCTGCTGCATGCCCATGTGAATCGAGGCGATGACGAAGTCGAGGGCGGCGAGGGTCTTGTCGGGCAGGTCGAGGCCGCCGTCGCCCAGAATGTCCACCTCGATGCCGGCGAGGACGCGGAAGCCCTTGAGCTTCCTGTTGACCGCATCAATCTCCTTGCGCTGCGTGCGGAGGCGCGCGGGGGTGAGGCCGTTGGCGATCTTGAGCGACTGCGAGTGGTCGGTGATGGCCAGGTAGTCGTAGCCGAGGGCGATGCAGGCCCGGGCCATCTCCTCGATGGGGGCCGCGCCGTCGCTGTGGGTCGAGTGCATCTGGAGGTCGCCGCGAATGTCTTTCTCTTCGATGAGGGTCGGGAGCTTGCCTTCGAGCGCGGCCTCGACCTCGCCGCGGTCCTCGCGCAGCTCGGGCGGGATGCAGGGGAGGCCGAGGGCGGCATAGACCTCTTCCTCGGTCTTGCCCGCGATGCGCTTCTCGCCGCGGAAGACGCCGTATTCGTTGAGCTTGAGCTTCTTGCCGATGGCCAGGTCGCGGAGGCGGATGTTGTGGGCCTTCGAGCCCGTGAAGTACTGGGCGGCGGCGCCGAAGGACTCGGGCGGCACGACCCGCACGTCCACCTGGAGGCCCCCCTCGACCCGCACGCTGCCCTTCGTGTCGCCCTCGGCCAACACGTCCTTGACCATTGGCAGGCCGACGAATGCCGCGATGACCTCCTTGCCGCGCTCGGAGGCGACGAGGATATCCACGTCGCCAATCGTCTCGCGGCGGCGGCGCATCGAGCCGGCGGGGAGCACGGCGCTCACGCCGTCGAGCTTCTCGAGCAGGCCGGCGACCTCCTCGGCCACGGGCAGCGCCGCGCCGAGCAGCACGCGCCCCTGGCCGCCGAGATAGGTCGCGATGCCCTTCTTGATGTTTTCGAGCTTCTTCTCGCCGATGCCGGGGAGGCCGACCAGCTTCCCGTCGTCAATCGCCTTGGTCAGCTCGGCAACGCTCGTGACGCTGGCCTGCTTCCAGAAGAGCCCCGCCGTCTTCGGCCCGAGGCCGGGGACACGCAGCATCTCGACGACGCCCTCGGGCACCTTGGCCTTCAGCTCGTCGTAGGCGGTGACCTTGCCCTTCACCAGGTATTCGGTAATCTTCTCGACGAAGGCCGCGCCGATGCCGGGCAGCTCGCCCAGCCGGCCCGATTCGGCCAGCGCGGCGATGTCCTCCGCCTGGTCGCCGACCACCTCGCTCGCCTTGCGATACGACCGCACGCGGAACGGGTTGTCGTTCAGCACCTCCAGGATGTCGGCCATTCGGTCGAAGATTCCCGCGATCTCGGCGTTTTTCATCTCACCCTCTCCTCTCTCACCGGGCCAGCCTGAGCCCCAGGCCTGCCGCGTAGTCGTAGGCGTCGAGGAACTCCTGGCGCGTCGGCGGGCGGCCAATCTTCGGGCACTCGCCGGCCCGATAGCAGGGGCGATACTGGGCCATGACGTTCACGTAGGTGCGCGGCGAGATCTCCTTCGCCAGGAAGTCGAGAACGGCCTTGCTCCCCGCCATGCCGTTGGGCAGGACGAGGTGGCGGACGAGCAGGCCGCGCGTGGCAATGCCGCCAGGTGTCGCATCTTCAATTCGCACATGGCCGCTATGTGCCAATTGAAGATGCGACACCACGAGATCGCCCACCTGCCGGTGCATCTCGCGGAGGGCGGCGCGGTTGACCTCGGGGTAGTCGGGCGCGGCGGACAGTTCGCGCGCCGGCTCGCCCCCCGCATACTTGGCGTCGGGCATGTAGATTTCGATGAAGCCCTCGAGGGCCTGAAGGGTCTCGAGCGACTCGTATCCGCCGCAGTTGTAGACGATGGGCACGCGGAGCCCCTGCTGGCGCGCGATGAGGATGGCCTGCATCAGTTGCGGCGTGACGTGGGTGGGGGTGACGAAGTTGACGTTCGAGCAGCCCATGCGTTCGAGGCGCAGCATCATGCGCGCGATGTCGGCGGGGGCGGCGGGCCGCCCGTCGCGCCCGTGGCTGATGTCGGAGTTCTGGCAGAAGATGCAGCCGAGGTTGCAGCCGGCGAGGAAAATCGTCCCCGAGCCCCCACGGCCGACCAGCACGTCCTCCTCGCCGAAGTGGGGTCCGGCCGACGACACGAGGGCCTCGGCCCCGACCCCGCAGAAGCCGGTCTCGCCCTCCAGGCGGTTCACCCGGCACCGGCGCGGGCAGATATCGCACGAGGCGAGGGACTCGTAGAGACGGTCGGCTCTCTCTTTCCTATCATCCATTCATCCACCCATCCACCCATCCACTTTCATTCGGCCAACGCCTCCAGCAGTTCGCGCCTCACTTCGCGGAACTTGGCGACCTCTTTCTCCGGTTGCGCGATCTTCGGCACGAGGCGCTCGGCGAGGGCCTGGGCCTTGTCGGGCGACCTCTTCGCGAGGAGCTGGAGCAGCTCGTAGTCCTCGATGCCGTCGCGCATGGCCTCGAAGCGCAGCGAGCTGAGGAGCACGTGCTCCTTCGAGGGATAGACGATCCAGGCATCGCCGGGCGGCAGGAAGACGCCTTGCCCGTGCGGCGGCTCGACGTCGGCGAAGGGGTCCTTCACCGACCACTGGTTCCAGCCCCAGTGCAGGTAGCCGGTGGCGCCGAAGCGGAAGTTCACCCAGTGCAGCAGCCGCACCTTGAGCAGCGAGTAGTCAATCAGGCGGTTCGGGTAGGTGCCCGTCGGGGCGAGGCAGGTGTAGGCCCACACCTCGTCGCCGGCCTTCTGGCGCTCGCGGTAGAAGGCGAGAGCCTGGTCGTAGTAGTTGAGCTGCGGCACCCACACGTCAATCGAGCCGACCAGCTCGGCATAGTGATTGGCGTCCACGCGGCGGAGCCTGGGCGCGTACTTCCGCACGATCGTGGCCAGGGTGCGATAGCTGTCGGCGTTCTCCTTGATCGGCTCGTCGCACAGGTGCTGCATGTAGATGTCGAGCCAGCCCTTGTCAGCCAGGTGCTTCTCCAGCGCGGGCAGCAACTGGGAGAGCCACTCCTCGACGGCCGGCTCGCCGGGGTGGCCTTTCTTCGAGACCACCTTGCCGCCCTCGACGGCCCTGAGGAAGATCTCGAACTGGGGAGCGGTCCAGACCCCACCCGGCCGCGTGCCGAGGTGTCCGCCCTCGATCTGGCCGATCACGCCGGCGGCCTGGAACAGCTTCACCCAGCGGTCGAAACGCTCGAAGCCGAAGGCCAGCTTGCCGTCGGGGCCGACGCTGAAGTCAATGAGGCTGTAAATGGGCGTGAGGACGACGTTCTGGCGATAGGCGGCCATCACCGTTGCGTAGTGCTCGAGCACCTTCCAGTGCGCATCGCCCCAATCGTCGGTGCCGTGGAAGCCCTTGAAGCGCGGGCCGAGGGCCGAAAACCAGTTGGTCACGGCAAGGGTGCGTTCGTTGGGCAGCGTGGCCTTGACGACGCGCACGGTGAAGGGCTGCTCGATGCACCCCTGGTCGGCCCCGACCACGAGGCGGGCCTTCCGCACGCCGGGGCGCTGGCCCTTCGGCACGTGAAACGTCACGAAGATGGGCTGGCTCGCGTCGGCGTCGAGCTTGTCGAGCGCCGGGGGCAGGAGCGGGTCGGGGAAGAGGCCGGGGGCCTTGCGCACGACCTCGCCGTCGGGCGTGCGGCGCGTGTTGGCCCGCAACGGCACGAAGCCGACGAAGCTCGCCTCGGCCTCGGCCAGGCCCTCGACGCGGGCGCGGAGATTCGTCAGCGGCTCCGTCGAGCAGAGGACGAATTGGGCCGATTCGTACTCGTTCCGCGCGGCAAGCGCCTCGAACGGCGCGACCGGCCCGGTCGGCGGCGTCATGTCGCGGAACACCTTCACCAGCGGGTCCACGGGCCAGAGGACGGCGGACTTCATCTGCGGCTCCTTTGGCCGAAGGAGAGAGCAGCCGCCGAGCGCGGCGGCCACAGCGAGAAGCATCCAACACCTTGCCATGCCCATGTCGAGTCTCCTCTCGGGGTCCGGGCGCATTCTAGCACCGCGCGCGGGCCTCGTCAAACCCTCGCGAGCGTTGCCCCCCACAGTTGACGGCGAGGCGGCGGATCGCCATAATCGGCGCTGCACTGTGGCGCAGAGGAGCAAGGCATGAAGGTCTTTATCACGGTAGACCTCGAGGGCGTGTCGGGCTACGCGCGGTGGGACGCGGCGGACCGCCCGCGCGAACGCGAGCTGATCACGGACGACGCGAACGCGGCGGCGGCCGGCTGTTTCGACGCCGGCGCCGACGAGGTGGTCGTGGGCGAGGCGCACGGGAACATGCGCAACCTGATCCCGGAGCGGCTCGACCCCCGGGCGCGCTTCGTCTCGGGCGAGCCGAAGCCGCTGAACCACATGGCCGGGCTGGACAGCTCGTTCGATGCCGCGATGCTCGTCGGCTACCACGCCAAGGCGGGCACGCTCAACGCGGTGATGTGCCACACCTACTCGCTGAGCGTCTTCTCGCTGCGGTTCAACGGCGCCGAGGTGGGCGAGCTGGGCACCGACGCGGCCATCGCCGGCCACTTCGGCGTGCCCGTGGTGCTCGTGGCGGGCGACGAGGCGGCGTGCCGCGAGGCCCGCGACCTGCTCGGCGCGGGCGTGCAGACGGTGGCGGTGAAGAAGGGCCTGGGCCGCTTCGTCGCCGAGATGCTGCCCCTGGAGGCGGCTCGGGCGGCCATCCGCGCCGGGGCCGCCGCGGGGCTGCGGGGCCGCGCCGCGTGCAAGCCCTTCGTCGTCCCCCCGCCCGTCCGCGTCGAGGTCACATTCACCAGCCCCTCCCACGCCGACGCCCTCGCGGGCTTCCCCGGCCTGCGGCGGGTGGACGGCTGCACGGTGGCGCATGACGGAGCGGCGGACTTCCTCCAGGCCCACGGCTGGTTCGACGCCGCCCACTTCCTGGCTGGGGCGCGGGGTTGACAGTAGGCAGCACTCTTGCAAGGAGTTGACGCGATGCCGGCGAGACGGTTTGCCGCTTGGGCGATGGCGCTCGGGCTTGCCTTCGGCGCGGCGGGCCGCGGGGCGGAGTCGAGGCTCGACGAGGCGCTCAAGGCCCTCAAGGTGCCGCCCGACTGGTTCGCCGACGTGAAGTCCGACTACAACACCCAGACACCCTGGAAGGACGCCCGCCTCCACATCCGCAAGCTCCTCGCCGAGAGCAAGCGTCGCGAGGCCATCAAGCTCACTTACATCTACCACGTCGTGCAGAAGAACGGCTCGCCCGACGGCCACGAGTATCCCATGTACCTCTTCCTCGGCGGCGAGTATGCCTGGGCGGCCAAGGTCTACGCCGAACGCCTCGCCCCGAAGCCCAAAGGCGTCACCTTCGAATACAACGCCCTCGCCTCCCTCTACGCCCGCTTCGACGAGTACAGCCGGGCCATCCAGACCCTCAAGGATGCCCTCGACCACCTCCCCGATCCCCCCTGGCAGATCAACGCCAAGGCCACCGTGAACGACAAGCTGGGCGACGTCTACGCCGCCCTGGGCGATGCCGAGAAAGCCCGGGAGCACTACGACGAGGCCATCCGCCTCTTCCCCACGTCCAACCAGCCCTATGGCCGCCACCTGCTCCACCGCCACGCCGCCAAGACGCAGGCCAAGCTCGACCTCCTGAACCGCAAGGCCATGGACCTCGCCAAGCTCAAGGACGGCGTCTACCGCGGCAGTGGCATCGGCTACGTCAAGGAGGTCAACGCCACCGTCGCCGTCAAGGGCGGCAAGATCACCGACATCCAGCTCCAGCACGAGGAGAAGATCGACATGGGCGCCACCACCTCGGTGCCCAGGCAGATCATCGAGCGCCAGAGCCTCGAGGTGGACGCCGTCACCGGCGCCACCGTCACGGCCCAGGCCATCGTCCAAGCCGTCTACGAGGCCCTCCAACGAGCCGCGACGAAGTGAGGGCACAGATAACACTTCAGCCGTCTGAAGTTCCTGCCCCCACCGACCTCGCGTCGGTGGGGCAAAGGATTGGCAACTACGCGAGCAGGACCTCACTCCTCATCCCCCTCTCCC
The DNA here is from genome assembly GCA_035527715.1 of Planctomycetota bacterium. Classification (GTDB taxonomy): domain Bacteria; phylum Planctomycetota; class PUPC01; order DSUN01; family DSUN01; genus DSUN01. The sequence goes on along the minus strand of DATKZY010000175.1, from coordinate 20,778 downwards.
TTCCAGGGAGAGGGCAGGGTGAGGGTGGGACTTCGATGGGGGGCGCACCCTCCCCCTACCCCCTCCCTCTCGGAGGGAGGAGGGTGGGTGCAGGGGGTGAGGCGCGAGCGGTAGTGGCCAATCCTTCGCCCCACTGGGACAAGCCCAGTGGGGGCGTGTGCTTCATCAGGGCGAGACGTTAGGGGGCAGAAGCAAGAGAACCCAAGCCGGTGGAAGGAGCAGGCAATGAGACTGCGGGATCGCACACTGCTGTTCTTGAGCGTCGTCGGCTTCGCGCTCAGCGCCCTTGCCGCGGAGCCGGGCGAGGAGTTCAAGCACTTCGTGCCGGTGGACAAGAAGCTGGCGCCGGAATGGGTGGCCGCGCTGACGCAACGCGGCCAGCCCGAGGTGTGGAGCGGGAAGGATCTGGTGACGATCGGCATGCCCATCGGCGGCGTCGCCGCAGGGCAGCTCTATCTGCGCGGCGACGGCACGTTCGCCCAGTGGTGGATCTTCAACAAGCACATCAACACGGGCTACGGCAACACCTGCTACCGCACCTACCGCCCCGCGTCACCCGTCGAATCGGGCTTCGCCGTGGCCATCGAGGCCGACGGCAAGTCCGTCGTGAAGAAGCTCAACGAGCAGGATTTCCCAGGTGTGGAGTTCGTGGGCGAGTATCCCATCGCGGTCGTCCGCTACGCCGACAAGGATTTCCCCGTGAAGGTCGAGATGGAGGCATTCTCGCCCTTCATCCCGCTCAACGCGCGCGATTCGGCCCTGCCCGCCACGCTCTTCCACATCACGGTCGAGAACGCGTCGGCCAAGCCGCTGAAGGCGAGCGTCGTCGGCTGGCTTGAGAACGCCGTGCTGTGCAACTCGGCGGCAGCGGTCCACGCGCTCCGCCGCAGCCGCATCGTCTCCGAGGGCGGCCGCACGATGGCCGTCCACTCCGCCGAGAAGGCCCCGATGCCGCCGGGCGCCGAGAAGCCGCGCGAGACGATTGTCCTCGCCGACTTCGAGGGCGAAACCTATGCCGACTGGAAGGCCACGGGCGAGGCATTCGGCAAAGGCCCCGCCAAGGGCACCCTGCCCGAGCAGCAGTCCGTCGAGGGCTTCCTCGGCAAGGGCCTCGTCAACACCTATCTCGGCAAGGACGGCCCGCACGGCACACTCACCTCGCCCCCGCTCAAGGTCGAGCGGAAGTTCATCAACTTCCTCATCGGCGGCGGCAACCAGGCGGGCGAGACCTGCATCGTCCTCCTCGTCGGCGGCAAAGCCGTTCGCACCGCGGTGGGGAAGGACAACGAGCGCCTCGACTGGCACTTCTGGAACGTCGAGGAGTTCGAGGGCAAGGAAGCCCAGATCGAGATCGTGGACAAGGCGTCGGGCGGCTGGGGCCACATCAACGTTGACCAGATCGAGCAGGCCGACAAGCCGCGCCAAGGCCCCTCCGGCGCCGTCGAGGAGATGGCCGACTTCGGCTCGATGGTCCTCGCCCTCGCCGAGGCCGGCGCTCCCGCCGGGAAACTCGTCCCCGCGCTCAACACGGCCGGCCTTCACGCCGAGGCCGACGCGAGCTATCCCGCCGCCCAGCGCCGCAGCGCCGCGCTCGCCACGCAGGCCATCGAGCTGGCCCCCGCCGCGAAGCGGACGTTTGTCTTCGCCCTCGCCTGGCACTTCCCGAACCACCCGCGCGGCCGCGAATACGCCGAGCGCTTCAAGAGCGCCCAGGACGTCGCCCGCTATGCCCTCGACAACCAGGCCCGCCTCGCCGACCACACCCGTCTGTGGCACAAGACCTTCTACGACGACTCCACCCTGCCCCGCTGGCTCCTCTTCCGCCTCCACTCCACGGTCTCCAACCTGGCGACCGACACCTGCCAGTGGTGGAGCAACGGCCGCTTCTGGGCCTGGGAGGGCGTCGGCTGCTGCGAGGGCACCTGCACCCACGTGTGGAACTACGCCCACGCCTCGGCCCGCCTCTTCCCCGAGATCGAGCGCATCATCCGCGAGATGCAGGACTTCGGCGCCGCCTTCGACGAAAAGACGGGCCTCGTCGGCTTCCGCTCGAACCGCGCCTACGCGGCCGACGGCCAGTGCGGCGGCATCCTCAAGGCCTACCGCGAGCACCTGATGTCGCCCGACGACGCCTTCCTCCAGCGCACCTGGCCCCGCATCAAGCAGGCCCTCGAATTCTCGATCAAGCAGGACGCCAACGACGACGGCCTCATCGAGAACTCGCAGCACAACACCTACGACATCAACTTCCAGGGGCCGAACACCTTCGTCGGCTCGCTCTACCTCGCCGCCCTCCGCGCCGGCGAGGAGATGGCCAAGGACGTGGGCGACGCCGACTTCGCCGCACGCTGCCGCAAGATTTTCGAGAGCGGCAGCAAGCTCACCCTCGAGCGACTCTGGGACGGCGAGTACTTCATCCAGGACGTGGACCTCGCGAAGTTCCCGAAGCACCAGTATGGCAAGGGCTGCCTGGCCGACCAGCTTTTCGGCCAGGGCTGGGCGCACCAGCTTGGCCTCGGCTACATCTATCCCGAGAAAAGCGTCAAATCGGCGCTCAACGCCATCTGGAAGTACTGCTGGGCGCCCGACGTCGGCCCGCAGAACAAGGCTCACCCGCCGCAGCGCTGGTTCGCCCGGCCCGGCGAGGCCGGCCTCTTCACCTGCACCTGGCCCAAGAGCCCCCACCTCGGGCCGCAGAGCGTGCTCTACCGCGACGAAATCTGGACGGGCATCGAGTACCAGGCCGCCGGCAACATGGTGTGGGACGGGCTGCTCACCGAGGCATTGGCCATCTGCCGCGGCATCCAGGACCGCTATCATCCGTCGAAGCACAACCCCTACAACGAGGTCGAGTGCGGCGACCACTACGCGCGGGCGATGGCCAGTTGGGGCGTCTACACCGCCTTGTGCGGCTACGAGTACCACGGCCCGAAGGGCCACCTCGGCTTCGCCCCGCGCCTGACGCCCGATGACTTCCGCGCCGCCTTCACCGCCGCCGAGGGCTGGGGCCTCTTCACCCAGAAGCGCCAGGGCAACGTCCAGGCCAACCGCATCGAGGTCCGCTGGGGCAAGCTCCGCCTCAAGACCCTCGCCCTCGCCGTGCGCGAGGGCCTCAAGACCCCGACCGTCGCGGTCACCGTCGCCGGCAAGCCAGTGGAGGCATCCAGCTCTGTGAAAGACGGGCGGCTGCTTATCACCCTCGCCGGGGAGTTGATGCTTGGCGAAGGACAGACGTTCGAAGCTCTGATCAAGTAGTGCAGCGGACCCGCGCCCGATATCTTGTCCACTGCACGGCGCCAATCGTAGCCCACAGGAGGGCGAACGCCAGCGGCATCCACTTCATGGCCGGTTCCTGCACGCCCGCGTAGGGATTCATGAGGGCCAAGAGCAGGATGTGATGCGGAGGGACAGATGGGGCCAGATCTTGATTAGTGATTAGCGAGAGTTGACACCGCCTCGTCTCCCCGCTATGCTGATGGCATGGCGAGACCCTTGCGGATCGAATACCCCGATGCCATCTACCATGTCACCGCGCGCGGCAACGCCCGCAGCGCCATCGTGAGCGACGACCGCGACCGGCGGAAGTGGCTCCGCCTGCTGGCCGACACGGCAACGCGGTGCCACTGGCGCGTCTTCGCGTTCGCTCTCCTGGACAATCATTTCCACCTCTTCCTCCAAACGCCCGAGGCGAACCTGTCGCAGGGGATGCACGACCTCGATGGGACCTATGCTGGCTACTTCAACGACCGCCACGAGCGGGTGGGCCACGTCTTCCAGGGGCGCTTCAAGGCCATCCTCGTCGAGGGGCAGGGGCACTGGCTCGAGCTGAGTCGCTACGTCCACCTGAACCCAGTGCGAGCGGGGCTGGCGGCGCGTCCCGAAGACTGGCCATGGAGCAGCTACGCCGGTTACTGCCGCCCCGCGCGGAGGCTCGCATGGGTGGAGTATTCGCAGGTTCTCGATGAATTCGGCGGGGACGGTCCCGACGCGCGCCGGGCGTACCTGGTCTTCGTAGAGGACGGCTTGGGTCGGAAGCTGGACAGCCCGCTGTCGCGGGCCGTTGCAGGCGCCGTGCTCGGGTCCGAGGGCTTCGCGGCCAGGGTCAGAGAGATGCTGCGCAGCCGCCCCCGCGACAGCGAGATGCCCGCTCTCAAACGCTTGACGACGCGCCCCAGCGTCGAGCGGGTCGTGCGCGCCGTCGCGGCCGAGTTCGGTTGCGATGCCTCCCGCTGGCGGCCCGGACGTCGGGCCGACGGACTGCCGCGGGCCGTCGCTGCCCACCTCGGGCGGGACCTGGCGGGCGCCCCATCGCAGGCGATTGCCGCGGCGCTGGGTTATCGCAGCCTCAGCAGCGTCACGGTCGCGTGTCGGCGCGTGGAGCGGGCCAGTGCCGACCGCACGTTCGCCGCAAGGCTTGCGGTGATCGCAGACAGGCTACTAATCACTAATCAAGATCTGGCCCCAGGCGGAGCCGAGCGATGAGCGAAACACTTGGTCGAAGGGCGTTTCTGCGAGTCGGCGCCGCGGCGGGGGTCGCGGCGCTGGGGGCCGGCGGCGCGCGACCGGCCGCATTCGGAGAGGAAAAGGCAATGGCTGTCCATAGCGAACCCGCCCGAGACATCCCGATCGTCGAGCACGCCGAGGTGCTGGTCGCCGGCGGAGGGCCGGCCGGCGTCGCCGCGGCCATCGCGGCCGCACGGCGCGGGGCGTCCACCCGCCTGCTCGAGTCCAACGGCTGTCTCGGCGGCACGTGGACCGCCGGCCTGCTGAGCTGGATCCTCGATTCGGGCAATAAGAGAGGCGTGATCAAAGAGATCATCGCCGAACTGGAGAAACGCGGCGCCGTCGCCCGATACGGCGGCGACGTGGGCTACGACGTCGAAACGATGAAGCTCGTGCTCGACGAGTTGTGCCTCGCCGCCGGCGTGCGGGTGCAGCTTCACACCCGCGTCGTCGCGGCTCACGCGCCCGACCGGCGGCTCGCGCTGGCCGTGACCGAATCGAAGAGCGGCCGCCAAGCCTGGGCGGCCGACGCCTTCGTGGACGCGACGGGCGACGGCGACCTCGCGGCCCGCGCGGGCTGCGGCTTCGACTACGGCCGCGAGGGCACGGGCCAGGCCCAGCCGATGAGCCTCATCTGCCTCGTCACGGGCATCGCGCCGGACGGCGTGGCCGAATACGTGCGCGGCCTCGCCGAGCCGAAGGGCGAGCGCAACCCCAAAGGCCGCCTCAAGGCCGAGATGGAGCGGGCGGGCGTCTCGCCCTCCTACGCGCAGCCCACGCTCTTCTACATTCGCGGCGGCCTCTTCTGCATGATGGCCAACCACGAGTACGGCGTGGCCGGCACCGATGCGGCCCAGGTCACCGAGGCCACGCTTCGCGGCCGGGCCGAGGTTCACAAGCTCGTCAACGCCCTCCGCGCCCTCGGCGGCATCTGGAAGGACCTGCGCATCGTCGCCACCCCCGAGCACATCGGCGTGCGCGAGGGGCGGCGCGTGCGGGGACTCTACCAGGTCACCGCCGCCGACCTCGCCGCCGGCGCCCGCCACGCCGACGCCGTGTGCCGCGTGAACTTCCCGGTGGACGTCCACTCGACCGACCCGGGCAAGGACAAGGGCATCGCGCGCGAGCGCGTGCGGGCCAAGCCCTACGACATCCCGTATCGTGCGCTCGTGGCGAAGGACGTGAAGGGATTGTTGCTCGCGGGGCGCTGCATCAGCGGCGACTTCATCGCCCATTCGAGCTATCGCGTCACGGGCAACGCGGTGGCGATGGGCGAGGCCGCCGGCGCGGCCGCGGCCCTCGCGGCCAAGTCGAGCCGCCTCCCCCACAACCTCCCGTGGCCCGAAGTCCAGAAGGCACTGGACCTGTAGCCCGCGCGAGTGCAGGATTCCACAGTTGTACAAGTGTGGAGTTGTCACCACCGTGGATACTGAGATGCATCCCGTGGCCCGAAGTCCAGAAGGCACTGGGCCTGTAGCCCGCGCGAGTGCAGGATTCCACAGTTGTACAAGTGTGGAATTGTCACCACCGTGGATACTGAGATGCATCGGTCGTGGCGCAGGGCGATTCTACAGGTGTACAGTTGTGGAATCATCGCCGCCGTGGGCATGAAGGGGAGTTGCCCGCATCCCGGGAGGATTCCACAGTTGTACAAGTGTGGAATTCTTTCCGCGGCGCCTGTGAAGGAGAGCCGATGGTGCCTGCCCCGAGACCCTAACATGTGAGCGTGGCCGCGGCGCTTGTGCTCTCGCTCACCGCGCCCACACACTTGGGCGGAAAGGAGAATGCCATGGACGAGCTTCGCGCGGGAAAGAGCTTCATCGCCACACCCGTCCACACCGAGGAGGAGGACCAGCGGGTCCTCGAGCTCTTCGCGGGCCTGCGCGTGGCCGACGTGTGCGACGGGATGGACAAGGCGGGGCTTCAGGACATCGGGCTCGTCGCGCCCGACATCCGCCCCCTCTGGCGCGACACGAAGCAGTTCAAGCATCGCATTGTCGGCATCGCGGTCACCGCGCGCTACGTGCCGACGAACAAGCCGCCCATCGGGCGCCTCGAGCCCGAGGCGTTCACCCGCGCCGCGGGGGCGTGGTACGGCCAGCTCTCGCCCGAGCCCTTCGTGCCCCTCCTGCGCAAGGGCTCCGTGCTCGTCATCGAGGGCACGGAGGGGGCCGAGGCCGGCACCATCGGCTCGAACAACATCCTCGGCTGGGTCGCGAAGGGCTGCGTGGGCGTCGTCACCAACGCCACGGCGCGCGACACCGATGAGATCGCGACCGAGGGCGTCCCGCTGTACTTCAGGCATCCTGGGCGCGGCATACGGCCCGGCCGCAACGAGGTCGAGTCGGTGAACCGCCCGGTCGCGATCGGCGGGGTCACGGTCGTCCCCGGCGACGTGGTGGTGGCGGACGGCGACGGCGTGATCGTCGTGCCGCGCCGCGTGGCGGAGGAGGTCGCCCAGTATGCTCGCGGGGTCCTGGACGGCGACAAGGCCGGCCGCCGCAAGCACTACGAGCGCCTCGGCCTCCCGCCCGACGAGAGCGTGAAGTGAGGCGACGCCGCCGGCCGCGAGGCTGGGGCCGTCGGGGCTGTGCGCATTGTGGGTCAGATCTGTGGGGGAGAGGTGACCCACAATGACAGAATGGGGAGAATGGCCGATTCTCGGGGTTCTGCCCATTCCAGGTCACCCGAGGCGTGACCCACAATGGGCGGAACGCCGAGGAACGACGATCTGCCGGCGTGTCAGGCGCGGGCGTCGGCGGCCTGGATTTTCCGCAACTCCAGTTCCTCGTAGCGCTTGCGGATTTTCGGCAGCAGGGCCGCGGGGAGGATGGCGCTCAGGCCGCCGGCGAGGAGGAGGGGGTAGTAGACGGCGTAGGGCTGCCCCGTCGCGACGGCGACGACGCCGACCGCTGCCATGGCCACTCCAAGGGCGATCAGCGCACCCATCACGGCGAGCACGAGGCGACGTGCCTTGCCCCTGCCCGCGAGCAGGCCCACGAGGCCCCCGAGGCAGCCGATGAGCGCGCCCAGGCCGCCGCCGATGATCCCGCCCATCCGCTCGCCCCACCAGCCGCGGCTGTGCGCCGCGACGGCAATGGGGTCTTCGCCCTCGCGGTACTGCGCCAGCCGCAGCCGCCCGAGGTACACCGTGCCCCGCGCCGGGAGGACGACGTTGATGACGAGCTTCTCGGGCGGCGGGACGCCCTCCTTGCTGTGGAACGGCAGGGCGAAGGGGCGCCAGGCCGCCGTGCCCTCGAGGTGCCGCATCGGGCCAGCCTCGGCCAGAGTCCTGGAGAAGACGGCGGCCCCGCCGGGGAAGTGGTTCCACATCTCAAGGTAGGCCTTCCCCTCGACCCCTTCGTGGCGGACGAGGCCCGCGAGGGCGTAGGTCGCGCGGGTGATGGGGGGGTTCTCGATCGTCAGCACGGCGACGGTGAGCGGCTGGGGCGAGGGGTTCTCGACCTTGAGCCGGTCGTGGGCCCCTCCCGGCCCGTCGGACACGACCTGCGCCCCCTTGGGCGCGCCATCGGCCATCACCTTCTCCCACGAGTACTCGCGCAGGACGTGTTCGGCCAGGGCCGCGGTCGCGCACGCGATGGCGCACAGAGCGATGGCGAGTTTCTTCACGGGGTTTCTCCCAGCTCCTTCTGGTGAGCGGCGAGCAGGAGCTTCAGAGTGGCCATGTCCAGCTTGCCCTCGCCGAAGAGCACCCGCAGGTGCCGCTCGAAATCGCTCCTGATCTCGTGGCTGTCGAGGATCCTGATCTTCTCGATCAGGCGGTCGAGGCGCAGGCGAACCGTCGGATACGAGATCCCGTAGGCCGCGGCCAGCTCCTTGAGCGAACCCGAGGCGAGGACGAAACGCTTGACGAACGCCATGTCCTCATCGCTCAACAGGTTGGTCCACGTATGCTCGTCCCCGCTGGACATCGTCTCGACCTTTCACTTATGCTAAGTCCGGCTGAATTATATCATCAATAAATCAAATGTCAAGCTCGACTTTATGAAACTATGACGCAAAAGAGGGGATATTCTGCTTCGCCTTGGCGGAGAAGCAGAATACCCCCTTTGCCAGACTTCTCCTTCAGCCGCGAAGGACTTCGAGGAACGCCTGCACCCGGGTCGCAAGCTGGCCCATGTCCTCCATGCTGTAGTCGGTCTCGACCTCGAGCATGGGGATTCCCTCGTCGCGCGCCCGCTGGCGCACGCCGCGGGCCTCCATGAGGTACGGCGTGCAGAACAGCAGCGCGTAGTGGACGACGCCGTCGGCCTGGAGGTCGCGGGCCATCTCGACGACGTGGTCGAGGCGCTCGGTGTTGGGGGTGAAGCAGGCGCAGTCAATGTTCAGATAGCGGTCGGCGATGGCGGCGAGCATTTCGTCCACCGTCTCGCCGTCCTCGGCGACGAGGTTGCGGGTGCCGCGTTCGCCGACGCAGGATTCCTCGCCGACGATGACGGCGCCGGCCTGCTCGACGACGGCGGGGACCTTCCAGTTGGGCGCGGCCATGGGGCAGCCGGCGACGAGGATTCGCTGGGCGTCGGCGGGGGCCACGCCCTCGCCCTTCGCGATCCGCGCCTCGAGCTCGTCGCAGATCGCGTTGACCTGTGCCGTGAAGCGCGGCGGATCGTCGTAGAAGGCCACCTGGTTGATGAGCAGCGCGTCGAGGCCCGAGATGGGCGCGGGCCGCGCCCGCCGCAGGCGCGCCAGGCGCTGGAGCGCCGCGCGCTTGGCGTTGACGGTGCGGATGCCCCGCTTGAGGCCCTCGGCGGCGATCGCGCGGCCGCAGACCTCTTCGATCTTGGCGGCCAGGCGCTTCAGCTCGGCGAGCCACAGCCGCTTGTCCTCGGGGCCCTTCATGTGCGGCACCTCGAGGACGAACGTGTCCTTGAACTCGCCGAAGATCTCGTAGGCCTTCTTCTTGCCGTCGCAGGTCGTCTCGCCGATCACCAGGTCGCACGACTCGGTGTAGGGGCAAAGGCCGGCGAGCTTGAAGCCGAAGAACGACTTGATGAGGGCGCACGTGTTGCGGGGCAGGTACCGCTCGGCCTGCTCGGTGCCCACGCTGGCGCCGGCGCACAGGCCCACGCACACGCCGTCCACCGCGAGGATAAGCTCCTCGGGCACGTAGAGGCAGAAGGTGCCGATCACCTTGCGTCCCTCGGCCTTCGCCTTCAGAAGCTCCTCGACGCGCAGGCCGTGGATTTCCGAGAGGACGAAGTCGAGGTACTGCATGCCCTTGGGGCGGCTCTTCTGCGTGAGGAAGATGTCGCCGTAGGCCTGGCCGAGCACCTGCAAGAGACCGTTGTGGGCCTCGAGGTTCAGGCCCAGACTCTCCCACATGGTGGTGTAGTCTTTCGCTGCCATCAGGGACTCCTAGAATTCCCACTTGAGCTGAAGCGCCCAGGAGGCGTTCTCGTCGTGGTTGAGAATGGTTCCGAAATGGCCGTAGCCGAGAGCCGCTGTGCAGTGGTCGTTGACGATGTAGGCGGCGGCGAGCGTCCACCAGTCGTCCTCATTGCCCACGAGTCCGGGGATCCGCTTCAGGTTGTCGGGCTTCTGCCGATACTCGGCGGCCAGGAGGACGCGGCTGGTGAGGAAGTAGACGGCGCTGCCCTCGAACACGATATCGCGGTCGTGGGTGAAGCCGAGGAGGCCGATCTGGGCCGCCTCGGTGCTGCGCAGGCCGGCCGACAGGATGAGCGGATTGGGCAGAACCCCGGTGATCATCTTGCTCGCCGTCAGGGTGAAGTCGAAGCCGTCGTCGTCTCTCACCCCGATCAGCTTGCACGTGCCCGCGAGATCGCGGTTGATGTCCATGATCGAGTCGTTGTGCTTCCAACTGAGGCCGGCGGTGATGGCGGGCACCCAGGCCTTGCCCCACTCGCCCTCGCGGACGAGCATGTAGCGGGCGCTCAGGGTGTGCATCTCGACATGGTTCTGGGGGCGGAGTGTGGTAGCGGCCCGCACGTCGTGGGCCCAGTCGCCCAGGTGGAGCCGCATGAACGAGTAGCCGAACTCGACGCGCTTGAAGAGATTGGTTGTCACGGTTGTGGCAAGGAGGTTCTTCTCGCCCAACTTGACGGCGGAGAAAGCAAAGCTGGGCTTGCCCCATATGCCGCCGTCCTCGGGCAGGTTGGCGAAGTAGGCCGTCGGGGTGATGAACACGCCGCTCGTGCCCTCGATCGTGTGAAGCGGGATCGGGGGCGGGGCTGCCTTCTTCGCCTCCGCCGCCGGCCCCTCGCCCGCCAGCGTCACAGAGGCCGCCGCGAGCACCGCGGCCAAGAGCAACGATCGTGCCTTACGCATGATGTCCCCTCTTTTGACGTTCCATCTGGTCCTGCGTGATGGGAAGGACGCAGCACGTGCGTCCTCACTGCCGCTACTCAGCGGCTCGGGCTTCACGTTGCCCAATGAACGACCTTGAGCAGGGAGACGGCTGCGCTCTCAGCCACGGCTCTCACCCCCTTTCGAGGTGCGTCACAGGCGTTGCGGCGGACGGACTGAATCTCACCAGACCACACATTCTCGCCCCGTGCGAATCGAGCGCGTTGCTCAGGCAACCGCCGCCGGCTAGGGCCGGCGCGGGGGAGCTATTTCACGGCCTCGGCCTTCGGTGGCGGCGATGCCTCGGGCAGCGCGCCCTGCGTGCCCGGCGGGGGCCGGGGGTTACCCTCCCGAAGGTATTGGAACCTTCGGGAGGGGGAATACACTCCTTTCAGTAGTCAATCTGCCTGATGCCCTCAATCTCCAGCTTCAGGGCTGCGACGGCGCCGCGCACGGTGTCGAGGTGTGCGGGGTCGAAGGCGAGGGCGCTGCCGCAGTCGGAGCTCAGCTCGCGCGGCGTCGGGATCGCCTTCGTGGCCACGCCGAGCTTCTTCAGCTCGGCCTCGAGGCGGAAGAGGTCGTGGATGGTGTGAAACAGCACGACTCCGCGAGCCACGGGCTAGCCCTTCTTGATCGTCAGGCGGAACTCGCCGCCGGCCTCTTCGGCGGTCACGGAGCAGCCGAGGTGCTTCGCCATCCGCGTCACGTTGTCGCGCGAGGTCGTCGTCTCGACCAGCACCTCGACCGTGCCGCTGGCGATGGCCTCGATGGCCTGCTTGGCGAGCAGCACGGGCTCGGGGCACGACAGGCCGCGGGCGTCTACGACTCTATCGGCCATGGGTTCGTTCTCCTAACGCGGCCTTGAGCCGCAGCCAGAGGGGATGATTGGATGGGTGGATGAATGGATGATTGTCTGACACCCATCCACCCATCCATTCCTCCATTCATCCCCTGTGCGTGAAGCGCTCACGAATCACGGCAAAAGCGCCTAAGCTCTCCGTCGGGCGGTGAGGCCGAGGAGGGAGCAGAAGGCCAGGCCGGCCACGACGGCGATCTGCCCGTAGTAGCCCGGGCCGCCCAGCTTGAGCACACCGTCCACCATCGCATCGGGCGCGCCGGCGAGGAAGAAGTTGTGGGCGAAGGCCGCCCCCACGATCATCCCGCACACGAACACCGCCGCATCGCCGTCGCCCTCGCCCGACAGGAAGAGCTGACGCCCCGGGCAGCCGCCGGCCAGCGCGAACGCCAGACCCGCCAGCACCATGCCCAGGAAGTTCCACGCGTGGTTCGAGTGCGAGATGGGCATGGCGGCGAAGCCGGTGCGGAACTGGCCAAGGGCGAGGTTGGTGGCGAAAGCTGCCACGATGAGAGCGACCACGCCGCTCAGGAGATGCACGTCGCGGATGAGCACGGCGTCGCGAATCGCTCCCATCGTGCAGAATCGACTCCGCTGGGCGAGAATGCCGATGCCCAGCCCGGCGGCCAGCGACACGAGGAGCGGGGCGTGCATGGCCCCCGGCCCCTTCTCGCTGAAGAAGAGCGCGCCGTCCTTGCCGAACGATACCTTCATCGCCACGAGGCCCAGGAACAGCAGCATCACGGCCGGCAGGATCAGGCCGCTGAGCGGCGTGGCCGGGCTCGAGCGCCCGAGGGTGTAGCCGCGCTTGAGGAACACCGCGCCCAGGCACACGCCGACCAGAAGCCCCGCGAGGCCAACCAGCGCGTTGCCGTCGCCGCCCGCCAGGCGCAGCAGCGCCCGCCACGGGCAGCCGAGAAACGCCAGCGCCCCGATCGCCGCGAACACGCCGAGCAGGAAGCGCGCGATGGGGGCCGAGCCGCCCCGCGGCTTGAACTCGCGGAACAGCAGCGCCGAGACCAGCGCGCCCAGGACGAAGCCGATGATCTCGGGCCGCAGATACTGCACCACCGCGGCGCGGTGCAGGCCCAGCGCGCCCGCCGTGTCGCGCTCGAAGCACGCCACGCAGATGCCCATGTTCGGCGGATTGCCCGCGCTCTGGAGCAGCGGCGCCACCACGCCGATGAACAGCCCCACCAGGATGATGCCCGCGCGCGACGCCAGGAACCGGCTGACCCGCCGCCGCAGGCCGTCCCCCGTTGCCATTTGGTCACTCCTTATTCGCTGTTGCGGAAAGTCACCCACGTGGAGAGCCGCGTTCGTAGTGCGGGCTTTAGCCCGTATCTTCGCCGTCGCCTCGCCAATCCAAGATACGGCCTGAAGGCCGCACTACGAACTTGGGACTTTCCACAACAGGAACTGATTCACGCGGCCCCCATCAGAAGGTGAACTGCCAGATCAGGCACGAGAAATCAATGTCCTCGTGCGCGCCCGACTGCTTGAGGAACGTGCCGGGGAAGAAGTGGCTGAAGCCGCCCATGACCGTCTGGTGCCGGTCGAGCTGGTAGCGCAGGAACAGGTCCACCTCGCTGCCGATGTTGCGCGAGGTGCCCAGGCCACCGGCCCGGGCGACGGCTCCGCCCGCGTTGTACACCGCGTCCCGGTTGTCGGCTCGCCAGAAGTGATGGCCGTCGAGCTTCACGAGGAGCTGTTTCACCGGCTTGAGCTCGATGCCCGTGCTCAGGTCCACGATGTTCTGGCGGCCGATCGTGTCCACGTAGCCCAGGTAGGCGTGGCCCAGGGGATAGAGCTGGTTGAAGCTTCCGACGTCGCCGCCGGGGCGATGGTCGCCGCTGGCGTAGTCGAACCCGAGGAAGAGGCGTGGCGACGCGGCGGCCCCGGCGATGGTGTAGCCGAGCTGGGAGGCGAACATCCAGGCCCGAATGTCCTGCCCGCCGATGGTGCCGAACTGGCCGGCGCCCTCGACGTCGAAGTCGAGGCCCGTGCCGCCGATCTTGCCGCCCAGGCGCGTGCCGGCGGTCCAACGCCGCTCCGCCCCCGTCGTCCCGTTGAACGCGGCGGCCTGGTTCCTGAAGCCCAGGCCGTAGAGGTCCCAGGTCAGGTCTCGGTTGACCCTGTGGGTCGCGTAGACGCCGTAGACCTCGGAGTTGTGGTCGTAGCGGTTCCTGTGGAAGCGGTCCACGAGCACCACGCGGCCCCAGAAGGTGGTGACGGTCCAGGTGGGGAACTGGAGGATGGCCGAGACGGCGTCGAACGTGCGGCGGGTGTTCCCCCAGTCGAGCGGGCTGACGAAGCGCTGCTTACCGAGGCTCAGCTCCTGACGCCCCACGCGGAACGTGACCTTGGCCGTCTCGGACGGGAAGGCGTTGAACTCGGCGAAGGCGTTCTGGACGTCCGCACGGTCGCAGTCGAGCGTCCGCCGGCCGCCCGGCAGATCGCGGTCGCTGGTGTGCGAGCTCTTCATCTCGACGAAGAGGCGGAAGGCCTGGGTGAAGTGGAAGTCGCCGTGCAGGCGGAAGCGCGACTGGAGGTAGTCGTCGTTCCCGCCGTCCTTGAGGAAGCCGAAGTCGCGCCAGCGCTCGTAGCGCTCGCGCACCTGGCCGCCGAAGCTGGCCCACCACGAGCCGTCGCGGTTCAGCGGCACGTACTTGAGCGGGGCGGACCAGTCGCTCGGCGCGCCCGCGGGGCGCCGCGACAGCGCCGACCAGTCCTCCTGGTAGCGAATGTCCTGAAACGCCGGCCACTGGAAGCCCGGGCCGGTCTCGCCGGCCCGGAGGTCAGGGCCGAGGGCCGCCAGCGTGGCGGCCCATGCCGCATGTAGCACGATGCTTCTGCCCGACATGGTAGTCCCCTCACGGTGACTCGAGGCGCACGCGGGGGGTCACATCTTCATTTCGCACATGGCCGCCATGCGCCAAATGAAGATGTGACCCCAGCTCACGGGCGGGCGAGCCGAGACCAGGAGGGGATGGCGGGAATCACGACCGCAGGACGGGGGGTCGCAGGGCCGTGGCAGAGCGGTTGCGCCGTCGGGCCTCACTGGCGTCGGCAGGTGTCGGTGGACGCAGCACGTGCGTCCGCAACGCCGCCATTCAGCGGCTGGCCCGTCACGTCGCGACCAGGACGAACGGCAAGGCTGATGCGTAGTCAGCCACGGCTCTCACCCCCTTTCCGCGTCGTGTAACAGCGGTGGGACGAGCTTGCCTCGAAACTCCCCCTATGATACGGACCCGCGTGCCTCGTGTCAAGCCCTCGAGTCCGAGGTTGACTCGCACGGCAATTCGCGCTACACCATTATCCAACAGGCCCGTTCCCGCACAAAGGAGAACTGCCGATGGAGAGGAATGCTGAGGCCCGTGTCAAGCCGGTGCGTCCGCGGTGCTGCCCGTGCGAGGGGCTCGGGCTGTCGCGCCGCGGCTTCTTCGAGGCCGCGGGGGGAGCGGCCCTGCTGGGGCTGTCGTATTCGCTGGTGAAGGCCGCCGAAGCCGAGGCCGCCGCGGGTGCGCCCGCGCCGCCGCGGCTGCCGCTCGTCGTCAAGCCCATCCTCACCTACGAGACCCCCTCGCGGCGGAACCAGTCGAGCTGGCGCTCCTGGGGCGGCATCGCCACTCAGCAGCACGCCACCGAGGAGGTCGCCCGCATCCAGGGCGAGCTCGACAAGCTGCGCGCCGCGGCCGACTTCCCGCTCACCTTCCTCCCCGTCGCGGCCGTCCGCGGCGGCGGCGAGGTGGCGAAGCTCGACGACCTTGCCAAGGCCGACGCCTTCATCATCTACGCCGCCGGCGGCGGCGCCCTCGACGCCGTCGTCAAGCAGGGCAAGCCCTGCATCTTCTTCCTCCGCCACAAGTCGGGGCCGGTCTACCTCTGGTACGAGATCATCAGCCCCCGCTACCTGCGCGCCCACGGCGACCGCCTCGCCCAGACGACGGTCAACGATAACGACGTGGTGGTGGACGTGCCCGACGAGATGCTCTGGCGCCTCCGCGGCCTGTGCGGCCTCAAGAACACGATGGGCGCGCGCATCGTCACCATCGGCGGCGCCAGCGGCTGGGCACACGGCAACGCGCCAGCACTCGCCAAAGACCGCTTCAAGCTCGACATCCAGGACGTGCCCTACAAGGAGCTGGCCGAGCTGATCAAGGCCGCGCGGGCCGACAAGGCGGCTACCCAGCTCGCCAAGGAGCGCGCCGCCGCCTACCTCAAGGCCGAAGGCGTCACCCTCGAAACCAAGCCCGAATACGTCGAGAACTGCTTCCTCCTCGACCACGTCTTCCGCGGCATCATGGCGAAGTTCGAGACGCGTCACATCACGATCAACAACTGCATGGGCACGATCATGCCCATGGCCGAAACCACCGCCTGCCTCACCCTGTGCCTGCTCAACGACGCCGGCTACAACGCCTTCTGCGAATCCGACTTCGTGGTCGTGCCCTCGGGCATGCTCCTCAACGGCATCACCGGCCTGCCCACCTTCCTCAACGACCCCACCTACCCGCACCACAACATCATCACCATCGCCCACTGCACTGGGCCGCGGAAGATGGACGGCAAGGCCCTCGAGCCCGTGCGCATCATGACCCACTTCGAGAGCGACTACGGCGCCGCCCCGAAGGTCGAGATGCGCAAGGGGCAGAAGGTCACCAACATCCTCCCCGACTTCGAGGCCAAACGGTGGGTCGGCCTCGCCGCCGAGATCGTGGACGCCCCGTTCCTCCAGATCTGCCGCGACCAGATTGACGTGCAGTTCAAGCCCGACGCCCAGCTCGTGGCCGAGCGGATGCCCGGCTTCCACTGGATGACCGGCTACGGCGACTACCGCCGCGAGCTTGGCTACGCCCTCCGCCGCACCACCATCAAGTGGGACGACCTGGGCTGAGCGAGGCACACCCAGGGCGCGGAGGCAGGACAGAGAGATGAGGTTCATCCTCCTGGGCAGCGGATGCGTGCGGCCCGACCTCGAGCACTGGGGGCCGGCGCAAGTCGTCCAGGTCGCCGGCCAGACCCTGCTCTTCGACTGCGGCCGCGGCGCCACCATGCGCCTCGTCGAGGCCGGAATCCCCATCCAGGCCCTCCGCCGCGTCTTCTTCACCCACCACCACTTCGACCACAACTGCGACTTCGCCTACCTCTTCCTGGCGAGCTGGACCCTCGGCCGCAACCACCCGATGGAGGTCTACGGCCCGCGCGGCACCGAGCACTTCTGCGACACACTGTTCCAGACGCTCTATCGCGACGACATCCACACCCGCCGCATCCAGCCCACCTACCCGCCCCACGGGAAGGAATACGCCGCCCGCGACGTCCTCGAGGACACCTGGGAGCTCGAGGGCGACGGCTACCGCATCCAGATGATCCACGTCCTCCACAAGCCGCAGATCCTCGACAACCTGGCCTTCCGCGTCGAGGCCGAGGGCAAGGCCATCGTCATCGCAGGCGACAACATCCTGTGCGAGTCGCTGATGGACCTGGCGACGGGCTGCGACCTCCTCGTCCACGAGTGCACCTTCCCCACGGAGCGGATCGAGCGGCACCGCTGGGGCGGCTTCCACACCTCGCCGCGGGCGCTCGGCAGGTGGGCCAGGGAGCGCGGCGTCAAGAAACTCGTCCTCAAGCACTACGCCATCCAGGAGGGCGTCGCCGTCGAGCCCATGGTCGAGGAAGTCCGCTCCGAGTTCGGCTCCGAGGGCCTCATCGCCGGCCACGACCTCCTCGCCCTCGACATCTGAGGGCGGCGTCCCCCCCCCCCCAACCTGTTCAAGATGCTCACGCGCGCAACACGGGGGGTGAGCATCTTGGCCGGCGGCCCCCGCCGCTGGGGCCACGGCCATAAGCCAATATTCTGCAATGACATGTGGCCCCGCCCTCGGCTCGGCCCCCCGCCCGCCAGGCCATTTCAAGATGCTCACCCCCCTCCGCGGCCCGGCCAGCGGGCCGCCGCTCGACTCGCGGCGGCCTGAGCCGGTCGAAGGCCGCCGAGCGCCCTGCACGCCCCCAGTTTCCGACTTCGGGTATCCTGAGCCCCAACGGGGCGAAATGGGATAGCCCAGGACGAAGCCCTCATCTTTGCCCACATCTTTGAGGAGGAGCGCTCCCAGCCCCGTTAGGGGCGTGAGATGGATAGGGGTAGGGAGAGCCAGTTGTCTACCTGGCTCCCCCTCCCTCCGAACCGGACAGGCGGGTTTCCCGCATCCGGCTCTCCAGTCGGTGGTTTACCTCCGAGAGGGTTGACGGAGCGCCCGCTGGGCTGCGAGTGTGGAGAACAACCCCTGGGCGTCGAAGAAGGCGTTCGGCCAGCGTTGATGGTCGGTCCCGCGTTCCCGGCCGCGGCGTCCGCTGCGCTTGCGGAGGATGCCCCGCAGGCGCATGCGGAGCCACTTGTCGAGGTCGCGGAGCCAGGTCCAGTGGCTATGCTTGAAGTGTTCAAACCAGCCCCGCAAGGTACGGTTGACCTCCGTGAGGGTCTGGGCGAGGCTGCGGCCGTTGGCCCGCCGGGTTTTGGCCCGGAGCGTGTCCTTGAGCTTCGCCAGGCTCTTCTTCCGAGGCCAGCGTTTGCCCACCTCGAAGTGGTAGCCCAGGAACTCGAAGCCGCCGCCCTTGCGGGTGGCGTCCACGACGCGGGTTTTGTCGGGGTGGAGGAGGAGGCCGGCGTGAGCCGTCCACGCCTCCACCGCCGCCAAGGCTTCGCGGGCCTCGGCTTCGCTTCGGCACTGCACCACGAAGTCGTCGGCATACCGGGTCATCTCGAAGCCCCGTTCGGCCATCGAGTGGTCGAGGGGGTCGAGGTAGAGGTTGGACAGCAGCGGGCTGATGACGGCGCCCTGCGGGGTGCCCCGCTCGGGCGTCCAGCTCGCCAGGCCGTCCATCACTCCTTGCTCCAGGTACGCCGCAACGAGGGCGAGGACTCGCCCGTCGGCCACCTTCGTCCGCACCTGCTCCATGAGCCGGTCGCGGGGGATGCTGTCGAAGTAGCTCTTGAGGTCCGCGTCCACAACCCACGTGTAGCCCCGCTTGAGCAGGCCGTCCACGCGGCGCAGCGCGTCCTTGGTGCCCCGTCCCGGGCGGAAGCCGTAGCTGTGCTCGGCGAAGTCCCGCTCGAAGATGGGTTGCAGGACGTTCCGCAGGGCCGACTGCACCACCCGGTCTCGAACCGTCGGGATGCCCAGGGGCCGCTGTTCCGCGCTGCCCGGCTTGGGAATCCAGGCTCGGCGAATCGCCTGCGGGCGGCAGGTGCCCGCCCGCAGCGCCCGATGGAGCCTGTCCAGGTTTTCCTCCAGGTGGGCCTCGAACTCCTTCACCGTCACGTGGTCCACTCCGGCGCTCCCCCGGTTGGCCTTCACGCGAGCGAAGGCGGCCCGAAGGTTCGCCGGTGCGTACACCTTGTCAACCAGGCTGAACCATTTGCCCCCTTTCACCCCCACATCGAGGGCCGTCAACATGCGGGCCGTCCAGACCGAGGGTTCGACCCAGGCCCCTCGGGCCGGAGCCTCTCCCGCTTGCGTAGCCCCGTCGGGCACTGGCGCGGGGGGGAGTCCCCTCGGTCCGGTCATCCCACATCCACCTTCCTGCACCCCTTCGCTCCACGGGCGTTACCCCGCTTCCCCGCTACTATGGGTGCTCTGACTCCTGGGCGGCTCTCCTCACCGCCCAGGTCTCCCTGCGTCACAGGCACGGCCTTCCTGACCATTCCGTCTCCAAACACCCTACGGGATGCCGCCGTCCCTTTGACACGCTACCCCTCAGGTCGGCGGCTCGTCCCTTCGGCACCGTGGCACCGACGGACTGAGGCTTCGCACATGGCTAGCTGGCTCGCCATCCCGCCAGGCCGAAGCGAGTTCGTCATCCTACGGACTGGTCGTTCACCTCCTGCGGCTCTCCACCTCGTCTCACGACGACGCAGTGGCAGTCGGTTACGGGCTGGAAAGCGTTTTACCCGGAGAGGACTTCCACCTCTCTGACCTTGCCTGCTTGCAGGCGCACTAGCCGGCGGCGTAAGCCGTGGGTTCAGGTGGCCACAAGGCCCACAGCCCCGTAGGGGCGGCAGAAACCTTGGCACCGGGCGTTCTGTCGCCCCTACGGGGCTTGCCCGTGGGGGACCCCGGCGTTCCCACGGCTCACGCCGTGGGCTACCCTCTGCCGCCCGCCCTCGGCGGGCTACGGGGCCCGAGATGTGGGCAAAGATCAGGGCTTCGCCCTGGGCCACATCATTCCGCCCTTGCAGGGCTAAGACCACCGGCCGCCACGAAACCGGGGGCTCGTCAGCCGCGGCGCCTGCTTGACACCCCCGCGCGGGCGGAATACAATCAGCGTGGCTTCTCGAATTCTCCGTTTTCATGGGAGTTGCCACGATGGGCGAGCACGATCGCATGAGTAATGCGCAGATACATGCGGAAATCCAGGCACGACTGGCCCAAGGGAAACCGGTGGGCCGGTTGATCAACTCGGCGCAGGCCCGTGGCGAGAGCACTTCAGGATACCAGCCCCAACGCACAGCGAGTGATGTGGCAGCTCACGTACGGTGGAAGAGTTACCAGGGCCAGGCTGCCCCCGAAGAGAGTAACGAGCTGGCGCGGCGGACACAGAGCGCGAGTCAAACTGGCGGGGCCGTCATCAGCGGAGAGCACGATCACCTGACCACGGAACAGGTTCACGCAGAGATCCAACGCCGACTGCTCGAACGGAAACCGGTGGGCCGCTTGATCAACACGCTGCAGAGGCGCGGCGAAGGCACTGTGCAATACCAATCCCAGCGTACCACCAGTGATATCGCCGCTCACGTGCGATGGAAGAGCTGTCAGGGCACGGCCGCTTCCGAGGAGACCCAAGAGCTGGAACGTCGGAGCAAAGCTAGACCGTGGTGGAAATTCTGGTAGTGCGGTCAGGCGTCCTGGCCCGCAAGGGAAAAGGGAGAGGGTGTCAAATCTTCAATTGTCGATTGTCCACTTCACATGGGTGCGTGTAATCTCCTTCGGTCGGAAAAGCCAGTTGCGCGATACTATCGCGGGCACCCCCAATCCCGCAGCTGACCCAACGCCCGCAGGGCGTGGCGGAGTAAAGCCCACGGCGATGCTTTG
>DATKZY010000174.1:0-8569 GCA_035527715.1 Planctomycetota bacterium | reverse complement strand
TGCTGCGCGGCGCCCGCGAGGCGTATCGCCAGGGCTGGCGCGCCGTGAAGCTCTACTTCATGATCGGCCTGCCCGGCGAGACCGACGACGACGTGGACGGCATTGTGGACTTGGCCTACGAGGTCTCCGCCCAGCGCGGCGGCAGGGGTGGCGAGGTGAACGCCAGCGTCTCCTCGTTCGTCCCCAAGCCCCACACGCCGTTCCAGTGGGAGCCGATGGACGAGCCGGACGTGCTGCGCGCCAAGCAGGCCCGCATCCGCTCGCGAGCCCGCGGCCGCCGGGTGAAGTTCAGGTTCCACAGCGTCGAGGTCAGCCAGGTCGAGGCCGTGCTCAGCCGCGGCGACCGCAGGGTCGCGGAAGCCGTCGAGCGCGCGTGGTGCCTCGGCGCACAGCTCGACGCCTGGGACGAGCACTTCCGCTATCCCCTCTGGCTCCAGGCGTTCGAGGAGAGTGGCGTCCGCCCCGCCGACTACGCGCACCGCCGCTGGGGCGAGGACGAATGCCTGCCCTGGGACCACATCTTCGCCGGCGTCACCAAGGAGTTCCTCCTCGCCGAGAAGCACAAGGCCGAGCGAGGCGAGACGACGCCCGACTGCCGCGAGGCGAGGTGCACGAGATGCGGCGCGTGCCCGGCAGGAAATCATGACGCGTGACCCGTGACGCGTGATTGGAGAAGAGGATACGGCCGTCTTGTCCTGGTCACGTGTCACGCGTCACGCGTCCGGGATCGCGCGCAGAAAAACAGAAGGAGCCATCGTTCTTGGAAACCCCCATCGTCCTTCACAGCCCCGCCCGCCTCGTCGGCATCCTCCACTCGCCCGATGGCGACGCCAGGGGAGCGGGCGTGGTGTTCCTGCACGGCTGGACGGGCTACCGGGTAGGGCCGCACAGGATTTTCGTCGAGGCGGCCCGGCGCCTCGCCGCCGCGGGCTACCACGCGCTGCTGTTCGACTTCCGCGGCCGCGGCGACAGCGATGGCGAGCACGAGGCGACCACCCTCGACCAGATGATCGAGGACGCCCGCGCCGCCCGCCGCCTGCTCCTCGAACAGCCCGGCGTTCGGCGCACCTGCTGGTGCGGCCTCTGCTCGGGCGGAAACGTGGCGCTCGGCGCCGCGTCGCTGGACAAGGAGGTGGACGCCCTGCTCCTCTGGTCCACCCCCCTCTTCGCTCCCTACAAGACGCGGGGGCAGGAGGTGAAGCGCCGGGGCATCTTCCTGGGCGACTACGCCCGGAAGCTGTTCCGCCGCGAAACGTATGCGAAGCTGCTGCGCGGCAAGATTCGCTTCGGGATCATCACGCGGATTCTCTTCGGCCGCCGCGGCGCGCCCCAGGGCACGCGCAACCCCAAGGATTCCGCTCGGGACATCATGGGGGACTTGCGCGGCTACCGCGGGCGGGCGCTATTCATCTACGGCAGCCGCGACGACGAGGCGGTGGGCGCCCCCGAGTTCTACGAGGGCTACTGCCGCGAGCAGGGCATCCCCGCCGCCTTCCACACCATCGAGGGCGCCAACCACAGCTACTACTCCGTCGCGTGGCAGGACGAGGTGATCGCGCTTACCCTCGACTGGCTCAACCGCCAGCAGGCGGCCTCCCCTGCGCCCGGCCCCACGTAGTCTCGGCGTGATCCGCCTCAGACACTGCGGCACGACGCTCGTGCGGCTTCCTAGTCCGATCGAGCAAGATTCCACACTTGTACAAGTGTGCAATCATCGCTCACCGAAAGGCCCGAGCTGGCAGTGCGGGCTATAGCCGAATGGCGTGAGGTCAAGGCGCTTCTTCGTCCCGAAGGGACGGTAGGAGTTAGCCGGCGGCTTCAGCCGCCGGAAGCGGCGCCCCACCCTGTCCCGGAGCCCCGAAGGGGCGACAGAAGGGCCTCGGCATCGCCCGAAGTGCATGTTCTGTCGCCCCTTCGGGGCTAGGAGGGGTGTGGGTCCTCCCGTTCCGGCGGCTGAAGCCGCCGGCTAACTCCTATTGCCCCCTCGGGGCTGGGCCACCCACGCCCGCTGCGCCTCCCGCGTAACGGACCGCCTGATTTCACGCCATTCGGCCATGGCCCATATCTTCGCCGTCGCCTCGCCAGGTCAGGACACGGCCTGAGGGCCGCACTCCGAAGCCGGGCCCTTCCCCAACAGGGGCAAAATAGAAGGACCCCCTCGCAGCGTGTGCCACGAGGAGGTCCCTCTATGTCACTCAAAAGCGATTGGCTTACAGGTCCTGCGGCTTCACGGTGGCGCGCTTGTTCGCCTTGGCGCGCTCGATGGCCTTCTCGACGCAGCAGACGACGCAGACGTTGAGCGCATCGAGCAGCTCGCTGGACATCATGGCGCCTTTGCCCCGAATGAGGGCCCGCACCTTGCTGCCCACCACGACCGGCTCTACCTTCGCTGCTTTCTTTGCCATGCTCGCTCTTACCCCCAACAAGGGTCAACCACACCTGAGGTCGCGTGCCCCCAACGGGCCGCATACCCTCCGTTTCCCTATCGTATATAACCGCTAATCGCCCTTCTGTCAAGCACAAATTCGCAGAAAATGGGCGATTCTGGGCGCCCACGGGCCGTTTTGCGGGCGATCTGGTCTCCGGAGACCCCGTCAGGCCTCCTTCAGCACGCCCGGGAGGCGCGGGTCCTCCGCCAGGTCGTGCTCGGGCGCCGGCACCGCCTCGAGCAGCCGGTCCACCAGCTTGTCCGCTGTCATGCCCTCGGCCTCGGCATTGAAGTTCTTGATGATGCGATGGCGCAGCACGGGGTGGGCGACGGCCCGGATGTCCTCCGTCGAGACGTAGTACCGCCCATTGAGGATGGCCCGGGCCTTGCCGCCGAGAATCATGTACTGGCCGGCCCGCGGCCCGGCCCCCCAGCGGACGTAGCGGCGGATGAACTCCGGCGCGTCCGGCTCGCCCAGGCGGGTCGAGCGCGCGAGGCGCATGGCGTACCGGATGACGTGCTCCGAAATCGGCACCTTCAGCACGAGCTGCTGGAGGTCAATGATCTCCTGGGCGCTCAACACCTGCGAGAGCTGGGCGCCGAACGGCGCCGTCGTGACCCGCAGAATCTCATACTCCTCCTCCTCGCTCGGGTAGTCCACGATGATCTCGAACATGAACCGGTCGAGCTGGGCCTCGGGCAGCGGGTAGGTGCCCTCCTGCTCGATGGGGTTCTGCGTGGCGAGGACGAAGAAGGGGTCGGGCAGCAGACGCTTCTCGCCGCCAGCCGTCACCTGCCGCTCCTGCATGGCCTCGAGGAGCGAGGCCTGGGTCTTCGGTGGCGTGCGGTTGATCTCGTCGGCCAGGATCACGTTCGCGAACACCGGCCCCTTGAGGAAGCGGAACGAGCGCTCGCCCGTCGAGCGGTCTTCCATGATCACCTCGGTGCCCGTGATGTCGGAGGGCATGAGGTCGGGCGTGAACTGGATGCGGCTGAACGTGAGGTCGAGCGCCCGGGCCAGCGTGCTCACCATGAGGGTCTTCGCCAGCCCCGGCACGCCCACGAGCAGGCCGTGGCCCCGCGCGAAGATCGCGATCAGCAGGTGCTCGATCACCGCGCCCTGGCCCACGATCACCTTGGCCAGCTCGCCGCGAATCGTCTGGTAGGCCGCGTTGAGTCTCTCGACGGCCTCCAGGTCCGTCTCCTCTGCGGCGAGCGGGATGACGCCCTCGGGGGGCTCGGACGCTGCCATTCAGTGCCTCCTGTTGTCTATGGGCTGTCCGTGATCCTCAGCACCCGGAATCGCGGCTGCTGGAACATCATCGGCTCGTCGCCGAACCAGGCCGGCCGGCGCGCCTCGTCGGTCTCGCTCTCCACCACGGCGCACAGCGACGAGGCGAGGCGCGACAGGCTCACCAGCGAGCCCGGGCAAAGCGCCAGGCGCTGCACGGGGCCGCCGGTCGCCTTGTCGAGGGCGAGCAGTTCGGCCCGCCGCGGCCCCTGGTCGTCCGAGACGCTCAGGCCCAGGGCGAGCGTGGCGCCGCTGGCCTCCCACGCCCCCAGCTCTTCGTGGCGCTCGAGGGTGCGGGTCCAGGCGACTTGTCCCGTCGAGGCGTCGAGGCGCCGCACGGCCACTCGCGCGCTCTGCCGCGATGCGATGTAGAAGGCATCGGCCTCCGGCTCGGCCAGCAGCAGCCGCTCGCCCCGCGCCAGGGCCAGCGACCACGCGGGCGCGCCGCTGGCGCTTTGCCGGCACTCGAGCACCTCCAGGCCCTGCTCGTCCGCCCCGTGGGCCAGCACGACCGTGCCCGTCGTCCAAAGCCGCCGGGCGACGAAGTTCAGGATCCGCACGCTCCACGCCACCTCGCGGCGGGCGGCGTCCCAGCACCCGATCGAGCAGCCCATAGCGTAGCACAGCCGGCCCGCGAAGTCCAACGCGACGACCGGCGTGCCCAGGGCGTGCCGCTCGGATGCCTCGAAGGCGACGTGCCCATCGAAGGGGTTGATGACTCGCACCGTCGCGGGCCGCGAGCTGGTCACGACCAGGCCGTGGTCCCACAGCACTACGTCGTGGACCGTCGGCTCCTCAACCTGCGCCTTCCACAGGACCGCGCCTGTGGCCGGGTCCACGGCCAGGAGGCGGCCGCGGGAGTCCGCCAGTGCCAGGATGCCGGGTGCAGCCGCCGCCGAGCGGGCCGTGCCCTCCTCGGCAGGCATCTCTCCGCCCTCGAGCGGCAGCGACCACGCGACCGCTCCGCGCTCCAGGCTCACGGCGTCCAGCCGCGTCGTCTTCCGGACGATTGCGTGCCCTCCCACGACGCCGACGAACGCCACGGGCGGCTGGTCGGCATCGGCCGGGAGGCTGGGCCGCGCCCCGAGCGTCATCTGCACGGCGTGGGCCTCCTCGCCCCGCAGGAATTTCAACTGCACGGTGGTGCCGGCCCCGCGCTCGGTGCACACGGTGATGAGGTCCTGGGCGTCGCGAAGCGGCTTCCCGTCGAAGCTCACCAGCACGTCGCCGCCGCGCAGGCCGGCCCGCACCGCCGGCGCGTCCTCGACGTCGCTCACCGTGCTCACCACGCGCACGCCGCCGCCTCGACGCTCCGCATCCTCGATGCGGATGCCGATCCAGCCCGGCCGGTTGGCCCACCGAACCGCTCCGTCCTCGACCGCGCGGCACTCGAACGAGCGGCCCGCGAGGACCAGGAAGGCCCCCGACGGGTCGGCGCCGCCTGGTGGTGCCCATGGCTGCGTGGCCCCGTAGTCGGGGCGAATGTCCCACCCCACCCGGAAGGGCGGCCTGAAGTCCCATTTCGGGTGCCGGTCCAGGACGGCGTCTGTGATTCCCGCCACGGCCCCGCCATATTGGCGACCCAGGCGCTCCGCCGCTCCGCGCGCCATGGCGACCGCCCCTTCGCGGGCATACCAGAGGGCGAGGCGGCGAAGCGCGTCGGCGGCTCTGGGCGCCCCGGGGTAGTCGCGCACGAGCTGATGGAGCCACAGCCGCGCTTCCGCGGGCCGGCCCCCACGCTCGGCGCCGTCGGCGAGGCGCTCGATGGCCGCGGGCGCCGCCAGACTGTTCGGGTAGCCTCGCACCACCGCCCGCAGGTCGCCCTCGCCGCCGCGCTCCAGCGCCGCCGCGGCAGCACGCTCGAACGGCTCGTAGGGCGCCCGGCCCGCCTCGCGCAACAGGGCGTCCAACTGGCCTCGGGCCGTCGCCCAGTCGCCCTCGCCCGGACCCGCAAGGGCCAGGATTTCCTGGAGGGCCGCGACCGCGGCGGGCCAGCGGCGCAGCTCGCGGGCGAGGGATGCCGAGCGCAGGAGGAGCGCGCGCCGCTCGTCGCCCCTGGGCGCGTGCCGCAGTGCCGCCTCGCAGGCGGCCAGCGCCAGGTCGAGCCGGCCCGACCGCTCGTGCCGATGCGAGAGGTCGGCGTGGCAGGCCGCCAGGCGGCGCCGCGCGTCGGCGGCCATGGGCTCCGACATGGCCCCCGGCCTCCGAGCGGCCAGCTCCAGCGCCCTCTCCAGCGCCTCGATGGCGCCCGCCGCATCGCCCTCCCAGTGGCACTCCTGGCCCTTCGCATACTGGGTCAGCGCGTCGTCCGGCTGCGCGGCAAGCTGCCGCTCGATGGACTCGCGTCGCTCGAACGGGCCAAAGACGTTGAGCGTGAAGGGCGTGGCCACGAGGAGCCTGCCCCCTGCGACCAGGAGGTCGCCCGACGCAATGTGGGCGCTCCACGTGCTCCCGCGAGCCGTCGTCCAGTCCTCCCACGAGGTCCACGCCAGCTCGCTCCCCGTGGCGGCGTCGAGGAACTGGATGCCGCCGGCGATGGGCACGTGCAGGACGCGCCCGCCCAACGCGGGCCGCCCAACGGCCGGCGAGGGCAATGCGGCTCGCCACTTCACCTCGCCGCGCGGGCCGAGGCACGTGGCGTCGGCCCCTACGATGCACACCCCCTCCTCGTGAATCCCCGCCAGGTAGCGGTGGTCGCCCCGCTCGCGGCGCCAGAGGACCTCGCCCGTGTCCACTGCAACAGCGTACAGGAAGTCGGCGTCCGGCGGCGTCACGTAGGCCACGCCGTCGCTCACCAGCGGCGTCCAGGTCCGCCAGCCGTCGTGGCGATGCCAGCGCCACCCGACGCGGCGGCTGCCCACCTGGTCGTAGCGCATCAGCCAGCGGATGGCTCCCGTGGCCAGCTCGATGCCTGCCGCGACCCCGCCGCCGGGGCAGGCGACCACGAGGCCGCGTCCCTCGGCCGGCATCCCCTCGAACCACGGCTGATAGCGCCCCAGGCGGTACAACGGGTCCGATGGCCGCGCCGCCACGAACCTGCGCCACACGAGCGCCCCATCGCTCGCCCGCAGGCAGCACAGGTAGTAGTCGTCGCCGGCCCCCCCGCCGCGCAGGCCCACGACAAGCCGCTCGCCGCATGCCAGCGGGGCCGACACGAACCACCCGCCGCCCCCCCGGTCCTCGGGCAGGAGGTCCACGGCGGAGCGCTGCCAGCGCTGGGCGCCGGTCCGGAGGTCCAGGGCCACCAGGTGCCCGCCCATCCCTGCCTCGGCGATGCGCGCAGTCAGCTGGAAGGGGACGGAGCAGTAGACGCTCCGCGCGTCCGTCGAACAGGCCCAATGGCCCAGGAAGAAGCTCGGCATTGCGAACGGGCCGCTCCCCCGCCACCCGCTGTCCTCTTGCCGCCAGGGCCACTCCCAGCGGAGCTTGCCCGATGTCGCGTCGCGCGCCGCCACGCCGGCGCGAGTGGGGTAGACCGCCGCGCCGTCCGCCACCGTCGGCAGCACCCGCACCGACGGCTCGCCCGTCTCGCCGTCAACGTCCAGCACCACCCGGCGCGGGCGAAAGGCCGACATGGCCTCCGCCGCCTTGCGCGACTGGATGACGTCGGCCCACAGGATTGGGCCGGGACGCACGGCATTCTCGGCTGAGGAGGGAATCCCCCCGGCGCGCCCTCTCCCCTCTGGGGGCAATCGCAGGTCCGCAAGTGCGATGCTCTCGCCGCCGACAGTCACCTCTGCCCCCGCGCCCAGCTCCTTGGCGGCTTGGGCGAGCAGGGCGCGGGCCGCCTCGAATCGTCCCAGCTCCGCCAGGCATACGGCCAGCTTCGCGGCGAGCGGGGCAGGCGGCACGTCGGTATCGGGGCACAGCGCCAGGAGGCGTCGCCACGCCCGCAGTGCTCGGCCCGCCTCGCCGCGGGCCAGCCACGCCGTCGCCAGGCGGTTCAGCGCGTCGTCGCCGTGCGTGCTGAGCAGGAAGCGCCGAGCCACGTCCTCGACACGCGCCAGGTCGCCGCTGTCCACGGCCGCCTTATAGAGCGCCTCAGCCGCCCGCTCCACCTGCGCGCGGTAGGCCCGAAGGCCCTCCGGGGGGAACGACGCGAGACGCTCCTCCACGAGCACCCTCATCGGCACGTAGAGCCGTGGGGACGGATGGCACAGCTCGCCGGGCGCCTCGCCCAGCAGGCG
Organism: Planctomycetota bacterium; assembly: GCA_035527715.1. Classification (GTDB taxonomy): domain Bacteria; phylum Planctomycetota; class PUPC01; order DSUN01; family DSUN01; genus DSUN01. The sequence goes on along the minus strand of DATKZY010000174.1, from coordinate 663 downwards.
TTGGTACAGCTCGGCGGCGCGGCGCCAGTTGCGCTCCTGTTCCGCGCGCTGGGCCTCGGCCAGCACGGCCTCGGGCCGCGCGCGGGGCGCGTGGTCCACCGTCACATCGCCGGCCGGCTCCGCCTGCGGCCCCAGCGCTGGCAGCGTGGCCAGCACGCGCTCGAGCACGTCGCCCAGCCTGGCCGCAGCCGATGGGCGCGGCGCCGCGGCCGCGTCGAGCCGTGGGCCTTCCGCCGCATAGCCCACGCTCGCGGCCAGCAACCCTGTCAGAAGCGCCTGGGGAACCCGCATCGAATCGCTCACAAGGAAGGCCATTCCCGCCTCCACACCCCCATCTTATTGTGCCTGGGGTTGGGAGTCAAGCAGCCCCGTCGGCGCGAGTCTGGCTCCAATTCCGGGGCATTCTCTCAAGCCGCGCGCTTGTGCTCGTCGTCGAATCCTCATTGACCAGGAATCGTGGCAAGGCATCGGGGAGCCTGCCTGCTCTCCTCCGCGGGGCCGCGGAGGTCAGTCGCACCCCGATTGTCGCGCTTTCGCGCGAAAGCGCGACAATCACCGCAACGCCATCTCGCCCGCGCCTCCGAGCGACGAGCGCACAGGGGCAAGCTCCGGCCTGCTCAAAGTGGCGCTCCGAGGCCCGTCCCAGCACGACTGTCGCGCTTT
>DATKZY010000173.1:0-27271 GCA_035527715.1 Planctomycetota bacterium | reverse complement strand
GCCGATGGACGAGAAGGTCCTCAAGCGCCGCCTGCGCTGAGCCACGCCGCGAGCCGAAGCGACGGAAAAGACACCCGCTGTCTTTTGTGCGAAGCACCCGGAGGGCCGTTCCGGCAAAAGACAGCGGGTGTCTTTTCCGCTTGTCTGGTCGCAGCGAGGATGTGCCCCCCACAATTCCGGCCCGCACCCCGGGCCGAGCCGGGGGCCGCACTGGCCGCTCTACGGGGGGGAGGAGCGACCGAGGTCGAGCATGCGCTCGGAGCCGACGTAGGAGGTGGTTGCCACGCGCTTGAGCTCGACGAGTTGCTGGACGAGTTGGCGGATCCGCACGCAGGCGTCGAGGGCGGCGCGCAGGCGCGGCGGCGTGGGGCCCTCGGTGCCGCAGGTGGACAGGACGAGTTCCAGGTTGCCCTGGGCGATGGTGAGGGGGTTGTTGATCTCGTGGGCGAGGGTGACTTGCATGGCGGTGATGGCGGCGAGTTGCCTGGTGCCGATGAGCTGGTCCAGGGCGCGCTTGAGGCGCAGGGCGGCGCGCACGCGCGCGAGCAGCTCGGTGTGCCGGATGGGCTTGGTCACGTAGTCGTCGGCGCCTGCGGCCAGCCCCCTGGCCAGATGCTCCTCTTCGCTGAGCGCGGTGACCAGGATGATGGGCACGTGGACGTTGCGGGGGCGCGCGCGGAACTGGCGGCACACCTCCAAGCCGTCCATGCCCGGCATCATCACGTCCAGGATGATGAGCGAGAGGTCGGGCGTGCTGTCGGCGATGCGGAGTGCCTCCTGGCCCTCCTGGGCAAGGAGCAGGCGATGGCCCTCGGTCCTCAACAGGAGGGCGAGAAGCCGGCGGGCGTCGGGGTGGTCGTCCACGATGAGGATCGTTGCCTGGGGCTCGGTTGGCTCAGCGTTGGGCACAGGGGTACTCCACGGTCTCGGGTGCAGCGGGTGAGTGGCTTCCCTGCCCCTGCTCGCCCAGGGGGCGGGCGGCGTGGGGCTGGGGCGCGGCCTCCAGGTGGCGCGCGACGGTGCGGAGCAGGTCGTCGGGGTCCACGGGCTTGGCCAGGTAGGCGTCGCAACCGGCCTGGCGGCACTTCGCCTCGTCGCCGGACATGGCGTGGGCCGTGAGGGCGATGATGGGCACGTGCGCGCCCCCAGCCGTCTCGCGGATGCGCCGGGTGGCCTCGAGGCCGTCCAGCACCGGCATCCCCACGTCCATCAGCACCAGGTCCACGTGCTGGCCCTGGGCGGCCTCGACGGCCTGCTGCCCGTTCTCGGCGAGGAGGACGCGGCAGCCTCGCTCCTCGAGGACGCGGCGGACGTAGCGGCGTCCCGTGGGTTCGTCCTCGGCGACCAGGATGGTGGCGGCGCGGGGTGGGGGCGGCGGGGCGGCGGCGGGGCCGGGCTCGGCCGCGTCGCGCACGGCGTCGAGCAGGGCGGCGACGCGCGCGACGACGCCGGGGATGTCGTCGGCCGACTTGCTGAGGATGGCGTCGTAGCGGCCGTTGAGGCGCGCCAGGTCGTCGGGCGAGAGGTCGTGTCCCGTGTTGATGATCACCGGCACGTCGCGCGTCCCCTCGCGCTGGCGCAGGGCCTCGAGGACCTCGAAGCCGTCCATTCCCGGCATCAGGAGGTCCAGGACCACCAGGTCGGCCGGCGCCCGGGCGTCCACCAGGGCGAGGCAGTCCGGCCCGCTGTCGGCGACCGCGACGCGATAGCCGGCCCGCGTGAGGACCCGCTGGAGGATCAGGCGCGTGGCGCGGTCGTCGTCCACCACCATCACGTTGCCGCCGGTGCCGAAGGAGCGTCGGAGCCGGTCGAGCTTGCGCACGAGCAGGTCGCCGTCAATCGGCTTCTCCACGTAGTCGAGCGCGCCGAGGCCGAAGGCCCTGCTCTGCTCGGGGAGGACGGAGCAGACGATGACGGGGACGTTCGCCAGCACCGGGTCGGCCTTCAGGCTCCTGAGGACATCGAAGCCGTCCATCACGGGGAGCATGAGGTCGAGAACGATGGCCAGGGGCAGGCGCACGCGGGCCGTGTCGAGCGCGGCGGCGCCATCGCGTGCGACGGCGCAGTTGTAGCCGGCCTTGCGCAGGATGGCGGTCGTGAGGCGGGCCGTCGTCGGGTCGTCCTCGACCACGAGCACGAAAGGCCCGTCGGCGTCCGGCGGGGCCGTGGCGGGCGTGGGCGCGGGGGTCGGCGGCATCCTGGGGGTGGATGCTTCGGCCGCCGCGGCCGCGCCGGCCAGGTGAGTGCGGATGGTGAAGTGGAACGTGCTGCCCTGGCCAGGGGAGCTCTCGACCCAGATCCGCCCGCCGAGCAGCTCGGCGAGGCGACGCGAGATGGTGAGGCCGAGGCCCGTGCCGCCATGCTTGCGCGTCGTGGAGCCGTCGCCCTGGACGAATGCCTCGAAGATCGCCTCCTGCCGGTCGAGGGGGATGCCGATGCCGGTGTCGGCCACGGCGAAGTGGAGGCACTCGTCGTCGCCCTCGGCCGGCTCGGCGGGGGCCACGGTGACCGTGACGGAGCCCGAGTCGGTGAACTTCACGGCGTTGCCGACGAGGTTGACGAGGATCTGGCGCAGGCGGACGGGGTCGGTGGTCACGGCCGCGGGGGTGCACGGGTCCACCGCCACGGCGAGGCGGAGCCCCTTCTCGGCCGCGCGCGGCTCGAGGAGGTTGCACGCGCCGCGCGCCACGGCCGCAACGTCCACCACCTCGGGCGAGGGCTGCACCCGTTTCGCCTCGATCTTCGAGAGATCGAGGATGTCGTTGATCAAGGTCAACAGGTCGTTGCCGCTGCGGCAGATGGTCTCGACGCAGCCGCGCTGGTCCGCGGTGAGCGGCTCGCGCAACAGGAGCTTGGCGAAGCCGAGGATGGCGTTCATGGGCGTGCGGATTTCGTGGGACATGTTGGCGAGGAACTCGCTCTTGGCCCGGCTGGCGGCCTCGGCGGCGGCCCGCGCACTCTCGAGGTCGTCCACCATGTTCAGCAGGGCCTTCCGCGCGGAGGCGAGCTCTTCGGCCCGACGGGCCAGCTCGGTGATGTCCACGTTGACCTCGGCCACCAGCCACTCGCCGCTCTCGTCCTGGAACGGGATCGTGGTCACCTGAATGCGCCGGTTGTTCTCCCGGACGAGGGTTTCCTCGGTGACGATGGTGCTCCGGGTCTCCAGCGCCCTGGGGATGCCGCAGCCCGGGCAGGGCTCGCCGAGGCCCATGAAGTACTCGTGGCACTTCCTGCCGGCCCAGTCCCCGTAGATCTTCGCCCAGGCCGGGTCCACGTAGCGGAGGTTGAACTGGCCGTCGATCATGTCGAGGCCCGTCTTCGTGGCGCCGAGGACGAACTCGATCTGGCGCTGGAGGGCCTGAACATCTCGGGCGGCGCGCGTGTGAGCGGCAACTTCCTCCTCGAGACGAGCGGTGGCCTCGCGGCGCGCGATGACCTCGGTCTCGAGGGTCTCGTTCGCGCGGGCCACCTGGGCCGCCGCCGCGGCCAGCCGCTCTGCGTGGCGCTGCTGCAACACCAGATAGAAGGCGAGGGCGCCCGTGAGGGTGAGCCCGCATGCCAGGCCCGCCCACGGCAGCCACGTGCGGACACCCGAGATGAACTCGGGCGTGGCCACGCACACGACGGACCAGTGGCGCTTGCCCACCCTGAGCCTGTGCTCGGCGTGCAGGGCCGATGCTTTCCTCGCGTCCAGGGCCTCCGTGGAGGGCAGCGGCCCGACCCACTGGCAGGCGGTCTGGCAGGCGAGGCATTGCGCGCCCCCCGGCGCCGACAGGTCGTGGAGCCACACGTCCACCCCCGCCGCATTGAGACGCCGCACGGTGTTGGCCAGGAACTCCCTGGGCCGCAGGACGCCCACGACGAAGCCTTCGAGGGCAGCGCGCCGCTCTTCCACCGTGTCGCAGGGCTGCCCTCGCCGATACACGGGGAGGAACAGGAGCAGTTCGCACTCCCCCGCTACCTCCCGCACGGGAACGATGGGCCCCGTGGCCACCGCCTCGTTCGAGTCCCGCGCGCGTTCCATCGCCTCCCAGCGCTTCGGGTCCCACGCCACGTTGAAGCCGAGCGCCCGCTCGTTGCCCGCACGCGGCTCCACGAAGAGCACAGGGAAGTACTCGGCGCGGGCCGGGGCGCGCACCAGCCCCCCCTCGCCATCCATCTCCCGAATCTCATAGCCGTCCACCCCCTCCTCCCGCGCGGCCTGCTCGCACTCGGCCCGCTCGGCCCCGGGCAGGCGCGGCACCCACGCCATGGCCTGGATGCCACGCAGATGCGGCAGGCACGTGCCGGCAAAGGTGCGGAACTCGTGACGCTCCACCCGCTCGGAACCGCTGTAGTAGGCCCGGGTCGCTGTCAGGGCGAACTGCTCGACCTCCAGCGCCTCGCGCAGCGCCGCCACGCGTTCGCCCGCCAGGCGCCCGAAGTAGGCCCGCGCCTTGCCGTGCTCCCAGTGCGAGGCCACGAGAGACGCGACGAGCGACAACCCGACCCCCACACAGACGATCAGGCCAACCGCCAGGTACCGGCTCCAGGCCCGCCCACTCGCGCTGCTATCGGACGGTTTCATAGCCGCTCCCAGTCCTCTCGTCAACGGACGCCAGGTCGTACGGGGTTGCAGCCCTGCCCTCTGCGCCATGGCGTTGACCTCGCTCTTGAGCTCGATCATGCGCAGCTCGCGGCCGACGGCCAGGCGGTTGAGGCGCACGAGATCCGCCATCGTGGCTCGCAGCGCCTCCTCCGCGCGCTTGGTCGCCGTAACGTTGAACAGGACGCCGTGGAGGAACGCCGGACTCCTCCTGCTGCATATCGTTCAACGGGGGCTCCTTTCCCATGCATCAACAAGGGGCCATCTCGACGGGGCAAATCTCGTGCCAGGGGCCGAGGGGGAAGGAGCGGGGCCGCCGGGCCAGGCGTAACCCTATGCCGCACCATCACCTACGCTTCCGCCGCCACCGGCCCGCCCCGCGGCGCGGGCCGGAAGTGTGGAACCCGCTCCCCGGCGCCGCGCACCCAATCGAGGCCACGCGGCCCGAGGCGCGCTGGCCTCCGAGCAGCGGCGCAGACGCGGCGGGGCAAGGAAAGGCTGTGGATGGCGGGGCCGCGCGGTGCTGGGGTGAGTTCAAGGGGCGGCCTGCGGGCGGGGGGCCGCGCCGTTCACCAGCCGTGTGCCCATGGGTCGAGGCGGCGGAACTCGCCGAGCATGAAGTCCTTCGTCTCGGGCTGGGCGCCGATGGCCACGTGGTCGCCGTAGTCGCCCAGGATGAAGCCGCCGTGCGGGGTGCCCCACGTCCGCATCAGCTTCGCGGCCTCGGCCGTGATGACCCGGCGGTCGCCGGGAGGGAGGGTCTTCTGGATGTCGCAGAGCGTCTCGAAGCACACCTTGCCCGCGAACTGCCGCCCGATCTCCTCGATGCCGTTCGCCCGCGGCTGCTGCATGTTCAACACGTCCACCCCCGCCTCGATGAGGCCGGGGATGGCCTTGTTGATCTTCCCGCACGAGTGCATCCACACGTGCCAGCCGCAGTCGTGCACGGCCTTGAAAATCCTCCGGTAGCGCGGGAAGAAGAAGCGGCGCCACAGCGCGGGCGAGATGTGCAGGTCGGCCTGCGTGCCCCAGTCCTCGCTGAAGTTCAGCGCCTGGATGCGGTCGCCTGCGATGCGGTGCATGTTCCGCACCACGGCGAGATCGTAGTCCACGATCCGCTCGGCCAGCTCGTGAATCGCCGGCACGTCGTCCATCAGGTCGAGCATGCAGTTCTCGAAGCCGTGGAGGCTGTGCATCCGCTCCCAGAGGATCATGAAGATGCCCGTGACGACGAACTTGTCTCGGCGGATGGGATCGGCGGCCAGCTCGGCGAGCTGTTTCGGCACATTGGCGTAGCGGCGTGGGTCATTGCCGTCGGGCCAGGGAAAGTCCTTCATCCCCGCCAGGTCTTCGAGGGGGTGGCCCTTCACCTGGCCCATGTTGGCCAAATGAGTCTTCCCCCAGCGGCAGAGCCACTGGTCGGTGAGCGGGTCGTCCTGGGCCTGGGGCGGCTTGATCTGCTCGTAGCCGATGCCTGTCACGTCGCTGGCCGCGCCGTAGCCGTTGATGGGCAACCGCTCGGGCCGGCGGAACTCGATTGCCCGGGTCACAACTTCTCGAGGGATCATTGGGGCCCCTGGGAGCGGTCAGAATCGGACCGATAGGACCTATGGGACGGATGGGACGAAGATGCGGCCAACGGTCCGCAGGGTCTTCCTCCTGTCAATCCGCATTCCGCATTCCGCAATCGCCTTACTCACGGCGCCGGGTATTCCTGGTCCTTTCGCCACACGCGGCGGTCCTTCGCCGCGTAGTCGGCCGTGGCGCCGCAGTTGATGAGGAGGGCGGCGCCGCGGGCCCGCCCCCTGCGCTTCGCCACCACCTCGATGCCGTTGATCATCGGGTTCTGCACCTTGGCGGCGAACTCGATCGTCAGCTCGCCGTCGGCGACCTCGGCCTCGAGGTCCTTGACGACGGCGGCGCAGCGCTGCTTGCCCGCCTCCTTGAAGACATCGAGGTCGCCGAGCACGGGCTTGCCCTCGACGGCGACGGAGAAGACGCGCTGCCCCACGTCCTCGATCTTCTCATAGGTCTCGGCGAAATGGAGCTTCACGGCGTAGGTGCCGTTCGCCACGGCGATGCGGTAGGCGGTCATGCTGTAGTGCTCGTTGAGGTAGATCGCCTTGTCCTGGGTGTTCTTCACCTCAGCGTCGGGCCTCTTGACGGTAAGGCCGCCCACGTAGCCCCAGCGGGCGGCCTGCGCCCCGGGGGCCTCGGTCGGCTGCACCTTGCGGGCGCACGCAGGGAGCGCGAACAGGGCGAGCCATCCCGCAAGTAACACAAGGGCCTTCCGCATTGCACACTCCTTTCGTGGAAAGGCTGCCCGGCGAGTGGATCTCACGCGCGGGCGGGCACGAAGATGACCTTGCCGGTGTCGCCGGTGTTGAACGTGGCGTAGGCCTCGGCGGCCTGCTCGACGGTGAAGCGATGGGTGATCATCCGGGCCGCGGGCAGTCCAGCCTCGAACGCCCGCACGATCTCGTCGTACTCGCCCAGCGGGAAGCAGGTGGAGCCGCTGAGGGTGATCTCCTTGCGGTTGAAGTGGTTCGACGGGCTGATCTTGGCCTCGGGCTGCTCGCCGACGATGGACACGTGGCCGAAGTGGCGGACAAGGTCGAGCGCCGCGTACAGCGGCTCGGGGCGGCCCGAGCACTCGAAGGCGCGGTCGAGTCCGTAGCCCTTCGTCAGCTCGCGAATCTGCGCCGCCACGTCGCCCGCCGCGGGGTCCACCGCGTCGGCCGCGCCCAGCTTCTTCGCCAGCTCGCGGCGGAACGCGATGGGGTCCACCGCGATCACGCGGGCGCCGAGGAAGGCCGTGACGCACACGGCGCCGAGGCCCATCGGCCCGAGGCCGAAGACGGCGACCGTGTGGCGGGCGTTCGTGCCCATCCGCTTGTTCGCGTGGAAGTGCGTGCCCACGGGGTCGAGCACCAGGGAGCCCTGCTCGAACGACATCGAGTCGGGCAGCGGCAGGAGCGAGCGCTCGCAGATGCGCACGTGGGTCGCGTGCACGCCGTTGAGGCCGAAGCCGTAGGTGCCCTTCCGGTCGCGGCAGTAGATGGTGTAGCCCATGCGGCAGTGGTCGCACACCCCGCAGGGGTAGACGGCCGTGGTGCACACGCGGTCGCCCACCTTGAGCACGCGCGGCTTGTCCACGGCCACGACCACGCCGGCCCCTTCGTGGCCGGGGACGAATGGCTTCTCGCCCGGCCGCTGGTAGAGGCCGTGGAGGTCGGAGCCGCAGATCGCCGCGGCCTCGAGCCGCACCACCACCTCCTCGCCCTGGGGCACGGGGTCGGGGTAATCGCAGGTCTCGACCTTGAGTGCGTCGAGAATCTTCACGCCGCGCATGAGCTTCTCCTTCCTGGGTGGCTTCGGGCCGATTGGCGCCGTCAGTATAGCTCCGCCGGCGGGATTTGCAAGCGGCGAGCGGGGGGTGCGTGCAATCTCCTATGGTCAAGGGGCGGAACGCGAACGCCCGAAGGGCGTGGCGGAGTAAAGCCCACGGTGGAGCGAAGCGGAACCGTGGGTTTGCGTGAGAGAAACAGGCCCAGCCCCCGAAGGGGGCGGCGGAGCGTTCAGAGCACGACAAGGTTCCGCCGCCCCCCGGGGGCTGGGTGATGGAGGGCTCGTCAACCCACGGCTCCCCAAGCATCGCCGTGGGCTTTATTCCGTCGCCTCCTTCGGAGGCTGAAGACGCGGACGTCCGGCCCGTAGGAAATTGCACGCACCCGCGCGGGGCGATTGACAGGGCGCCTGCCCTCAAGTACGATCATGGACAAGCATGGTTCACCCCCAGCGTGATGAAAGGCGCGGCATGAGCGACCGGTTCAGCGGCAAGGTGGCAATTGTGACGGGCTCGTCGTCGGGCATCGGGAAGGCGACGGCGCTGCGGCTCGCCCGCGAGGGCGCCGCCGTGTGCGGCGTGGCCAACCGCAACGTCGAGGGCGGCCAGGCGACCGCCCGCGAGATCGCCGACGCGGGCGGCAAGGCCCTCTTCGTCCACGCCGACGTCGCCGTCGCCGCCGACTGCGAGCGCGTGGTGGCGGAGACGCTCGGGGCTTTCGGCCGCGTAGACGTGCTCGTCAACAACGCCGGCATCACGCGCGGCACCAGCCTCGACAAGTTCGACGAGGCGCTCTTCGACCAGGTGCTCGACATGAACCTGAAGAGCGCCTTCCTGATGAGCCGCGCCGCCGTGCCCGACATGCTCAGCCGCGGCTGGGGCAGCGTGGTCAACGTCGCCTCCGTCCACGCCGTCGCCACCTACGGCCCGTTCGCTGTCTACTCCGCCTCGAAAGCGGGCCTGTGCGGCCTCACGCGGGGCCTCGCGGTCGAGTTCGCCGCTCGCGGCATCCGCTTCAACGCCGTGCTGCCCGGCAACACCGACACCTCGCTCCACCCGCGCTCGAACCAGGCGGTGGACCGGGCGACCTGGAAGCCGCGGCCGCTCGACGGCCTGCCCATCAAGCGCGCGGGCACGCCCGACGAGATCGCCGCCGCCATCGCCTTCCTCGCCTCCGACGAGGCCTCGTACGTCACGGGCGCCACGCTCACCGTGGATGGCGGCATGCTGAGCATTCTGCGCGACAGGTAGCGCGTCCGCGCCCCAGGCCCACCCGCACTTGACGGGCAGGGAGGAAAATGGGTTCATGTAGCCTCGTCCGAGGACCTGCCTCACGCTCAGAAGGAAATCCAGGATGGGGAAGCGGCAGCCCTTCGACCTCAAGTCGCCCGAAGCCCAGGCGCTTCGGGACGAGATCGTGCACGGGACGTTTGTGAAGGAGGGCACGCTGGTGGCCTTCCCGCTGTGCTTCCCGGGGTGCAGCGTGCCGGTCGTGGCCGACGAGAGCCACGTCACGGCCCTCGACGTGGGGCCGAACTGGATGGTCTACGGCGGCACGAGCGGCCGGGCCGCCCACCTCTTCGTCGGCATGTTCCACGGCGCCACGGGCATGGTGCTCGACCTGGGGGTCGTGAAGGACGCCACGCACTGCGCGACGATCTGCTGCGGGACGAAGCGCTTCGTGGCCTTCGTCAACGGCCCGGGCGGCGGGCGGGCCGTGGCGCGCGCACTCCAGGGCCTGCCCTTCGACCTCCTCCAGGAGTGGGGCTTCGGCCGCCAGCCCCTCGAGGACCTCGGCCCCGTCGTCCAGGGCGAGCGAGTCCTCCACGCGGTCCGCACGCCGGGCCGCGACCGCATTGTCGGCGTCACCGAGCGCCACCTGTTCACGATGGGCGCCGATGCGGGGAAGCCCGAGGTGGTCGGCGAAGTGCCCGGGGCGGCCCGGCTCGCCGTCGGCTCGAAGGGCAGCGTCTTCGGCCTGGACGAGGGACACACCCTCTGGCGCTACAGTCCCGCCAGCGCCAGGCTCAAGCGGCGAGCCGTGCGCCTGCCCGAGGGCCCCTGGGGCACGAGCCACAGGCAAGATGCCTGTGCCACCGTGATGTGGGCGCGCGACCCCGCGAGCGGGCGGCTCTACACGGCCGACGACGAGGGGCACCTGTACTCCTTCGTCGAGGGCCGAGGCTTCGGCGAGCGGCTGGGCAAGACGCGCTTCGCCCCCGTCGGCCCGATGGCCGCGACGGCGGACGGCCGCATCTACGGCCCCTGCGGCGAGGGGATCGCGCGCTTCTTCTGCTACAACCCGGCCACGGGCGACCTCAGCGACCTCGGCTGCGCCGTGTCCGTCATCGAGCGGCGGCGCTACGGCTACGTCTTCGGCGACGCGGCGACGGGCCGCGACGGCCAGCTCTACTTCGGCGAGGACGACGACCTGGGCCACCTGTGGATCTACTTCCCCCGGATCCTGCCGCGGAAGGCGTGAGGCCGGCACAAACGAAGAGGCCAGCCATGCCCAAGCCCCACGGCTTCGCACGCGAGGAACGCCTCCTGAAGACCGGGGACTTCGACCGCGTGTTCCGCACGGGCACGCGCCGCCGGGGCAAGTGGCTGGCCGTGTGCTACGCGCCCAACGGCCTGGGGCACGCGCGCCTGGGGATCGCCCTCCAGCGGGGCTGGCGCAGCGCCGTGGCCAGGAACCGGGCGAAGCGCATCGTCCGCGAGGCATTCCGCACCCACAAGCACGAGCTGCCCGGCGGCATTGACCTCGTGGTCGTGCCCGCGACGAACTGGGATGCGCCCGGCGTGGGCGAGGTTGCGGGGGAGCTGGCCCGTCTGCTCCTGGACGCCGGGGAGGCCCGAACGCCATGATGCGACGAGTCGCGGTCTTCCTCGTCCGTTGCTACCAGCGGTGCCTGTCGCCCCTCATCCCGCCCTGCTGCCGCTTCGAGCCCACCTGCTCGAGCTACGCCGTCGAGGCCTTTCGCAAGAAGGGCCTCCTCCGCGGCTTCCTCTTGACCGCCTGGCGCATCCTGCGCTGCAACCCCTGGTGCAAGGGCGGCTACGACCCCGTCGAGCGGCCCCCGAACAGGGGCGTGGCGGGCGACGACGAGAAAAGGGGATGAGTGGATGGGTGGATGAATGGATGGGTGTCCGACAACCATCCAATCGTCCACACCTCCCTACGCGGGCCGAGGGCCGCGGGCTGCCGCGCCGGTAGTGGCGGCGAAGGAGATTACACGCACCCGCCACCAGGGGCCGGGATGCAAATCAGGCGGCGTTCCGGTATACTGGATGTGGAAGATAACGCGGCTTCAGGGATTCTGAGCTGTCTGCCGGGCCACCGCACGATCTGAGAGCGCACCCCCGCAACTGACCGCCACGGCCAACCGCGTGCCATTCGTGTTCCGTCCGTGCGGCGACGCGGCCGAGTGCACTTGAGGGTGGTTGACGACATGACGCGGCAAGACATCCGCAACGTGGCAATCATCGCCCATGTGGACCACGGCAAGACGACGCTGGTGGACCAACTGCTGCGCCAGAGCGGCCAGTTCCGCCAGGGCGAGCTGACGGGCGAGTGCATCCTCGACTCCAACCCGATCGAGCGCGAGCGCGGCATCACGATCCTGGCGAAGAACTGCGCCATCGAGTACACCGACCGCCGCGGCGACCACTACCACATCAACATCGTGGACACGCCCGGCCACGCCGACTTCAGCGGCGAAGTCGAGCGGGTGCTGATGCTGGCCGACGGCGTGCTGCTGATCGTGGACGCCTTCGAGGGCGTGATGCCGCAGACCCGCTACGTCCTCGACAAGGCCCTCGACGCGGGCCTGAAGCCGATCGTGGTCTTCAACAAAATGGACCGCGCCGACGCCGGCCCCGCCAAGGCCCTCGACGAGGTGTTCGACCTGCTGGTGGACCTCGGCGCCGACGACCACGCGCTCGACTTCCCGACGATCTACGCCTCGGCCAAGGAGGGCTGGGCCACCACCGACCCGGCCGAGCGGCCGGCCGCGGGGCAGGGCAACATCCACGCGCTCTTCGACGCCATCATCAAGTACGTGCCCGTGCCCGCCCTCGACGCCGATGCCCCGCTCCAGGCGCTCATCACCACGCTCGACTACAGCGACTACGTCGGCCGCATCGGCATCGGCCGCGTGTTCGCCGGCACGCTGCGCGCGGGCCAGGACGTGGCCGTCATCGATCGCCACGGCCACCGCACGGACCAGCGCGTCGCCCAGCTCTTCCGCTTCGACGGGCTCGGCCGCACCGAGGTGGACCAGATCGATGTCGGCGACCTGTGCGCCGTCGTCGGCCTCGACAAGGTGGACATCGGCGACACCCTGGCCGACCCCGAGCGGCCCGAGGCCCTGCCGCCCATCAGCGTGGACGAGCCGACGCTGCACATGACCTTCCGCATCAACGACGGCCCGTTCGCCGGGCGCGACGGCAAGTACGTCACGAGCCGCCAACTGCGCGAGCGCCTCCAGCGCGAGCTCCAGTCCAACGTCGCGCTCGAGGTCGAGGAGCGGGGCGACGAGTTCATCGTCTCGGGCCGCGGCCTCCTCCACCTGGGCATCCTGCTCGAGAACATGCGCCGCGAAGGCTACGAGCTCACCGTGGGCAAGCCCGAGGTGATCTACCACCAGGAGGGCGGCCAGCGCCTCGAGCCCATCGAGGCGCTCATCGTGGACGTGCCGAACCAGATGGTCGGCGCCGTCATGCAGCTCGTGGGCGACCGCCGCGCCGAAATCGTCAGGATGCACGCCTCCGAGGCCCGCACCCACATGAGCTTCAGCGTGCCGGCTCGGGGCCTCATCGGCCTGCGGGGCCGCCTGCTCACCGCCACCCAGGGTGAGGCGATCGTCCACCACCGCTTCCAGGAGTTCGCCCCGTATCGCGGCGACATCCCGGGCCGGGCCAACGGCACGATGATCGCCATGGCCACCGGCCGCGCCACCGCCTACGCCATTGACCAGCTCGCCAGCCGCGGCGTCATGTTCGTCGCGCCCGGCGACCAGGTCTACGAGGGCCAAGTGGTCGGGGAGCACTGCAAGCCCGCGGACATCACGGTGAACATCACCCGCCAGAAGCGGCTCAACAACATCCGCTCCTCGACCAAGGAGGCCACCGTCACCCTCAAGGCCCCCCACGTGCGCTCGCTCGAGGCGGCGCTGGAGTATATCGAGGAAGACGAGCTGGTCGAGCTCACGCCCAAGGCCATTCGGCTGCGCAAGCGCCGGCTCAGCGAGATCGAGCGCAGGCGCCGCGCCCGAGCGCCCGCCGGGTCGGCGAACGAGCCGGCGCAGCGGCGCGGGTAGCGCGGCAGTCGGGGCGGGGTCTTCACACAATCACTATGAGGAAGCGTGTGCCAGGGTGAGCTTCGAGCCGACCAGGCGCTCGACGCCGGCCAGGTTGCTGCGCTCGTCGCGCGTGACGAAGCTCGTCGCACGCCCCGTGGCGTGGTAGCGAGCCGTCCGCCCGATGCGGTGCACGTAGTCCTCGGGCGTGCCGGGGAAGTCGTAGTTGATCACGTGCTCGATATCGGCCACGTCGAGCCCGCGGGCCGCGATGTCGGTCGCGATCAGGATGCGGTAGCGTCCGTCGCGGAAGCCGGCCATCGCGTGGTCGCGCTGCGGCTGCGTGCGGTCCGAGTGGAGCCGGGTCACCGAGTGGCGTCGGCCCGCGACCATCGTGGTGAGGCGTTCGACGCCGCGCCGGGTGCGCGCGAAGACGAGCACCCGCCCGCGGCTCCGCTCGAGCAGGCGCAGCAGCAGCGGCACCTTCTCGTGGGGGTTCACGGCGAAGAGCTTCTGCTCGGCGCTCGCCACGGGCGCCACGCGGCCCACCTGCACCCGCTCGGGGCTGCTCATGCTCCGCCGCACGACCTGTTCCACGGCGGCCGGCAGCGTGGCCGCGAACATCAGGGTCTGCCGCGTGCGCGGCAGCGCCTCGATGACGCGGCGAATCTGCGGCATGAAGCCCATGTCGTGCATCCGGTCCGCCTCGTCAATCACAAACGTCTCGATCTTGTCCAGCAGCGCCGTGCCGGAATTCAGGTGGTCAATGAGCCGGCCCGGCGTGGCCACCAGCACGTTGGGCCGCGAGCGGAAGGCCCGATAGTCGCGCCCCTTCGGCACCCCGCCGACCACGATTGCCGTGCGGATGCCGCTCGAGCGGCCCAGCGCCGCGAACACGCTCGCGATCTGCTGAGCCAACTCGCGCGTCGGCGCCAGCACCAGCGCGGTCAGCTCCCCGCGACGCGCTAGGCGCTGAATGATCGGCACCGCGAAGGCCGCGGTCTTGCCCGTCCCCGTCTGCCCCAGCCCGATCACGTCCTTGCCCGCCAGGGCGAGCGGAATGCACCGCGCCTGAATCGGCGTCGGCGTGTCGAAGCCTGCTGCGGCCAAATCCTTGCGAAGACTATCGAGCAGGGGATAGTCCGCAAACGTCACGTCCTTCAGTCCTGGCAACATACACCTACCTCACGAAAAAGAGAGACACCACACCGGTCGGGGGGGCAGAGGGTGGGCGGAGAGACGAGCCAGCGAGGGGGATTACCGAACGGCGGGAATCAACCAGACCGCGTCTTCGACGGCTTAGGCCTCTGTCTACACAATGTTTCCCAACCAACAATTCACTCGTGCCGCTATCCTATCCGATCCCGCGACGAATAGCAAATCCGATTCGGCGGCTCGCCGGCCACGGCGCCGGTCACGAATGGCGTGAAGACAGGGCGCCGCCGCCTGAAGGCGGTCCTCTCCTTTGCCTGGTGGGTGAGCAGTCGCCTTACCTCCACGCCATTCGCGCCTGTCACGCAGCCCCGAAGGTGTGACCCCATACAAGGAAGATCTCACGCAGAGGCCGCAGAGGCGGACAAGAGAGCACGCAGCGCAGAAGGCAACCACGGATGCCACGGATGGGCACGGATAGGAGCCGGTAGGGCGTGCAGGCATGCACGCGCAATCCGTCGGCTGGGCCGAAGCCTGCCCTGAGCCTTGCCGAAGGCCGCCCCGCGACCTGCCCCGAGCCGCTCCTCGGGCGCAGGATTCAAGTAAGCTGTCCCCCGAACTCTGCTGGACTCCCAGCTCAGTCTTCATGCCCGGGTCGCACAGTTCCCTGGCGACCTCCCTGATCTGGCCGGAGAGTTGTGAGAGGTCTGCTTCTGCCTCGACAGATGGTGAAGCGGGGCAGGAGATCACCTCCTCTGCCGCTGCCCTTCTGAGCGTGTCGTACAGGCCAATCCATGGCGATGGAGTGTCATTGCGAAGCAGTGCCCTCGCGATATGAGAAACTGTGGATGTATCCAGGTATATGATCTTCTTGCGGATCGTGGGCAACGGGGCCTGCGCCCTCCAGCCGCAGTGGCGGGTCGGGCAGTCGAATAGCAGGCGCTTGCCGCCCTGGATATCGACTGGGCGGATTCGCGCCGAGCGGCAGGACGGGCACCGTGGTCTCCCCAACGCCTCGTCCAGGTCGAGTTCTATCACTGCTGACCCCCTGAGACGTCCGCGAGCGGGACCGGAAGCAGGACGTGTGGCGTCCTGCTGCTGCCGAGGAGTGTGCCGACGCGCGACAGGAATTGCTCCGGGCGATAGCTGGCCCACACAAGCGCTGCCACGATCACCCGGGCAGCAACTCCTCGCTCAGCGAGTCCTTCTCGACCCGCCTCTGGATCACGTCCGCCGAGACCTCAAACTGCTTGGCGACAAGGTCGATGACGATGTCCCAGACTGTGTCGCGCACAGCGGCGATGGGGATGTTCTCCTGCTTGAGGCGGTCAGCGACACGGGCGAGATGGTTCGTCACCGCGGTGCGAAGGGGCTTCCCCGGCACGAGGACAAGTCCTGCGAAAGCGTATGCCTGCCATTCGTACCAGCCGTGCACCTCGTCGGGAATGCTGTTGATGAACATCTTCCAGGTGTGGATCGAGTCGAACCGCCTGCTCTCGTAGAGTTCACGATGAAGGATAAGATGCCCGATCTCATGGGCGATGGTGAAGCGATACCGGTTGTAGCGGTGCTTCCAGATCCACTCGTCAACGTGTATCTCTTTGAGGTCACTGGTGAGGAAGCCCACGACCCCGTAGTCGTCACTGCGCAGAGCGTCCTGGAGGCCGGGGACAGGGACGATGTCCAGCCCGAGCTTGGCCTCCGCAATCTCCTCAATGGGGACGGGGATGGTTCCGGACGGGTGGTGCTGTGCAAGAAATGCGGCGGCGCGCTCGCGCAGGTGTTCATAGGACAGGTAGGCGATGGGGAACTCGTCCAATGACTATGCCCCTTTCACCTTCCTGACGATTTCGTCGAGCTGCTCGTCGGGGATCTTCTCGCCGCGGAGGGTGCGGAAGAGGAGGGGGAGTCTCTCGACGACCTGCTCGTCGGTCATGATGTCGCGGGGGATGCGGCCGGCTTCGGCGGCGGCGAGGTCGAAGAAGCGGTACCAGTCGTCGGTGCCGCTCTGGAGGCCGAGGAGGCGGGCGTATTCCTCGAGCTTGTCGTGTTGTGGGGGGGCGAGACGACCGCGCTCGAGCTTGCTGATGTTGCCAGGGTCAAGGCCGTGTTCGAGGCAGAACTGCCTTAGCGACAGGCCCAAGGCGAGGCGCCGTTGCTTGAAGAGGTCACCGAACTGTCCCATGTCATAACCCCCTACCTCTCCCGTTGTTATTATAATACAACAGTCAGGGGCGCTTGTCAAGGGCTCTGGGTTGGGTTCACGGCTGGCGTGAGCGCCCTCGCCTGCTGCGCCGCCGCGCCGTCGCCTTACGTTGCTTACAAAGTATTACGAGTCCGGGCCTTGCGCGGGGGGCCAGGGGCTTGCATTGCCTGGAGGCGAGGGCTAGAATGGGGGCAGTTGCCTGAAGTCCCACGTGGGAGACGGAGGCGCGACTCCGGCCCGGGGCTCTCGCCCCAGGGTCCATCGTCGTTGGGAGCCGCGCCCTCAGATCGCTCGGGCCAGGTCGTAGCCCTCGGGGACGAGTCCCGCACGGCGGGGTTCGACGACGACGACGAGGACGACGACGAGGACGAGAAGAGGAAACCTCATGAAGGTCGCGGCGCTCGGTGCGGCCGGTGTGATTCCCCAGGCAATCGTGGAGAAGCTGACGCGGCTGATCCGCCGGGTGCGCTGGCTGATCGTGCTGCGGGGCGTGTGCGCCATCGCGGCAACGGCCATCGGCTCGCTCCTGGCCGTGATGGCGATTGATGCGTCGGTGACGCTGTTCTCGCTGACGACGCGCTGGGCTCTGACGCTGTCGGCCTATGGCCTGACGGCGCTGGCGGCGGCGTGGTTCCTGGTGCGGCCGCTGGCCCACAGCTTCACGCTGACGGGCACGGCACGGGCCATCGAGGCGCATCATCCCGAGCTTCAGGAGCGGATCAGCTCGGCGGTCGAGCTGTTGACGAGCAAGGATGCGCCCGAGTTGCGCGGGTCCGACGAGTTGATTCGCGCGCTGGTGGTGCAGGCGGCGGATAGCGCGCGGGGGCTCCAGCCGCGGCGCGAGGTCACGCTGCGGGCGGCCAGGCCGTATCTCGTGGTGGCGGCACTCGTGGCGGCGATCTTCGCCACGGTGTTCGTGCTGTGGCCCGACAAGGCGCGGTTCCTGCTCACGCGGGCGACCGCGCCCTTCATCAACCTGCCCAACCTGCGGGCACGCGACCTGGTGGTGAGCCCGGGCGACTGCGTGATCCTCGAGGGCTACCCGCTGCACGTGGAGGTCGAGGTGCCGCGGCGAAGCGCTCGCCAGGCCTTCCTGCGCTGGGCCGAGCCCGGCGGCGAGGAGGTCGCCTCGGAGATGGCGCTCCTCTACTCGGGCGGCGACGCGAGCCCGCGGTTCGCGGTCACCTGCCCGCCGGCCACCGCGTCGTTCCGCTACCGCGTCCACGCCGGCGACGCGCTCAGCTCGTTCTACGCGGCCACGGTGGTGCCGAAGCCGGCCGTCGAGCAGCTCGACGTGCGCTACGAGTTCCCCCGCTACACGCGGAAGGAGCCGGTGACGCAGGCGAAGGCGGAGGGCGACATCAAGGCGCTGCCCGGCACGCGTGTGACCCTGACGGCGCGGACGAATAAGCCCATGGCGTCGGCGCAAATGCTCATCAACGGGGCCGTGCCGTCCGACGCGAAGGGCGAGCCGCTCGTGACGACGGAGCTGGTGCGGACGGGCGAGCAGCCGGCCGTGGTGTGCCGCATGACCCTGGGCGCCGAGCTGGCGGGGAAGTGGACGCTGAAGCTGGTGGACGAGCATAAGTTCGAAAGCTCCACCGCGGAGCACAGCATCGAGGTGGCGCCCGACACGCCGCCGACCGTGGCGGTGATCCAGCCCGTGGCGAAGCAGTTGCGGCTGCCGCCGAACGCCCCGCTGCCGATCGCCTACACGATCGAGGACGACATCGGGCTGGCCAGCGCCGAGCTGCTCATCGAGGTGGATGGCCGCGGAAGGCCGTCGAAGTCCCTCGCGCTGCCCAAGGAGGCGAAGAAGCTCACGCGCGCCGTGGCCGGCGAGACCGCGCTCCAGCTCGGGGCGATGGACCTGCGGAACGCCAAGTACGTGACCTTCCAGCTCCGGGCCACCGACAACTGCCCGAAGGAGTTCAAGGGGCCGCACCACGGGCTGTCGGACCTCTATCGCATCGAGCTGGACGTGAAGGCGCCGTCGTTCGCCGTCGCCCAGCTCATGGACCAGGAGAAGAAGCTCAAGGAGACCCTCGAGAAGGTGAAGCGCGACCTCAAGGCCGCGAAGAAAGAGTCCGAACACCTCAAGGAGAGCCTGCCGCAGCACCCGCAGCCGCGCGAGAAGGACCAGAAACGCATTGACGACATGCGGAAGGACCTGGCGTCGGCCGACTCCACGGCGCGAAAAGTCGCCCAGGAGATGGAGGGCGGGTACTTCGACAAGCTGGGGGAGAAGGTCAAGGAGCTGGCCGACGAGCATATCGCCAAGGCCGAAAACCTCGCGGGCCAGACCAAGCTGGCCGAGGAGGCCGAACGCCGCGGCATGCTGGCCCGAGAGACCGACCGCCTGATTGACCGCTCGATCAAAATGGTCGAGGAGCTGATGAAGCAGGTCGAGCCGGTCTCCGACGTCGTGCGCCAGGCCATCGAGATGAACGAGATGGCCCAGCGCGAGGCGGAACTGGCCAAGGAGCGCCTGGCCCAGGAGGCGGCCGACGCGGCCAAGGCGGCCGAGGCCAACATGACGCCCGAGGAGTGGCGGAAGGCGCAGGAGGCCCTCGCCAAAGAAATGGCTGAGATGCTCAAGGACACACCGGGCGGCGTCGAGGCCGCCCTGAAGGCCGACCAGGCGGCCGCGGCCGAGATGGCCAAAGAGGCCCGCGCCATGGCCCAGGAACAGCAGGCCCTGGCGAAAGAGAACGACCAGCTCGCCAAGATCCAGCAAGTGGATAAGGCCCTCGGCGAGCTCGCCAAGCAGCAGCAGGCTCTCGCCCAGGACGCCGCCGCCGGCGCTGCCAGCCAGCCCCAGGCCCAGCCGATGGGCGAGGCCGCGAAGGACATCCAGGCCGGCGCCCTCGGCGAGGCCGTGAAGAACCAGGCAGCCGCCGAGGCCGCTCTGAACCAGGCCGCGCAGCAGATGGCCCAAGGCCAGCAGCCCGGGGCCGAAGCGGGCGCCCCCAAGGGCGGCGAGGCCGGCCAACAGGCAGCGCCGAAGGGTGGAGAACCCGGCCAACAGGGAGCGCCCCAGAACGCGCAACAGGTCGCCGACCTCGCGAAACGCCAGGGCGAACTCCGCGAACAGACCCAGGCCCTCGCGGAACAGCGCCAACAACTCGCCGGCGAACACGCCCAGGGCCAGATGGAGCGACTCCGAGCCGAGCAGGGAGAAGTCGCCAGGGAGGCGGGGGAGCTCGCGCAGAACGTCGACAACGTCGCGCCCCAGGCCGATGGCGTCCAGAACAAGGCCGCCGAGGCGGCGGGCGAGGCGGCGAAGGCCCTCGACAACAACCAGATCGGCGAGGCCGCCAAGGCCGCCGGAGAGGCGGGCAGGCAGCTCGACCAACTCGCGAACCGCCTCGAGGCCGCCGCCGCACAACCCCTCGGCGGCCAGCCCCAAGGCGCCCCCCAGGAGAATCCCCAGGGTGGGGAACAACCCCAAGCCGGCGGCGAGGCCGCGAACCCCCAAGGCGGCGAGCAAGCCCCACCCGGCGGAGAGAACGCCGCTCCCAAGGGCGGCGAAGCCGCAGGAGAACAGGGCGGCGCACAGGAAGACGCCAAGGGCGGAGAACAAGCCCAAGCAGGTGGTGAGAACGCAGCTCCAAAGGGAGCCGAAGCCGGCGGCACACCGCAAGGAAATGCCAAGGGCGGAGAACAGGCCCAAGCAGGTGGTGAAAACGCAGCTCCGAAGGGAGCCGAAGCCGGCGGCACACCGCAAGGAAATGCCGAAGGCGGGGAACAGGCGCAAGCCAGCGGCGAGAACCAGGGCCAGCAGCCGGGTGGCGAAAATCCGCAGGGCGGCGCCCAGCAGGGGAACCCTCCCGCCGGGGATCAGGGCGCGACCGCTCAGCTCGCCCAACAAGCGTCGGGCCTCGCCGAACGGCAGCAGCAACTCGCCCGTGAGATGCAGGGCCTCGCCGCTCAGAACCCCGTGGCCGCTGCCGCTCAGCAGCAGGCCGCCCTCGGTGAACGCGCGGGCGACCTCGCCCAAGCCGCCGGCGCGCTCCAGCAACGCGCCCAGCAGATGGGCGCCGGGAGCCAGGCGCAATCCGAAGCGGGGACCGCCGCGAACGAACTCGGCCAAGCTCAGGACCAGGCAAACGCCGCTGCGGGACAACTCGCCGAGGCCGCCGGGCAACAGGGGCAGCCCTCTCAGGGCCAGCCGAGCGAGGGCGGCGCCCCCTCCCCCGGCGCCCCTTCGCCAGGCGCCCCCTCACCCGGTGCCCCTTCGCCCGGCACCCCTTCGCCGGGCACTCCCTCGCCCGGTGCCCCTTCGCCGGGCGCTCCCTCGCCGGGCGCCCCCTCCCCCGGTGCTGCGGCACCCGCGCAGCAGGCCGCTGCCCAGGCGATGAGCGCGGCGGCGAACGCGCTCGAGGCCCTCGGCCAATCCCTCGGCCAGGCTGCCGCAGCGGCACAGGGACAGCCGCAGGGAGCCCCCGCCACCCCGGCCCCCGGCACACCCGGCCAGATGGCACAAGCCTATGGCTCCGCCAGCCAGGCCGCCGCGTCGCAATCCGGGATGGCCGCCACACAAGCGGCGGGCCAGATGTCGGCCATGGCCGCCCAGGCCAACGCCCAGGCGATGGCCTCCGGCGGAAGCCTCATGAACCAGCCCCACCCCAACAGCCGCGGCAACCCCACCCAGGGCACCGGCGTCCAAACCACCGACCTCTCCGAGTCCAAGCTCCGCGAACTCGGCATCAAGCTCGAGGACTGGGCACGCCTCCCCGGCGAACTCCGCGACCAGATCCTCCAGGCCGCCAGCGACCTCGGCCCCGAGGAATACCGCCCCCTCATCAAGCGCTACTTCCAGGAAGTCGCCCGCCGCGGCAGCGCCCCCAAGACCCCCAAGCCGGAGGCGAAGTGACATGCACCCCAGCCCCCGCACCCTCGCCCCCCTCCTCCTCGCCCCCCTCCTCGCCCTCGCACCCCTCCGCGCCCGCGCCGACGAGGAGACCCCCACCCTCGCCAAGTTCCGCGAGCCCGTGGACAAGGCGATCGACCGCGCCCTCGAATACCTCGCCAAGCACCAGGAAAGCGACGGCTCCTTCGCCTCCAGCGGCATGCGCCGCTCCACCGCCATCACCTCGCTGGCCCTCATGGCCTTCCTCGCCAAAGGCCACACCCCCGGCCAGGCCCCCTACGGCGACATCCTCAACCGCGGCATCGACTTCGTCATCGCCGCCCAGCAATGGAACGGCATGCTCGTCGGCGACACCCACAGCCACGGCCCCATGTACTCCCACACCATCGCCACCCTCATGCTCAGCGAAGTCTCCGGCATGGTCACCCCCGACCGCCAGAAGCGCGTCGACGCCGCATTGGGCAAAGCCCTCCGCCTCATCCTCGCCGCCCAGAAAATGCCCAAACCCCAGCACCACAAAGGCGGATGGCGCTACCAGCACAACTCCAACGACTCCGACATCTCCTGCACCGGCTGGGCCCTCATGAGCCTCCGCGCCGCCCGCAACTCCGGCGCCGCCGTCCCACGCGAAGCCATAGACGACGCCATCCAATTCGTCCTCAACTGCCGCCAGCGCGACGGCGGCTTCGGCTACCAGCCCGGCGGCGGCAGCGGCATGGCCCGCACCGGCACCGCCCTCCTCTGCCTCGAACTGTGCGGACGCCACCGCACCAAGGAAACCATCGCCGGCGGCGACTGGATCCTCCGCCACATGCGCGACGGCGACAGCGACGGCTTCTTCTACTACGCCATCTACTACACCGCCCAGGGCATGTTCCAGCTTGGCGACGAGCACTGGGAGAAATTCGCCGAGAACATGTACGGCACCCTCCTCAAGAAACAGGAGCGCGACGGCTCCTGGAGCGAGGGCCGCGGCAACGAAGCCCGCGCCGGCCGCTGCTACTCCACCGCCATGGCCGTCCTCGCCCTCACCCCCGCCTACCGGCAGCTCCCCATCTATCAGCGATAGCCTCCGGACATCTTTGCCTCCCGCTGCCGACTGCCGTCTGCCGACTGCCGACTGATCCTTTCCCGCCCACACCCCCGCCTACCGCCAGCTACCCATCTACCAGAGATAGCGGCTGCGGGGGGAGGAAGCCCTTCTTCGCAAGAAGGGCTTCCTCCCCCCGCGCCCCCCACCATCCCAAGACCTCTGGTACTTGCTTGCGGCGGGCGAGCCGCCGGGCGTTGACGAGCGCCTGGTCCCTGAGTAATATGGTACAAGTGAGGAGTTCGGGCATGGTTGTGGCGCTGGCCAGAACAGGGTCAATCTGGGCCAAACCGGCGAGATCGCGTGCCCAGACCGTTCGCCGCGTATGTGAAGCCCTTGTGGCTACTTACGGCTACTCTCGTCTGGGCAACCCGCGCGAACCGCTGGACGACCTCGTCTATATAATGCTGTCCAACAAGACCGCTCCGGACATGGCCCAGCGCGTGTACGACGAACTCCGCCGCCGTTTCCGCTGTTGGGATGACGTGCTGTCCGCCCGAACCTATGTCCTGCGCTCACTCTTGAGGCCCGCAGGCTTGGCGACAGTGAAATCGAACCAGATCAGGGCAACCCTACGACGCATCAAGCGTGACTTCGGCAAGTGCGATCTGCGCGCTGCAAAGACGTGGACCCAGGCAGGCGTCTACCGGTACCTGGTCGCCCTTCCAGGGGTCTCAGATAAAGTTGCGAAATGCGTCATGATGTATACAATGGGCTTTCAGGTACTCCCGGTCGATGGTCACGTCCATCGTATCGCGAGGCGCCTGGGATGGACCGCCAGGAAGCGACTCGACCAGTGCCAGGACGAACTGGCGGCATTGGTGCCGCCGAAGAGGCGGTACGCATTTCATGTTGACTGTATCTTGCATGGGCGTGACGTGTGTCGGCCGGCGCGCCCGCGGTGCGAGGGCTGCCCGATTCGTAACCACTGTGAGTATTTGAGGCGGCGAGGATGAGCGAGGCAGATCGACCCATCGGGGTTGACCTCTTCTGTGGGGTCGGCGGCATGTCGCTCGGGTTCGAGCAGGCAGGTTTCCACGTTCAGGGCGCCGTGGACTTGGACCCCATTCACGTGGAATGCTACAAGGGCAACTTCCCTGGCTCTAGCGTCGTGACCGGTGACATCTCGAAGCTGAGCGGCGACGTTATCCGCAGAGAGGCGCGCCTGGGAAACAAGCAGATCGACGTCGTGTTTGGTGGCCCCCCCTGCCAGGGCTTCTCCTTCATGGGGAAGCGTGAGGCCGACGATCCGCGTAACCTCCTCCTTGGTGAATTCGCTCGCCTTGTCGCAGAGTTGGGGCCGACTTACTTCGTCGTCGAGAATGTTGCGGGCCTTATGGCTGGGCCAGCCAAGCAAGTGCTCGCCCGCTTCATCCGCCTTGTGCGGCGCGCCGGCTACGCTGTTGTTGAGCCTGTCAGGGTTCTGGCTGCGGAGCACTTCGCTGTCCCGCAGAGGCGTCGCCGAGTCTTCATCCTTGGCTGCAAGAAGGGTGTTCAGCCACCTGAGTACCCGTCCACCCACACGGGGCCTTGGAAGGAGGCAACGCCTACGGTCTGGGACGCGATAGGCGACTTACCGATTATCGATGAGTTTCCCGCCCTGCTTGATTCAGATGTCCTTCACGAGCCTCTCGGCAAGCCCAGTGCGTATGCGGCCGTGTTACGTGACGACAGACGGGAGCCAGACGATGCTTCTCTCCCCCGCGACCGCAATGGGAGAGGGCTAACGGGCTGCATGCGAACGCGTCACGGAGCAGAGACGATCAAACGTTTTGCTGCCACATTGCCGGGGCATTGCGAACCCGTCAGTCGGTTCTTCCGCTTGGCCAAGGACGGACTCGCGCCTACGCAGCGCGCGGGTACTGGCCCATCGAACGGCTCTTTCATGGCGCCTCGTCCGATCCACCCGGTGCATCCACGGTGCGTCAGCGTCCGCGAGGCCGCGCGCCTTCATTCGTTCCCCGACTGGTTCACCTTCCATGCCACCAAGTGGCATGCATTCAGGCAGATCGGAAACGCCGTTCCCCCCAGACTGGCGCGCGCCGTGGCGGCAGTGATCGCCAGGTGCGCAACTAAGTGAGGGCAACACCATGCCGTCACCACCGGCTAATGGTACCCAGGCAGGACATGCACCAGTTGCTGCAGACGCGAGCCCGACACGGGCGCTCTTCATTGAGATGCTGACCCGAGACATTGGCCTAATCCCAGCGATCGTCGACCTGGTGGACAACTGCGTTGACGGCGCTCGCCTGCTGCGCGGAAAGGCATCTTTCGATGACCTCTGTGTGCGTGTCGAGACCTCGCCGGGGGAACTTCGTGTCGTCGACAACTGTGGCGGCATAGATGCGGACGTAGCCAGGGCTTATGCCTTCCGCTTTGGGCGTCCGCCTGGGGCTCCGTTCGTGCCTCACTCGATTGGCAGATTCGGCGTCGGGATGAAGAGGGCTTTCTTCAAGGTTGGGAAACACTTTAGGGTGCAGTCGAGGGCTGCCAGGAGTCACTTCGTCGTGGACGTCGATGTTGAGAAGTGGGCGCACGCAGACAAGTCGAAGGAGCAAGTGCCCTGGGAGTTCCCGTTCGAGGTGTTTGAGGAGAATCTAGCTCAAGCCCCGGAGGACAAGAGACGCACAGAGATCACGATCACGAGGCTCCACGATGACGTGGCTGACCTTTTCAAGCAGACAAGCTTTGAGAAGAGGCTCGCAGCGGAGATCGAATCTCGTCTACAAACGGCAATTGTTTCCGGCCTGGCAATAACACTCAACCAGCTACCTGTGGACCGTAAACCCCTTGAGCTGCTGGACCAAGTGCAGCTTCTGCCGGCCTATAGGCAGTGCGTCTACGGTACGGGCAGGGAGCGGGTTACTGTCAAGCTCTACTGCGGCCTCGGGCCGAGTGTCCCGCCCGAACTCGCGGGGTGGCATGTCTTCTGCAATGGGAGGCTTGTCCTCAAGGGCGACAAGACAAGGGACACCGGCTGGGACACCGTCGTGGTGCAGGAAGGCGGCGAGAAAATACCGGGCTTCCACCCGCAGTTCCACCGCTTCAGAGGCTATGCCTACTTCGACTGCGACGACGCCGGGTGCCTGCCGTGGAATACAACCAAGACAGCCTTGAATACAGATTCGCCCGTATACCGAGCGGTCGCTCTCGAGATGAAGTCATTGATGCGTCCGGTGATCGACTTCCTCAACAGACTCAAGGAGGAGAAGCAAGGACAGCAGGACCCCGGAGAGAAGGGGCCGCTTGAGATACTTGTCGAGTCGGCTGTGCCCAAACCTGTGGGCGATGTTGCGACACGCTCTGCGTTCGATATGCCCAAGGTTAGGATTCCAAAGAAGCCGAAGGGACCTGTCATGCAGCGCATCCAGTACGACAAGCCACTGGAACAGGTCAGTCGAGCCAAGCTGGCTCTCGGCGTGAGATCGTTCAAGGAAGTGGGGGAGAAGACATTCGAGTACTGGTACGATTCAGAGTGCCCAGAATGAACCTCCGCAGCTTTGAGAAGTTCAACTACGCGTTGCGCCCGGCGAAGAACATCGAGCGTAAGATGATGTGCGAAGCCTTCGGTCGGCTGTCGACGTTGGCGTCTCTCAGGAGATACAGATACATTGGCTTGGGCGGCCTTTCGTTCCAAGACTTCGCGCTGCTCCATCAGAGACTGGGCGTCCATGACATGACGAGCATAGAGAAGGAGGAGGATGCTCGAGAGCGGTTCCTGCACAACCGTCCGTACTCCTGCATTCGCGTCAGGTGGGGCTCATCCTCCACGGTGCTGCCGACCTTGTCTTGGCGAAAGAGGACGATTGTTTGGTTGGATTACGACTACCCGCTTGACGATTCCGTACTTGCGGACGTACGTACAGTGGTGGCCCACCTCTGCTCCGGCAGTGTTCTCGTGACCACGGTCGAAGCGGATCCTAAGCGGGTTAAGTCCGCGCGTAACGTTGCCAAGGCGCGGCTGGATGCTCTGCGGGAGCGCGTTGGTGAGGAGAAGATACCAAGAGGTATTCGGGGAGCTGATCTCCGCGCGTGGGGGCTGGCGCGCGTCTGCCGCGAAATCATCCACAACGAGATCATAGAGACCCTGGCGCATCGCAACGCGCCTTTGGCTGGCAGGTGGCGTATCGGCTATGAGCAGTTGTTCAATTTCCACTATGCAGATGGCGCGCAAATGGTGACGGTCGGCGGCCTTTTCCTGAATGGAGCCGACAGGGCGCGTGTACCAACCGACCACTTTGATGATCTGGGTTTCGTTCGCTCAGGAAATGACCCCTATCACATCGAGGTGCCAGTTCTGACCTGGCGTGAGACAAGGTACTTGGACGCGCGCCTCCCTGGTACTGCTGCAGTTCCCCACCACCCAAGCTGGATCCCAGAGGGCGAGAGACGCAAGTACGCCAGCCTGTACCGCTACTTCCCAACCTATCTCGAAGCCGAGCTCTGACTGTCCAATCGTCAGCCGGAGCTTTTTCTTCCCAACCCCTGTAGTGTCCCCTTCGTGCTCTCCGTGTCTCCGTGGTGGGCTTCTGGATTCGCAGTCCCAGGGGCGATGGACTCATGGGGCCGGCGTGGCAGGAGGGGTGGCGGGGTAGAGGCGGCAGCGGCATGGCCCGCACCGGCACCGCCCTCCTCTGCCTCGAACTGTGCGGACGCCACCGCACCAAGGAAACCATCGCCGGCGGCGACTGGATCCTCCGCCACATGCGCGACGGCGAC
>DATKZY010000172.1:0-13266 GCA_035527715.1 Planctomycetota bacterium | reverse complement strand
GGAGGCGCTCTGGCGAAGTGCGGGAAGCCCGAAATCCGAAACAACAGTCAAGACTCGCGCCCCCACGCGGTGACGCGCCTCCGCGAAGCGCTGAGCCCGGTCGGCTCACGCGATCCCGCTGGCCTTCCCTCCCGAACGTTCCAATACGTTCGGGAGGGTAATGTCGAGGCGCTGGTGGCGGGCCGGGGGATTTACCCTCCCGAAGCTATTGTAACCTTCGGGAGGGATACAGAGGCGAAGCCCCGCGCGGCGTCGCCCAGGACCTCCCACTTAGCCCGCAATCACCTTCCCCATCTGCTCCAGGAGCGGCAGGCGGGAGGGCGCGGCGTCGCGGTTTGGGTGCACGCGGTTGCTCAGCAGCACAAAGACGGCCCGACTCTGCGGGAACAGGAAGGCCGAGGTGCCTGTGAAGCCCAAGTGTCCCACCGCCCCATACCGCGCCAGCCCGGGGAAGAAGCTGGCGTCGCACAGCCTCCAGCCCAGCCCGAAATGGTCGGAATGAGGCTCGAAGGCGTTCATCCATCGTCTTCGATCTAGCCACACCTCACAGAATCGCCCGACATCGGCAGCCGTGGCGAAGAGGCCGGCGTGCCCGGCGACGCCGCCGAGGGTGGCGGCGATCTCGTCGTGCACCTCGCCCACGACGAGCCGATGGCGCCAGCGGTCGTCCACCTCGGTCGGCACGCAGCGAGAGGGGTCGGGCGGGCAGAAGCACGTGTTCCCCAAGGCGAGGGGAGCCAGAATCTCGGACTTCGCGAAGTCCGTAATGGAGCACCCCGCCGCCCGCTCGCACACGGCCTGGGCGAGGAGAAAGTCCACGTCGCTGTAGTGGCTCTGCCCGTCGGCCAGCTCGACGACGCCCTTGCAGCCGAAGATGACCGACCAGAGCGCTGCGTCCTGGCCCTGTTCGCAGGGCCGAATGCCGTGGCGGACGGCGTGGGCGAGGAGATCGGCGGTCGTCCCCGTGCGGTGGGCGAGAAGGTCCTCGATGGTCCAATCGGAGCCAACTTCGGGGACGTGTCGCCTGACGGGGTCGTCGAGGCGGAGGACGCCCTGCTCGACAAGCCGCAGGACGAGGGCCGTGGTGTAGAGCTTGGTCAGCGAGGCGAGGTCGAACAGGTCGTCGAGGCGGATGGGGCGCGACGTGGCCGCATCATAGGTCGTGGCTCCGAATGCCTCGTGAAAGAGAGTCTCGCCCCGCTGCGCGACGTAGACGACCGCGCCGGGGAACATGCGCTGGGCGAGGGCGCTCTTGATACGGTCGGGGAGTGAGCGAGGTTCGTCTGTCATCGAAGGGCGGAGGCGATGATGGGTAAGGGGATGGACGGAGGAATGGATGCTTGGATGGGTGCCCAACATTCATCCATTCATCCGCTCATCCATTCATCCACTCATCCCCCTGCCAGCTCCTTGGCGAGGACGATGGCCGCGTCGGTCACGAGCCGCTCCACGTCCGGCCTGAAGCGGTAGACGCCATAGTAGAACTTGTGGGCGGACTCGACCTCGTAGCCGCCCTCGTCGAAGGCGGCGGCGCTGGGGATGTAGCCGACGTTGCCGTTGGCGTAGGCGACGACAAAGGTCTTGCCCAATGGCGAGCCGCTCTTGATGGCGAGGCCGATCTCGACAAACGTCTCGCCCGGCGTGCCGAGGAGGAGCGCGTCGCCGAGGCGGATGGCCTGAATTTCGAGGGCTCGAGTCCGTCGGCGGTCGGTCCTCCCGTACTCGGCCATCACGTCGCGTGCCCAGCCGCGCTGCCAGTCCACGTCGTAGAGTGCGCGGGAGATCTCGGCCTTGGCGAACTGCTCGTCGAGCGCGCGGGTGCGCTGCTCCACGGTTGTCCTCGCCTCCTCGGCCGACGGCAGCGGGGCCAGGGGCGCCTCGACCACCGTGTGTCGCACCGCCAGGTCGGCCGGGCCGGCTCGCAGGCTCTCTGCCGCCTGCACCGCCTCGCAGCCGAGAAACGTGCCCATGCGGCGCGCGTCGTCGAACGTGCCGCCGACGATGGTCGGATTGACGTTCCCGCAGCAGCCGTTGAGGTAGAGGCACACGGCGCCGGGGTGCACGCCTTCGACGAAGGCGGCGATCTGGCCCGGGTAGTCGGCGGAGACGAGGTAGTTCCTGCCCCCGAGCACGACCGCGTGGCAGGCGTGGTTCACGACGAGGGCGAGGGGCTTGCCCTGCGCGTCGTCCACGCGGATGACCCCGACGTCGGGGTCGGTCGGCCCCTCGGGGTTCTTGCCGAGGACAATGCCGCCCTCGGGCTTTCGCTCGCGGCGGTTGATGCCCACGCGTGCCCTGCCCTTCGCCGAGCCGAGGGCCGCCTCGGCCATCGAGCGATGGGCCATGATAGCCGCGCCCGCGATCTTCTTCTCCGTCACGTGCACCAGCTCGGGGTCGAGGCCCGGGTGCCGAAGGAGGCCCATCGTGGGGCCTGAGTGGGTGTGGGTGCAGGCCAGCATCACGTGGGCGGCTGGGATGCCCGTGGCCGCCTCGATCTGCTTGCGGATCACCTCAATCGAATCGCGTGTCAGGCCGATCAGGTCGCACGACACGATGGCGAGCGCGGTGTCGCCGCTCTGGAGCGCGAGCGCTCGGGCGAACAGCTCGTCGTGAACCCCCTCACACCCATGGTCGCGGCTGCCGAAGCCTGCGAGGAATGCGCCGACGTAGGGCGTGATGTTCGCCTTCGCTGCACCGGCCTGGAGTTGGCTCATGCCCACAAGCCCTATAGCTCGCCCGCCTTGCCCTGCATGGGCTGGACCCAGATGTTGCGGTAGCGGACGGGGTTGCCGTGGTCCTGGAAGTGGAAGCTCCCCTTCTTGGCGGCGTTGCGAAGCTCGAAGTTGCTGTGGACCGCGATGCCGTTGTGGCGGAGGGTGAGGCGCGGCTTGCCGACCGGCTTGCCGTCCTTCACCTCGACGCGGTACTGGATGTCGTAGGCCTGCCATTCGCCGGGCGGCAGCGAGGCGAGGGTGAACTTGCTCTCGTCCTTGCCCTTCAGATAATCGAGGTCGGCCATGCAGGCGGGGTCCTGGTAGCGGTAGACGCCGCCGCAGCCGCCGCCCGTGTAGGTCGGCATGCCGAACGAGTCGAGGACCTGGATCTCGTCGCCATTGGGCAGGTAGACGCCGCTATTGCCCCGGCCCTGGCCGCGACCATCGGGGAGGAGCGGGGAGCAGAACTCGACGTGGGCTTTGAAGCTGCCGTCGAACTGCTGCCTGGAATTCATCCCGCCCCTGGGCACCTGGACGGAGCCGTCCTCGCCGATGACGAGCACGACGTCCACCTGCCGGCGGTCCTTCATCAGCTCCCAGCCCTCGGGGAGCGGGGTCTCCTTGGTGGGCCAGGCGGCGGGCTGCTTCGCCACGGCGCGCAGCGCCACCTCCCAGACGATGCAGCCCTCTTTGCTCTTGTCGCCGACGTACCAGGGCTGGCTATTGGCTCGCACCATCTGCTCGAAGCTCTTGCCGTCGAGGAGCACGACAGCGCCCTCGGGCGGCTTGGCGCCGAGGGTGGGCGACTTGCGCTCGACCCGCTTCAGCTCGAACGTCCCGCCGTCGCCGAACGTGCCGGCGATGGCGCCCGCGGCGTACTTGCCCTCCCAGATCACGTCGCCGGCCTTGCCGGCGAAGCCGATGGCGTTCGCGTCGGTCGCGCCGTCCATTTCAAGCTTCGCGAGCGACTTCTCGCCGATGCCGTCGCGAACCAGAAGCTTGTATGCCTTCTTGCCCATTGCGACGACGCGGGCCTCGAGCTTGCTCTCGCCCTTGGCGTCCTTGCAGAAGCCTTCGTACAGACCCTGGACCTCGCTCTCCGGCGGCGCCCCCGCGAACGCGACAGCGGCCGCCAGCGAGGCGATCACGACGACCCAGAACAGGCAGCACTTCATGCTCGGCTCCTCCAGGGGGATTCCGCGTGCGAGCAGGCACGCCCTATTGGTTGTCCACCGGCTGCACCCAGATGTTTCGGTAGCGGACGGCGCAGCCGTGGTCCTGCCAGCGAAGGGTGGCCTTCCTGGCGTTGCCCTTCACCTCGAAGTTGTCGTGGATCTTGATGCCGTTGTGGTACACGGTGACCCGCGGCTTGCCCGCGATCTTCCCGTCCTGCTTCGCCACGCGGTACTCGATGTCGTAGGTCTGCCATTCGAGCGGCGGGAGCGAGGAGAGGTTGAACTTGAACTCGGGCTTGCCGGGCTCGAGCTGGAGCGCCTCCATTGTGTCGGGGTCCTTGTACTTGTAGATCCCGCCGCAGCCGCCGCCGAGATAGGTGGCGTCGCCGAAGGAGTCGAGGACCTGGATCTCGTCGCCGTTCGGAAGGAAGACGCCGCTGTTGCCGCGGCCCTGGCTGTGCCTGTCGGGCATGAACGGGCACAGGAACTCGACGTGGTAGTTGAAGCTGCCCTCGAGCGCCTGCGTGGAGCTCATCCCGCCCCTGGCGACCTGGATCGAGCCATCGTCGCCGGCCTTGGGCCACGGGTCTTCCGTGCCGTCCTTCTTCTTCCGCTTGGCCAGGAAGTCGAAGGTCTTGCCGTCGAGGAGCACGACGGCGCCCTCGGGCGGCTTCTTGCCGAGGGTGGGCGACTTGCGCTGCACCCGCTTGAGCTCGAGCGTGCAGCCCTCGCCGCAGGTGCCCGTGAAGGCCGCGTTAGCGTAGGTGCCCTTCCACTCGACGTCGCCGGCCTTCGCCGTGAAGGCCACGCTGTCGCCCTCGGCGCTGGCGGCGCCGTTCACGTTGGCGATCTTGCCATCAGCAAGGGTCTGCCGGATGAAGACCTTGAACGCCCCCTTTCCCTGGGCGACGACGCGGGCCTCCAGCTTGCACTCGCCCTTGGCGTCCTTGCAGGCGCCCTCGTAGAGGCCCTGCACCTCGACGTCGGGCGGCGCACCCGCCCATGCGACCGCGGCCAGAGCCAGGAACGCAGCCCCACAAACGAGCCAGCACCTCATTCGAGTTCCCTCAACGATGGCAGGAATCGGGCATCGGGCACGGCGTCCGCGCCCAGCGGCACGATCATACCCGTTCAGGCGGGAAATTTCCACCCGAGGTCGAGCCGCACGGCGGCGGCGAGGGTGGCACGGGCCGTCGCCGTCGCGCTGGGGAAGTCGCAGTGCTCCGGGATGTCGCCCTCGAGGTGGTAGTTCGGGTCGGCATAGGGGGCGGAGCCGATGTTGTGGACGGCCATGCGGTAGCCCTCCTTGATGAACGAGCCGTCGTCGTTCCCTGGTCGCTCGACCTTCTGGCGCGCGGGGAGGAGGCCGAGGGCGTACTCGCGATTCACCTCGGCCATGAGGTCGGCGAGACGTTCGGCCTCGGGGGCATAGTAGACGGAGAAGCAGGTCATGCGGCCGGCGGCACGGTCCTCGGGTCTTCGGACGCCGGGCCCGTCAATGTTGAACAGGGCGATGATCCGCTCGCCGCGGAGGCGGGCATTGCGGGCGGCGGTCACACTCGTCCACGGCCAGTGCTCCTCGTTGCAGAAGAGGAACCAGAACGAGCGCTGCGACCGATAGCGGGCCAGCACGCGGGCCAGCTCGAGATTCACCGCCGTGCCGAGGGCGTTGTCGTTCGCCCCGGGCGAGTCGATCCAGCTCTGCGAGTCCTTGTGCGCGATGAGCAGAATGGTCTCGTCGGGGGCCGCCGCGCCGGTCTTTCGCGCCGAGAGGTTCCAGGCGACGTGCCACGGGTCGTGGGCGTGCGGCGGCGAGTACTGGTGATGGATGTTCTTCGTGCGGTCGCGGCGGAAGGCCTGGGCGAGGCAGCCCTGGCGCTCGACGGCGTAGCCGCAGGACTCCAGCCGCGCCTGGATGAAGTCGTCGGTCTCATCGAGGGTCGTCTTCGCGTGGCCGGGGAGGGTGCAGTTGAGCTTGCGGAAGCGCAGCGGCTCCTTCGCAAGATAGAAGGTGTCCCTTCGGATGCGCTTCTCATCCACCCGCCTCAGTAGCGCGGGGATCGGGTCGCTGGGCATCTCAGTCCTTCACAAGCACCAGTTCGGCCCCGCCCAGGAGGCCGTAGTCGAAGAGGCTGAACTCCTTCCTCAGCACGTTCTCGTCCTCGAAGGAGTTGGGGCCGAACCAGAGGAAGGAGTCGCCCTGGCGGACGTGGAGCGGCCCGTGGGCGTTCTGGCCGCTGGAGACGACCTCGATCTCGAGCGTGTTCCTGCCGCCCTTGAGGAACGGGGTGAGGTCCACGTTGTAGGGCCGCCACAGGATCCGCCCCGCCTCGGCGCCGTTCACGCGCACGAGGAAGAGCATGCCCGACGGATTCTGGAGGCGCAGGATCGTGCGGACCCCCTTCCTGGAGCGATGGGTGACCTGTGTCTCGTAGACCATGCTGCCTGGGTAGAAGCAGTAGCCCTGGTCCACCCAGGAGCCATTCTTGAGGGTCTTCGGCTCGTCGCACAGCTCGCCCTCGGAGGGGGTGCGGAGGCGGGTGCCGAAGTCGCCGACGATGTAGGCCTGCTCGACCTCGCTCTGGAACGTGTAGTCGAGGGCGAAGTCCACGACGTTCTCGCCCCGCTTCACCAGGTTCGTGATGTCCACCTTGCCGAAGCCGCGGTCCCAGTGCCAGCCGCAGCAGGCGGTCTCGACGGGGGTGCCGTTAACGGCGAGCCGCCCCTTGTGGAGGTCTTCGATGACGGCCGCGGCCTTGTTGACCTTCTTCGCCGCGTTATGGAAGCGGTAGCGCAGGACGACGGGGCCGCCCCGCCCGTCGAAAAGCTTCTTCCGGATCGCCACCCACGGCTGCCAGGCGAGCGATTCGCGCGTGCCGAAGTACTCGGCGATGCGTCGGCGAATGCGGTACTCGGCGTCCTCCTCCGAGAAGGTCTTCCCCCCGTCCAGCGAGAACGCCAGACGGTCCATGACCAGCACGTTGTCCTGCGTGCGGCGATGCGTCCAGGTGGTGGGCGACGGCAGGGCGGCGCCCCCGCAGGCGCAGGGCAGCGGTGCCGCCTTAGCGCCCCGGGCAACGTCCTTGCCCACTGCCACAATCGCCGAGCCGACGGGCTGAAGCGTGAGCTCGACCACGAGGTCCTTGCCCACAGCCTGGCCTTCGAGTGTCTCGCACGTGCCCTTCAGCGGGTTCCAGAGGGCGACAGGCTTCTTCGCGGCGCCGAAGAGCGTGAGGCGATAGGTCTGCCGCGACTCGCGGCTCGAGTTGACGATGAAGAGGAACTGCTGGGCGCCGTCCCTGCGGTGCTGCACGTAGGTGTGAGGCACCGGGCGTCCCATGTTCGAGCGGAGGCGGAAGCTCGGGCGCACGACCTTGTCGAGGGCGTCCTGCAGCTCGCGGGCACCGGCGGCGATGCACAGCACGCCCTTCGTCGCGGCGAGTTCCTGCCAGACCTCAACGGCGGGCTGGCAGTCGAGCTCGGTCGGTGGTCTACCGGTGAGGATAACCTTGCCACCGGCCTTGACGAATTGCTTGAGGAGCTGATGGGTGCTGGGCCGCCAGCTCTGGGCCTCGGGCACAACGACCACGGAGTAGCTCATCTTGCCGACGACGAACCGCTTGCCCTTCACCGAGCCGAGGTCCTCGAGATAGCCCTCGTCGCCGAGGTCGGCGTCGTAGCCGGCGTTGAGGGCCGCCTCGAGCAGGCTGCGGAGAATGCGGTCCAACTCGTTCACGCGATTGAGGTCAACGCCGGGGACGCCGCGCGGCACGGCGCGCTTGCCCGTGACGACCGAGCGGCGGAAGCTGGCCGAGGCGTCGTCAATCGAGTGCAGGAAGAGCACCTCGCACTGCGGCTTGCCGGCGGTGAGCACGGCGGCCACGCGGGTGAAGTAGTCGTTGAGCGGCCTCAAATGCTCCCAGTAGGTCTGCTGGTAGTTCCAGTTGGGCGGGTAGTCACGCTTGCGCTTGCCGCGCATCGAGTACCAGGTGAGGTGCGGCACCAAGAAGGTGGCGCCGAGGACGAGATCGTAGTCGCCCAGCCACTTGAAGTCCTCGAAGGTGTTGGTGTGGTGCGAGACGCCGAAGATCTCGGTGAGCACGCCTCGGCGGCCGAGCTGGCGGGCGGCGGAGCTGGTTTGCTTGACGGTGAAGAGCAGCGGGTCGGTCTGGCGGCACAGGTGGTCAATGCCGGGCAGTTGCTGGTAGCGGTAGTGGGCGGCGATGCCGCCGCAATGGTTGGTGAGCTGGCCGGCGAAGCTGTCCTCGGCGTTGTAGTGGCCGGTGTGCTCGATGCCGTGCTTCTCGCACCAGTCGTAGATGGGCTTCGAGTAGTGCTCGCAGAACAGGCCCAGGATCGTGCGATAGACGAGGAGGCGGATGCGGCGGCACTCGGCGCCGTCGAAGAAGAGATAGGGCAGGTCGGCCCAGAAGTCGCGCCCCGTCCGCCGCAGATAGGCGTCGGGGATCCCCTCGTACCAGGGCAGGCCCGTGGCGCGGCTGAAGAGCTGCGGCTCGTCGGTGAAGATGCCAGGGACGCGCTTGCCGAAGTGCTCGCCGAGGTGACGGAAGTAGACGTCGTGGGTCAGCTCGATGAAGCGCTTGGTCACGTCGGGATGGAGCAGGTTGCAGTACGACTCGCCCGACCACCAGCCGGTCTTGCCGACGTAGAAGCGGCGGAAGAGGAGGCGTTCGGCGCCCTTCTCCGCAGCGGCCTCCGCGAAGGGCACCCGTCGCAGCTTGCGGACCACTGCCCCGTCGCGCTCCTCGACGACGTAGGCGGCCTTCGGCTCGCCCTGCGGCTCGTCGAGCGGGGCTTCGCCGATGGCGACGTACTCGGGCTCGAGGTAGGCTTCGCGGTATTCCTCCTTCGTCGCGGCGACCTGGCCGCCGGCGTTGCCCGAGGGCCACAGGTCCTCGTCGTAGAGCCACAGATAGCCGTCCTTCCGCTCGGCGACCTCGAGGGCGGCCCGCATGGCCGTGAACCACTCTTCGCTCAGGTAGTCGGTGGTGAGGCCGGCCCTGGAGTGGAAGAAGCCGCCCGAGAGGCCCTTGTCAATCATCTCGGCCATCTGCCGCGCCGTCTCCTCAGGGGAGATCCGGTCGTTAATCGCCCAGAAGGGCGCCGGGCGCAGCAGAGCGGGCGGGTTCTGGAACTTCTCGAGCTTCATCAGCTTCTCCTGTCAGTTCGGGCGACGGGTCAACGCGGTGCCCAGCATTATCGGGGGCGCACGCGGCGAGTCAAGTCACGATTCACGGCGGCCCTGCGGGTAGTCGCGGCCGTTGAGGCTGCGGATGACCGACAGCAGCCAGGCTTCGAGTGCCAGACGCATGGCCTTGACCCGCTCGGGCTGCTGGGCGGCCAAGTCGTTCTTCTCGTCGGCGTCGTCGGCAAGGCTATACAGCTCAATCTTGACCGCGCCGGTCTTCGCCTCGATGCGATGGAGCTTCCACGGCCAGTCGAGCCAGGCGGCGTGGCCGGGGAAGGCATCCTCGGGATACTGCCGCTTGATCTCGCGGGCATCCAGGCGGAGGCGGGCGGGGTTGTCGGGCTCCTTGCCGGTCTTCTGGGCCTCGAGCAGCTCGGCCATCCACTGCTTGCTCGGGGTGCCGATGCCGCCGGTCGGGTGGTCCCAGAAGCCCATCGGCTTCGGCCGGGCGTCCATCTTGCCGTCCAGGAGCGGCACGAGGCTCACGCCGTCGAGCGGCGGCTGATTGGGCATCGTGACGCCGGTGATTTCGAGCAGCGTGGGATAGATGTCCGACGTGTTGCACGGCACGTTGGTCACGTGGTGCTTCGGGATGCGTGCGGGCCATTCGAGAATGCCGGGCACACGGAGCCCGCCCTCGTAGATGCTGCCCTTCTTGCCCCGCCCGCCGGTGGTCTTCGCGTCGAGGCCGCCGTTGTCGCTGCAATACCACAGGATTGTGTTCTCGCGGAGGCCGAGCGTCCGCAGCTCGTTTCGGAGCTTGCCGAAGGCCGCGTCCATCCCCGTGATCTCGCCGAGGAAGTCGCTCTTCTTGCCCTGCTCGGCGTAGAGCTTGCGGAACTCCTCGGCGGCCTGGTGCGGGCCGTGGGGCGAGCCGAACCACACGACGGCCAGGAACGGCTTCGGCCCCTTCGCGTGCTTGCGGATGAATTCGAGGGCGGCGTCCACCGTGACCATCGAGCTTTCACCCTTCGTGGGCACGGCCACGCCCTCGCGGCTCATCACCGGGTCGTTGTCGAAGAAATTGGGCGCCGAGAACCACTCGTCGAACCCGCTGGCCCCGGGGTGCACGGGGCTGCCCTTGCGCACGGAGCCGAGGTGCCACTTGCCGAAGTGGCCGGTCGCGTAGCCGGCGGTCTTGAGCGCCTCGGCGATGGTGATCTCCTGCGGCCGGAGCGTGTGGCCCCACTTGAAGCAGCCGAAGCGGTTCGGGTGGCGGCCCGTCATCACGCTGCCGCGCGTCGGCGAGCAGACGGGCGCCGCGGCGTAGAAGCGGTCGAAACGCAGGCCCGCGGCGGCCATGGCGTCGAAGTGCGGCGTCTTGAGCACGGGGTGGCCGTTGTAGGCCATGTCGCCCCAGCCCTGGTCGTCGGCCATGCACAGCACGACGTTGGGCAGCTTGCTCGCCGGGGCCTCCCCTGCCAGCGCCTGTCGCAGCGCACCGACGCACGCCGCGCCACCCATCGCCCCAAGGAACTCTCGACGCGTGGTAGCCATTTCAGCCGTCCTCCTTCTGTGAGGCGCCCTACTTCGACACTCGCCACTCCAGGATGCCGCCCGAGAAGCCGGGCTGAAGCTCGACCTCGAGGCGGAGGGACTTGGTGGTGACAGGCTTGAAGGCGACGGCGTTGAGCTTGTCCTTCTCGACGCCATAGGCCCCTGCGGCCTCGACGGGCTTCCAGTCGTTGCCATCGCGCCAAAGGAGGCGCCAGGACTTCGGGACACGGCAGCCGCCTTTGCCCGTGTCATCGAACCAGTAGACCTCGGCCCTGGCGAGCGGCACGGCCTTGTCGAACTCGTAGCCGACCCATTCGGTCGTGCCCTTGTGGTCCCACCAGGTGAAGCGGGGCACGTCGTGGTCAATCGAGTTCTTCGGCAGCAGGCCGTCGTTGAGGGCGCGGATGTGGTCGGCCTGCCACTGGTGCGAGGCGGACGTCTTGGCGAAGATGGCGATGGTGACGTTTTCTGGCTTGGAGGCAGCGGGAAGCTCGGCGGGCACCCACACGACCATTTCGCCGGGCTCGCGGTTGTCCCAGGCGAAATAGGGAACGGCCGTGATGTCCACCGTGCCCGATGCCTGGGCGATGGAGCCGTCGTCCTTCAGCTCGAAGCCTTGCCGCTGCCCCTGCCCCTTGATGACCACCACGCCGCCCAGGAGGTCGGGCTCGGACTTCGCTTCGAGCTTCGCGCCTTTCTGGATGGCGATCTGGCTCACTGAAGTCGAGTGGTCGCAGCCCTCGAGGCAGTAGACGATCGGGCCGCGCTGAATGGCGAGCCGTCCGACATCATCCGCGACTTCGGGGGCCGCGGCCACCTGGCGGATGGGCATCGGCAGCTCGAGTTCCACCACGTCGCCCGCCTTCCACGTGCGGCGAATGGCGACGAAGCCCTTGTCAGGTTTCGTCTCGATGGCCTGGCCGTTGAGCTTCGCCGTGGCTCCCTCGCACCAGTCGGGGATACGCACGCACACGGCGAAGTCCGAAATGCCCTGCGGCTCGACGCCAATCTGCACGCCGCCGTCCCACGGATAGCGGGTCTTCTGCGTGAGCTTCACCTTGCCGTCCTTGAGCGCCACAACGCCCGAGCCGGCGACGTAGTGGGCAACGTAGACGGCATCGCCCGCGGCCGATGCGGCGTAGACGTATTGCCCCAAGGCGGGGAGGAAGCGCACCATGTTCGTCGGGCAGCACGAGCAGCCGTGCCAGGGCGAGCGATGCAGGTTGCCGCGGCTGGCGAGCGGGTTGACATAGAAGCACTTCATGCCGTCGAGCGACACCGCCGACATCAGGCCATTGTAGAGGTTCCGCTCGACGATGTCGGCGAAGCGTCCCTCGCCCTTGAGCAGCATCATGCGGTGGTTCCAGAAGACCATGCCGATGGCGGCACACGTCTCGCAATAGGCATCGTAGTTGGGCAGGAGATAGGGCTGCGCAAACCCCTCGCCGTGGCGCTGCACGCCGATGCTGCCCGTGATGTACATCTTGCGCGTCACGATGTCCTGCCACAGCTTCTCGAGGGCGTCAATATAGCCCTGGTCGCCGGTGATCATCGCGAGATCCGTCACGCCGCTGTAGAGGTACATCGCGCGGACGCAGTGGCCGACCGCCTCGTCCTGCTCGCGGATGGGCTTGTGGTCCTGGCAGTAGGTGCCGAAGAGCTTGTGCGTCGGCTGCCCGTGCTCCTCGACGAGGAACTGGGCGAGCTTCAGGTAGCGTTCCTCGCCTGTGGCGCGCCAGAGCTTCACCAGGGCCAGCTCGATCTCGGGGTGCCCGGCGATGCCGTGGCGCTTGGTGGGGCCGAACACGCTGTCAATGTGATCGGCGTACTTGGAGGCCACATCGAGGAAGGTCTTGCGCCCCGTGGCCTCGTAGTGCGCGACGGCGGCCTCGAACATGTGTCCCGCGCAGTACAGCTCGTGGGCGTGCTGCAGGCCCGTCCAGCGCTTGTCGAGGCCCTTCGCGATGAAGTAGGTGTTGAGGTAGCCGTCGGGCTGCTGCCCCTTGGCCATCCAGCCGATGATCTGCTCGAGACGGGCCTCCAGGGCCTTGTCGGGGTGGGTCGCCAGCGAGTGGGCCACGCCCTCGAGCACCTTCACCACGTCGGAGTCGTGGAACACGTGGCCGCGGAACGCCTCCTTCGATTCCTTGGCGATGTAGGCGAAGTTGTTGATCCGCCCCGTCTTCTCGCACTGCTCCAGGACGTGCGGAATGGACTTCGTGCGGTTGACCTCGATCCTCGGCGCCCAGAAGGCATCGGCGATCCTCACGTCGGTGAACTTCACGGGCACGAGCTTCGCGTGGGTGCCCGCGATAGCCACCGACGCCACGCCCAGAGCCAGGATAGCAAGCGACGACTGCACGAGTTTCTCCTCAGCCGGTGAAGTAGAGATAGACGGCCGCGATGACGGAGAGGATGATGGCGGTATTCACGACGTCCCAGGCGCTCCAGGAGCGCCGGGCCTCGTCGCGGCCCTCGGCCGACACGGTGCCATAGGTCAACCCGTCGAGCTTCTTCGCCGGGGGCGGCGGGGTGAGCAGGCTCACCGCGACAATCACCACCACCGACACGGCGAAGAGCGCCAGGCAGAAGTAGAGCCACTGGAACTTGCCGAAGGCGACGAGGGCGGGGGGCAGGCTCGGCGCGAGCGATTCGATTCCTGCAAGCACCT
>DATKZY010000171.1:0-8939 GCA_035527715.1 Planctomycetota bacterium | reverse complement strand
CGCGCGGTTCGCCCGCCACCTGCCGCGCTTTTCAACCGACGTTCACAGTGCCGGACGACGAGATGATCAAGCAGGTCGGATGGCTGAAGGAGCGCTTCCACAGGATCTCGACGGCGTTGGGCGTGCCTGGGAACAGGATAGTGCCTTTTCCTGTCTCCCCCTCGCCCAACTCGATGCTGGCTCACCGCACATTCCGAGCGCCGTAGACCCGAATGAGATCTTTTTCTGAGCAGGTTGGCGTGATGTGCCCGACGTTCTTGAGTGGGTCAATCAGGAAGGCACCGTCAGCTTCCTGGACCGGTGGGCGAGTCTTAGAGAATTGGCTTGAGAGCGCGAGCGAGGGAAGAGCGAGGAGAATGGGCAGCCAGGCGAGGCGGCTCATGGTCAGTCCCCTCAAGAGAAATATCATGATGTTCCCCAGATGAACTGCCCAGCCGTGTAGGGCATGGTTTCCCCTACCTCACCAGCCCCCACACGAACCGAAACGGCAAGGAGAATAGTCCCCCGAAAACGAGGGCGAGCGCCACCCAGGCAACTGCCAGTATGCCCGCGAGCCATGCAATGCAACCGGCGAGGGTCATGAACTTGTAACCGCAGTGGTGGCAGGTCTTGGCCCAAGCGGAAGCGCCCTGCCCGCAGTTTGGGCACTCGACCAGGGGCATGGAGATGCTCCGAGCGGGGATTGCGCTATCGTGGGGTTGGGGATGAGTTCCTTGTAGCGCAGAGGGGAAGGGGAGTCAAGCCGAAGTGCGGCTCCTACCCCCATAATGACTACTGAGTGGAACCAGGCTTCGG
Organism: Planctomycetota bacterium; assembly: GCA_035527715.1. GTDB lineage: Bacteria > Planctomycetota > PUPC01 > DSUN01 > DSUN01 > DSUN01. The sequence goes on along the minus strand of DATKZY010000171.1, from coordinate 8,144 downwards.
GCGCTGATTCTGCACCCTCTTGTTGTACGTGGTGTTGTACTTGCTGTCCCTTAGGGAGGGGGGGGGCATCTGTAGGATTAGGCTTGTCAAGGACTTGTGGCGATTTCGGGGGCGTAGAGGTCACTGGTTCGAGTCCAGTATCGCCCACCACCCCCCCTGTGCAGCAACCGCTCGTCTCTGGAAGCTGATTCGCTTTGCCACGGCGCTCTGGCCAGGCGGATTCTCTGTTCTGGACGCTCTTAGCCCTTCCACAGGCAATGCTCGGCGGTCAGTCCCTCGTGAGGGTGATCCGGCTCCTCCCTTTGCCTACCCGCGCCGCCGGCACGGTCACGAGGCCCCACTTGTCAGCCGTTGTCTCGCCAGACTGGACGACCTTGCCATCGGCGGAGCTGGTGTTGGTCCAGCGGAAGCGCTCGCCGGGCCTGGGCTTGAAGACCCGGCAGCGGCGCGGAGTGACGTCCACGGTGCAGACGTCATCGCCACAATCCTGGGTCAGAAAGACGGTCATCGCCCACTTCGTGGCCTCGTCTACGGTGTCGGCGGGGTCCCAGAACAGGAAGCCATTGATCTGGCCCCACGGGTCGCCGTCGGCGGGGTCGCCGTTGCCGGGATTGCCGTCGAGGGAGCAGCGGGAGAAGGCGGGGACGCTCCCGCCCCACCGCATGCTGGCCAGGCCGGCGGTGACCTCGCGGCTCCAGGAGCCACCGCCCCAGTGAGCGATGTGGGGCTGGCGGGCGTCGCGTAGCGCGGCGAGGCCCTTGCCATCGTCCTGCCAGCCGAACTCGACGGCGTGGCCGCCCTCCTTGCCGCCGACGTCGTGGACCCAGAAGGGGATGTCCTTGTCCTGGTTCGAGGCCAGGTACCAGGCGATGTTGAAGGCGTCCCACGCGGGCGCGCCGTCCACGGTCTCGGCCAGCTCGCGCGGCCCGAGCCTGCCCGCCAGCGACCCGCAGGCGGGGTTCCACTTCTGATCGTAGTCCACCTCATACGGGCCGATCCACAGGATCGGGAAGAGCTCGGGGTGCCGAACGCCGTAGTGAGTGCCGACGCTGCTGGTGAGCCGCGAGCGGTCCACGTCCCACTTGCTCAGCGCCCACTGCACCATGGCGGTGACGTAGCGGTCCGAGAAGTAGTCCACCTTGCTCTCGCGCACGCTGCGCAGGGTGTCTCGGCCCTGGCTGTAGCAGAGGTCGCCGCCGTAGGCGACGTCCTGCTCGACGTAGAAGTACGCGGTGTCGAGCTTGTCCACCTTCCAGCCCGGCCCCACGCCGGGACGGGTGGAGACGCTGAGCGGCCCGGGGGTCTTCCAGGCGTCGGACATCGCCATGACCACTCGCCGCGGGCGGTTGTCGGCGACGTTCGCGAACGGCGGGGCGAGCCAGTAAGCGAACCAGTGCTCGGCAGCGTCGGCCTGGCCGTAGCGGGTGCGGTTGACCGTGACGAACTGGGGGACCGGCTGGCGCGGCTCGGCCCGTTCCTCGATGGGCTGGGCCAGGCTGTTGGCGTCGGTGATGGCGGAGGCGTTCTCGGTGCCGTCCTGCACGGAGGTCACAGCGTAATGGACGTTGCCTGCGGCCGAGGGGGCGTGGACGTAGTAGGCCTCGCCCGGCAGGACCGGCTCGCCCGCGCCCACCGACCAGGTGGGGATGACCGACTGGCCCTCCTCGTAGGGGTCGTAGTACTCGCCGTGGGAGTGGATATGGATGAAGCCGTCCTGGTAGGCACACAGGGCGTCGGCCTCGCCGACGAGTTGGGCGTTCTTCAGAGTGGCCGGGGTGATTCGCTCGCTATGGCGGTAGACGCGGTAGCGGACCTCGGGCACCTCGCGGAGGCGCACGAACGGGGCCATGTCGCGCCGCATGCGGCCGGCCGGCTTGTCGCGGACGGCCAGGCCCTGGAGATCGCGCAGGGTCTTCAGCGTGATGGCGGCGGCGCGGGGGAAGTCCCTGACCCCCTTTCCCGGCTCCCTGGCCGTCTCGGTCTTCAGGCCGGCCATGCGGGTGATCCACAGGGTCGCCTCGGCGGGCGGGCGATAGACGGGCAGCTCCCTCCAGCGGAGAAACGTCTGGCCGTCGTGGTGAATCGCTCTGAGCCCCTCCACCTGCGGAGGAACCCGCCCGGCCTTCCCCTCGTAGCGGACCTCGAGTCGGCAGGCGGCGGGCGGCCCGCTGAGGGCCTCGGCCACCAGGCCCAGGTTCCTGGCCGGCTCGGCCACCCGTGTGCGCACGGCCTCGGTGGCGTCAAGGGAACGACACCACGGCTCCTCGAGCTTGAGCGGCCCGACGCCAGGGGCGTCGGCGACGAGGACTCGGATCGGCTCCCGCGGCTGGCCCCCGGCACAAGACAGCGAGGCGTGAAGCACCGTGGCATCCCTCGGGATGGCTGACAGGTCGAAGAGGAGTCGCGGGGCCTGCCCGGGGACGGAGACCACCTTCAGGGTCCCCGGGTGCGTGAGCTTCCCCTCCCCGCCCCAGCTCTCGGTGACGACGTCGCCGCGGGCGGCGGCCCCCGCGCCCAGGAGGATCAGCAAGGTGCACAGGCTTCTGGTCATGTCTTCTTCCCCGCTTGGCTTCACGGTCTCAGGACAACGCGGGTTCCCTCGGGCGTGAGGAGGACGCCCTTGAGCAGGAACTGGCCGCCCTTGCCCGGCTGCACGGTTCCTTCGCGGATCAACTCGCCCGTGTGGCGGCGGACTTCGAAGCGGTAGTCGTGCCCGGGTCGGATGAGGAACTTCTGGAGGCGGCGAAGGGTCACGTCGGCCAGGGTCCGCTCCCTCGCGGCGCCGACCCAGAAGAGCGTGATCTCGAAGCGGACCGGCTCGTCCACCAGGTCATCGGTCTTCCAGCGGCAGCCGGTGTGGATGTCGCCCCACCAGCGCCGGATGCCGTCGGAGACGACCAGCGCCCCTGAGGGCTCCCTGGGCTCCTGCCACAGGCCGGCGGCCCCCGGCCCCGAGAAGGCAGGGAGTGCCTGGTCGAGCCGCACGTCCTGGCGGATCATGTTCGTCCAGGTCCCCGTGCGGCTCACCGGCAGGAGCAGGCCGCCGCCGTAGACTCCGTAGCGTCCCATAATGGGCTGGCCCCGCTCCAGCATGGCCACGAAGAAGTCGCGCATGGGCTTGAGCATGCCCCCGCCGGTGACGGTGACCAGCGGCAGGCTCACATTCTCGGGCAGCTCGGCGACCAGCTTGGCCAGGTTCAACTCGTCCCACACACTCCGCCCCGCGTCGGTCTTGCAGCCCCAGGCGACCTTGCCCCAGATAGCCTCGAGTTGGACGGGCATGGTGCCGGCGCGCTTGACGGCTGTGAGAGCCGCCATCTCGCCCGCGTAGTCGGCCATGCCGTAGCCTGAGAGCACGAGGCTGAAGACCTTCGGGTGCCGGATGCCCAGGTGCAGTGCGCCGCTGCCGGCCGCCGCGCCGCCGGCGCCGGTCACGATCACGCGGCTGCGGTCGGCCCGCCACTTCCTCGACGCCCAGTCCAGGAACGCCAGCAGCCGCCGCTCCGTGTAGGGCTGGACGGTGCCTTGCCTGAAGCTCTTGAGCGTGCCCAGTGACTCGTGGTGGCCGTACCACCAGGTCTTGACGGGGAAGTCGTGCGGGGAGAGGACCAGACTGTCGAGCTCAACGCGGTATTGGGTCCGGTGGTAGCTTCGCCCGTCGCGGTGGAGGCTCAGCTCGATGGGCATGGCCGTCTTGCCCTCCGTCTCCGGCACGCCCACGCCCCAGTTGTGGTACTGGCTCGGAAGGGGGCCGTACGGGGGGGCGACCCACCGAACGTAGTGCAGGCGCCTCTCGCGGTAGTTGAAGAAGGGCTTCGGAGGAAACTCCTTCTGGAGCACCGGCTCGCCGGTCCCCGCCGTCTCCTCCACCGCGGTAGCGAGAGAGTTCCCCTCGGAGAGGTCCGTGGTGTTCTCGACGCCGTCGCGGCAGGTGACTACCGCGTAGAACGCTGTCCCTGGCTTCCCTGGGGTGTGGACGTATAGGCCCGTGCCGCGGGTGAGCGGCTGCTCTCCGTCCCGGATGACCAGCCGCTCCATCGCGCAGTCGAGCCCGAACTTGCCGTCCATGCTGGCCTGGACGAAGGGGTTCCACTGGCCGTAGAAGAGTGTCTGCTCGCTCGACAGGGCGTCGTCAATGGCCTTGTCGAGGCTCCGCCCGTTGACGTTCCAGCCCGACAGCGGCGCGACGACGGCAATCCGCTCGGCCTCGTGCAGGCTGGCGGCTGTGATGGGCTTGTCGGAGCGGTACACGCAATAGCGCAGGCCGCTGCTCTCCGCGGCGTCGAGAGCGGACCGGAACTGGCCCCACTTCACGCGGTCGGTCCCGATGGGGTCGTCAGTCTCCTTCCAGATGATGAAGGTCTGGCCGGCGCGGTGGAATGCCCGGACGGCCGTGACTTGTCGTGGCACGTCGGCGGGCGTGCCTTCGCAGGCCACGTCGAGGCACGAGGCGGCAGGGTCGAGGAACGGCCCGGCCTTGATGTAAAAGCCCCCGTTGGGCTTTCCGCCGGCCCAGGCGCGAACGGCCTCGGTCGCGTCGAAGGAGTCGAACCAGGGCGCCCGGACCTTCAGAGGCTCCCCCGCCGGGGCCGGGTCCCCGCCGGGCGCGAGCTCTGTCAGAAGCGGGCAGATCTGGATGTCCACCATTGCCTCGTCGTCCGCGCCGGTGACGGCCTGGGTGCGGGCCAGCCGCAAATCCGCCCGATAGATCCTGACGCCTCTCCGCAGGGCCGACAGGTCGAACCGGACCACGCACACCCCGGCCTTCGTCGGCAGGACCGTGACCGTCTCGGCGGCGCCGGCTGGGGCGCTGGGGGGCTCGGTCGGCGGGGCGGAGAACAGCAGCTTCCCAAACCACTCGGGGGCGTGGCTGTTGCCCGAGTAGGTCGGCGACCAGGCCGTCTCCTGAAGCTCGCCCCCGGCGTAGCGGGACCGGTTGAAGTTGGCGATCCACTCCGCAGGGCACTTGGCGCCCCCCAACATCCTGTCCAGCGGGAGGGCCAGCTCGGCCGTCCACTCCTTCTCCCCCTTCGCAACGGCCGCGCGGAGGCCGGAGCTCCAGGCGGGGTCCTTGCCCTTGCCGTCGTACGTGGACCCTGCCGCGCTGACGCCGAAGTGGTAATACGTCCCGCCGAAGCCCAGGAACACCTCGACGGAGTCGTCGGCCCAGATTTCCCCGTCGTGGCTGCGCCGGGCGGCCCTGAGCTTGTCGAGAGCCGGCTCGACGCAGCGGAGGGCCAGATACAGGGCCGTGCCGTCCTGGACGGCTCGGACCTCGGTGAGCTGGGCGGCCGGGCCGGCCCCGTCGAGCGCTCGAGCGAGGGTCATTCGGGCGGCGTTCCTCCAGGCCTCGTCGTCGAGCTTGCCGTCAATGACGGGAGCGATTTTGGCCTCGGCGACGTAGCCCGTCGGGAGCTTGCCCCTGGCGGGGCCGCCGGGCCGGGCCGCCAGGCGCTTAGGCCCCGTGCCCAGGCGGCAGGTGGCCATCGCGCCCTGCACGTGGCCTCCCGCCAGCGCCAACGCCGCGACCAGCAACCCCAGCGTTCGTCCGGCTGCCATAGCGCCTGCTCCCTCTCCCCGCGTCCAGGATACCCCAGGGGCGCGGCCCTGTCAATCCCGGCATCCTCTGGCAGGCCCCACGCCACTTGAAATGCAGCCGCCCTTCGCTACACTGGGTCATTGGCAGATCACGCCGGAAGGAGGCAAATGCCATGAGTTACGTCGAGGTGCTGGCCGGGGCGTTCGCGTGTGCATGTCTGGTCTCAGCAGCGTCCGGCGGCGCGCCGGCCACGGGCCCTCTGAAGGTGCACCCCAGGAACCCGCGCTACTTCGCCGATGCCAGCGGCAAAGCCGTCCTCCTGGTCGGGTCCCACACCTGGAACAATCTCGTGGACATGGGGAAGACGGACCCGCCGCCGAAGTTCGACTTCCCCGCCTACCTCGACTTCCTCGAAAAGCACCACCACAACTTCATCCGCCTCTGGGCCTGGGAATGCGTGACGTGGAACACGACGCCAAACCAGCGCGACGCGCTGAACCACGTGGCGCCCACGCCCTGGGCGCGCACGGGGCCGGGCAACGCGCTCGACGGCAAGCCGAAGTTCGACCTCACGAAGTTCGACCCCGACTATTTCGAGCGGCTGCGCACCCGCGTCGCCGCGGCCCGCGACAGGGGGATCTACGTCGCCATCATGCTCTTCGAGGGCTGGGCCTTGCAGTTCTCGCCCAAGGCCTGGGACGTGCACCCGTGCCACTCCAAGAACAACGTCAACGGCATCAATGGCGACCCCAACGGCGACGGCAAGGGCCTCGAAGTCCACGAGCTTGTCGTCAAGGCCGTCACCGCTGCGCAGGAAGCGTACGTCCGCAAGGTCATTGACACGGTCAACGACCTCGACAACGTGCTCTACGAGATTTCCAACGAGAACCACCCGCCGTCCACCGAGTGGCAATACCACATCATCCGCTTCATCAAGGACTACGAGAAGACGAAGCCGAAGCAGCACCCCGTGGGCATGACCTTCCAGTACAAGGGCGGGAGCAACAAGACCCTGTTCGACAGCCCGGCCGACTGGGTGTCGCCGAACCCCGATGGCGGCTACCGCGACAACCCGCCTGCCGCCGACGGCAAGAAGGTCGTCCTCAACGACACGGACCACCTCTGGGGCATCGGCGGCAACGCGGCCTGGGTGTGGAAGAGCTTCCTGCGGGGGCACAACCCCATCTTCATGGACCCCTACGACGGGCTGATCCTCGGCGAGCGCTTCGACCCGAAGTGGCGGCCCATCCACCGCAGCATGGGCCTGGCCCGCCGCCTCGCCGAGCGGGTGGACCTGGCGGCGATGACGCCGCAAGGCAAGCTCGCCTCGACCGGCTACTGCCTCGCCAACCCGGGGCGCGAGTACCTCGTGTACCTGCCCGCGGGCGGCGAGGTGACGGTGGACCTCTCGGCCGCCGAGAGCACGCTCGCCGTGGAATGGCTCGACGCGAAGACGGGCAAGGCCGCGCCAGGCGAGCCGGTCGCCGGCGGCGCGCCGCGACAGCTCAAGGCCCCGTTCGCTGGCGAGGCCGTGCTCCACCTCGGCCGGGCGCAGGAGGGCGCGAAGCGATGATAGCCCATGCACGACGCTGTCGCGTGGTGATCGCCGTGGCGGCGCTGGAGCTGTCGCCGGCCCTGGGGGTGGGTGGGCAGGCCGAGGCGCCGAGCGCGCCCTGCCTCGACGCTGTCCGCGCCTTCGCCGAGACGGTGCTCGCCCGCGGCCGCGACGTCTACGGCAAGGAGAGGACGCCGCTGTTCGTGGACGGGCTCCACGCCGAGACCCTCGAGCCGGCGAAGTGGCTGTGCCGCGGCGAGACGTGGGTCCTGTGCAACTTCGCCAGCCAGCAGCCCCTGCTGCGGCTGCTCGACGGGCTGACGGCGCTGACCGGCGAGCCGAAGTACCGCCAAGCCGCCGAGGACGCCGCCCGCTACGCCCTCAAGCACCTCCGCGCGCCCAGCGGCCTGCTCTACTGGGGCGGGCACATGGCCTGGGACCTCGAGGCCGACAAACCCGTCGGCCAGTACGCCGACGCGCACGAGCTCAAGAGCCACCAGCCGTACTACGCCCTGATGTGGCGCGTCGCCCCCGACGCGACACGGCAGTTGATGGAGGCGATCTGGGCGGGGCACATCCTCGACTGGTCGCTCCTCGACTACAACCGCCACGCCAGCCTGAAGAAACTTGCCCGCCCGCAGTGGGACCACGCCTTCAACGACACCATCAAGGTGCCGTTCCCGTCGAAGGGCGACAACCTGTCGTTCGCCAACGTCACCCCGCCCCTCCTGCACGCCGGCACGATGCTCGCCGTCCTGGGCAAGGACGACCATGCCCTGGCGTGGACCCGTCGCCTCATCTACCGATGGCAACAGGGCCGAGACCCGAAGACCGGCCTCTGCGGCGGCCAACTGAGCTATCGGAAGCAGGACCGCGCCCGGGAGGCCCTCGGCCACGTGCACCCGACCATCAACGAGGCGAGGATCGTCGCCTCATACCACCAGACGTCGCGCTACCACCACCTTCCGCTGGCGCAGATGCAGGCCGGCGAGGCACTCGTCGGGGCGGGCGGCCGCGGCGCCGAGGACGGACGCGAATTCATCCAGTGGG
>DATKZY010000170.1:0-2282 GCA_035527715.1 Planctomycetota bacterium | reverse complement strand
CTTCGGGGGCTGGGCCACGGGAGGTCGTCAACCCACGGCTCCCCGAGCATCGCCGTGGGCTTCATTCCCTCGCCTCCTTCGGAGGCTGAAAACGCGAACGCCTGGCCCGTAGGAGATTACACGCACCCGCGGGGACTTGCTGCCTTAACCGCTTCCCGTATAATGGGACGTGGGAGGCAGCACTTGCGGCAAGGAGTGTGTGAGGATGGCCAAGCTGAAGGTGGGGTTCATCGGGACCGGGCGCGTGCCCGAGCGCCGCGGGCCGTTGGGCTACGCAATGGCCCACGAGCACGGCGAGGCCTATCGGAAGCTCGACACCTGCGAGATGGTGGCCTGCGCCGACATCGTGCAGGAGAACGCCGCCGCCTTCGCCGCGAAGTTCGGCATCCCACGCACCTACCTCGACTACCACGAGATGCTCGAGAAGGAGAAGCTCGACGTCGTGAGCGTGTGCACCTGGCCGAAGCTGCACGCCGAGATGGCCATCGCCTGCGCCCAGGCCGGCGTGCGCCTGTGCCACTGCGAGAAGCCGATGGACGCCACGTTCGGCGCCTCGCGCAAGATGCTCCAGGTCGCCGCCCAATACGGCATGCACCTGAACTTCAACCACCAGCGCCGCTATGGCAAGCCCTTCCGCGAGACGAGGCGCCTGATTGACGCCGGCGAGATCGGCTCCGTCGTCCGCATGGAGGCCGCCATCGGCGACCTCTACGACGGCGGCACCCACTGGGTGGACATGCTGAACTACTTCAACGGCGAGGCCCCGCCGCTATGGGTCCTCGGCCAGATTGACGCGCGGGCCGAGCGCCGCGTCTTCGGCGCCCCCGTCGAGTGGCAGGGCATCTGCCACGTGAAGTACGCCAACGGCGTCTTCGGCCTCTTCGTCACCGGCGGCGAGTGCCGGGCCGCGCTCGGCGTGCCCTTCCGCGTCATCGGCACGAAGGGCGTCATCGAGATCGCCTGGGACCCCAAGCCCGGCCCGATGCTCCGCTACCGCAAGGACGGCGCGGCCGACTGGATTCCCGTGGACTGCGCGAACGAGCACCTGCACGGCCCCGGCTACATTGACCGCGCCATCGCCGACGCGGTGGACTGCCTGCTCACGGGCCGCGAGTGCGAGCTGTGCGCCCGCCACGCGATGAATGCCACCGAGATCATCTTCGCCTGCTACGAATCCAGCCGCCGCCGCGCCCGCATTGACTGCCCGCTCGACATCAGCGACAATCCCCTCGAAACGATGATCGCCCACGGCGACGTGCCGTTCGCACCAGCAGGCTAGGAGAAGACGGAGGGGAACTTTCTGGTAGAAAGTTCCCCTCCGAACCTCCCTTCAAAGACTCTTACACTTCCCGAAAGGGGAACGCGATGAACCGCCGCGAGTTCGTCCAGGCCGTTGCGGGGAGCGTGCTCGCCTTCGGCGGCCTGCCCGCTGTTGCCGGCGAGAAGGCGCCAGCCAAGCCCTCCGCCACCGACCGCGTGACGCTCGGCAACACGAAGGTGCAGATCACCCGCCTCGGCCTCGGCACCGGCACCAACGGCGGGCGCGTTCAGCGCGAGCTCGGCCAGGAGGGCTTCACCAAACTCGTCCGCCACGCCTACGACCGCGGCCTCCGCTACATCGACACCGCCGACAACTACAAGATGCACCCCTTCGTCAAGAACGCCATCCAGGGACTGCCCCGCGAGGAGCTGGTGCTCCAGACCAAGGTGTGGCTCAACCCGACGCCCGATATTCCGAAATGCCTCGACCGCTTCCGCCAGGAGCTGGCGACCGATTACTTCGACCTCGTGCTCCTCCACTGCGTGATGAAGGCCACGTGGCCCGACGACTTCAAGAAGCACCGCGACGACCTTTCGGCGGCGAAGGAGAAGGGCATCGTCCGCGCCGTCGGCGTCTCCACCCACGGGCTGACGGGCCTGCGCACCGTCGCCGGCTGCCCGTGGGTCGAGGTGGCCCTCCTGCGGATGAACCACGACGGCGCCCACATGGACGGCCCGACAGGCCGCTGGGCCGAGCCGGGCAGCCACGCCGAGGCCGTCGTGGAGATCAAGAAGATTCGCGCGACGGGCAAGGGCGTCATCGGCATGAAGCTCTGCGGCAACGGCAACTTCAAGGACCCCGACGACCGCGAGAAAGCCATCCAATTCGTCTTCCGCAACAAGTTCGCCGACGCCGTGACCATCGGCTTCAAGAGCCCCGCCGAAGTGGACGAAGCCCTCGACCGCATCACCCGCGCGCTGAATGCGTAGGGAAGAGCGAAGATGGCGGAGGGGGGGTTTCT
>DATKZY010000169.1:0-3707 GCA_035527715.1 Planctomycetota bacterium | reverse complement strand
GGCTCCGTAGCCCGCCGACGGCGGGCGGCAGGTGGTAGCCCACGGCGTAAGCCGTGGGTTCGGGCGGGTACAAGGCCCAGCCCCCGCAGGGGGCGGCAGAAGCGTTGGCCGCCGGCGTTCTGCCGCCCCCTGCGGGGGCTGAACCGTGGGCCGCCCAGTCCACGGGCTCACGCCCGTGGCTACCTTCTGACGCCCCTGACGGGGCTGGGAGCGCCCATCCGCAGAGATGTGGGCAAAGATGAGGGCAACGCCCTGGGAACGAGGCCACCCCGGGCCCAGCCCTGAAGGGGCGGAATACAGGCGGTCTATCTCGCCCCTTCAGGGCTTTGCCAATGGGGGCACCTGGTCCCAGGGCGTTGCCCTGGGCTATCCTATCACGCCCCGTAGGGACTACGGAACCTGCCTGCAATCCCGGCTCGCATCGAGGGCGCCCGCCGGCTTGCACGGATGGGGGGCTTGTGGTAGGGTAGCGGCCTGTCGCTCGGACCATGCGTCGGCCACGCGCGCAGGAGGCCCAATGCCGCAGCCGTATCCGAACCACCTCGTCAGCGTTCCCCTCAGCATCATGAGCCTCAAGCACTACTTCCGCGTGCACGACCAGGGCTTCGCCCGCACGGCGCTTTACGGCGTGTTCCTGGGCGTGCTGCTCACCGCCGTGAGCATGATGCTGGGGCTGGCCGGCTTCCTCCGCGAGGCGCCCGGGCGCGAGGCCCGACAGGCCGCGGAGCTCGAGACGGCCCTGGCCGTCGTGACCGTCAAGGATGGCAAGGCCGCCTCCGACCAGAAGCAGCCGGCCATTCTGTGGCAGGACTGCGAGGAGCGGCCGGGGGGCGAATCGGCCTCCGAGGCCGACGCGCGGCCCAAGCTCCGCACCCTCCTCGTCGTCCTCGACACGACGGGGGCCGTGACGACGTGGGAGAAGGCGGCGGAGTTCGCCGGCTGCGCCGAGCCGCAGCGCATCGTGGTCTTCGGCCAGAAGGCCATCGTCTCGACCGACCCCGCCAAGGGCCAGGAGCAGGGCGGCGGCCAGGAGGCCTGTGCCTACACCGACCAGGCACGCCTCGCCGAGGTCCAGAAGCTCCTCGAGGACAAAGGCGGCAAGCTCCCCGAGTTCACCCTCGAGAACGGCCTGGCGAAGTTCAAGCTCGACCCCGACAAGGTGCACGTTCTCGTCAACCGCCCGGAGCTTCTGGCCCTCGTGGACACCACGGGGAAGAACCTCCCGCCGACCCACGCCTGGCAAGTCGCCACCCAAGAGCATCCCGACATGCAGCCGCCGGAGTTCCTCGCCCTCCTCACCGCCACCAGCGTCACGCTCAAGCCGATCTACGAGAAGGCCGTCCGCACGCTCGACCTGGAGGGCCGTGGCGACGTGAGCGCCGGGGACCTGAGCCGGTGGGTCGCGCACACGGCGCGACAGGTCCGCTACGACGTCGTCATGCGGGGCATCCTGCCCAACTCGTTCAAGATGGTCATGTACGCGTGCTTCGAGGTGCTCATCCTGGCGCTCATCTGCTCGGTGGCGGGCCTGCTCGTCAGCGCCGCCCTTCGGGCCGGCCTGCCCTACACCCAGGTGCTCACGATGGCCGTCTACGCGATGACGCCGGCCCGGCTCGTGCTGCCCTTCCTCGTCGCGCTGGCCGGCGTGAGCGGCCAGTGGGCGATGGCCCTTCCCTTCGTCGTCGGCATGGGCTACACGGCGATGGCCACCTACCGCACGGCCCGCGAGCTGGGCGGCACCGCCGTCGCCCCCGCCCCGCGCCTCTGACCACCGCGGCCCACCCACTGCTATCGGGGGTTGACAAGCCGCCCCCGCTGCGCCATGCTCTCCATCCGGTGCCCCGTCGCTGGGGCGGTTGTAGGCGGGATGTCCACATCCCGCGATGCTGCTGTCCAACGTTGGAGACGCGGGACGGAGACGCCTCGCCTACAAGGAGGAACGCATGCGGGACATTCTGGATCGGCGGGGTTTCCTGGCGGCGTCTGCGGCAGGGCTCGGGGTGCTGGCGGCCCGGGGCGCTCTGGCCGCGCCCTTCAAGACCACCCTCCACAAGGCCGTCATCCAGGGCTATCCCAGCGAGGGCTCGCTCAAGCCCCTGAAGGACGCCGGCTTCGAGGGCATCGAGTGCGGCGCCTGGAACACCGATCCCAAGAGGGCCGCCGAGGCCCGCGAGGTCGCCGAGAAGCTCGGCATGCGCATCCACTCCGTGATGCGCGCGTGGGTGAACTTCAACAACCCGGCGAGCGTGGAGGGCGACATCAAGAGCGTGGAGACGGCGCTCAAGGCGGCCCAGGGCTTCGGCGCCGACGCCATTCTGCTCGTGCCCTGCCGCATGGGCGGCCCCACGCCCCAGCCCTGGGAGTTCGACATCAAGTTCGACGAGAAGACCGGCCACATCACCCAGGTCGTCGCCGGCGACAACGAGAAGTACAAGGCCTACATCGAGACACACAACAAGTCGTCCGACGCCTCGATCGCGGCCCTCAAGAAGCTCATCCCCGTCGCCGAGCAGACCAAGGTCGTCATCGCCCTCGAAAACGTGTGGAACAACCTGTGGGTGAAGCCGGCGATCTTCAAGTGGTTCGTCGCCTCGTTCCAGAGCCCCTGGGTCGGCGCCTACTTCGACGTCGGCAACCACGTGAAATACGCGCCGCCCGAGGAGTGGCTGCGCGAGCTGGGGCCCCTCACCGCGAAGCTGCACGCCAAGGACTTCAAGCTGAACCCCGATGGCCATGGCGGCAAATGGGCCAACATCGGCGAGGGCAGCGTCAACTGGCCAGCCGTCCGCGCCGAGGTCGAGAAGACCGGCAAGGACCTCTGGCTCACCAACGAGAGCGGCGGCTTCTCGCTCGCCGAGTTCAGCCGACGCTTCGACCTGATCAACGCCGGCAAAGACCCCGGCGGCCGCGACAAGTAGAGCATCGCCTGGGCCTGTCCTATCGGTCCTATCCGTCCTATCGGTCCTATTCTGTCCCTTGATGGAGGTACCTGCTGTGAGCACGCGATGCAGTCGTCGTGAATTCCTCGCCGCTTCGGCGGCAGGGGCGGGTCTTCTGGCCGTGGGGCGCGCAGATGCCGCGCCCTTCAAGACAAAGCTCCACAAGGCCGTCATCCTGGGCGCGAACAGGATGAACGAAGAAACGTTCAAGAAGCTCAAGGACACCGGCCTCGAGGGCATCGAGGCCCACACCGTGGCGGTGGACGAGGCGAAGAAGGCCCGCGAGCTGGCCGAGAAGGCCGGCCTGCGGATCCACTCCGTGATGCGCGGCGGCTCGGCGGCCGGCCTGCGCGCCGCACAGGCCTACGGAGCCGACGCGGTGCTCGCCCCCGTGGGCGGCTGCGGCGCCAAGCCGATCCCCCAGCCCTGGGAGTTCGATATCAAGTTCGACGAGTCCAACGGCCACATCACCCAACTCGTCGCCGGCGACAACGAGAAGTTCAAGGGCTACATCGAGGCCCACAACCGCTCGGTGGACGGCGTCCGCGAGTCGATCAAGAAGCTCCTCCCCGTGGCCGAGGAGACGAAGGTCGCCATCGCCCTCGAAAACGTGTGGAACAACTGGTGCGTGCGGCCCGAGCTGTACAACTGGGTCGTCGCCTCGTTCAACAGCCCGTGGGTGAAGGCGTACTTCGACGTCGGCAACCACGTGAAATACGCGGGCATCCTGCGGGGCGACAAGGTCGAGATCGCCTACCTGCCCGAGGT
>DATKZY010000168.1:0-6749 GCA_035527715.1 Planctomycetota bacterium | reverse complement strand
ATTCGCCCGCCGACGCCGCGGTCTGCACGATGTTGTTCTCGAGGATATTCGACCGCTTGAAGAAGCGGAGGACGCCCATCGAAATCACGGCGGCGGGGATCGAGGCCGACACCGTCATGCCCGCGAGCAGCCCCAGGTAGGCGTTCGCCCCCGCAAGCACCATCGAGAGCACGACGCCCAGCACCACGGCCTTGGCCGTGATCTCGGGCAGGGGGCATCCTTCGCTGGCTTCCACCTCGCTCTCCATTGCCGAGGGAGGACAACGCGGCGAGCATTCTAATACAAAGGTGAGCGGCGATCCACAAGGATCGGGGGATGATTGGATGGATGGAGGATTGGATGAATGAGAGATTTGGCCCGTATTCTGACAATCATCCATCCATCCACCCATCCAATCTTGACTCTCCGCCCTATCGCACTTGATTCCCCGGGCATAATATAGAGAATAGGGGGGTGCGCAGTGACGCCCGATGGGTCCCGAGCCTGTGGAGAACCCGCCGCCATGTCCGATGCCCCCCACGCCGCGGCCGCCAGCCCCCAAGAGCTCGAGGCCGTGCTCCAACGCGTCAAGTCGGCCCGCCAGGCCATCGTCAGTGAGCTTCGCAAGGTCATCGTCGGCCAGGACGACCCGATCGACCAGGTGCTCGTCACGATGTTCGCCGGCGGCCACTGCATGATTCAAGGCCCGCCCGGCACGGCCAAGACCTTGCTCGCCACGTGCATCGCACGCGTGATGGACCTCACGTTCAAGCGCATCCAGTTCACCCCCGACCTCATGCCCAGCGACATCTCGGGCACCGAAATCCGCGAGGAGGACCAGACGAGCGGCCACCGCGTGCTGAAGTTCGCCAAAGGTCCCGTCTTCTCGAACATTGTGATGGCCGACGAGATCAACCGCACGCCGCCGAAGACCCAGGCCGCGCTGCTCGAGGTGATGCAGGAGCGGCAGGTGACGCTCGGCGGGCGCACCTATCCGCTGCCCGAGCCGTTCTACGTGATCGCGACGCAGATTTCGCTCGAGCAAGAGGGCACGTATCCGCTGCCCGAGGCGCAGCAGGACCGCTTCATGCTCACCGTCTCGATGAACTACCTGCCCGAGCCCAGCGAGGTGCAGGTGGTGCGGCACTCGACGGGCGCCGAGACGGTCGAGCTTCAGAAAATCATCGGCGCCGCCGACCTGATGGCCTTCGCGCAGGCGGTGCGCCAGGTCGCCCTGCCGTCCGTGCTGAGCCGCTACGTGGTGGACCTCGTGGCGTCGAGCCGCCCGACGGTCGAGGGCTGCCCCGACTTCGTCAAGGAATACGTGGCCTGGGGCGCCGGGCTGCGCGCGAGCCAGAACATCGCCCTCGCCGCCAAGTCGGCCGCGGCGCAGGACGGCCGCGCGAGCGTCGAGCCGCAGGACATTCGCAACGCCATCGTGCCCGTGATGCGCCACCGCATCGGCCTGTCGTTCCGCGCCGAGGTCGATCGCGTGTCGGTCGAGGATGTGATTCGCAGGCTGGTGGAGAACACCCCGGAGCCGGCGAGAGCTTGAGCTAATCGTCCTCGTTCTCGTCCTCGTAATCGTAATCGATTGGCTTTCTGTCGATTGCGGGGAATAGGAAGAAAGATCGATTACGAGGACGAGAACGAGGACGAGGACGAGAAGAACTGGCGACCACAGATAGAACGGGGGTCCAATGGCAACCGAATCGACGACGGCACCCATGCAGGTCGATCTGCTCGCCACGCTGTGCGAGGGCCGCGAGAGAATCCTCCGCGAGATTCGCAAGGTCATCATCGGCCAGGACGCCGTGGTCAACGACGTCGTCACGTCGTTTTTTGCGGGCGGCCACTGCCTGATCACGGGCGTGCCGGGGCTGGCCAAGACGCTGCTCATCTCGAGCCTCGGGCGGGCGATGGACCTCACCTTCCGCCGCGTGCAGTTCACGCCCGACCTGATGCCGGCCGACATCACGGGCACCGAGGTGCTCGAGGAGGACAGGGCGACGGGCAGCCGCAAGCTGGTCTTCCGCCCCGGCCCGATCTTCACCAACATTCTGCTGGCCGACGAGATCAACCGCACGCCGCCGAAGACCCAGGCCGCGCTCCTCGAGGCCATGCAGGAGCACCAGGTCACCGTGAGCGGCACCACCTACGCGCTCAAGGAGCCGTTCTTCGTCCTCGCCACGCAGAACCCCATCGAGCAGGAGGGCACGTACCCGCTGCCCGAGATCCAGCAGGACCGCTTCATGTTCAGCCTGCTCATTGACTACCTGCCGAAGGACCAGGAAATCGAGGTCATAGACGCGACGACGAGCACGGCGGGGGCGCAGCCCGAGGTGTGCATGAACGGCGACGAGCTGATCGAATACCAGGGCCTCGTCCGCCGCATCCCCGTGGCCGAGCCGGTCATCTCCTACGCCGTGGCGCTCGCGGCGCGGAGCCGGCCGACCGAGCCCGGCGCGCCCGACTTCGTGAAGGACTACGTGTCGTGGGGTGCCTCGATCCGCGCCTCGCACTACCTCGTGCTCGGGGCCAAGGCCCGCGCCGCCCTCGCGGGCAGGCCCCACGTCTCCGTGCAGGACGTGCAGTCGGTCGCCTACCCCGTCCTGCGGCACCGCATCATCACCAACTTCCGCGCGGAGTCCGAGGGCATCAGTTCCGAGGAGATCATCCGGCGGCTCCTTGAAGCCGTTTCGCCCCCGAAGTCGGGGCTTTGAGTCCAGCCGCATAGGGCCGACAGGATATGGCGAAGAGCCAGTATCTCGACTTCGACGTGATCGCGCGGATCAGCAACATGCAGCTCCTCGCGAAGGTGGTGGTCGAGGGGTTCATCCTGGGCCTCCATCGCAGCCCCTACCGCGGCTTCTCCGTCGAGTTCGCCGAGTACCGCCAGTACACCGCGGGCGACGAGATCAAGCACATTGACTGGAAGGTCTACGGCAAGACCGACCGCTATTACATCAAGCAGTTCGAGGAGGAGACGAACCTCACGTGCCACATCCTCCTCGACTCCTCGGGCTCGATGGCCTACAAGTCGCGCGAGACCGGCCTCTCGAAGCTGCAGTACGGCTCGTGCCTGGCGGCGTGCCTGTCGTACTTCATGATGCGGCAGCGCGATGCCACGGGGCTCACGGTGTTCGACACGAAGGCGCGGCTGATGCTGCCGCCGCGCACGCGCCAATCGCACCTCCACCGCATCCTCACCGAGCTCGACCACCTGGAGCCGGGCGGCGAGACCAACGTGGCCGGCCCCCTGCACGATCTGGCCGAGAGCCTCAAGCGCACGGGGCTTGTCATCCTCATCTCCGACTTGCTCGACGACCCGCAGAAGGTGCTCTCGGCCCTCCAGCACTTCCGCTTCAAGGGCCACGACATCATCGTGTTCCAGATCATGGACGACGCGGAGCTGACCTTCCCCTTCGACTCGATGACCGAGTTCACCGACCTGGAGACGAGCGAGAAGCTGCTCGTGGCGCCCGAGGGGATCAAGCCGGTCTACATGGCCGAGTTGCGGCGATTCCTCACCGCCTACGAGAAGGGCTGCGCCGACCTGAGAGCCGACTACAAGCTCTTCGACACCCGTTCTCCACTTGAGCTGGGCCTGAGCGAGTACCTCCATCGGCGCAGCCAGATGAATTGAGCCTATGAGCTTCCTCAATCGCTATTTCCTGATCGGGCTTGCGGGAGCCGCCATCCCGATCTTGATCCACCTGCTCACGCGCGACCGCGTGCGGCGGGTGGCGTTCTCGACGCTGCGGTTCTTCGCCAACGCGTCGCGGAACGTGCTGCGCCGCAAGCGGATCTACGAGATGATCCTGCTGGCGATGCGCACGGCGGCCTGCGCGCTGCTGGCCATCGCGTTCGCCAGGCCGTTCCTCGCGTCGGGGGAGGGGGGGCTGGGCGGCCTGCTCACGCCGGGCACTGCCCGCGTCATTGTCGTTGACCTTTCGGCCTCGATGGGCCGCGAGGGGCTGCTCACTCCGCTGCGCGAGGAGGCACTCACGGCGCTCAACTCCCTCAGCGAGGGCAGCGACGCGGCGGCCCTCGTGACGTTCACCGACGCGGCCCGCGTCGAGGTGCCCTTCACCCGCCGGCTCGGCGAGGTGCGGGCGAAGCTCGAAGCCATCGCGCCCGGCCACGGCGGCACCCGCATCGCACCGGCCGTGCAGCAGGCCGATGTCCTCCTCCGCCCTGTGAAGGCCCGCGCGAAGGAGGTCTGCCTCATCTCCGACCTCCAGCGCACGGGCTGGAGCGATTTCGCCGGCGACTGGAAGCTTGCTCCCGGCGTTCGACTCGTCGTCCGCCCCGTGCAGCCGCCGAAGGACGCGGGCGGCCTGGCCATCGTCGAGGCCGACACCCCGCAGAGCGTGGCCATGAGCCGCACGCCCCGCACGCTGGCGGTCCGCGTGGCCAACTTCTCCGGAGCCGAACGGCGCGACGTCGAGGTGGCCTTCTCGATGGGCGGCAAGGAGATCGCCGCGCAGAAGGTCAACCTGCGCCCGGGGGCGCGGGTGCCGGTTCGCTTCCGCCACGCCTTCGAGACCCCGGGCGACAACCCGGGCGTCGTCCGCGTCAAGGCCGACGATGCGGTGGCCGCCGACAACGAGTTCTGGTTCAACGTCCGCGTCATCCCGCGCATCCCCGTGCCCATCCTGAACGGGCGGCCGACCTCGAGCCCGATGACCGACGCGGCCTGGTTCCTCCAGAAGGCCCTCGCCCCGGGCGACGACACGCCCTTCCTGGCCAGGAGCATTGACGCGACGAAGGTGCTGCCCGACGAGTTCCAGGACGCCCGCGTGGTGATCCTGGCCAACGTGGGCGAGGTGGCGCCGGCGGTGCACGACGCGCTGGCCGCGCTCCTCCAGCGCGGCGGCGGGCTGCTCTTCCTGCCCGGCGACCGCGTGGACGCCGAGGCGTTCAACCGCTCGCTCGGCGACCTGGCGCCCTGCACGCTCCGCCGCATCGTCACCCCCGCCGCCCGCGCGGACGAACGGGCCGAGGCGAGCATCGCGCGCGTGGACTACGAGCACCCTGTCTTCGAAGTCTTCCAGCGCCCGCACCACGGCGACCTGACGACGGCGCGCTTCACGCAGTTCTGGGAGGTCACCGATTCGCAGCTCTCGCGCGTGCTGGCCCGCTTCGACGACGGCCGCCCCGCGCTCCTCGAGCGGCAGATTGACGCGGGGACCTCGATGATGCTCGTCAACCCCGCCGACCTCCAGTGGAGCAACTTGCCGCTGCGCGCCATCTTCCTGCCCTACCTTCACCAGACCGTGCGCTACCTCGCCATCCGCACCGAGGGCAGGACCGCCTTCCGCGTCGGCGAGCGCCTGGGGTCACATCTTCATTTGGCACCGGGCGGCCAGGTGCGAAATGAAGATGTGACCCCTGGGCATCAGCTCAGAGGGCCGGACGGCAAGCTCTTCGAGACGACCGATGTCGTCGCCACGCAACCCGGCCTCTACGCCGTCCTGGACAAGGGCGGCAAGGAGGTCTTCCAGTTCGCCGTGAACCGCGACCCCACCGAGGCCGACCCTGCGGCCGTCGAGCCGCAGGAGATCGTAGCCGCCCTCGAGCGCGTCCAGGGCGAGGTCGTCAGCGGCGAGGAAAACGTCCAGGCCAGCCAGCGGCCGGGCCGCGACGACCAGGCCGGGCTGTGGTGGTACGTGCTCCTGGCCGTCGCCATGCTCTCGCTGGGAGAGCTGGCGCTTGGGAATCGGGCCGTGCGCCACTAGCGGCCTGGGCGCCGTTGGATGGGCGTAGGTCCCATAGGTTCCATCTGTCCCATAGGCCCCATTCAAGGCCGCACAAACATGAACGATTACCCTCGGGTCGCAAGGCGGCTGAACACGGTTCGACGCGCCTGGAAGCGCACGGCCGCGCTGTCGGGGCTGGCCGTCGTGGTGCTCGAATCCACGGGCCTCTTCGCCGTGGCCATCCTGTTTGACGTGCTGTACCGCCCGCGTCCGCCGGTGCGGGTGGGCATCTTCGCGCTGGCCGTGGCGGCGCTGGGGTACCTGGTGGCCCGGAACATCGTGGCGCCGCTGTTGCGGCGGATCGCCGACACGCAGCTCGCCCTCTACGTCGAGGAGCACGACCCGCGGTTCGAGGGGGCGCTTGTGTCCGCGGCCGAGTTCCGCGAGAGCAAGTTCCTCTCGACCCAGGAGGCCGACCTCGTTGACGCCATCATCGCGTCGGCGGCGGCCCGGGCGGAGCGGCTCGACCTGCGGCGGGTGGTTGACCTGAGCCGCCTGCGCAAGTACGGCGTCGCCGCGGCAGCCGTGCTCGTGGGCTATCTCGCCGCGGGCATCAGCTTCCCGTCGGCGGTGGCCCACCACGCGGTGCGCGTGCTCAGGCCGTGGGAGCCGACGCAGGAGGACCGCCCGGTCGTCGAGGTGCCGCCCGAGGCGAAGCCGCCCATCGCCTTCACCCTCTCGCGCGGGGATTCGAGCCTGCTGCGCGGCACGCCGTTCGACCTCGAGGTCACGCTGTCGCGGGCGGCGGACGCTCCCGTGTTCCTCCACTTCCGTTCGTTGGCCGACGAGCAGGCCCAGACCCGCTGGCGCCACCTGCCGATGGCCGAGATCGAGAAGCTCAACGGCTTCCGCATCGTCATCCCCGACGTCAACGAGGAGATGGAGTTCTTCGTCGCTGCCGGCGAGGACCGCTCGGCCACGCACCGCATCAGCGTCTACGACCCGCTCGCCCTGGAGGGCGTCGAGGTCGCCACCCGCTACCCCGAATACCTCAAGCTGCCCGACCGC
>DATKZY010000167.1:0-9391 GCA_035527715.1 Planctomycetota bacterium | reverse complement strand
GCATCTCGACGACCTGAAGCGCCTGCTCGGAGACCCCGGCCGCCAATAGCCCCCGCGCTCGCCCGGCCGGGGCTGAGCATGGCCCCTAGTTATGGTAACCACCTCCATTCCTGTCTTCTCGTGCTCGTCGTCGTCCTCGTCATCATCCTCGATTCTCTGGGCTTCCCCCCCCTTCCGCATTCGACGACGAGGACGACGACGACAACGACGACGATTCAAGAGCGAGGCCAGCGCCAGGACTGGGGGCCATACTCGCGCGGGCTTTTCGCGTTGACTCTGAGAGTCCCGGCTGCTATAATCCGGCAATGGCTGGAGTGTCTGGCCAAATCCCCCGGCAGAACTCTGGAAGTCCAGAAACCGGCAATGGATAAGTTGTGGCCCGCGCTGTTGCTTGCGGTGGCGGCCTGGTTCCTCGGCGGGTGCATGCGCCCGAAGGAACACGAGCGCGACGTCCGGGGCACGCCTGCCGGGCGTGTGGAGTTCTGCAACACGGCGGGGCCGCCGACAAGTGTCAAGGCAGGGTGAAGACGATGCCGATCTATGAGTTCCACTGCGAGAAGTGCGACGCCGACTTCGAGCAGCTCTTCCGTTCGATGGATGGGAACGCGAAGGCCCGGTGCCCCGCGTGCGGCGGCGCGAAGACGCGTCGCAAGCTCTCCCTCTTCGGCATGTCCGTGGCCAGGAACCGCGGCGAGCCCGCCCGTGCCACCAGCCGCTCGGGCTGCTCGTCGTGCGTCCGCAGCAGTTGCGCAGGATGCCGCCGGTGAGCGACACACCCGAACGCCCGGCCAGCCGCTTCCCCCACGACGTCATCTGGGCGCCGTGGCGGATGGACTACATTCTGGAGCCGCGGACGGACGGCTGCTTCCTGTGCGCCGCCGTGGCGTCGGGGGACGACGAGCGGGACTTCGTGCTGGAGCGCCGCGAGCGCTGCTTCTCGATCTTCAACCGCTTCCCCTACAACAACGGCCATCTGCTCGTCGCGCCCAACGCCCACAAGGCCGACCTGGCCGAGCTGGACGACGCGGAGCTCCTGGAGCTCGTGCGCCTGACCCGCGACGCGCAACAGCTCCTGGCAAGGGCCATCCAGCCCCACGGCTTCAACGTGGGCATCAACCTCGGCTCCTGCGCGGGGGCCGGCGTGCCGGGACACCTCCACGTCCACATCGTGCCGCGGTGGAACGGCGACACGAATTTCATGCCCGTCGTCGGCGGCACCAAGGTGATCGTGCAATCCCTCGAAGCCCTCTACAAGGTGCTTCGAGAGCAGTTGGCGTCGGAGACAGGAGGGTAGGGCGTGGCATCGGGCGACCCCAACACGGTGATGGCCGTCACCTGGCCGGGCCTGGTGGGCCGCGAGGTGGTGGAGGCGCGCGAGGACGCGGTGCTGGCCCCCTACGCCACGCGGAGCCGCGCGAGCCGCGGCCGCCGCCATCCCGAGCCCGAGCACCCGCTGCGCACCGTGTACCAGCGCGATCGCGACCGCATCGTCCACTCCACCGCCTTCCGCCGCCTGGAGTACAAGACGCAGGTCTTCGTGAACCACGAGGGCGACTACTACCGCACGCGGCTGACCCACACGCTCGAGGTGTCGCAGATCGCGCGGACCATCGCGCGGATCATGGGCCTCAACGAGGACCTGGCCGAGGCCATCGCCCTGGCCCACGACCTGGGCCACACCCCCTTCGGCCACTCGGGCGAGGAGGAGCTGGCCGAACAGATGCAGGGCCACGGCGGCTTCGAGCACAACCGCCACGGCCTCCGCGTGGTGGACACCCTCGAGCGCCGCTACCCGAGCTTCCCGGGCCTGAACCTCTCCTGGGAGGTGCGCGAGGCGATGGCCAAGCACACCACCCGCCACGACCGGCCCGCCGTGGCCGAGTTCGACGACGGCCTCCAGCCCGTGCTCGAGGCCCAGGCGGTCGAGGTGGCCGACGAGATCGCCTACAACAACCACGACGTGGACGACGGGCTGACCGCTCACCTGATCCGCCGCGACGAGCTGGCCGCGGTGGAGGCCTGGGCACGCGCCGCCGCCGAGGTCGAGCGCCAGCAGCCGGGCCTGCCCGAGCGCATCCGCGACCGCCAGGTGATCATCCGCCTCATCAACGCCCAGGTCACCGACCTGGTCGAGACCACCCTCGCCCGCGTGGCCGAGCTGGGCGTCGGCAGCCCGGACGACGTGCGGCGCGCCGAGACCCGCCTGTTCGCCTTCAGCGCCACCGTCGAGCGCCGGAAGACCGAGCTCGAGGCCTTCCTCAACGAGAAGCTCTACCGCCACTATCGCGTGGCCCGCATGACCAGCAAGGCCAAGCGCTTCGTCCGCGACCTCTTCCAGGCCTACCTCACCGACGAGCGCCAGCTCCCCGACGAGTACCGCGCCACGGCCGACCGCGAGGGCCTCTACCGCGCCATCTGCGACTACATCGCCGGCATGACCGACCGCTACGCGCAGGACGAATACAAGAAGCTCTTCTACCCCTTCGAGCGCGTCTGAAGAAGACGCGTGACCCGTGACGCGTGACGCGTGAGGGGACAGCGATATGGCCAAACTGATCGTGCAAAGCGGCCCGAACAAGGGCACCATCTACGAACTGTCGGGCGAGCCGATGGTCCTCGGCCGCGACCTGACCTGCGAAATCCAGGTGCCCGACGAGAAGGCCTCGCGCCGTCACGCCCGCATCGCCCGCGAGGGCGACCAGTGGACGCTGACCGACCTGGGCAGCCGCAACGGCACCCTGGTGAACGGCACGCGGATGGAGACGCGCACCCTCGTGCCCCTCGACGAGGTCCAGGTGGGCGACGCCACGCTGCTGTTCGTGGCCGACGACGAGGGCCGCTTCGAGCTGCCGCCCGAGGACACGTCGTGGATCCGCCCCACGATCGCCGACACCATCGTGAGCGACCGCATCAAGCTGTTGACCCGGGGGCAGGTGGCCCACTCGTCCGACGAGTTGGGCCGCGCGAACGACGGGCTGATCACGCTCTTCCGCTACTCGACCCTGGCCGCGCAGGCGAAGGCGATGGCCCAACTCCTCGACGCCCTGGTCGAGGCGGCGAAGGAAGCGGTGGCGCCCGACCGCGTAGTGCCGATCCTGATCGACCCCGTCAGCGGCGAGCACCGCCCCTGGCTCCGCAAGGAGTCGGCCCTCGACCGCAAGATGGCCGAGGTGCCCGTGAGCCGCACGATCATCGAGTTCGCCCTCACCGAGCGCCTGTCCGTCCTCAGCCACGCGCCCGCCGACGACGAGCGCTTCCGCCACAGCCCGAGCGTCCAGCTCAACCGCATCGCCACGGCCATGTGCGTGCCGCTGCGCAGCGGCGACGACGTGCTGGGCGCCGTCTACGCCGACCGCATCGGCGACGCCGAGCCCTTCACCCGCACCGACCTCGAGCTGCTCACCGCCCTCGCCCTGCCCACCGTGGTCGCCGTCCAGAACATCCGCAGCGCCGAGGGCCTGCGCCGCGAGTGCCAGGTCCTCGAACGCGAGGTGCGCGGCCAGTACCAGATCATCGGCGACAGCCCGAAGCTCCACGCCGTGTTCGACTTCATCGGGCGGGCCGCGCCGCTCGACTCCGGCGTGCTGCTCATCGGCGAGAGCGGCACGGGCAAGGAGCTGGCCGCCCGCGCCATCCACTACTCCGGCCCGCGGGCCAAGGGGCCGTTCGAGGCCCTCAACTGCGCCGCCCTCACCGCGACGCTGCTGGAGAGCGAGCTGTTCGGCCACGTGAAGGGCGCCTTCACCGGCGCCGTCGAGGACCGCGCCGGCCGCTTCGAGCTGGCCGACACGGGCACGCTGTTCCTCGACGAGATCGCCGAGATGACGCCCGCCAGCCAGGCCAAGCTGCTGCGCGTGCTCGAGACCGGCGAGTTCCGCCGCGTGGGCGACAGCCGCGACCGCACCTCGCACGCCCGCGTCGTCGCCGCCAGCAACCAGGACCTCCAGGGCCTCGTCGAGGCCGGGAAGTTCCGACAGGACCTCTTCTACCGCCTCAACATCCTCACCTGCCCGCTCCCGCCGCTCCGCGAGCACGTCGAGGACCTCGACCTCTTGTGCGACCACTTCGTCGGGCACTTCTGCCGCAAGTGCGGCAAGCGCCGGCTCGAGTTCACCCAGGCGGCCCGCGACGCCCTCCGCAGCCACCCCTGGCCAGGCAACGTCCGCGAGCTGCGCAACCTCATCGAGCGCCTCGTCGCCCTCTCCGACAAGACCGTGATTGACGCAGCCGACCTGCCCCTGGACACTCCGGCGGCCCCCCGCGGCCCTCGCGACGCCGGGCCGCCCGCCTCCATCGCCGACGTCGAGCGCGAGCACATCGAGCGCGTGCTCCGCCACACCGGCGGCAACAAGAAGGAGGCCGCGCACATCCTGGGCATCGACCGCTCGACCCTCTACGCGAAGCTCAAGAGCTATGGGATCGACCTGTAGCCAGCGGCTCCGATCGTCGTCGTTGTCGTCGTCGTCCTCGTCGTCGAATGGGTGGGGGCGGCAGGAGCCCAGGATTTCGACGACGACGACGACGACGAGAACGAGGTCCCAAATGGGAAGGCAATGAGCGACACAGCGCGCCCCCAGCCCCCGAAGCTCGGCATCTACCTCCTCCAGCGCCTCGTCGGCAAGGGGGGCATGGGCTCCGTCTACCTCGCCGTGGACCCGACCCTGAAACGCCAGGTGGCCCTCAAGGTGCTGGCCCCCGAGCTGGCGGCCGACCCCGAGTGCGTCGCACGCTTCCATCGCGAGGCCACCAGCCTCGCCCGCATCCGGCACCCCAACCTCGTCCACATCTACGCCGTGGGCCAGGACGCGAGCCGGCACTTCATCGCCATGGAGTACCTGAAGGGGCAGAGCGTGGCCGACATCCTGCGCGAGCGCGGCCCGCTGCCCGTTCCCAGCGCCCTGCGCATCCTCGGCCAGGTGCTCGCCGCACTCGACAAGGTGCACGCCGCGGGCATCGTCCACCGCGACCTCAAGCCGGCGAACATCATGATCGACGAGGACCAGCGCGCGATCCTGACCGACTTCGGCCTGGCCAAGCCGCGGCACGATCGCAGCGTCACGGCCGACAACACGCTCGTCGGCACGCCCGAGTACATGGCCCCCGAGCTGGCGGAGGGGCAGGACGCGGATTTCCGCACGGACATCTACGCGCTGGGCATCATCCTCTTCGAGCTGCTCACCGGGCGCGTGCCCTACCACGGCAGCTCCGCCTTCGCCACGCTGCGCCAGCACCTCGAGAAGCCCGTGCCGTCGGCCCGCGCGCTCGTCCCCTCGGTGCCGCCGCAGCTCGACGCGGCCATCGCGAGGGCCGCGGCCAAGAGGCCCGCCGACCGCTACCCGACCGTGCGGGCACTCGCCGCCGAGCTGGTCGCCGTGACCTCGACCCACGAGTTGGCCGAGCTGGCATCGGGCGCCCGCGGCCTGGCCGAGCGGCCGACGATGCCGGCGGACTTCGCCGCGGCCGCCACGGCGCCGACCCTGCCCGCAG
The DNA here is from genome assembly GCA_035527715.1 of Planctomycetota bacterium. Lineage (GTDB taxonomy): Bacteria > Planctomycetota > PUPC01 > DSUN01 > DSUN01 > DSUN01. The sequence continues at coordinate 3,904 of DATKZY010000167.1, read as the reverse complement.
AAGCCTCCTCGACCGCGACCGTGGCCGCCGGGGCCGCGGAGCCGGCCACGGGCCGCACCCGGCCCATCGCCTCGGGCCGCAGGAGCTGGCGCCTGGTGGCGGCAGGCGCCATCGGGGCGCTGGTGCTGGTCGTCGCCCTCGCCCTGGCGTTGCGCCTGGGCCGCAGGGCCTTCGGCCCCGCGCCCCCGAAGGCATCGCAGACCGTGTTCGTCGTGCACGCCCGCGGCCGCTCGCCTGTGACAGGGCGCCTCATCCGGATCGGCGGGGAGGGCGGCCCCGTCGTCGTCAAGACCGACGGCGGCCCCGTCGAGATCCCGTATGCGGAGGTGACGAAGATCGAGCCCAAGGTAGGGAGATGAATCCATGGGCCTTTGGTTCCTTCGAGCGTTCTTTCTGCTCGTGTGTGCGGGGGCCGGCTGGCAGGCGGCGCGCCTGGCGGAGTTCGACCCCGTCTGGGGCTTCCTCCTCGGCGTCACGATGTTCATCATCGTCCTCATCCTCGAGGCCGTCTTCACCGGCAAGGGGTCGGTGGCCGACCTCCTGGCCATCGTCTTCGGCATCACCGTGGGCGTCCTGCTGGCCAACCTGGCGGTGAACATCACCACCCTCGTCCTGCCGCCGCAGGTGAGCGACGACCCGCTGACCGTCGAGAAGACCATCGCCATCCGCATCATCCTCACCGCCATGATGTGCTACCTGTGCACCATGATCGTCTTCCGCACCCGCGACCGCTTCCGGTTCGTGATCCCCTACGTGGAGTTCAAGAAGGAGCGCAAGGGTCCGCGCACCGTGCTGCTCGACACGAGCGTGCTGGTGGACGGGCGGATCGGCGACCTGTGCCGCACGGGGGTCTTCGAGAGCCCGCTGTGCATTCCCGGCTTCGTGCTCGAGGAGCTCCAGCGCCTCGCCGATTCGGCCGACCGCCTCAAGCGGGCGCGCGGCCAGCGCGGCCTCTCCCTGGTCAGCCAGCTCCAGCGCCTGAAGGAGGCCGACGTCTCGGTCTACGAGACCGCGGAAAGCTCGAAGGAGGCGGTGGACAGCCGCCTCATCCAGCTCGCCAACGAGCTGGACGCGCATATTTGCAGCACCGACGCCAACCTGAGCAAGGTGGCCCGCGCCCAGGGCGTGAAAGTCGTCAACCTCCACGAGTTGGCGACCGCTCTCCGCCCGGCGGTTGCCCGCGGCGAGACCCTCACGATCCACCTCGTCCGCCGCGGCGAGGAGGCCAGGCAGGCCGTCGGCTACCTCGACGACGGCACCCTGGTCGTCGTCGAGAACGCCGAGGGCCGCATCGGCGGCGACGCCAGCGTCGAAGTCGTCCGCTACCTCCAGAGGAGCTCCGGCCGCATCATCTTCGCGAGGCTCGTGTCGTGACCCCCTTTGCCCTGCTCCTCCCCGCGGCCGGCCTCGGCGCCCGCATGGGCGCGCGCAAGGCCCTCCTCGAGCTGGCCGGCCAGCCGCTCCTCGTGCACACGCTCCGCCGCTTCCTGCCCTTCCGCGAGCGACTCTGCCAGATCATTGTCGTCGCCCACCCCGACGACCTCGCGCTCCTTCAGGAAAGGGGACATTCTACTCTTCGCGACGAGAAGTGGAATGTCCCCTTCTCCGTGGTAGCCGGCGGCGCCCGGCGGCAGGACTCTGTGCGGGCGGGCCTCGCCTGCCTGCGGCCCGAGGCCGAGCTGGTGGCCATCCACGACGCCGTGCGCCCCTTCGTGGCGCCCGAGGCCGTGGCCGCCGCCCTCGATGCCGCTGAAGCCGTCGGCGCGGCCATCGTCGCGGCCCCCATGAAGCCCACCGTCAAGCGCGCGGCCGGCGGGCGCGTCCTGGCCACCGTGGACCGCCGCGACCTCTGGTGCGCCCAGACGCCCCAGGTCTTTCGCCGCCAGCTCATCCTCGACGCCTACGCCGCCGCCGATGTGGCACAGCCGCCCTCGGCTGTGCCGCGCGGGGCAGAGACGCCACGCCCACAATTCGAGGCCACGGACGACGCGCAGCTCGTCGAGCGCCTCGGCCGACCCGTGGCCATCGTGCCCGGCTCCGACCTCAACCTCAAGATCACCACGCCCGAGGACCTCGCCCTCGCCGAGGCCATCCTCGCCCACGGACTTGTGCCGCGCGGAAATCCGTAATGCGTAATCCGTAATGCGTAACCAGAGAAGAAGGGAAGAGCACGTCTCCTCTCTTCTTTCCTGTTACGGATTACGAATCACGGATTACGGATTCTTGGGAAGGCGCATCCCTCAACCGGGCAAGCCGAACAGCCGCCGCGCACTCGCCGTCGTGGCCTCGGCCACGCGCTCGAAGGGCACGCCGAGGACGCCGGCCAGGCATTCGGCGACCAGGCGCACGAAGGCCGGCTCGTTGCGCCCACGCTTCGGGCGCGGCGTCTGGTAGGGGCAATCGGTCTCCACCAGCAGCCGGTCGAGGGGGAGCGCGGCGACCACGGGCCGCAGCGCCTCCTGGCGCGTCAGGCCCCCGCCAATGCCCAGGTGCAGCCCGAGGTCGAGCGCCCGCCGCGCCGCCGCCGCATCGCCCAGGAAGCAGTGCAGCACGCCCCGCGCCCCGGCCCCCAGTTCGGCGTCCACGATGTCAAGGCAGTCCGCATAGGCGTCCCGGCAATGGATCACGGCGGGCAGGCCCAACTCCTTCGCCAGCGCCAGTTGGCGTGCGAAGACGCGGCGCTGCACGTCGCGCGGGCTGTGGTCGCGGAAGTAGTCCAGCCCACACTCGCCGATGGCCACCACCCGGGCGTCGGCGGCCAGGCGCCGCAGCTCGGCGAACGCCGCTTCGTCCGCCGTCGTCGCCTCGTGCGGGTGGATGCCCACGGTAGCGAAGACGGTTGGACAGCGACTCGCCCGCTCGACGGCGAGCCGGCTCGTGGCCACATCGGTCCCCACGTCCACAATCGCCGCCACACCTGCCGCCTCGGCACGGGACAGGACCTCCGCCTCGTCCCCTGCCAACTGCGGGTCCGTCAGGTGCGCGTGCGAGTCCACCAGGATCGCCTGCTCTGGCACGTGGCTTTCCTTTCCGAGGTCGCCGGTCCCGCCGCGCGCATCATACGGCTTCCCTTGCCGCCACGCAAAGCAGCGTGACTCGGCCGGGGCAAAGCGCTAGAATTGAGTGAACTCGAACGGGTGAAGGAGCAGGCTCGTGCTACTGGTGGCGAACGTGGGCAATACGCATCTGCGGCTGGGGACCTTCGAGGAAGGCGACGAGCCGGTCTCCACCCAGGCCGTCGCCGTGGAGTCCCTCGACACGCTGCGCGCGCCCGAGGCGTCGGCCGAGGCCCTCGTCGTCGGCTCCGTGAACCCCGAGGCCACGGCGCGGCTGCGCGCGTGGGCGGCGGCGGCCCTCCGCTGCCCCGTGCTCGAGCTGCGCGTGGAGTTGGCTGTGCCCTTGCGCTTCGCGTGCAACGACCCCAGCCGCATCGGGGCCGACCGCGTGGCCAACGCCATCGCCCTCCACCAGCGCACGGGCCGCGGCGGCATCGCCGTGGACTTCGGGACGGCGATCAGCCTCGCCGTCGTGTCGCCCGAGGGCGAGTTCCTCGGCGGCGCCATCGCCCCGGGACTGGCCATGTCGGCCCGGGCACTCCACGCCGACACCGCGCTCCTGCCGCTGGCGGACCCCGCGGCGGCGGCCCCCGCGCTCAGTTGCCGCACCGAGACGGCCATCGCCACGGGCCTCCTGTGGGGCCTCGCCGGGCTGGTGGACCGCCTCGTCGAGCGGTTCGGCGAGCGGTGGCCCGACGTCGCCGTGCTCGCCACGGGCGGCGATGCGGCGCTCCTCGTGCCCTTCTGCCGCCGCGTCCACGCCATCGCGCCCCATCTCACCCTCGAAGGCCTCCGCCACGCCTATCTCCAGCGACCCCGATGACCCCCAAACCCCCAACATCTGCCCC
>DATKZY010000166.1:0-4682 GCA_035527715.1 Planctomycetota bacterium | reverse complement strand
AGATCGAGACCCTCGAGCGAGGGGTCGAGCCCGCGGCCGGGGAAGTAGGTGAAATAGCGCTCGCCGTTGCTGCGGTCCACCGTCACCGCGCAGGCCGAGCTGCGGCCGCCGGGGCACACGCGCACCTGGCTGGTGTCCACGCCTTCGGCCTGGAACTGCTCGAGGATGAAGCGGCCCTGGAGGTCGTCGCCCACGCGGCTCCACATCTCGACCGTGCCGCCGAGCCGCGCCATGGCCACGGCTGCCGTCGCCGCCAGCCCGCCGCCCTGCACCAAGTGGTCCACCGCGCCCCCGAACTGCCCCCGCGGCAGCTCCTCGCACAGGAACAAGTAGTCCATCACCGAAAGCCCGACGCTGATCAGGTCCGACGCCATGCGTCCAGCCCTCTCAAAGTACCGCGTGTCGAGCGCCAAGTGCCAGGCGAGGACAGTATCGGCCCTCTTCTCCGTACCCGAACACCGAACACCGTTCTCCTCTGCTACTGCCCGCGCTTCGAGAGGGGCCACTCGTCGAGGAGCCACTGGGGGATCTCGGGGAAGCGGCCCTTCTCGCCGTGGATCTCGTCGCCAAGCTCCAGGGCGCCGGCGGACGGGGCCTTCTCCTGCATTTCGGGCGTGAGGTGGGGGAAGGGGACGCCGAGGCCAACGGCCTCGGCGTCAGGCTTCAGGCGAAAGTCGAACGTCGCCCTCTCCGCGAACGGGTCGGCGGTCGCCACCGTGCTCGCCTGCGCCCATGCGGGGGCCTCTTTGCCTCCGTCGCCGCGAGGGAGGAGCAGGTTGCCCCGGACGGTGTTGAGCGCCGGGCCGCGGGCGTCGTCGAGGAAGTGGATGTAGCCGCCGGGATGGGCATCGCCGCCCGGGGAGAACTCCAGGATGTTGTTGAGCACCAGGTTGCCGAAGCTCGAGCCGATCTGGATCGGCGCGCCATCGCTGCCGACGAGTGTGTTGTTCGCGATCAGGTTGAAGTGGCACTTGTGCACCGACATGGCGCGGTCCACCGGGCCGATGACGATGTTGTGGACGATGCGGTTGCCGCCCGCCCATCGGCTGCCGCCCCAGACGTAGAGGGCGGCGCTCTTGCGGTTCTTGAGCGGGAAGCAGCGGTTGCGCTTGTCGGGGCCGAAGAGGTTTCGCTCGACGACGATGTTCCGCGGGCTGTCCATGCCGCTGCCCGAGTAGATGTGAATCGCCCCGCCGCTCGTCCGCCACCAGATGTTCCGCCGCAGCACGAGGTTCTCGGCGCCCTGGGAGATGTAGATGCCGTGGTCGCCCTGCCCCATCCCCGCGTTGTAGATCACGCAGTCCTCGATGAGGTTGAAGCGGCTCTCGTTCGACGTCATGCCGCAGCCCATCATGTCGCGTACGACGCAGTTCCGCACGATGTTGAACGAGCCATAGCTGTTGTGGACGAGGCCCGAGACGTCGAGGTACGTGCCCGCCTCCTGCTTGTAGGTGTGCACCAGCTTCCCGCCGAGGCCGACGCCGATGACCCCGCGGCGGACGAGAAAGCCGTCCACAATGTTGTAGGCGCCGCTCACGTGCACGAGCGTGCCCGCGAGGGTGAAGACCTCCTTCGGCTCCTCGCCCGCCCAGGGGCGGATGCGGATGGCGAAGCTGCCCTTCTTCTCGTCCAGCGCGTCCGGGTCGGCCTCGATCTTCTCACAGGCGAACATCCCCTCGTCGAGCGACTGCTTGCCGTCGCGCCGCCAGGGCCAAGTCGAGCTGACCAGCCCCTCGCCGTTGCACAGGAGGCGTTCCGGCACGGCCCAGACCCGGGTCTCCCACACCCCCTCCATCCCTCGCACCTTCGTCCAGCCGGGCGCGGCCGTACCGCCGTCGAGGACGGCCTTGTGGCGGTTCTCGGCGCGGTAGACGATCGGCCCCTTCTCGTTCCCGATCGTCGAGATGTTCAGCGCGCCCTTGTAGACGCCATCGAGGAACACCACCTCGTCGCCCGGCTGTAGGGGCGGCTCCCTGTGGCCGCCCTCTTTGGGCGCCCACGCAGGGGCGCCCCTACCCTGTACGGCGGCCAGGCTGAACGGCTTCTCGCGGCTCCCGTCGCCCTGCGCCGTGCCGTCGGGCGCGACGTGATGCGTCGCGCCGTGGGCCGCCGCGGCGAGCGCAAGGCAGATCGCTGCCCGCAGGCGCCGCTCGTTCTTCATTGTGGTTGCCCCTTCGTCTTCAGCGTGGCGTTTTCGCGCCGCACGCTGTGGCTGATGGCGCAGTAGCGGTTGCACGTGCGCATTTGCGCGCGGATCGGCTCGGCCTCCTGGTACCAGAACCGCCGCAGGTCGCCAGGCCCTGCCAGCGGAAGCCCCGCGAAGTCCGCGGCGAAGCACAGGCGGGCCGTGCCGTAGAGGTCCACCATGATGTTCCGCTCATACGTGTTGCAGATGTGCTCCTCGGTGCCGACCCGGCTGTTCCAGCCCTGGCGCGCGTCGCCGTTGCGGTTGACGGAGCGGACGTACATCTGGACGTCGTCTAGCCAGGCGGGGTTGAGGCCGAGCCTGTATTTTGCGTCGCAGGCGCGGATGACGGCCGCGAGGGCCTCGGGGTCGCGGACGTGGTAGCGGGCGAAGAACTCGTCCTCGCCTCGCAGGCCGAAGGTCGGCTGGAGGAAGTTCAGCTTCAGCTTGTCGGCCCCGATATCGTTTAGTGCGAGGTCGTAGAAGGCGTCGAGCTGCCGGTAGTTCCCCTCGTGAACGAGGGCCATCACGTACACGCGCGTCCCGCGCTCGGGGTGGCACTTGCGCGCCTGCACGAGCAGCCTCAGAGCGTTCACCGCCGCCCGGAACGAGCCCCCCACGCCCCTCATCCTGTCGTGCTCGTCCTCGATGTGGCTGTCCAGCGACACGGTCACCTCGCTCGGGCCTTCCAGAACCATTCGCTCGGCCATCGCCTCATTCGTCACTTGCGTGCCGTTGATAACCGACAGGCAGCGCAGGCCGGCCCGCGCGCACTCCCTGGCGATCGCGAAGTAGTCGTCGGGGTCCAGCATGCTCTCCCCGCCGCAGACGACCACGGCGCCGCCCGGGCTCATCTCGGCGAACTCGCGGATCACCTCCCGCTTCCTGTCCCAGGGCATGTAGTTCGCCCTGTCCCCGTCGTCGTCCTTCCAGAAGTCGCAGTGCTGGCACGCGAGGTTGCAGCGCCGGTTCACGTGGACGAATAGGAACCTCGGCGGCTGAAGCACCCTGCGCTCCGCTGCGCTCGAGGGGGCCGCCGCCGGGGCGTGCTTGTCCTCCGGCTGCAGCCCGTTCGCGCAGCGATGCTGACCGTGGCGTGGCCGCTCGTAGTAGGCCCTGTTGCTGGTCCCGCGGGTCGGGACCTCATGGTGCAGGAGCAGGACGCGGCTGGTGTCCATCACCGTGCGGGCGCGGAGGCCGGCGATCTGGAGACGAAGGCCCAGGTCCAGATCCGCATCCCCCCAGGCCTGGAACTCCTCGTCGAAGCCGTTGATCTCCTCGAAGGCAGCTCGAGGCATCGAGGCCCGGGCCGTGGTGAGATGGAGCCGCCGCATCCGCGCCTCGGTGCGCCCGAACCACAGCCGCCGCGCGCGCCGGCGGAACTTCGCGGCGTCGCTGGCCAGCTTCCGCTGGCGCGGGTCGCGCCAGTCCGGCCAGACCTCCTCCAGCCTGCCGGCACGGATGAGTTCTTCCGTGACTCGCGCGGTCTCCTCCGGCGTCAACTGCATGCCGCAGCCGCCGACCCAGAATCGCGACCCCGCCAAGGCCAGGTGCCGCTCCAGCACGTCCGGGAACAGCACGTCGCCGCCATCGGTGAAGAACAGGTAGTTCCCCGTGGCGTGGCGGACCGCGTTGTTGCGGCTGGCGGCGACCCGGAAGCCGTGGTGCTCCTGTCGGGCGTAGACGACCCGCAGCGGCGAGCGCCCGATCAGCTCCTCGATGGCCCGCACGTGCTCGGGGTCGGAGCCGTCGTCGGCGATGATCACCTCGCGCGGGCGCACCGTTTGCGTCTCGATGGAGGCGAGCGACAGGCGAAGGTAGTTCGACCGGTTCCAGGTCGTCACGATAATGGATGCTGACCACATGCGCGTTGCCACACCCCAATCAGAGCAGCCTTCTGGCGATCTCCCCGTCCCAGTTGTTGCCGTTGTCACCCGATGGGCACCATTCTCGCCATTCTCCATCGCGCGGTCAACTGCGGCCGCGGCCCGCCGCTCGTGGCGCTTGATCTTGACAGCCTCTCCGCGTCCAGCTACAATCCGCGGCGAACGATGCGAATCGAGGAGCGACCTCAATGCAAGCTCTGAGCACCGTGGTCCGCCTGTCGTTCCTGGTCCTGCCGGCCGTCTCGAGCGCGGGGACGGTTCAACTTCCCGACCCGCCGCAGGTGCCCTCGCGCGGCCTCGCGGAGGCCGACGAGAAGGCCCTGAGCGCCACGCGCGGGGAACTCGCCGCCGAGAAGCGGCGGCTCATCGGAGACCTCGCGCAATTCAACAAGGAGGTTGACGGGGGCGTTCCCGAGGGCCGGGAGGACTACTACAAGGAGTGGCACGGGCGCCTGCGCACGCAGAGCGCCGAGTATCGCCAGAAGGTCGCCCGCTTCGGCAACGAGCTCCGCCTGGCGGGCCTCCGAGCCGCCGTGCGCGGGACCCAGGACGCCCTCCGGCGGCTGGACGCGTCGATCCAGTCGGACGTGGCCCAGCTCGCCGAATGGCAG
>DATKZY010000165.1:0-30718 GCA_035527715.1 Planctomycetota bacterium | reverse complement strand
GCAGACGATCTTCTCGTCCACGGCCGACTCGTACTCGAGTCGGCTGCCGCACTTCGGGCACTTGGCGGGGTGCTTGGCCACACGAATCCCCCCAGGCGACACAGCAACGCGGCGACCACGGCTGCGATGATACCCTGCGGGAGGAGGGGTGTCAAGACAAGGCGAGCGAGAGGCAGACCGCGGGGTCGCTGGGCCACGCCGCCGCGGACGGCTGGCATCAGGCGTTGAGAGCGGGCGAGCGTGATCCCGAGGGATTTCTCAGAGTGCCAAGCCCCTCGCGCCGGCGGGGTTGGCATTGTGAGCGAATCGGCGATCCGGCTGCGTCCGGGCGGGGATTCACAGAATGCCAACCCCTGAGAGAGGCAGTTGGCATTCTGTGAATTGGGGGGGGGCGAGCCACGGCCTGGGCCGGTGGGGCCTGACTGCTGGGCGAGGGCCGCGGGGAGCTACTTCCTGTAGCCGACCGAGCGCTGGTATTGCTTGAGCTGGGCGTCGCGGCCGCGGCGGTCGGTGATGGCGTCCCACTCCTTGGCCGTGCGGTCGAGGGCTTCCTGGGGCTTGAGGCGGCCGATCATGGTCTCGGACAGGTTCTGGTCGAGCGCCCGCCAGTATTCCTCGGCGCCGTTGATGCGGAGATAGGGGAGCATGGTGGCGGCGTAGAAGTTGTCGTGATAGGCCTTCAGGTAGAACTTGAGGTCGCCTTCGTTCCACCCGGCGTCGAGGTAGCCCTTGAGGGTGGCGGTGCCGTCGGGGGGGAGGAAGTGGATGCGGGCGCCGGGGTCCACGCCTGTCCATCCGCGGTTGACGTTCCACAGGCTCACCGGCTCGGTGGCCATGAGGGCGTAGAGGGAGTAGACGAGTTCGGGGTTCTTGGACTTTGCGGAGATGACGCCGTGCCAGGAGCCTCCGACGGTGTTTCCGACGAGGTTCGGCTGGTCGAGCTTTCGCCAGGTCTTGGCGTTCATGTCGTAAACATCGCAGGAGCCAGGGATTGCGGCGGCGCCGAGCTTGCCCCTGATCTTCGAGCGGGCCTCGTCCTGCACGAGGGCTCCCACGTCGCCCCACGAGAACACGAAGACGGCCTTGCCGCGGAGAAACCAGTCCCAGGCCGTGCCGAGGTCCCAGGCCGACTGGGCGGCAGGGCCGCACTTCGACAGTTCGTAGAGGACCTCGAGGGCGCGGACGTGGCCGGGCTGGTTGATGAGCGGCTCCAGGGTCTCGGGGTCGAACCAGTAGTTGTTGGTGCCGCGGTTTACCTTGTCGCCGCCGAGGACGACGAATGGCGCGGAGAGCGACATGAAGTGGAACATGCCCTGCTCGTTCACGCGGAAGTGCATCACGATGCCGGTGTCGGGCTCGGAGTCGTTGGCGTCCCAGTTCTTGCCGTTGAAGAAGCGGGCGATGTCGAGCACGTCCTGCCAGGTCTTGACGGGGAAGGGCATGTCCTTGCCGGTCTCGGACTTGTACTTCTTCTGCCATTCGGGGTCGGCGAGGATGTCGTTGCGCCAGTAGAGGACTTGGCCATCGCTGTCGTTGAGGGTGCCATACCATTTGCCCTCCCAGGTGTAGACGGCCTGGAGAGCGGGCGGGAGCCAGTCGGGGTTCCACTGCGGGAAACGCTTGTCGGCCAGGAAGGTGTCTATGGGCACGATGAATCCGGGGGTGATGTACTCGCCCATGAACCAGGCGGCCTCGACAAAGCCGTCGAACTGGCCGCCGCCGAACTGGAGGTCCATCATCGTCTTGTTCAGCAACTCGGCGATGGGGACTTCCACGATGTCGAGCTTCGCCCCGGTGAGCTCCTGCCACGCGGGTCGCAGGCGATAGAGCGGGCCGGAGATGCCGCCCTTCGGCCCGCTGTTGAGCACGCTGACGGCGATGCGCTTGCCCGCGAAGGGCTGCTGGCCCTTGCCGAACATCGTGCCGAGCTGCTCCTTGCTGAGGGAGATGACCTCCTTGTCCTCGAAGGTGATGAGGTCGGCGCCCCCGTCGGCGCGCCACTTGACGTACTCGTATTCGCCCCGCCTCGCTGCGGCGCCCTGGTCGGACTCGGACGAGCAGGCGGCGAGCAGTGCCGAAGCCATTGCGGCCAGGAGCACTCTCCCGGCAGCGGCGCGGGCCCTCTTCCACAGCCTGTGCATTGCGCTCTCCTCGCTACTTGAGGGCGTCCTTGATCTCGGCGAGGCCGACCCCGAGCGCGGCCTTGGCAAGGCTGTCGAGCTGTGCCTCGTCCCCCTGGAGGTGGAGCGTGCGGTGGCAGTGTTTTACGCTCTCGCCGGGCTTCAGGAAGGCGGCGGGGGAGGAGCTTTCGATCTCGTAGAAGGGGCCGAGGGGCGGGCCGGCAGGCGTCGGGCCGTCGTTGTAGCTGTTCACCACGTCGCCCCGGAACGGCTCCTTCTGGATTTCCCACATCGAGTTCACATAGTCGGTCGCGCCCTCGGGCTTGGTGTAGGTGGCGAGGGTGAGCACGTGGTTCGCGGCGTCGTAGCTGCCGATGATCGGCTTGGCGCGCTTCGGGCTGAAGCCGATCTTCCCCCGTTCGCAGCCGTCGGCCTTGAAGAAGAGCACGCCCCCCTTCGCCTTCAGCCGATTGGCCGCCACCTTGCCGAAATAGGTGTCGTTCACGATTGGCCCGAGCTTCTCCTCCGGCCCCTCGACGTATGGGATCACGATCGTCGTCGCCGGCGAGGGATTGTACATGCACAGGATCCAGATGGACACCGCGCCCGTCCGCTTGTCCCAGGCATTGCTGCCGGCGTTCTTCACGTTGTTGTCGCTCTCGTAGGCCACCGCCTTGACGCCGGACGGCACGTCCACGCCGAAGTGCTTCTTCACGTCGGCCGGCTCGAGCAGCCGCACGAAGCGGTCGGCCTGGATGTCCAGCTTGGTCCCCGAGAAGTTGATGAGCGAGAAGGTGTTGCGGAAGTGCGCGCTCGTCGGGTCCTTCGACACCACGGCCCAGCCGCCCCAGTCAATCGGCGCGGGCACCTGCCAGTCCTTGAAGTCGAACTTGTCGCTCGCGCCCTTGGGGAAGTAGATCGAGAACTGGCCGCCCTCGGGGCCGAGCCACATCCTGTCCTCGCCCCCGAAGGCGTTGAACTGCGGCTTCCGCTCGCCCGAGGCGACGAGCTTGCGGTTGATCCAGCCGTAACTCGTCCCCTCCGGGCCGCCTGCCGTGCTCGTCATCACGCGGCCCTGGTACAGCGGCACCACCGCCACCTGCGCCTGGCCCGCCTTGTCCGACAGCACGATCGCATCGGTATGCGCCTTGAGAAACGACACGTCGCCCGCGAACGTCGCCACGGCATTCCTGGTTCCCGGCGCCCCGCACCCGGCCAGGCACAGAGCCGCGAGCAACACCGCCACTGCTGCTTGCTTCGTCACGTCACGCACCTCCAAGAGGGGCCGATGAGAGCACTCACGCACCGGCGCACAGAGGACCATATTTCGAGGCTGCGTGCAAGTGCCGGTGTGGACGCGCATGGCCCTCGACTGGGTCGCCTCGTCGTCTCGCCTCCGCGACCAGGCTTGACAGGCGCCGGGAAAGAGCGTAGATACGTTGGCAGGTGTTGGGCTTCATCTCGGGCGCACGTCGCCCCTCACAGCAAGGAGGTGCCGAATGCAGATCCGCAAGCTCACCGACGGCCGCAGGTTCGACATGGGACTAGGCGACACGCGGAACGTCTACGGCCCGCACAACGGGGCGAAGCACCTGACGTTCAACTATGCGAAGTTCCCGCCCGGCGTCGCCTTCACCCAGCACACGCACGATCGCTCCGAAGACCTGATCTTCGTCCTCGAAGGCGGCGGGGTGATCCGCCTGGACGACAAGGAGCTGCCGATCGAGGCGGGCGACGTCATCCTGGTCTCCGAGGGCGAGTTCCACGGCACCGTGGCCGGCCCCGACGGTCTCACGTGTGTCTCGGTCCAGGCCCCGCCCGACCCGAAGCTGTTCGACGGGAGCCGAAACCGGTAGACAGTGGACAGTTGACAGAAGACAGTGAAGAGTCAGGAGCAACGGAGATGTCGAGGCCAGGCAGGATCGCGACGCTGGCGTGCTTCCTCGGCGTGGGCTCCGCCGCCCTCGCGCTCGAGCTGGTGAAGGATGGCAAGGCGACGGCGACGCTCGTGCTGCCCGAGCCCGCGGACGAGCAGGTGCGAAAGGCCGCCGGCTGGCTTCAGGAGTATGTCAAGAAGGCGACGGGCGCCGACCTGCCGCTCGCCAGCGAACGCGAGCAGCGCCTGGGCCCACAGATCGTCCTTGGCCCATCGAAGGCGGCAGCCGCGGCCGGCGTGAGCGCCAACGGGCTGAAGTGGGACGGCTGTCGCCTGGTCGTGAAGGGCCAGCGCCTGTTCCTCCTCGGGCGCGACACGCCGGGCGTGGCGGGCCGCACGCATCTGGGGGCGAAGGGGACGGCTCGCGCCGCGGTGGTCTTCCTCGAGCGCTTCCTGGGCGTCCGCTGGCTTGTGCCTTCGCCACAAGGCGAGGTGGTGCCGAAGACGGCCAGCCTGAGCGTGCCCGACGACCTGAACGTCGAGTCCACGCCCGCCTTCGCCTACGGCCACGGCCGCTACCTCTACGGCGTCGGAACGCCCGCATCGTTCGCCAACAACTTCCGCACCGCCGTCCGCATCTACACCGCCGGCGGCCACACCTGGAATGTCTGGGTGCCCTACGCCACGTACAAGGACACGCATCCCGAGTACTTCGCGCTCATCGGGGGCAAACGCTCGCCCAGCGAGAGGAACCACCTGTGCGCGACGAGCGAGGAGGTCAAGCAACTCCTGTTGAAGGGCCTCACCGAGCGGTTCGCGGAGGGCTACGAGTGGGCGCAACTGGGCCAGAGCGACGGCTATCAGCCCTGCCGCTGCCCGGCCTGCGAGGCGCTCGACAGCTACACGGCCGGCTCGCCCGGCAAGCCGCGCCGCTGGGAGTTCGGCCACGCCTCCGACCCCGACCACCCCTGCGAGCGCATCCTCGTGCCCCACAAGTGGCTCATTGACGAATGCGCGAAGCGCTATCCCGACCGCACGGTGCACCTGCTGGTCTACGGCCCGACCACCTGGCCGTCGAAGAAGTTCGACCGCTTTGGCGACAACGTGGTGGCCGAGGTCTGCGGCCCCACGCCCGAGAAGCTGGCCGCGTGGAAGGACAAGGTGCGGGCGATGACCACCTACGTCTACTACTGGGGCACCTACCATCCGGCGGGCATCGGCCCGAAGTTCAGCCCCAGGCAGGTGGCCGACGAACTGCGCATGCTCCACGAGCACAACGTCATCGGCATCTACTACTGCGGCGGAGGCGAGGACTGGGGGCTCGAAGGCCCCGCCTACTACGCCGCCGGCCGCCTGATGGGCGACCCGAGCCTCGACCCCGACGCACTGGTGACGGAGTACTGCGCCGGCCTCTACGGCGAGGCCGCGCCCACCATGCTCCGCTTCTTCAACCTGCTCTACAGCGTCCTCGAGCAGGAGGTCCCGCGCCTGCCCGGCTGCTCGCGCGCGGAGACGGAGTTTGCGACCCGCTACCCGCCGGCCGTGCTCGCGCGGCTCGAGAGCCTGCTGCGTGCCGCCGAGGCCCAGGCGACGACCGAACGGGCAAAGGGCTGGCTCCGCCTCACCCGCGACGCCTTCGACTACCTGGCCATCAACGCCCGCATGTACATCTTCTACCGGGCCTACATGGCCAAGCCTTCCGTCGAGGCCCTGCTCCGAGTGAAGGCCGAGGTGGACGCCTGGAAGGCCTGGCGGGAGAAGGCCCTCAACTACGACAAAGCCCGCGCCCGCGTGTGGTATCCCGGGTTGGACACTGTCGTGGCCTTCATCCGGGAGGGCGGGCACATGCACTCGCGGACCGGGCCGCCGGCGGACTGGGATTTCGACACGATGCTGCGGGGCCTCCAGCAGCAGAAGAAGGGGCCGGTGCGCATCGAGGCCAGCCGGGCCCCCGCCGCGCCGCAGATGGATGGCCGCCTGGAGGACCTCTGGAAGGCAGCCGCGCCCCAGCCCCTCGCTCCCCTGAGCGGAGCCCCCGCGGCCGTGGGCGCCACCGTGCGGCTGCTCTACGACGACCAGACCCTCTACGTCGCCTTCGAGTGCGTCGAGCCCGCCGTCGAGAAGATGCGCACCGACCCGAAGGGCCACGATGCGGACATCTGGAACCTCGAGTGCGTCGAGGTGTTCCTCGACCCGGCCGGCCGTCGGACGCAGTACATCCACTTCATCGTGGGGGCTGCCCCCGATGCGCGCTACGACGCCCGCAAGGGCTACGACCCCGCCACCGAAGCCGAGGACAAGGCCTGGAACACGAAGTGGACGTCGGCGATTCACATCGCCAAGGATGCCCAGCGCTGGACAGCCGAGCTGGCCATCCCATTCGCGTCGCTTGGCGTAGCGGCCCCGAAGCCGGGCAGCGTGTGGGCGGGGAACTTCGGCCGCGAGCGCTACGCGGGCAACCGCAACCCCCACCTCTACCTCTGGTCGCCCAACGACCTCGGCACCGGCTTCTGCGAGCCCCTGTGCTTCGGGGAGATCCGCTTCGGCCCCGCGGCGCCGTAGCAGTCCGTCCTGCTCATCGCCCCTGCCTGGGCCCTGGCCGGGGAGAGGAAGTCGAAGGCGGCCGCCTGAAACTATTCCACGCTTCGCCTGTTTGTACAGGTAGGGAACGGCACACCACGGCAGCAGACGAGAGGACGAGCCGTGCCGAGCCTGGGCGACGACGATCTCGTGCAGATGTACCGCGAGGGCGACGCCGATGCCTTCGACGTGCTCTTCGACCGCTATCACGTCCCCATCTACAACTTCGCTCGCACGATGCTCGGCCGCGCGGACGGGGCCGAGGACGTGCTCCAGGAGGTGTTCCTTGCCGTGGCTCGCGCCGCGAGGACGTATGACCCTCGGGGCCGCTTCCGAGCCTGGCTCTTCCGCCTCGCGCGGAACCATTGCCTCAACCGGCTCCAGTCGGAGCGCCTGCGGCGGCGGGTCATCCGCGAGAGCGGCCTCGACCTGGCCGACGCGCCGTCGGGCGGGCCCTCGCCAGCCGACCAGGCGGAGCGGGACGAGCGCCTCGCCCGCCTCCGCGGCCTCATCACGGAGCTTCCCGAGCGCCAGCGCGAGGCCATCGTTCTGTACGCCTTCGAGCAGATGAGCTACCAGGAGGTCGCCGACGTGCTTGGCATCCCGGTCAACACGGTCAAGACCCTTATTCACCGGGCGCGGGCAGCCCTGGCCCAGCGCTTCGAGTAGGAGACGCCTGCCGTGACCTGCGACGTGAGGTACGAGGAAATCGCCGAGCTCGCCGCCGGCGGCCTGCCGGCCGACCGGGCGCGCGAGCTCGAGGCGCACGTGGGCTCGTGCGCCGCGTGCCGGCGCCGAGTCGACGCCGTGAGGGCCGTGGACAGGGGGCTCGGGGCGCTGCCGCGGGTCCAGCCGTCCCCCGGCGGCCTCCATCGGACCCGCAGCCTGCTGTCGAGCGCTGTCGGGCGCGCCCACGAGGTGGAACTGATGACCCTGGACGAAGTGGCCGAGCTCCTCCGCATCTCGCTCGACGACCTGGAGGAGGTGGTCATGGAACTGCCGGCGTTCGAGGTGGCGGGGCAGCTTCGCGTGCGGCGGGCCAAGCTGCTCGAATGGATCGAGGCCCGCGAGCGGTCGTATCGCCGCAGCAGCGCCCAGAGCGAGGTCGCACGAGCCTTCGCCGACACTGTGTGAAAGGAGTGCCCCAATGTCGCTGACCATCGAGAACCACCTGACCTTCTGGCGCACGGTCGCGCAGGACCTGAAGGCCAGGCGGACGATGATCGCCACGCTCACCCACGCGAAGGAGAGGCTGGGACAGACGGACTTCGCCGCCGTCGTTGACGGCTTGCTCCTGGACATCAACGTCGGGCAGCCGCTTTCGGAGGCGATGGGCCGCCACGCAGCGATCTTCTCGCGCTGCGTGCAGACGATGGTGCGCGCGGGGGAGGCGGGCGGCGTGCTCGATGTGATCGCCGAGCGGATCGGCGAGGGCATCCGCGAGGGCATCTTCCCTCTGCCCGGCGCCGCCACTCGAGAGGACGATCCGGCGCTCTACTGGAGGGCCTTTGGGCGCCTCATTTGGTCCGGCGTGCCGATCATTCAGGCTCTCGATCTGTTGATCGCCGAGGTGGCGGCCCCGCCGCTCGATGCGGCCACACAAGTGATCCGCAAAGCGATCCTCGATGGCAGCGACCTGGCCTCGGCCATGCGCCAGTGCGGCAACGCGTTCCCCGCGGAAGTCATCGGCGCCGTGGCCCTCGCCGAGCACAAGGGGGTCCTGGACGAGGCGGCGTTCCAGATCGCCGAGGCCGTGGCGACCAACACCCTCTCGTCCCTCGTGCCCGACGAGCAGGTGAAGCTCACCGAGCCCCAGGCCAACGAGGCGCCGGTCGTGAAGCTCGTGAACCAGATACTACTGACGGCGTTCCGCAGCCGGGCGTCGGACATTCACTTCGAACCCCAGGAGAAGGGGCTCAAAGTCAGGTATCGCGTTGACGGCGTGCTCCAGGAGGCGCCGCGTCCCCCGGACCACCTGGCCGGCGCCATCGTGACGCGCATCAAGATCATGGCGGACATGGACATTGCGGAACGGCGGCTGCCGCAGGATGGGCGGATCATGGTCAGGATCGAGGGCAGGGAGCTGGACCTCCGCGTCTCCGTGGTGCCCACGCTCTTTGGCGAGCGGATCGTCATGCGGATCCTGGACCGGCAGGCCATCCTGCTGACCCTTGACCGCCTGGGCCTGCTGGAGGACGACCTGGCGGCAATCCGCCGCCTGTGCCAGTTGCCGCACGGGCTCCTGCTGATCACCGGGCCAGTCGGCTCGGGCAAGACGACGCTCCTGTACTCGATGCTCCACGAGGTAGACCGCGCGCGCTGCTGCGTGATGTCGGCCGAGGACCCCGTGGAGTACCGCTTGGAAGGCGTCGCCCAGACCCAGATCGAGCCGAAGCGCGGTCTCACATATGCCCGCGTGTTGCGGAGCATATTGCGGCAGGACCCCGACATCATCATGGTTGGCGAGATGCGCGACCTGGAGTCGCTCCAGATGGCCGTGCAGTGCGCGCTGACGGGCCACCTTGTGATGAGCACGATGCACACGAACACGGCGCCCGACGCGCTTCGGCGTCTGCTCGATGTCGGGCTCGAGCCGTACCGCATCAACAGCTCCCTGGCCGCCGTCGTCGCCCAGCGGCTGGTGCGCGTGCTGTGCCCGAAGTGCAAGGAGCCGGCGACGCCAGCCCTCCACTCCGTGCCGCCGGCGGCGGCCGAGTTCATTCAGGCGCACCCCGAGGCGACCTTCTGCGGCCCCAAGGGCTGCGATGCCTGCCACGGCGTCGGCTACCGCGGGCGCACGGCCATCCACGAGATCCTCGTGCCCGACGAGCGCGTGCGACAGGCCGTGGCGGCATCGGCCGAGCTGGCGGCCCTCCGCGAGGCGGCCCTCGCTGCTGGCATGAAGCCCATGCTCATCAACGGAATGGAGAAGGCGGCCAAGGGGATCACGTCGGTAGTCGAGGTCTGCCGAGTCGTGCCCGACGAGCGCAAGGCGTGACCGGCTACCGGGCAGTGAGGATGACCGGCTCGCCGGCGGGAGGGTCCTGCGACCAGCCGAAGAGCACGGTGCGCTCGGCGTCGCCCTCCTTCCACGCCACGCCCTTGCCTGGCAGGAGGCGAAGCTCGGGGAGCTTGCCCTCCTGCGCCCCGCGGTGGGCGCGAAGGACGACCACGAAGGTCGCCGACGCAGCCTTCGTCTTCGTGGCGGCCGTCAGGTGCCACTGGTCCGGTTTCTTGTCCTCGGGGGGCGGGTCGAACTTGTCGGTCTGGGTGAGGGCCAGCTCCTGCGGCTCCAGGAAGCTCACGAGAAGGCGCGCGTCGCCGCGGCGGATGAGGACCTCGCGCCGCGCCGCGTCCACCTTCATCTCCTCCAGGGCGTGGAGCCACCACTCGAAGGTCACGGGCTTCGGCGCCCCCAACTCGTCCACGATGATGAAGACGCCCGGCCGCACGTGGACGACGTGGCGGAGGCACTTCGTGAGCCGGCCGCCGTAGGCCTTCGTGGCGTCGCCGAGGGCGTAGTCGTAGTGCTCGCCGGTCACGAACCGGACGATCTTGCCGCTGGCATCCCAGGAGCGCTTCGTCTGCCCCGCGCCGCCGTCAATGGTGATGCAGTTCTTGGCCTTCGTCTCGCGCGTCCAGCGGTCGTGGTGGGGCGAGCTGTACCAGGGGTAGTAGCCCGAGGCGATGGCCAGGGCTTCGCCGAATGCCTCGATGCAGAAGGCATTCTGGTCGGCGTGGCCGTGGCTGATCGAGCCGAAGGGGCTGGAGCGCATGACGAGCCAGGCGTCGTCCTTCGGCTCGGCGAGATTCGTGTGCATCGCCACCAGCCCCGCGCCCGGGAAGCAGCGGGCCTGGGGCAGGTCGGCGGGCGGCTTGGGCTGGAGGCTGGGGTCGCAGAGGGCGAAGCCCATCGCTCCGCTGCCCGGCCCCGCCTTCTGCACGTCGGCATACCAGCGGATACACGGGTCGCGGAGCAGGGTGGAGAAGTGGTACATCAGGGAGCCGGCTCTTGCCGGGTTGTGCTGGCCGTCGCCGAAGGGCGACATTCTTGCCAGCGGCGGGTTGGTGTAGAGCTTGTAGTAGGGGGTGTTGTGGAAGAAGGGCTTCCGCGCGATGTCCTCGCCCGTGGCCTTCAGAAGCGCGGTGGCGAAGTGGAGGGCGAAGCCCATGTAGGCGCTCCAGTAGCCCGGCCCCTCCTGCCAGCCGCCGTCGTCGGCCGCCCAGGCGGGGAAGACCGACCAGTAGATCTTCATCACGTATTCCAGCCAGCCGCGGGCCTCGGGCCATTCGTGGAGGAAGCAGAGCGCCGCCTCGCCGAGGAACCCCACGTCGCGGGCGGGGTGGCTCGAGTAGGGCCGGCTCTCGAAGGGCATGCCCGTGAGGCGCCGGAGGAACTGCCCGCAGCGGACCTTCATTGCCGCCTCGACCTTCGCCCGTTCCTCGGGGGTGAAGAGGTCGTAGGCCCAGTCGTAGGCGCGGGTGCCGCGCTGCATCACCCACATGGCCGGCTCGTCGTTGTGGGAGAGGCTGGTCGAGCCGTTGGGGTCCCAGGCAAAGAAGTGGAGGAGGCGCCGCTTCGCCTCGTCGCCGAACTTCCGTTCGCCGCTCAGCGCGTAGGCGAGGGCGCAGGCCTCCATCTTATCCATCGGCGGGCGGGTGGCGCGGAAGATGCCAACGTACTCGCGGCCCCTCTCGGCCCCCTTCTGGCGCAGGAAGTCGGGCTCGGGCACCAGGGCTTCCCCCAAACACTTCCCGGCGTCGCGCAGGAGCCTGGCGTACTCCGACTTCATCGGCCCGTCGCGCAACTGCCGCGCGCGTTGGAGTTCGGCGCCCGGGAAGAACAGGCGGGGGTGTGCCTTCGGGACCCGGCCCACCAGGGCATCCATGTCGGGAAACGGCCACTTCTCCGCGTCCTCGGCAAGCGTGAAGCCGCGCGCCTTGCCCCAGGCCACGGTCCCGCCTTGCAGGCGCACGCCGATCCGCCAGTGCCACGCGCCCGCTGCGAGGGGCATGGTGGGTATGTGGACGCTGATCGGCGGCTCGAAGCCGAGGGTCGAGGCGCCCGCGAAGTCGGGCGAACGCGAAATGGCCAGGAGGTAGCTCTGGGGCCGCTTCTTGAGCGGGAGCCACACGAAGGCGGGTGGGTTCAGCCTCGCCACAGCGCCATCGGCCGGGGCGAACGGCTTCTCGTCCTTCTGCGGAGCCCTGTCCAGCTCGCGCCGGACCGCATCGGCAGGATTGCTCTCGTGCACTGGAGTCGCTCCCGCAAAGGCAAGAAGAGGCGCGCTGAACAGAGCGAGGAGCCGGATGCCCTCGATGGCGTTCACTGGTCCTTTCCCCCGCCAAGCCAGCCCATGCGGCGGAAGAACCAGAGCATGAACAGGGTGATGACGGCAATGACAATCCAGACGGCCAGGTAGCCCCAGCGCCAGTGGAGCTCGGGCATGTGCTCGAAGTTCATGCCGTAGATGCCGGCTACGAAGGTGAGGGGCATGAAGATCGTGGCGATGACCGTGAGGACCTTCATCACGTTGTTCATCTTGTTGCTGAGGCTGGAGAGGTAAACGTCCATGAGTCCCCCGGCCAGCTCGCGGTACGTCTCGATGATGTCCATGACATGGATGGCGTGGTCGTAGCAGTCGCGGAGGTAGACGCGGGTGGTCTTGCCGATGAGCGGACTCTCGTCGCGGGCCATCGCATTGACGACCTCCCGGAGGGGCCACACGCTGCGCCGGACGGTGAGGAGGTCGCGCTTGATGTTGTGGATGCGGCCGACGATTCGCCGCGTGGGGTTCTCCACGACGTCGTCCTCGAGGCCCTCGACCACCTCGCCGATCTGCTCGAGGAAGGGGAAGTAGTTGTCAATGACGGCATCAATGATGGCGTACATCAGGTAATCGGCACCCTGGCGCCGGAGCTGGCCGGTGCCCTTGCGAAGCCGGTCGCGAACGGGCTCCAGGCAGTCGCCCGCACGCTCCTGGAAGGTGAGCACGAAGTCGCGGCCCAGGAACAGGCTCACCTGCTCGGTCTCGACGCCCTGCTCGTAGTGGAGCATGCGGAGGACGAGGTACAGGGAGGTCTCGTAGTCATCGAGCTTCGGGCGCTGGCGGAGGCTGAGGACATCCTCGAGGGCGAGCGGATGGAGGCCGAAGACCTGGCCGAGGCCGGCGGTCACCTCCGCGCTGCCGAGGCCATCCACGTTCACCCACGTGATGCCCTTGCGCGACTTGAAGGGGGCGACGTCGTCGGCCGAGGCAACATCCACCTCCTCGACCGCGTCGGGCGTGTAGTGGATGATGTGGATGGCCTGTGGGACGCTGGCGCCCTCCGGCACGGTGAGCGTGCCGGGCGGCGCGCCAGCTGGCCGACGGCGCTTCTGCTTCATTGCGCGCCCTCCGGTGGAGTTGCTGGGACGGCTCCGCGGGTGCTGCCCGGGGCATCGGCGACGATGCGGATGGGGAAGGGCGCGGTGGCCGCGCCGGTGTAGAGCGTGCGGTGCGGGAAGGGGATCTCGATGCCCTCGGCGTCGAACCGCTCCTTGATCTCCTGGGGCAGCGTCTTGCGCACCTCCTCCCAGTCGGTCCGGGTGTGCCACACGCCGACGAAGAACTCGAGGGCGGAGTCGCCGAAGGACTTCATGTAGATGAGCGGGCCCGGCTCCTCGAGCACGAAGTGGTTCTTCCGCGCCACGTCGAACAGCAGCTCGAGCACCCTGGCTACGTCCTCCTTGTAGGCGACGCCGACCATGAACTCGAAGCGGCGGAGGGGGAAGCGGGAGATGTTGATGACCTCGGCCTTCAGCAGCGTCTCGTTGGGGATGCGGATGTACTGGTTGCCGTGGGTGCGGATCTTGACGGAGAGGAGGTCAATGGAGAGGACGTAGCCGTTGTTGCCGCCCACCTGGATCCAGTCGCCCACGGCGAAGGGCTTCTCGGAGATGAGGAAGATGCCGCTCACGAGGTTCGACAGGCTGGTCTGGGAGGCGAAGCCGATGGCGATGCCGGCGATGCCTGCCGCGCCCAGGAGCGCGCCCAGGTTCACACCCACTTGCTGAAGCACGACGATCAGGAGGATGACGGCGCCGATATAGAAGATCATCTTGCGGACGAGCATGGTCGCCTGTGGGGTGAGGCGCTGGCGCGCCAGGCGTCCTGCCAGGGCCGACGCGGAGCGCAGCAGCGCATAGCCCGCCACCGCAATGAGGACGGCCACGATCACCGTGCGGACCGTGGTGCCCTTGAAGACCTCCGACCACTCAATGGCAGCAGACATCCACATGGGGACCCACCTATCCTGCTCAGAGTTGCTTGAAACCCCACAGCCCGGCAAAGCTGCGCTGCAGCAGGCTCCGCGTCGTCGGGGCGCGGGGCTCGCCCAGGATGCCCGTGATCGTCTCCGCCGAGGGCGCCCCCTCCGCGTAGTCCACCTGGCACGGATCGTCCGGGCCGCGGAACGTCACGCGGACCTCATTCGTCCACAACTGCGCCGCCGCCGTGTAGACCGACAGGTGGGCGACGTGGACGCACAGGCGGTCGAACTCCAGTGGAGCCGTCCAGGCATTCTGGACGCGCACGGGACACACGGCTCGGTGGATGCGTGCGTCGGCGGGGCTCACGGACCGCCGCGCGCGCGTCGTCAGCGCGTAGCACAGCTCGCCCGACGCGAGGTCGCCGAACCACGTGCGGGGCAGCACCACCGTGGGCTCCTCGCGCAGGACGAAGCGCAGCTCCGCGCCGGCCGTGATGCGGACCCAGATGGGGATTTCCACGAACAGGAGCGCCTGGCGCGTCGGCGGCACGGCCAGGGTGGACTCCGGGCGCAGGACCACGGGCCGGTTCGGCATCACGGGGAGCAGGCGGAACATGCTCGTCTCGTCGCCCGCGGTCCAGCGGAGCCACTCGTCCTCGTGCGGCTCGGGCGCCCCGGGGAGCGGCGGCCCCCAGCCGACCTCCTCCGGCACGCGGCGGGTGGCCAGGAGCCATTCCTGGCTCGTGCGCTTGAGCCACAGGCTCAACGGCCCGACGCTGCGCCGCACCACCTCGTTCACGCCGATCCGCGTCGGGCGCCAGACCTCGATGAAGGACCCGTTCATGACGCGCTGTACCTCCTGGCCAGGATGTCATCACGGGGTGAAGGTCTGGCCGACCTCTGGGATGGTGACGTTGGGGATCCCCTGATCGCGCATGGACGCCGCGAGCGCCTCGGCGTTTGCCATCTCGCCGTGGACGACGAAGGCCCGCCGCAGCGAGTCCTGCATCGCCCGATAGTACGACAGCAGCTCGTTGCGGTCGGCGTGGGCGCTCAACGCGTTGATCTTGGCCACCTGCGCCCGAACGTTGTGCTCCTCCCCGAAGATTCGCACGGTCTTGTGGCCCTCGACGAGATACCGGCCGAGCGTGTTCTCCGCCTGGTAGCCCACGAACAGGACGATGTTGCTCGGGTCCTCGATGTTCTTGTGGAGGTGGTGGACAATGCGTCCGCCTTCGCACATTCCCGAGGCCGATATGATCACCATCGGGCCGGGCGTGGTGTTGAGGGCTTTGGAGTCCTCCACGTCGGTGACGAAGTGCAGGGCAGGGAAGGCGAACGGCGAATTCCCGCCTCGCAGCCGCGCCAGGGTCTCCCGGTCGAAGCACTCGGCATGGCGCTCGTGGACCGCCGTCGCCCGCGTGGAGAGCGGGCTGTCCACGTAGACGGGCAGAGGGCAGATGCGCCGCGCCCCGTGCAGCAGGTCCAGATAGTACAGGAGCTGCTGGGTGCGACCGACGCTGAAGGCCGGGATGATCAGCTTCGAGCGGGCCTCGCAGACCTCGTTGACCACGCCGGCCAGCTTCGCGCTCACGTCGGTCTCGGACGGGTGCACGCGGTTGCCGTAGGTGCTCTCGGTGATCAGCGTCTCGGCGCCGCGCACGATCACCGGGTCGCGCAGGATGGGCATGTGGGGCCGGCCCAGGTCGCCGGTGAACAGGAGGCGATGCGTCGAGCCGTTCTCCTGCACGTGGATGTCGGTGAGCGCGGAGCCCAGGATGTGGCCCGCGTCGTGGAAGGTGATGCTCACCCCCTCCGCCACGCGCCGGGCCTCTCCGTAGGCCGCCGGCTCGAACTGCTCGAGCAGCGCCTCGACGTCCTGGAGCTCGTAGAGCGGCTCGAAGGGGTTCTTGCCCTGGCGCTTGCGGCGCTTGTTCACGAACTCCACGTCGCGCATCTGCAGGTAGGCCGAGTCGCGCAGCATGATGTCGCACAGGTCGGCCGTGGCCGGCGTGGCGTACACGGGCCCGCGGAAGCCGCGGCGATGCAGGGTCGGCAGGTTGCCGCTGTGGTCAATGTGCGCGTGGGACAGGACGACGGCGTGGATCCCGCTTGCATCGAACGGGAGGCTGCGGTTTCGCTCGAATGCCTCCTTGCGTTTCCCCTGGAAGAGCCCGCAGTCGAGCAGCACCCGCGCCCCGTTCACCGACAGCAGGTGCATCGAGCCGGTCGTCGTCCGAACTGCGCCGAGGAAGCGAAGCTGCACTGGCACCTCCTTCGCGAGGAGAGAGCGGACCGGCGCGAAACGTCCGCGCTCGAGTGAGGAGGGGAGGGGACGCGCGCCGCACACCGCCCCGCCACTCGAGGGTCGCCCCACGTCGGCCCTGGCGTTTCATTTGGGCGCCGGACCCGCGGCGCCAGCCCCTGCGAGAAGCGCTCCGATGAGTGCACCCACCAGCGCGCTCACGTAGGGGTTGCAGAACATGGGTCACCCGCCGCCGCGGGCGAACCGCCCGATGGCGAACCCGATCCCGCCACCGATGATGATCCCGATTGCGTAGCGCAATACCATGCCGGGCCTCTCTTCATTTCGAGTCCCCCAGACGATTCTAAGGGGATCGCCGCATGGGGTCAAGGCCCGGTCGCCCATTCGAGGGCCGCCCGCGTCGTTCACTCGGCCCCGCTCAGGCACAGCAGGCGGCCGTCCTGAGTGGCCAGGTAGAGCCGTCGCCCCGCGACCGACATGCCGTCGAAGATGGGCAAGCCGTCCAGTTTGCACTCGGCCAGCTTCTTCCCGTCCTCTGTGGCGACGACCCACAGCAGGGCGCCCGCCTTGCCGCGCCAGGCCGCGTCCTGCGCGGCGAGCCCGCGGTTGATCTCGTCGTCCTCGCCGGGCAGGAAGCCGAGCATCTTCGCCTCGTCGGCCACGTCGGGCGGCCCGGCGACGAAGAGCTTCCCGCCGCCCGCGGCCATGGCGTTCGCCAGGAGCGGCGGCGACTGGATCTGCCAGTGGACATGATGTGCCCCGGCGATGCTGTCGCTGCCGCCCTTGCCGGCCTTGTCTTTCCGCTTCGCCCCCTTCCTGGCCGGGGCGTCGGGTTCGTCGCGTCCAGTGGCCTTCCTGTCTGCCGCGTAGAGGCGATAGGTGGGCGTGGGGAGCAGGGTGTTGCCCAGGCCATCGGAGCGGAAGCCGTAGGCTCGCGTGTCGTCGAGGGCCATGATCCGCCCGCTGGGCTGCACGCGCTGCGCCTGGCTGTACTCGGACCAGCCCTCGGGGAACCGCTCGCCATACGTCCAATACGACCTGTGGAACCACAGATCGTCCAGGAAGCCGGTCGAGCAGAACAGGTGCACGCCGTCTCCCGTCGCGGTGCCCGACCTCGACGAGATGGACGCGATCTGGGTCCGCTTGCCCTCGAGGTCGAACCGCTGAGCCCCCATGTACACGTACTTCCCGTCGCAGGACAAGAGGTCGGGATTGGCGACCGGCATGGACTTGCCGACGATCAGGGTCTGGAGGTTCTTGCCCGTCTGGGGGTCGTTTTCGTCGAGCACGGTCTCGGAGAGCTTGCGCCCCGTCGCCGCTTCGAGCCGCACGAGACGCAGGCCGCCGTCGAAGAACATGTTCCGCCCGGCGAGGGCGTACACCGTGCCGTCATGCACCAGCACGCTGCCGCTGACGGGCCAGATGCTCTCGGGCCGCTGGCACGAGATGATCTGCCTGTCGTCGGGCGCGACCAGGTAGCGCCACGCCAGTGCCCCGTCGTCGGCGCGCAGGCAGTAGACCGAGCCGTCGGCCGAGCCGAAGATCACCCTGCCTCGCTCGATGGTCGGCGGCGAGTCGATCCTGCCGCCGGCCGCATACGTCCACAACGCCTTGCCGTCCCGGGCGTCGAGGGCGTGCAAGGTGTGGGTGTCAACGGACGCGACGTACGCTCTTCCGCCGGCGATGACCGCCTGCGTGAGCCTGCCGCCCAGCTTGACGTCCCACGCCGTCTTCAACTCGTCGGGCACGGTCGTCGCGCACGACCCGCTGCGGAGGGGGTCGTGGCGGTACATCGGCCAGTCGTCGGCCGCGGCCACCTGGGCCGCGACGCCGGCGTACGCGGGCCCCTTCTCCAGGCGTTGGGCTTCCGACACTGGCGGCATCCCTGACTTTGCGGCCGGGGCCAGCGCGCAGAAGTACTCCAGCTTGGACATGTAGTAGCAGGCGCACGAGTCGGGTGGCTTGTAGAGCAGGCCGTTGCACGGCATGACCCCGTAGATACAGCTTCCCCGCACGTAGTTGTGGATCTCCAGCTTGCCGGCGCCCGGCTCGTAGAACTCGGTGCCGATGCCTGCCAGCATGATGTACTGCTCGGTGGCGCGACTGGGGTAGCATCGCGCGTGCATCGGGAACGCTGGGAGGTTCTCGGCCACGAGGTCCTTCGCCGCCGCGCCGGTGCGCAGGTCCAGAGCGACGAAGTGCGTGCCCTTCTGCTGCGCGGCGCCGGTGTGGGCCGACCAGATGAGCCCGTTGATGACGAAGAGGTCGCTCGGGCAGTGGTGGCCCGTGGGCGGAATCTTGCCCTGCCACAGCACCTTCCCGTCCTCCGCGGAGAACCCGACGACCTGTGTGCCGTGGCACAGCACCAGGATTCCCTGCGACAGGACCACCCGCGGCGCGGCCCCCGTGGCGGGCCGGATCGTCACGCGCGGCAGACTCTCCGAGGCCCAGGCCGGCTGGCCTGTCTTGCGGTCGAGGGCCACCATCTTGTCGCCGTCGTAGAAGAACACGTGCTTCTCGCCCACGGTGAGCGACAGCGGCGCGACCTTCGCGCTGTGCTGCCACAGGGTCTTGCCCGAGGCAGCGTCCACCGCCATCACGCGCCGCTCGGGCTTGTCCTTCGACCAGCCCCATCCCGAGTTGGCGTGGCCGATCTCACTGTAGGTTGTGGCCTTGGCCCGATAGCCCACTGGCTGGCGGTTCGGGTCCACGAGCAGGAAGAGCACGTCGTCGGTGAACGCGATCTCCTCCGTGGCCTTGGTCTGGTCATACGTGCGAATCGTCTGCCCCGTGGCCGCGTCAATGGCGGTGAGCGGCTCGTTGAGCCCGAGGGTGACAAACACGCGGTCGCCGACGGCCACCAGCCGGCGGGGCAGATAGCCCGGGCCGCTCTTGAGCGGCCAGTTGGCGGGGTGCCAGTCCTTCAGCGGCCGCTTCCAGAGAATGGTGCCGTTGAAGCCGTCGCGGGCGATGAGCGACCACCGCGCGGGCAGGAAGACGTGGGCGCGGAGCCCCTCATCGATGATATAGAAGATGCGGCCGCCCGCCGACACCAGGGCGTGCATGCTCGACATGAAGTCGTGGTTGCGCAGCCACTTGGGGTCGCCCATCCATCGAATCTGGCGGGGCGGGCCGACGAGTTTGTCCTTGCCCACCATGGTTCCCTGCGCGTCGTGGTGGTAATGGGTCCACTCGTCCATCCCGGCCGGCCAGGGCTTCGTCTCGGTCTTCCACTTGTCGCCGTCCCTGATGCACAACGTCCCTTTCGGGCACACAACCCTCATCATCTCCTCCCGGGGTACGGAACAGGGGCCGTCCACCACCAGCAGGTTGACCATGCTGTCCGCATACGGCAGGGCCTTTCCGTCGAACTCTCTCGCCGTGACCTCGCCGTAGAGTCCGCGCCCGGCGATGTGCTGCCGGGCAGCCGCCACCTTCTCCGCCGACGTGTCGAGGCCCTGGACGAGAAAGCTCTCGCCCGCTCGCAGCTCGGCCGTGAGCTTGCCATCGCCGCAGCCCAGGTGGGCGACGAAGCCCCCCTTCGTGCCGCTGGCCGACAGGATCTGCCGGGCGTCCTCGGCCGGCGCCGCGCAGGCGACTGCGGCGGCGAGCGCCGCAACGACGGCCATTGCTCTCCTGACAGGGTGCAGGCGATGTCTCATCGTCATTTCCTTTCCACTGCTCTGCGCCGGGACGCGGAAGAGACTGGCGCTCACGGCAGGCCGTGGGTTTCCCCAGCGCAGGCAGCCGGTACTCACAGCATAGCAGGTTGGTCCGGCGATGCAAGCGCGCTTCGGCCACTCGTTCTTGTGGAGTCGTTTCCAGGGCGCTCGCCTTGATCGCGCCCGCGAAGAGGCCGCCGGAGAGGTCATTCCTGCTGCCACGGCGTCTTGTGTTTGTACACGAGAACGCGGGGGGACCTGCCTGAGCCGCAGAACATGACGACCCCGTACGTGCTCACCTGTGCGGCCAGGCCGTCCGGCACCCGCAGAGCCGGCGGCAGTTCCTTCCATTCATCCTTGAGCGGATGGAAGGCATAGAAGTCCTCGTGGCCGCGGCCCTTCATCAGGTAGTCGCCGCTGACCGGATCGCACGTGACCTTGCATTCGGGCGTGCAGCGCATCCACACGGGAGGGGGCTTGAGCTTCGTGAGCTTGCCCTCCCGGTCGAGCAGGTAGAGGTCTTGCGCCGGCTTGTCGCCGGCATCGCCGCCGCCCAGGATGAGCACCTTGTGCACCGGGTCGTACTCCATCACGCCGTGCATGGCGACCGCCACATCGGCCAGCTTCCGCTTCTCCCCCGTGTCCACGTCATACAGCATGAGCTTCTTGCCCCAGCCCTCGCCGTACACGAAGCCGTTCAGCTCGGGGAAGTACTCCATCTGGTCAATGGATCCCTTCGTGCCGAACCCCGGGACCGCGCTCCATTCGCCCTTGTCAATGCCATACAGGTGCAGGGCATTCCATTTGACCGCGAACCAGCGCTTCGCGGGGCAGATGCCCTCGATGTCATAGGTGTGCCCGACGGGCCAGGCCTTTACCTCGGGCCTGCGCTTGTCTGCCCAGGGCGGGATGGGCATCAGCTTCCATTCATTCGTATCGGCGAAGTAGATGACGAACTTCGGTGATGCATAGTGTCCCAGGCCGAAATAGAGGAGCTGGCGAGTCACCGGGTCCCAGTTGGCGTCGTTGGACCAACTGATGATCGAGTAGCCCTTGTGGGCGCCCCTCAGGTTCTCCTCCCAGTCGTAGTACGACTTGAGCAGCTCCCAGTCGTAGTTCCTGGTCTTCAGCTCCTTCAGTTCCCCCGGCTTCATGCTGGCGGCAAGCTGGCCAAGCTCGGTGGCTGGCGCCGCCTTCCCCACGCCCTCGCCGGCGACAAGCGCGGCGCTGGCAAGAAGCGTGACTACGCAGGCAAGCGGCGTTCTCATGCTCTCCTCCTTGCAGCCGCGGACGAGCCAGCTCCCGGGGCATTATAGGGGAAACAGCCGGCAAGAACAACTCGCCGACTGAGCTTGCAGTGCCCGACCAATCTGCTATCCTCGGAGGCGAAGGAGGCGGCTATGCGAGAATGGTTCGCGCGGGCGCTGGCCCGAGTTCTGCTGGCCGGGGTCTGGGCCATCCTCGCACCGCGCGGAGGCTTCGCCGCCGAGGCCGAGGTGGTGAGCGCCCAGACGCCGTGGCGGGCCTTCCTCGTGACGGCCGACCCAATCGTCAGGGAGAAGGGGGAACTCTCGTTCCGAAGCCGGGACAGGAAGACGGCGGCGTTCGATCCGGCCCAGGTGGACCCAGCGAAGTACCACACCTCGCCGATGCCGTCGCCCGACTGGATCAAGGCCGATTTCGATGATCATTGCTGGGCGCGATACCAGGGCGACCTGGCCGATTTCCTGGGGGGCTGGGGCATCGAGGTCCCCAATCCCGATCGTGGCCCATGGCCGGCCCGCCTCTGCGTGCGCACCTGCTTCGGGATCGCGGACCCCGCCAAGGCGACCGACCTGAGGCTGACGCTCGTCTGCCTCGGCGGCGCCGTGGCCTACGTCAACGGCCAGGAGGTCGGCCGCGGCTGCATGCCCCCGGGCGAGATCGCGCCGCTGACCCCCGCCGACGACTACCCGATCGAGGCATACACCACGGACGACGGGAAGACGCCCTTGCCCGTGCTCGCCGCGAGCAAGCGTGGTGGGCCTCCTCAGCCCGACCCGAAGTGGCTTGCCCGCTACGACAAGCGCATTCGGACCATCACCGTGGAGGTCCCGTCCCGCGTCCTGGTCAAGGGGCGCAACGTCCTGGCCATCGCCCTGCACCGGTCCGCCCTTGCCGGGCCTTTGGAGAGGAACGGGTGGAGCCACGTGGGCTTCCGCGAGGCCAGGCTGGCCAGCGCCACTGGCGCCGGGGTGATCTCCTGCGCGGGCGCGCTCACGGGCACCCACGTGTGGAGCGCCAACGCCGTGGATCAGGTGACGGAGACGCCGTCTCCGAACTCCCTCATCCACAGGAGCTGGTTCTGGACTCTCTACTGGGGACGCGGGATGCCGGTCAAGGGCTTGCAACAGGGCAATCCCTTCGACCCCGTGCTTCCCGTCAGAATGACCATGCCCCGCAACGGCGTGGCAAGCGGGCAGGCGATTCTCTCGGACCCCGATGGGCTGCGGGGCGTGACCGCCTCGATGGGACCGCTGAAGGGGCCGGCGGGCGCCGTCCTGCCCGCGAGCGGCGTGCAGATCCGCTTTGCCGTCCAGCACCCGGGCGTGCACTACTGCGACGCCCTGATGGCGAAGCCACCCGACGGCGCGACGACGGTTCCCGTGTGGCTGGTCGTCCAGGCGCCGAAGGGCCAGGCGCCGGGATGGTACGTCTCGACCCTGAGCCTCGAGGCCAACGGCAAGAAGTTCGGCGTTCCGGCGCAGGTGCTGGTGACGGGGCTGACGCTGCCGGATGCGAGGGACTTCTCGTCGTCCGTCGGGCTCACGCACTCGCCCGAGACCGTCGCGAAGCAGTACAACGTGGAACTGTGGTCGGAGGCCCACCTGAAGCTGATGGACAAGACGCTCGCGCTGCTCGGGCAGGTCGGCAACGACGTCGTGCACGTGCCCATCCTCGTCTCCGGCGTGGGCGGCACGGGGAAGAGCGGCACCCGATTCAACTGGCAGCCCATCATCCGATGGACGAAGACGCCGCAGGGACTGAAGCCTGACCTGACGATCCTGGAGAAGTACCTCGACGCATACGCCAGACACTGCGCGCCGCCCCGGGCCATCAGCCTCTACATCTGGGGCGCGTCGTCCGCGAAAGAACACGCCGACGCCTACGAGAACCGCAGGATCCCCACGCGCGAGAACGTGAAGTACTCGCCGCCGCTCGTGGTCGTGCTTGACCCCAACACAGGGACAGCCTCGGAGGCCACCGTGCCGGCGATTGGCGACGAAGGCAGCGAGCAGTTCTGGAAGCCGCTGCTGGACGGCGTGCGCGCGCTCGTGACCCGGCGCGGCTGGCCCGAGCGGGTCATCATGCTGGCTTTGGGCGGCGACATTCGGCCGGGCCAGAAGACCGCCGAGCTCGTGAAGCAGTGGGCGCCGTACGCCCGATGGGACTTCCTCTCGCACTTCAGCGGCGACCCCGCCCCCCAGGACGGCAAGATGGTCGCCACCGGGGGGATGGAAGTGGGCATGATGGAATGGCCGCGCGGGACCGCCTCGCTCCGGCTCCCTCAGTTCGAGGAGCGCGTGGCTAAGCCCTACGATTTCCTCGAGCTTCCCACCGATCGCTGGCTGCATCAGGAGTACTCGCCGCCGCTGGTCTTTCGCACCATGACCGCGAACTGGGGCTGCATCGGCCGCATCGGCCTGGACTTCTGGCAGGCCAGGACGAGCCGCGAGGCGCCCAGGAGCACGTCGTTCTTCTCCCACGTCGAATCGCTCACTGTCCCCGGCCCCGACGGCCCCGTCCCGACCGTGCGGTTCCAGATGCTCCGCGAAGGCGTGCAGGATGCGGAAGTGAAGACGGCCATCGTCAGGGCCTACCTGAAGCTGCCCGAGGAGGAGCGCAAGCCGTATCAGGCCCTCCTGGACGAGCTGCTGGTGCGAATGGGTTGGGGCAGCCCGTTCTACCTGAGCCAGAGCGAATTGGGCTATGACTGGCCCGGCTACGTCGCCCGGCTCCACCTCGCGGCAGCCGAGTTGGCCGGTGGGAAGGCGCAGGTGACATCCGCACCCGCCCCCTGAGCCGCGACCGCAACAAGCTTGACACGGCTGGGGGCCGCGCGTACAGTGTAGGTAGAGATGTGCAGCAACGTGCGAGAGTGGCGGAATTGGTAGACGCGCAGGACTTAGGATCCTGTGGGTAACTCCGTGCGGGTTCGAGTCCCGCCTCTCGCACCAACAGGAGGGACGTCCCACATGCCCATCCGCCCGCGCCTGGACCTCCGAGCCAAGTTCCGCTCCGTCAGCAAGGCCCTCCGCGCCAGCTTCGAGGCCGAATCCGTCGGCGGCGTCCACCGCGCCGAGAAAGGCGCCCGCCGCGAACAAGTCCTCCGCGACTTCCTCACCCGTTACCTCCCCCCGTGCTACGGCGTCGGCTCGGGCGAAATCGTCGACTCCCGGGGCTGGTGCAGCAAGCAGATTGACATCGTGATCTACGACGCCCACCACTCCCCGCTTCTCCAGGACTCCGACGCCTCCCGCGTCTTCCCCGCCGAAAGCGTCTACGCCGTCATCGCCTTCACCCCGTTCCTCAGCGCCGCTGAACTCGGGGAGTCCGTCGCCAACGTCACGTCGGCCAAGAACCTCGCCCGCAACGCCATCGTGGCTGATCACGACGGCCATCGTATCTACCACGGCCCCAGGGAAAACCCGGCCCCCTTCGCCGCCATTTTCGCCCTGGGCGCACCAGACACCGGCAAGGCCCTCGTCCCCCGCGTCGCCGAACTCCACCGCGGCAAGGTCCCCGACGCCTGGGTTGACTGCATCTGCGTCCTCGACCAGGCCCTTGTCTACCACTTCCTCCCCGTCGAGGTTGGCAGGGACAAGTTACGCTGGGCGCCCACGAGCTGCCTCGAGGACGCCTGTCTCGGCTACTACGCCTCGGGCCAGGACACGCTGTTTCTCTTCTACCTGTTCCTCATGCACCAGCTCAACGCTCGCAGCCTGTTTCCGCCCGACCTCTTGACCTACGCCGACATCCTCACCGGCATCTCCCCCCAGATCCACGGCCCCAACATCCCCCTGCGCCCCGGGGAGGAAGAGGACGACGGGCCGTGAGCCTGCGAAGCCGGGACTCTCACCACAGAGGGCACAGAGAGCACAGAGACAGCCACAGAGAATCCCCGTCTGCACCCCGGCACCGAAAACCGAAGAGTCTCTGCCGCGGATGAACGCAGATGGACGCGGATAGGAGCAAGGCAGGCTCGGACCACCGCTTCGGGTCCTCCACCCAGACAACCCTCCTCTCTGTGTGCTCTGTGTCTCTGTGGCAAGTCCTCTCTTCCCCGAACACCGATCACCGAACACCGATCTGCCGACCGCGAATCCCGCGAATCTGCGCGAATCACAAGACGCGGATCTCGCGCAGAGCACGCAGAGAGGCCGAGGAGAGGCAGCAGAGAAGAAGAATCTCACCGCGGATGAACGCAGATGGACGCGGATGGGATTGGGCAATTGTGGGCGGGGCGTGCCCTCGACTTCGCTCGGGCCGCGCCCCACGCCGCCCGATCCCCGGCTTCGTCCGTACCCGAAGCACCGAAGCATGGCCCGCGGGAGGAGAGGGAGAGGCCAGGGGGGGGCAGCGTTCGGAGGGTCGTGTCAGGGCTTGCGCGAGCGGCGGCGAGTCCTGAGGCCAAGGCCGGCGGTCCCAAGGAGGAGAAGGACACTCGTGGCAGGCTCAGGCGTGCCGTAGGTGGCCGTGGCCTCGAAGGTCCAGGATCTCGTAGCGCCGTCGTGGACGCCGAAGACCTGCTGCAACCATGGCTGCCCGACCGTGCCCAGGGTGGCCGTGTAGCGGAGTTGGAGGGTCGTGGCGCCCGCGATGCCAGTGTCCAGCAACCAGTCCGTGACTATGCCCCCGCCGTCCACGTTGCTGTCGTAGTACGTCGTGAACCCGGGGGTGAGATTCGTGTCCCACGCGCCGGCGACGTTGCCGGCATCCCAGTCGTGGGTATGCGACACCACCTTCAGGCCGAGCAGGAGGTATCCGGGGGAGGCAGCGGTCGTGAAGTCGAAGGTCAGCGTGCCCTGGGAGCCGCTGAGGACGGAGTAGCAGATGGCGTCGCCGTAGTTGGCCAGCCCGATGTTGCTCAGCGTCACGTTCGGGTCGGGGAAGCCGTCGTTGCCGGGGAGCGCGCGGTCGTAGAGGTGCGTGTAGCTGACGGTGGTCACGGCGGGGGAAGGCTGATTCAGGCTGATGATCGCCGCGGGCGCCAGCCGTGCGGCCAGGCAGAGGAACGCCGCAACGAGTGACACACGCGCGGCTCGCATCGTGACCTCCTGCCTCGAACCGACCCCCTCGCCTGGCTCCCTATCACCGCCGCAGTGTAGCACGCGGTGACGGAGGAGTCAAGGGCAAAGTCTGCCGCGGGGTCACCTTCGTGTTCCACGAGATGCCACCGTGTTGTGGGACTTCCTCGCCCCCGCGCTGGCACGAAACGCGAAACGGGATTTCTCACGCAGAGCACGCAGAGGGGGCCAAGGAGAGGCAGCAGAGAAGAAGAATCTCACCGCGGATGAACGCAGATGCACGCGGATGGGATTGGGCAATTGTGGGCGGCGTGTGCCCTCGACCGCGGAAGGGGCCACGAGAAATGCGTCAGCCTTTCGGAGTGCGGCGGCCTGACGCCGCTTTCAATGCCTCAAGCAGAAGATCGCACGCAGAGGCGCAGAGGGGGCCAAAGAGAGGCAGCAGAGAAGAAGAATCCCACCGCGGATGAACGCAGATGCACGCGGATGGGATTGGGCAATTGTGGGCGGCGTGTGCCCTCGACCGCGGAAGGGGCCAGGAGAAGTGCGTCAGCCTGTCGGAGTGCGGCGGCTGGACGCCGCTTTTCAAGCACGTGCAGGAGAAGTGATTCTCACGCAGAGCGCGCAGAGGGGGCCGAGGAGAGGCAGCAGAGAAGAGGCTCTTGACCGCGGATTACGCGGATGGCCGCGGATAAGAGACGGCACTACCCGCGCCCGCGTCGGTCAGCGGCTCGTGGCCTCTTCCACGATCTTGATCTCCTCGTCGCTCACGCCGTACAGCTCATACACCAACTCGTCAATCTCCCTGTCCGTTGCTGCGATCTGCCGGTGCCTCCGCCTCAATCGTAGGCCTCCCGCCGATGAGCAATCACCGGGATGATCACCGTCCGTTCCGCATCGTTGGTGCGGTACATGTCAGTACTTCTGCCGCAGATGCTCGGCCGGCGTCAGCCGGCCGGCCGCAATGTCGCGCTCCGCCTCCTCAAACGCCTCGGCGAAGCCAGGAATGCGCAGCAGCTCCTCCGTCGCGTGCTCTTCCTCCAGATACGCCAGGTACCCGTCGGCCATCCGCAGGCGCTCTTCCGACAGTCCCTTGAGTCGGCGGCTCGCCCGTTGCAGCAAGGTCGTCCTGCTCATCGCATGTCTCCTGTCTACCGTGACGAATCCATTGTACCCATTCCGGCCTGCGTTTCCACCCTTGTCCTACTTCTTGACCCGACGCAGAGCATCGGGCCGCGATGTCCTCGGCTTTGTCCGTACCCGAACACCTAAGACCGAACACCCAACACCGATCACATCTTTCCGCCGGCCGTCGCCTCTTCCACGATCTTGATCTCCTCGTCGCTCAGGCCGTACAGCTCATACACCAACTCGTCAATCTCCCTGTCCGTCGCCGCGATCTGCCGCTGAAGAGCCGTTTGCTCGTGGGCCGTCTTGGCCGACGACAGACGCCTGTGCAACGAGATCATCCCGTCCACCAATCCCACCATGCGGTCATGTCGAGCTTTGTCAGTGGGATGATGTAAATCTGCTGCGTAGATGGGGATCGCCAGCAGGGGCGCTTTGTCAATCTGCAATGCGCCCCCCTGCTTCTTGCCCTTCCTGTCCAGCCAGAAGTGGCACAGGCGCGAGTTGAGAACGCCGACCAGGTACTTGAGGTCGATGTCGGTTGGCTTCAGGACAAAGAATGTCTGCGAAACGTAGCATGGGAAATCCGTGTACGTGAAGTGCGGTCGATCTGTCTTGCGTAACGAGACGATCTTCTCACCAAGAAAGAACCGTTCGTCACGCGCCCGATGCAACCCGTAAGGGCGGTTGTCGGACGTTATCACCTTGGCGACTCGGTCAAGGTGCGCCTTCACATGCGGGTACTCACTGATGCGCGCCACGGCTACAGGACCGGTGTATATGATCCATAGCTTGTTGGCTCGGTCACCGTAGAAGCGGCCCAACTCCTGTGTGGTGTAGTAGGGCTTGACTATGTCCCTCTCCCGTGCCGTGAGGTGAAGAGCCGTCTTCTCCTTGTCCGAGACAACAAAGATTCCGTCGCCCGGCTGGGCACTGCCCTTCGGCAGGACCTCAAAGTGCTTGGCGGAAACGAAGTCCTGATGCACATCGATCCCTGTCCCCACTTCCCCTGGACTGAGGCGGTAGCGCCCCGCTGTCTCCATACGCCGCAAGACCCTTCGGTTCCTGTCGTCCACGAAGGTGAAGACCTGGCCCTCTGTGCCGCTCATTATGCTAGCGTCGAAGCTGACCGCGAACTCTCCACATGCCCCTTCAGAGAGGAAACGCTGGACCCCCTGGACCTCGATATTGGGTCGGATGATCCGCCGGTAACGTATTTTGCCTGCGTGCGGCCTGCCGGTCTTCTCCAGTAGGTAGATCATCGTCTGAATGCCGGCATTATGGAACACCTGGTAATCGCCAAAGTCAACGAATTCATGCATCTGGGTCTCTGCGAGAATCTTCTGGCGCAGAATACTTGCTCCGCTGTTCGTGATCCAATTGTTCGTGGCTATGAAGCTATGGCGTCGGCCGGGCTTGAGCAGGTCAATGGCTAAGCAAGCGAATATGTACCAGAGGTCCATCTTGCCTTGGTAGTACTTTGCCAGCCTTGTGCCTCGTAGGTCATGGAATGGGTCCCGATTCACGTATTCTTTGATGTAGGGTGGGTTCCCGATCACGGCATCGAAGCCGCCGGCTCTCATGATGGCGGGGAACTCGGCGTGCCAGTCGAAGACGTTGATGCGGAGGCGCTCTTCGTCGTCGAAGAGGGTGGCCTGCTGGCCTTTGTAGAAGTCGGGGCCGATGAGGCTGTTGCCGCACTTGATGTTGGCGGCGAGGTCGGGCAGGGCGCGGTCGTGGAAGAACTTGAGCTGGTGGTCGAGGACCTCGCGTGAGGCGCCTTCGAGGACTTTGAGGAGCAGGGAGAGCTTGGTGACTTCGACGGCCTGGGGGTCAATGTCCACGCCGTAGAGGTTGTTGAGGAGGATGCGCTTGCGCTCGGCGAGGGTGAGGCGCCAGGCGCCGCCGGGGCCTTGGTAGAGGGCAGGGTTGCGGCCTTTGGCGTGCTTCTCGGGGTCGTGGGCCGTGTACCAGGCGAGGTGCCAGTCGAGGAGGTATTGATACGCGCCGAGTAGGAACGAGCCCGAGCCGCAGGCGGGGTCGAGGATGCGGAGCTTGGCGGCTTGCTTCGGGTTCAGCAATTGTAGGCGGGGCGTCTCTGCCCCGCGGTCGGTGGCCGCAAGGGGATTCGGGTCGCGGGGCGCAGAGGCCCCGCCCACAATTGGAGAAGAACTCGACGACGACGAGGACGACGACGAGGACGAGGACGATTGGGGCGGGACGCCCAGGAGAGGCCCGAGGGTGTGGGCGACGATGTAGTCCACGATGTAGGTGGGGGTGTAGTAGACGCCGCCGGCTTTGCGGACTTCGGGCTTCTCCTCGACGACGGCGCGGTGGCCGGCGGTGAGGCGGATGATCTTGCCGAGGAATTGTTCGTAGACCTGGCCGAGGATGTCGGCGGGGAGGACGGAGAATTCGTACGGGCTGTCGGGGTAGTAGAGGCGGCGCAGGATGTCGCGCAGCACCTTGTCGTCCATGTCGAGGGTGCGGCTGAGGGTGTCGGGCGTCTCGGGCCGGCCGTGCTCGGGGGCGAAGTGGAAGAGGCCGGAGTTGTAGCGTTCGTCGGCGCGCTGGAACAGCTCGAAGAGGCGGGGGTAGACCCGGTCGCCGTTGAGGAGCGTGCCGAGGCGGCCGTAGGGCTCGATGCCGCGGTCCTCGCAGATGCGCAGGAAGATGATGCGGTCCACCGTGGCCTGGACGACGAAGTTGAGGTCGCGCTGGGAGAGGGAGGGGTTCCTTAGCGCGATGACCCGGGCGAGGTCGCTGCGCCAGGCCTCGATTTCGGCGAGAAAGGCGTCGTCTACCTCGGCGGTGCCCCTCTTGCGCTTCGTGGTTTCGGCGTACTTGTCGAATGACCCCTTCTGGATCGCGTCGGGGGAGAAGATAGAGGCGATCTCGTCCCAGCGGGCGGGGTAGTCGGTGTAGGCGATGAACTTGACGCGCGCGGTGGATGCTTTGTCGGTGCGGGCGGGCTTGACGCGGGTGTCGTAGACCGCGAACTCCTCGAAGTCGGTGAGGATGCTGAGGGGGAGCTTGGCGGACCAGGCGTAGCGGCGAAGCTGGTAGGCGGGGGAGGTTTCGCCGGCGATGTCTACCGAGGGCTTCTTGGCCTCGACGAAGAACTTGCGGGTGCCGCCG
The DNA here is from genome assembly GCA_035527715.1 of Planctomycetota bacterium. GTDB lineage: Bacteria > Planctomycetota > PUPC01 > DSUN01 > DSUN01 > DSUN01. The sequence continues at coordinate 410 of DATKZY010000165.1, read as the reverse complement.
ATGCGGAAGCAGTAGTCGGGGGCCTTGGTCGCGCCCCCGATCTTCAGGGCATCCTCGTGGACCACCTCCTTGAAGGCCTCGGCATAGCCCTTCTCGTTGTATACGTCCCAGCCGAGTTCCTTGAAGAAGGGGTTGACGAACTCCAGGCGCAGTTGGGCCTCCTTGTAGGCGCCGGAGCGATAGGCGTCGAGGTTTTGGGTGAAGCGTCCAACGAGTTCGGCGATGGCTTGGGGCGCCGGCATCGGGTGCCTCCCGGGTGGCTGGATGGCTCCTTCGCCTGGGTTGACACGGGGCAACCGAGAGTATGGCGCGGGATGGGGGCGGAGTCAAGCGCGGGAACGCATGCACGGTGGCGGGCCAGTCCAGAAGTTCTTGGGATGGTGGGGGGTGCGGGGGGAGGAAGCCCTTCT
>DATKZY010000164.1:0-6083 GCA_035527715.1 Planctomycetota bacterium | reverse complement strand
GCTGCCCGAGCTGCCGGCCGAGGCGCGTGCCGAGGTCGAGCGCATGGCGGACCGCTTGGTCAACAAGATCCTTCACCAGCCGATCCGCGCCCTGCGCGAGGCCCCCGCCGACGAGCGCCCGGAGGGCCTCCTGGGCGCCGCGCTCCGCCTGTTCGGCCTGCGCCGGGCCTCGACGGGCTCGGGTCGCGCCGGCGAGCCGCCTCCTCCGCCCCCAACGGCGCGAGGGTGACGAAGGGCAGCCATGGACACGAAGAACTCGCGACAGGACCGGCTGCCCCGCGCCCGGACCGCCTGGATCATCGCCGCCGCCGCGCTGGCCGCCTGCCTGGCCGCTGCCAGCATGGCGGCCACGGCTCGCCCGGAACCCGTCGCGCTCCTGGACTGCAAGCGCGCGCCCGACTATGCATTTCTCGACTGGGCGAAGGCGTTCGCGGTCGAGGCGGGCGGCCTGCGCCTGCGCGCCCCCAGGAGCGCCGGCGGCGCGGGGTTCAACATTCAAGTGAACGTTGCCGGCCATCGGGACTGGACGCCCGCCATCCGCCTCACCGCGGCCGAAGGCCACGGCGCCGCCAGGCTCCGCCTGATCCTCGGCGACGCCGACGGCACGACTCACGAATACGCCTTCGACCTCGCCGCTCTGAAACGGGGAGAACCACAGACCGTGACCGCTGAGAACGGCGCCTCGCTGGCCGAGCCTGGACAACTCAAAGCCCCCGGCAAGACCGAGGGCTTCGACGCGGCCAGGCTCACGATGATCCAGGTGCAGGGCGACTGGAGCGACAAGCCCGTGGACCTCCTCCTCGCCGGCATCGTGCTCGTGGAGCCGAACGAGGCGATCCTGGCCGAGCGCGCGAAGCTGCGCGAGAAGCGCGCCCGCGAGGCCGAGCGCGCCCGCCGCGAGGCCGAGGCCCGCGAGAAGCTCAAGCGCGAACTGCTCGCCAACCCCGTGCACCCGGCCGACGGGCCGGCCATCGTCCACGTCGGCGCCGTCGCGCCCGACGTCATCGCCCTCGTGCTCCAGGAGAAGACCCTCCAGCGCGTCGGCCAGCAGCCCTACGAGAAACAACCCGGCGACGAGTGGAAGCGCAGCGGCGACAAGGTGATCGCCTGGGAAGGCGACACGGTCGTCGAGACGCCCATCCACATCGAGGTCGAGCGCCAGGAGGGCGGGCGGAAGCGCAAGCTCGGGGCGCTCGCGATTGGCACCAACAGGCTTCATCCCGAGGAGCCGGTGCTGGGAGCCGCCCTGACCGTGGTCACCGTGGACGAGCCGGCCGCCTATCGCATCCAGGCCGAGGGCGCGACCGATGCCCAGCGGCCCGCGCGGGTCTGGTGGAAGCGCAAGCCCAACCAGATCGATGCCAGGGGCAGCGAGGTCACCGTGTTCCTCAAGCTCGCCGCGCCGATGGCCGAGGGCACGCGCTGCCGCGTGCGCTTCGCGGGCGTCAACGCCAGCGTCGAGCACACCGACTTCGTCTACGCTCCGCGCACCACGCGCAGCATCGCCGTCCACGCCTCGCAGGTCGGCTATCGCCCCGACGACCCGTTCAAGCGGGCGCTCCTCAGCGTGTGGCTCGGCACGGGCGGTGCGATGAGCTACGCCGACGGCACGCCCTTCCACCTGCTCGACGAGGCCACGGGCGCCGTCGTGTTCTCGGGCACGTCGCGGCGTCTCAAGGCCGCCGCGGACAAGGAGAGCTTCAAGGCGGGGCGCAACTATGGGAAGACCGACGTCCACGCCCTCGACTTCGGCCCCTTCTCGAAGCCAGGGCGCTATCGCGTGTGCGTCGAGGGTGTGGGGTGCAGCTACCCCTTCGAGATCGCGCGCGATGCGTGGGAGAGGGCGTTCCGCACCTCGATGATGGGCCTGTTGCACCACCGCAGCGGCATCGAGCTTGGGCCGCCCTTCACCGACTACCGCCGCCCCCGCAACATGCACCCCGCCGACGGCTTCCGTGTGGTGCCGATGGACCGCACGATGCTCGACGGCGAGATCAAGGCCGTGCTCGACAGTGTGAGGGGCCTCGTCGGCAAACGCGCCGCCGACTGCACCTTCGTGCCCGAGGCCTGGGGCGGCTACATGGACGCCGGCGACTGGGACCGCCGCAGCCTCCACCTCAGCGTCACGTATCTGCTCCTCGAGCTCTACGAGCTGTTCCCCGACTACTTCGCCACGGTGCGCCTCAGCCTCCCGCCCGACGAGCGGGCCAACGCTCTGCCCGACATCCTCGACGAGGCCCTGTGGGATCTCAGCTTCTACCGGCGGCTCCAGCTTCCCGACGGCGGCGTGCGCGGCGGCATCGAGAGCACGGCGCACCCGCGTCCCGGCGAGTGCAGTTGGCAGGAGACGCTCGTCGCCGGCGTGTTCGCGCCCGACCACGTGTCGAGCTGGACCTTCGCGGCCAGTGCTGCGAAGTTCGCCCGCGTCGCCGAGCGCGTGGCGCCGAAGCTGGCGGCGGAGTACCGCGAGGCGGCAGTGCTGGCCTGGAAGTGGGCCGAGGCCAACGCCCAGCGCGTCGAGGCCGCCGTCGCCGCGCGCGGCGGCAAGGTGGGGGACGCCGACCGCGGGCGCAACCTCGCCGCCGTCGAGCTCTTCGCCCTCACGCGCGACGCCGCCTACCACGACGCCTTCCTCGCCACCACGGTCCTGAAGGATGCGAACCCCGAGCTGTTGAGGCAGCAGGAGGCGGCGTTCGCCTACACCCGCCTGCCCGAGGGGGTCGGCGACGCGGCGCTGAAGCGGAAGGCCCGCGACCTCACCGTGAAGTTCGCCGACGCCGGCATCCGCTTCGCCGAGGGCAACGCGTGGGGCCTCACCACCGACGTGTCGCAACTGCCGCCGATGGGCTTCGTCGGCTACTTCACGGCGCCGGGCATGATCTCGCGCACCGCGCCCCGCGCCTGGGCGCTCACGGGCGACGAGCGCTTCCTCGCCTCCGCCCTCCGCGCCTGCCAGTTCGCCATCGGCGTCAACCCCGACAACCTGGTCTACACCACGGGCCTCGGCCACAAGCCCGTGCGCAACCCCCTGCACATCGACAGCCGCATGACCGGCCAGCCCGCGCCCGCAGGCATCACCGTCTACGGCATCAGCGACCCGGCCGAGCGCTACGGCTTCGACAACTGGGCATACATCTGGTATCTGGGCAGGACTATGGTGCCCGACGCGCGCACTTGGCCCGCCGCCGAGTCGCACTGGGACATCTACCTCGTGCCCTCGTCGAACGAGTACACGGTGCACCAGACGATTGCGCCGACGGCCTACACGTGGGGATTCCTCGCCGCGCGCGCCGACCTGCTCGCGGGCAGCCGCTGAACGCGGGCCAGCAGGCCAGATGGGCACTGGCGGTCCGGCTCTCCCTTCCTCGCCTCAGACGAGCCCTGCCTCCTTGAGGTTCAGGTAGCTCATCGTGCCGTTGCCGCAACCATTGGGGGAATTCAGGCCTGGAGGTGGTGCCGAAGGGGGGACTCGAACCCCCAAGGCCGTTAAGGCCACTAGGTCCTGAACCTAGCGCGTCTGCCAATTCCGCCACTTCGGCGAGAAGGGCCGCCGGAGAGTCTAGCCGGATCCCCTCGGGTTGTCAAGAAAAAGATGGTTGACTCCAAGGGGCCGGATCGGTACAATTAGAGCTTCTGTGGTTCGCGGTTGCCGCATCGGAGTGCCTCGATGACGAAGTCGTATATGGCCAAGCCGGCCGACGTGGTCCGGCAGTGGCACGTTGTGGATGCGGAGGGCAAGATCCTCGGCCGGCTGGCCACGCGCCTGGCCACGGTCCTGTGCGGGAAGCATCGCCCGACCTTTACGCCGCACGTGGACACGGGCGACTTCGTGGTGGTGGTGAACGCCGCGAAGGTGCGCGTGACGGGTCGCAAGCTCGACCAGAAGCCCTATCACATTCTGTCGCGCCGCCCCGGCCACATGCGCACGAAGACGTTGCGCGAGATGATGGCGACGCGGCCCGACCAGGTGATCCGCGAGGCCGTGCGGCGCATGCTGCCCCACAGCAACCTGGGCAGGCGCATGCTCCGCAAACTCAAGATCTTCAAAGGCTCCACCCATCCGCACGCGGCGCAGAACCCGCAGCCGCTGGCGATGCCGTGACGCACGAAGGAGACCCCGCTTGCCCACGACCGCCGCAACCGCCAGCGCCGCCACTGATTTCTGCTGGGGCACAGGCCGCCGCAAGACCGCCACCGCGCGCGTCCGCCTGCGCCGCGGCACCGGCCGCATGCTCGTCAACGGCCGCGAGGCCGACGAGTATTTCCCCATCGATCGCCTCCAGCAGGCCATCCGCGCGCCCTTGCGCGCGGCCAAGGCCATCAACAAGTACGACGTTCTGGCCAAGATCGAGGGCGGCGGCGTGTCTTCCCAGGCCGGCGCCATGCTCCTGGGCATCGCCCGCGCGCTGATCAAGATGGACAGGGAGAACCACGGCCGGCTGAAGGACGAGGGCCTCCTAACCCGCGACTCGCGCGAGAAGGAGCGCAAGAAGTACGGCCGCAAGCGCGCCCGCGCCCGCTTCCAGTTCTCCAAGCGCTGAGTCTGCGACCCCGACGTTCCAACCCGCCGTTGGGCCCCCCGGCCCGCGGCGGGTTTTCTTATGGCCCGCGCCGCGGGCCAATAGGATACATGGGTGTTATTCCCCGTTTCTCACCAGCCCTGCTTGCAGCAGAGCGCAAACCGTTGTCATTCCGAGCGGAGCGAAGTAGAGGAACCTTTCGGGGGAGGGAGCCAACGTGATGGAGGACACTGCGTTGTCGGCGCTCACACCCCTGAAAGGTGCTTCGACAAGCTCAGCATGACAAGAGGGGGGCGTGTTTCACTTCCTGCGGGATGGGCTGGGGAGAAACGCGGACTATCCCTTGCCCAGCACGCCCCCTTCGAGCATGGCGATAAAGGGGTTGTCGGGAATCTGGAGAGGGAGGTCCACGCGCGCCCGGCGGCGGCAGGACTCGTAGATGGCGAAGATGATCTCGGTGCCGCGCAGCGCACGGTCGAGCGACAGCTCGGGCTCCTGGCCGCTCTCCAGCGTATCAATGAGGTTTTTCACCACGCCGCCGATGGCGATGGGGCTGTGGTCGGTCGGGCCGGTGTGGAAATCCACTTCCTCCCAGATTCCGGTGCCGTAGCGGAGCCAGCGGAGCTTGGATTCGCCGCGCAGCTCGATGACGCCGCGGCTGGCGACCAGGCGAATGCCCTGCGGGAACTCGTTGTCGTCGCCCGAGTGGAAGATGGCCCGCACGCCGTTCTCGAAGCGCACGGAGGCGACAAGGGCGAACTCGAAAGGGATGTCGAACCACTTCTTCACCTCGCGGGCGTCGAGCTGGGCCATGACCCACCTGGCAGGAGTCTCCTTGTTGTACATGTTCACGAGGTCCACGGTGTGGGTGCCCCAGTCGAGGATGTTGGCGGGGTTGTAGGCTTCGATGCGTTCGAGCTCGCCGAGCTGTCCGCCGTGGAGGAGTTCGCGGGCGCGGGCGTAGGAGGGGGCGAAGCGGCGCTGGTGGCTGAAGGTCACGCGGGCGCCCCAGGCGCCGGCAATGGCGGCGATCTCCTGGGCCTCGCCCCAGGTGGGCGCCATCGGCTTCTCGCAGTGGATGGCGCGGACGCCTGCCTCGATGCAGTCGCGGATCGCGGGCAGGTGCTGCTTCGTCCACAGGCAAATGCTCACGAGGTCCGGCTTCTCGGCGGCGAGCATCGCCTTGTAGTCGGCGTGGATCGCCGCGCCGGAGCCGTGGGCCTTGGCGAGCGCCGCGGCCTTCGCGCGGTCAATATCCGCGAGGGCAACCACCTGGCACCGCGGCTCGGCCAGGTAGCCCTTCGCATGCAGCTTGCCCGTCCTGCCGCAGCCGATGATGGCCACGCGATGCGTCTTCCCCATGCGCCGTCTCCTGTCCGATCAACAGCGGGTCCCGAGATGCGAACTTGCCTCGGCGGCCATGGTACACATAATGGGCTTGCGCACGCAACACCAATCTCCGTTCACGAGCGAAAGGGGCGACCATGGCCAGGTGGGGCATGACCAGGCTGGTGATGGCGGCTCTTCCGGCCCTCGCCTTGCAGGCCGCGGCCGCCGCGGCGG
>DATKZY010000163.1:0-9835 GCA_035527715.1 Planctomycetota bacterium | reverse complement strand
GCCGGGGATAAAGGTCCCCGACTGTCCGACGAGGCGCTCGGTCTTGTCGCCCCCCTTGTCGAGCAGGATGCGGCTCTCGCCGGGCGCCCAGCCGAGGAGGAAGATCGAGCCCCAGTAGCGGCGTGACGACTGGCGGAACGTGGCCTGGCTCGTCGCCACGCCGGCGCTCTCCCGCGACACGGCGCCCCACGACACCGCCTGGAACGAGCTCTCCAGGATGCGCTTGTAGGCCGAGTTGTCGGCCACCTTCCAGGGCGCGCGCCCGTGGAGGCGATAGGCCGTCTCCTTCTCCACCGGGCCGCTCCCGCCGAACCCCCAGAAGCTGCACCCGGCCGTCGAGAAGACGGCGAGCCCCGCCACCGCGGCCAGCCTCAGCCACGGCGCCGTGCGGCACGACGTCCCAACCACACGCTCTTCCTCACGCATCGCGGAATCCTTCCCTCAAGAGGACCTCGAACGGAGCCCACGCCGCCCCGGCCCTGTCGCCTACAGTATAAGCGCGCGCCCCGCCTGGAGCAAGCCCCGGCCGAAGAATCCACACGGCCCGATTCTCACACGGCGTACCGGGCGATGTAGTCGCTCGTGCGATACGCGGCGACCAGGGCGGGGTCGAGGGGGTAGCGGCCGAAGCGGCGGGCGGCGGCCAGCATGGCACGGTAGTTCTCAGGACGGACGGCTGGGTGGATGCTGTTGGACGAGGCGAGGATGTGGCCGCCGCCAGGACTGGCCTTGGCGATGGTCTCCTTCACGGCCTCGACCACCTGCTCGGGGGTGCCGCGGCTGAGGAGCTCGCCGCAGTCCACGTTGCCGCACACGGCGATGCGGCCGCCGTAGCGGGTCTTCACCTCCCCGATGTCCATCCCCGCAATCGGCTCGATGGGGTCGAGGGCGTCAATGCCGGTGTCCACGATGTCGTCGAGGATCGGCCAGAGATTGCCGTCGGTGTGCTTGACGAAGGGCTTGCCCAGGCGGCGAGCGGTGTCCACCATCTCCTTGAGGTAGGGGAGGACGAACTGGCGGAAGTGGGCGGGCGACATGAGGGGGGCTTTGCGGTTCGCGTAGTCGTCGCCGGTGAGCAACACGTCGGCGCCGAGGGCGGCGGCGCGCTCGCACACGCGCCGCTTGTAGTCGGTGACGATGCGGGCGAGGCGATGGGCCACCTCGGGCTCGAGGGCGTAGGCCATGAGCAGATTCTCGAAGCCGTAGAGGTAGTGGGAGAACTCGAAGGCATCGTGGCTGAGGAACACGACGGCGCGGCGGCCGCCGAAGCGGCGGACGGCTTGGGCGAGGCCGTCGAGGCGGTGGGCGGCATCGGGGTCGGGGGGCTGGTAGCGGTCGAGGTCGGCGGGCGAGTGGATGGGGCCGTCGGTGCGATAGGGGATGCCGGTCGCCTCGTCGGTGCGCCAGGCGATGCCCCACTCGTCGCGGACGGTGTGGGGGGCGAGGCGCGTGAGGCGCTGGTCCTCGAAGGCGGTCACGCCATCGAGGCCCTCGAGGTCGCAGAAGTCGTGGTAGGACACGCCCGGGCCGTGGAGCGCGCGAATCACCGGCTCGTTGACGATCAGTTCCCACACCGGCACGCGATCGGGCTGCTGGCGGCGGAGGGCGGTGAGAAAACGCTCTTGCCCCGTCATTGCGCGCGCCGTCCTACATGGGGACGCCGATGATGACGCCCTCGAAGGCCATGTGGGTGCCGACGAATGCCTGGGCGCGCATGACGGCGTAGCCGCGGCGCAGGCTCTCGATCTGGCCGACGATGAGGAAGCGGTCGCCGGGCTTCACCTCGCCGCGGAAGCGCACCTGGTCCATGCCCCCGTAGCCCACGAAGTCGGGCGGGTCGTCGAGGCACTGGGCGATGAGGAAGCTGGCGGCCTGCGCCACCGCCTCACACATGATCACGCCCGGCATCAGCGGCCGCCCCGGGATGTGCCCGCGGATCCAGAACTCGTTCTCCGTGAGGTCCTTGTAGGCGACGATGGTCCGCTTCTGGCGGTCCACATGCACGATCGCGGTGAGCTGCTCCATCTCGTAGCGCTGCTTGTTGAAGCGGCGGATCGCCTCGATGTCGTACTGGACCTGGCTCGTGTCAATCGTCGCGGGGTCCACTATCGGCGGCTTCGGCACGGCGACTTTCTCCTAGAGGGGCATTAGCTGGCTGCATGACCGCATGGATGGATGAATGGATGGGTGGATGAGTGGACGAGGGGCGCAACCCGGCCTGTCCGTTCTGTCATCCATCCATTCATCCACCCATCCAATTCATCAGTCGAGTATCTTCGGCACGAGGTAGAAGCCGCAGGCCCTGGCGGGGGCGCCGGCGAGCATCGCGTCGCGGCTCGTCGAGGGGCGCTCGACGTCCCCGCGGAACACGTTCCGCAGGCCCATGACGTGCACGGTCGGCGGAACGCCCGAGGTGTCCAATTCGTTGAGCTTCTCGACGTAGGCGAGGATGCTGGCAAGCTCACTGCCGAACCGCTCGCGCTCGGCGTCGCTGAGCGCGAGACGCGACAGGTGGGCCACGTAGTCAATCTGCTCGCGTGGGAGGCTCATGGTCGTCGAACTCTCGGCCTACCGACCCGGTTGGAAACGCCGCCATTGTAGCAAAGCAGCCCCGAAAAGCAAGCGCGAGGGCCTCAGCGAAGGGAGACCTTCGCGGCGACAAGCGAGTGCGGGGGCAGCGTGGCGCGGACCTGGCTGCCCCTGGCCACGCCCTCGAAGGTGCGCGGCCTCACCTTGGCCGGAGCGTCGGGGCCGTTGCAGTCGCGCACGTCGCGGGCCGTGAGGAGTCGGGCCACGATCTTCTCGGCCGAGCCGTCGCGCAGGCGCGCCACGACGTCGCACGGCTCGGTCAGGTGCAGGTTCTGGAGCGTGAGGAGGAGCGTCTTCTTCTCGGGATTCACAGAGGCCGAGGCGCTGATCACCGGGAGCTGCACCACCGCCCCATCCGCCTTCCGGGCCTCCACCGTCGGCATGTCCTCCACGTCTACCCGCACGCTGGCGTTGCCCATGTGCTCCTTGTAGAGGTCGAAGGCGTGATACGTCGGCGTCAGCCACATCTTCTCCTCCTGCGTCTGGGCGACGCACTGGAGGACGTTGATGGTCTGGGCGATGTTGGCCATGGTCACCACGTCGGCGTGGCGGTTGAAGACGTCGAAGCACGCGGCGGCGACGAGGGCGTCGCGGAGGGTGTTGCGTTGGTAGAGTCCGCTGTCGCCCCTGGCCTCGGGGTGCCACACGCCCCACTCGTCCACGATGACGCCGACCTTCTTTCCCGTGCGGTTGTAGAGGGCGATGGCCGTCGCCGCCTCCGCGATGTCCTGCTCCACCTGGAGGGCGTGGGGGTAGAGGTTGTAGTATTCGGTGTCGGTGAACTCGGTGGCGTGGCCGCAGTTGTAGTAGCGGTGGACCGAGAGGTGGTCGAGCATGCGGAAGTCGCCGAGGGTTTCGAGGAACCTGCGATTCCAGTCGGGCGTGGTGTGGCCGCAGGCGACGAGCTCGATGGGCGTCGAGGAGCGGCCGCGCAGGTAACAGGCGAAGCGGCGGTACTCGCGGGCGTAGTCGTCGGGCGCGAAGCGGCCGCCGCAGCCCCAGTTCTCGTTGCCCACGCCCCAGTATTTCACGCGGAACGGCTCGGGGCTGCCGCCCGCGGCGCGCTGCTGGGCGCGGGTGGTCGGGCGCGCGCAGTTGCAGTACTCGATCCAGGCCGCGGCCTCCTCGGGCGTGCCGGAGCCGACGTTGAGGCAGAGGTAGGGCTCGGCGCCCGTCTGGCGGCACAGGTCAATGAACTCGTGGGTGCCGAAGTGGTTCGACTCCGTGTCGTGCCACCAGATGTTCAGGCGGCTGGGGCGCGCCTCGCGCGGGCCGATGCCGTCGGGCCAGTGATAGTCGTCGGCGAAGCAGCCGCCCGGCCAGCGGACGACTGGCGCGCGCAGCTTGCGCATCGCGGCCACCGTGTCGTTGCGGATGCCGCGCGTGTTCGGGATGGCCGAGCCCTCGCCCACCCAGAGGCCCTCGTAGATGCAGCGGCCCAGGTGCTCGGCGAAGTGCCCGTAGATCATCGGGCTGATCGTGCCCAGCCTGTCCTCGACGCGAATCGTCAGCTTCGCCATGTCGGGCCTCCTCAAGAGTGATGCACGCAACTATAGAGGCGCCATGCCGGCGTGTCAAGGCACTTGACACAATCCCTCCCGAAGGTTCCAATACTCACTCATCCTCCCTCCCGCGGGCTTCGGCGCCCGCGGGAGGGTAAACGGGAGAAGGAGGCACCCATGTCGTCGAAGTACGTCCTCATCGGCGCCGGCAGCGTGTCGTTCACCCGCGGCCTCGTGGCCGACATCATCCGCACGGGCAAGGAGGTCGAGCTGGGGCTGGTGGACATCCGTCCCGAGGCGCTCGACGTGGCGGAGAAGCTCGTGGCGAAGATGGTCGCGGCCAAGGGCGCGCCCGTCCGCATCGCCGCATCGCTCGACCGCCGCGACCTGTTGCCCGGCGCGCACGCAGTGATCTGCACCGTCGGCGTCGGCGGCCGCCGAGCCTGGGCCAACGACATCACGATCCCCCGCAAGCACGGCGTCTTCCAGCCCGTCGGCGACACGGCCATGCCGGGCGGACTCTCCCGCGCGCTCCGCATGATTCCCGCGATGGTGGCCGTGGCGAAGGACGTGCTCGACCTGTGCCCCCAGGCCCTCTTCTTCAACTACGGCAACCCCATGACGGCCGTGTGCCGCGCCATTCGCAAGGCCACGGGGGCCAACGTCGTCGGCCTCTGCCACGGCGTCCTCGGCGTCGCACAGTACCTGGCCGGCTTCCTCAAGGTGCCCTTCAAGGAGGTCACGTACACGGCGGTCGGCCTCAACCACATGACCTGGTTCACCGAGTTCCGCCACAAGGGACGCGACGCCTGGCCCGCCGTTCGGGCCGAGGTCGCGAAACGGCTCGGCGCCGAGCCCGACCGCCTGCTCGACGCCTTCGCCGCGCTCGGCGACGGCCCCGAGGCGCTCGCGAAGATTGACAACCCCTTCTCCTGGCACCTGTTCGCCCTCTTCGGCGCCTTCCCCGCCGTGCTCGACCGCCACGCTATCGAGTTCTTCCCCCAGCTCACCCGCGGCGGCGCCTACTATGGGAAGACCCTCGGCGTGGACGTGTTCAGCATGGAGGATACCATCGAGCGTGGCGACCGCGCCTACGAGCAGATGCGCCGCGTCGCCCTCGGCCAGGAGCCGCTGCCCGACGCCTATCTCGGCTCCGGCGGCGGCGAGCACGAGCAGGTCATCAGCATCATTGACAGCGTGGACACCGATGCCGGCCGCATCTACTCGGCGAATCTCCCCAATCGCGGCCAGGTCACCAACCTGCCGCCCGAGGCCATCCTGGAGAGTCCCGCCATCGCCGACGCCAGTGGCCTGCGGCCGATCGGCCTGGGCGAGTTGCCCAGCGGCCTCGCCGCGACCCTCGCCAGCCGCATCGCCGTCATCGAAACCATCGTGGACGCCGCGCTCAAGGGCGACCGCGGCCTCTTCATCCAGGCCCTCGTCGCCGAGGGCTCGGTCGGCTCGCTCGCCAAGGCCCAGCTCCTGGCCGCCGACCTCCTCGCCGCCCACGCCGAGCACCTGCCGCAATTCAGGAGATAGCAGCCGCGCCCTATTCCGTCCTTCTTCTGCCGGAGAGCGCCGCCTGCGAGTCCTCGAACATCTTGGGGGCGCAAGATGGGAACCTTACGGAAAACAGGGGGAAAGGATCGCTGATGCAAGCATTGACCAGAGAGTGGAAGCGTTCGGTCGTGTTGCCGGCAGTGCTGGCGCTAGGAGGCATCGTGGGCGGTCTTGAGAGCGCAGCGGCTGAGAAGCCTTCCCGGTATCACTTCGACGGCACGATCTCGCGCGAGGTTCTGGAGAGCTACCTGGCCCGATCGCTGAACATGCTCGGCTTGTCTGGCAGCACCCAGCTCGCCGAAGACGTCCGCATGATCAAGAATGTTGGCGCCAAGTTCATTGGACGGGTGGCGCTCATCTGGTGGGAGGGCGACGTAGAGGTCGACATCGAGACGCATTTCAGCAAGGCACGTGAGCTGGCCCAGATGCTCCACAAGGAAGACCCGGAGATGCTTCTGGAGGCCGGGGTCTTCGAGACCGTATCCGCCGGCATGGACACCATCCCCATTCCCGCGTGGGTCTTCGCCGAGTTCGGGCTGAAGCCGGAGAATCGGAACTTCGATCACCGCAAGATGATCTACGACGACGGATACCGTGGCCACGGCCACGGGTGCCTGCCGCCCGACATCAGCAAGATGGAGACGCGGCTGTGGTTCTACTACTGCTGCCGCCGATACCTCGATTGCGGCTACGAGGTCATTCATCTGGGCATGATTGGGCACATGGATCGCAAGGATCCCGGCCATGCCCACTGGTTCGATGTCCTGGGGAGGCTGCGGCGCTACGCGAAAGCCAACGCGCGCCGGCATCTCATCCTGCTCAACTCGCAGCATTCGCCCGGCATCGTGGAGAACGGCAGGCTGCTGCTCGACATGCACCAAATGCAGTTGAGACCCGTGGACGTGGTGGGGTCGCCCGAGAAATGCGTGCTGCGAGCGGGCTACGGCGACACGATCTTCGGCAGGAGTGCGGGAGGGGTGACGCCCAGCGGCTGGAAATGCGACCACCTGCCATATTACATCCAATTCGACAACGGCTACGCCACCGGCAAGGCAGGCCAGCACGTCGGGTTCCCCTATGCCTGGGGATCATGCGAGATTGACTGGTTCGCGCGCCAGGAGGAAGACTACCGCAACGCCTGGTTGCGCTATGCCTGGGACTGGCTCCGCAAGAACGACCCGAGCGGATGGCTCCAGATGCCGGGGCTGGTATGTCTCTCCGAGCCGCTGAAAGGCACGAAGGGCAGGCTGAGCTGGTATCGGGCGAACACCCGCAGCGAGGCCTCGCCCGATGGATTCAGCCAGGAGAGAACCATCAAGGCGATCTGGAAAGGGCATGCCGCGGAATGAAGACCGTGCCTGGCACAACTTACGAAACGGCCTCGGGCAGGAGGAGGACGCCATCGGGCGCGGCGGCCTGGAAGGCGAAGGCCCAGCCGCCGTAGGCCGTGCCGATCTCGCTCGCGAGCTTGAGCACAACGGTGTTCGGGCCTTGGCGGAGCGGCCCGTCGCGCGAGAGGCACTGAAGCGCTGCGTTTGACATGGCGGCAGGGCCATGCTACAATACTCAACCAACTAAGTCGGGATTCTGCGCCCCGAGGCGATCCTTGACCGAGTCACGGGCGGTGAGTACAATACAGGGCTGGCTGATTGTGGCTTCCGGGCCAGGAGAGGCATCGAAGGTGAACAAGTCCTACTGCACCAAGTGCGGCGACCTAGTGCCCACGGAGCGGGCGACACGCGAGGGCAAGGTCTACCTCGTGAAAGACTGCCCGAAGTGCGGGCCGAACGAGACGTTTCTGTCGTCCGACGCCGAGCGGCACTTCATCAAGCGGAACCTCGACCCCGGCTTCGCCTACGAGGGCTGCCAGGTCACGTGTGTGGACTGCGCGCACCACCGGGCGCCGACCTATGCGTTCGTGGACGTGACCAATCGCTGCAACCTGAACTGCCCGATGTGCGCGGACGGCGTGTTCTCGCACGGCTTCGCATTCGACCCGCCTCTGGAGCACTTCGAGAAGATTTTCCAGCACCTGGCGAAGTTCACGCCGCTGCCCACGGTGGCGCTGTTCGGCGGCGAGCCGACGGTGCGGGAGGACCTGCCCGAGATCGTCGAGCTGGCGCGGAAGTACGACCTGCGCACGCGCGTGCTCACCAACGGCCTGCGGCTGGCGGACCCCGAGTATTGCCGCAAGATCGTGGCGAGCCGCGCCCACCTGCTCGTCTCGTACGACGGCAGCAAGCCGACCTGTTACAAGCAGCTCCGCGGCAGCGCGAAGGTGCTCGAGAAGAAGCTCCAGGCCGTCGAGAACCTCAAGAAGCTCCCCCGCGCCCGCGTGAGCTACGTCACCTGCCTCGCCTGGGGGTTGAACGACAAGGAAGTGCCGGAAATCCTCGAGTTCTGCCACGGCCAGCGCCACATCCTCCACGGCATCTACCTCATGCCGCTCGTCCAGACCTGGAAGGGCACGGAGTTCGATTACCTGCCCGACCGGATGACGACGGAGGACGTGGAGCGGCTGCTGGCCGACTGCTTCCCGGGCACGGACGTGAAGTTCATCCCGCTGGGCACGGCATCGCACTTCCAGGCCATCGCGCGGCTGTTCGGGCGCGAGGCGCTGCCCTACTACGGCACGCACCCGAACTGCGAGAGCTTCTACCTGCTCATCTCGGACGGCGCGAAGTACGTGCCCGTGGACCGCTATCTGAAGACCTCGCTGCCGAAGCTGGCCGAGGCGTTCCTGGCGCTGGAGAAGCGGCTGCTGGCCCGCGAGGAGCGGTGGGGGAAGAGCGCCCTGGGGCGGCTGGGCAGGGCGCTGGGTCTGATGAAGCTGGCTGGCCTCGTGGGCATCTGGCGCACGGTGCGGCGGCACGTGGCGATCGGCCAAGCCTTCAAGGGCAAGGGCGTCGGCAAGCTCTACCACATCCTGGCCACGCTCCTGCGCGCCCCGTTCGGCAACTTCAGCAAGACACGCCGCAAGCACATGACCGTGCACGACGCCCTGCGCGTGATCATCCTGCCGCTCGAGGACGACCCGATCGTGGAGACCGAGCGGCTCGAGCGCTGCCCGAGCGTGCACGTGTACTTCGACCCGCCCGACGGGCGGTTCCACTACGTGCCCGTGTGCTCGTGGCGGATGTACAACAAGCAGATCCTCAAGGAGCTGGCCGACTACTACAACCGGCCGGCGGAGAAGCCGGAAGGCCCCGCGCCGCAGCCGGCGGCCAAGTAGTCCGCCGCGGCGGCCGCGCCCAGAACATGCCAGGGGGCAGGCACGACGCCTGCCCCCTGGTGCATGAGCGGCCCGGATGCGACGCGAGGCGTCGCGCCTCAGAACGGCAGATCGGGGCGATAGCACTCGTTCTTGGCGCCCGGACCCTGCCAGGGCCAGCGGCTCTCGCCGGTGCCGTCGTCGCCGCAAAGGTCGAGGAGGAAGAACCCGCCGAGGAGGTCGAACATTTCCATGAACCGCGCGTTGGCCACTACACCCACGTAACCTACGTGGAGATACTTCGTTCATGAAGGGCAGTAGGCCGGCTTGCGCTCGAAGTACTTCACGTAGCCGATGGGGCCATTGTGCCAGCGGTACAGGGTCTCGGGCTTCGTGATGTCGAATTCGCGCCAGCCCAGCTCCTCATAGGTCCACAGGAGCAGCCCGCAGACCTTGTGGTAGTGCCGGAACACGCCCACCTTGCCGCCGCCGAGGCCGGCGAAGTGGCCGTCCACGTGCCCCACGCCGATCGAACTGAAGCCGAGCAGGCACGCGTAGACCGAGCCATAGGGCTTCGAGCTCCACGTCACCCCGAGGTCCACGATCTGCGCCAGGTCGTTGCCCCGGTGCGCGAAGTAGTCGCCCACGCTGGCGGGATGGCTGCACCCGGCCAGAAGCGCCAGCCCCAGGGCCAGGACAATCGCCGCGCCGCCTCCACGAGCCAATAGTCGCTTGCTCATCCACACCTCCTTTGGAGAATGCTCGCCATCCCCCCCCCTGCCTTTGACGCAGCATCGTATTCGCTTCGCCCCTCCGTGTCAAGCCGACCTCGGCAGAAGGGTGCGTGTAGTCTCCTTCGAGACAGGTGGCCGCGTTCTGAGCCTCCGAAGGAGGCGGAGGAATAAAGCCCACGGCGATGCTTTGGGAGCCGTGGGATGGTAGGCGCAAGAGGGCCCAGCCCCCGAAGCGGGGC
>DATKZY010000162.1:0-42160 GCA_035527715.1 Planctomycetota bacterium | reverse complement strand
CGGGGGCCTCTACGTCGGCCGCTATGGCGCGGGCACGCTCAACGTCCTCAACGGCGGCAGCGTGTCGAACACCCGGGGATACCTCGGTTACGAAACCACCGGCACCGGCACGGCGACGGTGGACGGGGCCGGCTCCACCTGGACCAACACGGCAGCGCTCTACGTGGGCGGCAGCGCCACCGCCGCCGGCGGCACCGGACTTCTCACCGTCCAGAACGACGGCCTGGTCCATGCGGGGACCCTCCTGAAGGTGTGGGACGCCGGCACGGTGAATGTGACCGGGGGCCAGCTCGTCGCGGGCGGGCCTGCTCCGGGTATAGACGGCAGCCTCACGATCGGCAGGGATGCGGCGGCCCAGCTCAGCATCGTGGGCGGCGGCGACGTGCTGAACACCAATGGCTATCTCGGCTACTCCGGCGGCGGCAACGGCACGGCGACGGTGACGGGAGCCGGCTCGACCTGGACGAACTCCGGCGACCTCTACGTTGGCCGCATTGGCTGGGGCACGCTCAGCGTGCAGAACGGCGGCAGGGTGGAGAGCGGCGGGGGCTACCTCGGCGACGCCGGCATAGGGGTGGGCACGGCGACGGTGGACGGGGTTGGCTCGACGTGGGCGAACTCGTCGTCCCTCTTGGTCGGCTTCTTTGGCTGGGGCACGCTCAACGTCCAGAACGGCGGGAGCGTGTCGAACCGCGGCGGCTGCCTCGGCTACATCTGGTCAGGGGTGGGCACCGCGACGGTGACGGGAGCCGGCTCGACCTGGACGAACTCCATGGGGGGCCTACAGGTCGGCTACTTCGGCACGGGCACGCTGAACGTCCAGAACGGCGGGAGCGTGTCGAGCGGCAACGGATGGCTTGCCTACGCGGACGGCTCCAACGGCACGGCGACGGTGACGGGAGCCGGCTCGACCTGGACCAACACGGCAGCGCTCTACGTGGGCGGCAGCGCCGACGCCGCCGGCGGCACCGGACTCC
Source organism: Planctomycetota bacterium (assembly GCA_035527715.1). Taxonomy (GTDB): domain Bacteria; phylum Planctomycetota; class PUPC01; order DSUN01; family DSUN01; genus DSUN01. The sequence continues at coordinate 41,183 of DATKZY010000162.1, read as the reverse complement.
TCACCGTGCAGAACGGCGGCGAGGTGCGCGTGGGCGATACCCTCAAGGTGTGGGGGGCGGGAACGGTGAACCTGAACGCCGGGGGCCTCGTGGTGGCGGACGTGGCGGAGGTGGTCCCGGGCTCCACGTTCAACACCCAGGCGGGCAGCACCCTGAGGGTGAACGCCCTGTCCGGCTTCGGCGACCATCCGTCGTTCGCGGGAGCCCTTCAGTTCGGCCACGCGGGGGGCGGGGGGTCCGGCGGCTATACGCTCGGGGCCGGCCAGAGCCTTCAGACCGGCGAGGGCCTCACCGTGGGCTACGACGCCACGGGCGTCTTCACCCAGACCGGGGGCGCCAACACGGTGGGCGGCGACCTCGTGCTGGCCAGCGAGGCCGGCTCGACGGGGACCTATCACTACCAGGGCGGCACACTGAGCCTCGGCGGGGCCATCCGCGGCGGGGCGGGCACGAGCGCGTTCATCGTCGGCGGCGGCAGCGGGTTCCCCATGCTCTCCTATGACGGCTCTCTGTCCCTGGTCAATCTGAGCATCTTCGGCATCGAGAACCAGGGCACGGTCGAGGTGCTCGGCGGTGCGACGCTCTCGCCGGGCCAGCTCACCGTGGCCGCTGGCGGCCTGCTCGCGATTGACCGCGCCACCGTAGCCCTGACGACCGCGCTGAACAACGACGGCGAGGTGCTGCTCGGCAATGCCGTCTCCGCCCGCATCCAGGCGCCCGTGGTGAACAACAGCGGCCTCCTGGGCGGCCAGGGACGCGTCCTGGCCGACGTGGCGAACACGGGCGAGCTGTTCGTCGGCGCCGCCGAGCGCCTGACCATCACGGGGGGCGTGGACAACGACGGCGGCCTCCTCACCGTGGCCGGCGGGACCATGACCGTGCAGGGCGACCTGGACAACTACAACGCCGCCCAAGTCGCCCTCGGCGGCACGCTGCGCCTCAATGGCAGCCTGACAAACCGAGACGGCGGGATGGTCGTCGGCAACGGATGGCTCCAGGCCGACGCCGGCCTCGCCAACAGCTCGACTATGGCCTTCAGCGGCGTCACGAACGTTCGTGGCGATGTGGACAATACCGGCCTCATCATCGTCTCGGGCGTGGGGCCGACCACCTTCTTCGACGACCTGACGAACAACGGCGAGATCCGCGTCAGCGGCGGCACCTCCGCCGTCTACTTCGGCTGCGTGGACGGCGCGGGCATCTTCACAGGCACGGGCACCAACTACTTCGAGGGCGACCTGTGCCCAGGCACCAGCCCGGGGATTCTCTCTTTCGAGGGCGACGTGGTCTTCGCCGCGACCAATCACCTCATCATGGAGTTGGCCGGCTTTGATGCCGACACGGGCTACGACCAGGTGAACATCCTGGGCAACCTCACCCTCGGCGGCGAGCTGGAGCTGATCGTGGACCGCGCCTTCCGCGACCTGATCCAGCCGGACGACACGTTCATCTTGATGACGGCGGGCACGCTCTCAGGCGAGTTCTCCAACGTCGCGCCGGGCGCAACACTGCAAAGCGCCGACCTGTTGTCGGAGTTCACCGTCTACTACGGCCCTGCCAGCCCGTATGGCGCTGAGTTTGTGGTCCTCGGCAACGCCGCCGCCATCCCTGAGCCGGCGACCCTCACCCTCCTCGCCCTCGGCGGCCTGGGCCTGCTGCGTCGCCGGCGCCGCAGATGGCGTTAAGTCCTGCAAGTGATGTCGAGGGGGAACGCGGAGCGCCAATGGCTCACGCATGGGGTGCGGTGCGCCCTCAGGCCTCCAGCAGGCGGACGAGGGGGCAGCGGGTGCAGGTGGCGGCCTCGGAGTCGCAGAAGTCGGCGTAGAGCTGGTAGAGGCCCTGCTGGCGGCGGGCGCTGCGCAACAGCTTCATCTCGGCATCGGGCCGGCCGAAGAGGCGGAGGAGCACCCGTCTGCCCGGACGGCTCAGCGTTGCGTGGTGCAGCCGGTGCCGCGCTCGCGCCGGCAAGACCAGCGCAGGGAAAGGCTTGACAGCGGCAAGGCGACTTGCTACTGTGAATTGGACTAGGTTAGGGCGCGTGGTTCAGTGGGCAGTGTGGCACAACCGTGCCGCGCAACTGAGGGGACTGCCCGTGAGGCCGGGTGTAATCGCAGGCTCTAAGCATCCGCCGCCAAGGCGGGTCTGCGGGACAGTGCATCCACCTCCCGCCAGGGGGGATGCATTATGTCGGTTCCCGCCTGGCGAAGTCACTCAACCCCTACCTCCATCCTGCATTCGTAGTCCACGCGCGGCTCACACGGGTCGCGCGAGCTCTCTCCTTCTGCACCGCACAGCCTTAGGAGACCGAGCGGCTGGCCGGCCCGCGCGGCTCGCCGGGGCCGGCTGACAAGTCGGTTCGGCCGTGCCATGGCGTAGGCTTCCGTTCGCTGGCGGCGTGAACAGGAGTTCCTGCGGTGAAGCGCTTGTGCTCCCTGTGGTCCCGACGATTCCTTGCTCTGGCCGTGGGCCTGCTGGCCGCGTTGTGCGCAAGCCCGGGCGGAGCTACGCCTTTCTTCTGGAACGCGGGCGACGGCGCGTTCGGGGATTTCCTCAACTGGTTGCCAAACAACTTCCCGAATCCCCCTTACGGCCCTCCAGGCCCAGACGATTCTGCGGTCTTCACCCTGGCTGGGTCGCACGATGTCGCTTTTGGCAGCAGCCCAACGAACCAGCAGGCGTTGGTTCGTGACGGCAGCTACAGGTTCCTCCTGCTCAGCCACACCTACGCGCTCACGTCCACGCCCTCCGTGGTCGTGGGCGATACCGCGGGCCTTTCGCCTAGCCTGACGCTGTGGCTGGGGACGCTCGCGGGCGTGGAAGGCCGCGTGGCCACCGTGGCGGGTGGCAGTGGGACCGTTACGGTTGGGGCGCCCGGCCAGCCCGCCACGTGGGTCAACTCCGCCGGCCTCTACGTGGGCGACGCCGGGACGGGTGTTCTGGACGTTCTCAACGGCAGCCTGGCCGCGAGCGCAACCGGCTACCTGGGCTACGCCGATACGAGCACCGGCACGGCGACGGTGGACGGGGCCGGCTCGACGTGGGCGAGCTCGTCGGACCTCTACGTCGGCAGCGCTGGCACGGGCACGCTGACGGTGCAGAACGGCGGCCGGGTGGAGAACAGCACCGGCTACCTCGGCTACGACTTTGCCAGCACCGGCACGGCGGCGGTGGACGGGGTTGGCTCAACGTGGGCGAACTCGTCGCTCCTCCACGTCGGCTTCTGGGGTGGAGGCACGCTGACGGTGCAGAACGGCGGCCGGGTGGAGAACAGCACCTGCTACCTTGGCGGCAATTTCTTTGGTGATGGCACGGCGACGGTGGACGGCGCCGGCTCGACGTGGGCGAACTCGTCCTTCCTCTACGTCGGCGGCGCTGGCACGGGCACGCTGACGGTGCAGAACGGCGGCCGGGTGGAGAACACCGACGGCTACCTCGGCTATCAGCCCTTCTCCACGGGCACGGCGACGGTGGACGGCGGCGGCTCGCTGTGGGACAATGCCGGCTCGCTCTATGTGGGCGACTGGTGGGACGGCGGCGCTGGCACCCTGACGGCGTCCAATGGCGGCGAGGTGCGCGTGGCCGGGACGCTCAAGGTCTCGGGCACGGTGAATCTGAACACCGGGGGCCTCGCGGCCGCGGACGTGGCGGAGCGGGACCCTGGCTCTGGCTCCACCTTCAACACCCAGGCGGGAAGCACGCTGCGGGTGAATGCGCTGTCCGGCTTCGGTAACGCCCCGTCGTTCGCAGGCAGTCTGCACCTCGGCCACGCTGCCGGGCTAAGCGGCTCCGGGGCGTACAGCCGGGGCAGCGGCCAAAGCCTGAGTGTGGGCCAGGAGCTCGTGCTCGGGTACGACGCCCCGGGCACGCTCAACGTCCTCACCGGCGGCAGCGTGTCGAACACCGACGGCTGCCTCGGCTACGAAGCTGCCGGGGTCGGCACGGCGACGGTGGACGGGGTTGGCTCGACGTGGGCGAACTCGTCGTCCCTCTTTGTCGGCCGCTCGGGCACGGGCACGCTGACGGTGCAGAACGGCGGCCGGGTGGAGAACGCCGTCGGCCACCTCGCTTTCTACGGCGGGTCCACGGGCACGGCGACGGTGGACGGGGTTGGCTCGACGTGGGCGAACTCGTCCTTCCTCTACGTCGGCAGCGGTGGCACGGGCACGCTGACGGTGCAGAACGGCGGCCGGGTGGAGAGCAGCGCCGGCTACCTCGGCGTCGGCGGGGTGGGCACGGCGACGGTGGACGGGGTTGGCTCGACGTGGGCGAACTCGTCGGACCTCAACGTCGGCGGCGATGGCATGGGCACACTCACGGTGCAGAACGGCGGCCGGGTGGAGAACGCCGACGGCTACCTCGCCCCCTACGGCGGGTCCACCGGCACGGCGACGGTGGATGGGGCTGGGGGCAATTCCGTGTGGGCCAACGCGGGCGAGCTGCACGTGGGCGAGGCGGGCATTGGCGCGCTGAGCATCCTCAACGGTGGCAAGGTCGAGAGCGCGGCCGGCACGCTCGGGTCCGCCGCCACGGGAATCGGCACGGCGACGGTGGATGGGGCGGGGGGCAGCTCGCTGTGGGCAAGCACGGGCGAGTTGTGCGTGGGCGCGGATGGCGAGGGCACGCTGAACATCCTCCACGGCGGTGAGGTCCGGAGCGCTGCAGGGGGGATTGGTGTCAGCCCCAGCCTCAGCTTCTCCACCAGCATCGGCACGGTGACGGTGGATGGCGCTGGCGGCAACTCGCTTTGGGCCAACTCCGGCAGCCTGAGCGTGGGCCTCTGGGGGACCGGCACCCTGAATGTTCTCAATAGCGGCAGGGTCGAGAGCACGGACGCCTATCTTGGCTTGAGCGTTGGCACCGGCACGGCGCTCGTGGACGGTGACGGCTCCACATGGGCCTGTTCGGACTCGCTCGGCGTGGGCATCGAGGGGACCGGCACGCTGAATATCCTGAATGGCGGCAGGGTCGAGAGCTCAGGCGGCACCCTCGGGGCCATCGCCGGCACCGGCACGGCGCTCGTGGACGGCAATGGCTCGACATGGGTCTGTTCGGGCACCCTGACCTTGGGTTCCGGGACATCTGGCCAAGGTGTACTCACGATCCGCGACGGGGGCCATGTCCAGAGCTATGGCGCGGTCCTGGGCAGTTGGATAGCCTCCAGAGGCGCAGCGACTGTGGAGGGCGCTGGCTCGACGTGGGACATGGGGGCAGGTGAACTCTCCGTGGGGCTGGCTAGAGCGCAGCCCAGCAGGCTGGACATCCTGGACGGGGGCACCGTGCTCAGCGGGGGCGCCGTCCTGGGTCGCCTCGATTGCGATGGCGCGATTGCACTGAGAGGCACGAGCTCAAGCTGGACCTCCAGCGGCTCGGTCTACCTGAGCGGCTACAGCTCCGGCCAGGGAACCGGCTGGGGCACCCTCTCGCTCGGGGATGGGACAGAGGTGCACGTGTGGAACACCCTGAAGGTGTGGAACCAAGGGTCTGTGGACGCCAACGCGGCGTGCCTGCTCACCGTGGACACCGTGGACGTGGTGCCGGGCGGCGCGTTCGCGACTGGCGCCGGGACCACGCTGCGAGTCAACGGCCTGGCGTATCCGTGGACCTCGCTGTCGCTGGGGAGCCTTCAGATCGGCCACACCGGGGGCGTGAGCGGCGCGGGCGACGTGACGATGGGCGCCGGGCAGTCCATGACGCTAGCCGATAGCCTCGTGATCGGCTACAACGCGCCAGGCATCTTCCGCTGGATGGGCGGCCCGCTGAGCGCGGGCACGGTGGCCCTCAGCGCCCAGGGCACGCTGGTCATGGGCTTCGACTTCGACCTCTCCGCGGTCGGCAGCGGCAGCCTCTGGGGCGGGACGACCACCGGCCTCGACCTGGGCACCCTCCAGGTCACGAACGGCGCCACCGGCACCCTCCCCGGCGGGAGCGTGGCCGTGGGCACCCTGGGCGTGGACGCCGCGCCGACGCCGGCCACGTTCCGCTGGATGGGCGGCACGCTGAAGGCTAACACCCTCGCTATGGGCGCGGGCACCAACCTCGAGATCGGGTTCAACTGCGACCTCGGCGACCTGGCCGACGGGCACCTCTTTGGCGGCACACTGACCGGCATGAGTGGCGTCAACCTCACCCTCACGAACGGCGCGGGCGCCGCGTTCACCCATAGCGCGCTGCCCGCGGCCACGCTCACCCTGGACCCCGGGGCGAGCCTCAGCCTGATGGGCGGCAGCGTGAGCATCGCCGGCCAGACCGTCGTCTCCCCCGGCAGCTCGCTCACCGTCGGCCCGAGCGGCTCGTTCGCCACGGGCTCCCTCGGAAACGCGGGTACGCTCGTGGTGCTTGCACCCACCGTGGACTTCGGCGCTGGCGGCCTCACGAACACCGGGGATGCGATCTTCATGGGCACCACGGTGGACGGCACGGTCTACACGCCCACCGGCTCGACGGTCACCGTGCTCAACACCGTGACATTCAACGACGCGGTGAGCGGCGCGGGGACCTTCTGGGGGCCGGGCACGACGGTCTTCAACGGCGGCTACGGCCCGGGCGACAGCCCCGCGATCACGACCTTCCAGGGAAGCGTGGTCCTCGGCGCCACCAACCAGCTCATCATGGAGCTGGCCGGCCTCGCCGCCGGCACGGGCTACGACCAGGTGAACATCCTGGGCAACGTCACCCTCGGCGGCGAGCTGGAGCTGCTCGTGGACCGCGCCTTCCGCGACCTGATCCAGCCGACGGACATGTTCTTCCTCATGTCGGCGGGCGGCGTTTCCGGTGACTTCGCCAACGTGCTGCCCGGCGGGCTATTGGTCAGCGAGGACGGCCTGTCGCGCTTCAACGTCTACTACGGCCTGGACAGCCCGTATGGCGCCGACGTGGTGGTGCTGAGCAACTTTGCGGCCGTGCCCGAGCCGGCCACGCTCACGCTCCTTGCCCTCGGGGGGCTGACCCTGCTGCGCCGGCGGCGATGTAGCCGATAGGGGCGGTTGCCGCACCCCTCTCCCTTCGAGAGGGCGGGGAGCAGATGCCCCCTGGCCGCCCCGTGCCAGGGCACGTGGGGCACACGAAACCTCCCCCATGAGCCTGCCGACTCTGGTCGACTCTGGACGACTCCAAACCTGTTGTGGTTTGCCCCGGAGCCAACCACAACCTGTGGGGCTAAATGGCTCCCACCGTGAACCTGCCGACTCTGGACGACTCTGGACGACTCAACAAGTTGTTGTCTGCCCCGGAAGCGGCCACTACCTGTCGTGTGTTCGTTCCTGTCCTGGGACTGCCGACGCCCCCCGTTCACCTCTCGCTCGGGGGGGCGAGAAGGGCATCCTTGGGGGAGTCCTCGACGGCAACGGTGAGCGTTTGCTCTGGACGGCCAGGCAGGCGGTAGCGGACGGTGGCCTTGCCCGGGTAGCGGGTGCAGAGGAACGTGGCGGGGGAGTGGCCGGGAACGGGGAGGGCGCCGAGGCAGATGGGGTGCTTCTCGCCGATCCACGCGCTCGCGGTGACGGGGCCGGTCGTGCCCTTGGGCAGCCGGAGGCGGACGCCTGGGATGCCTGCCTGGTCGTTGAAGCAGACGATGAGGTCGCCGTTCGTGAGGAGGGCGGCGAGGTCGGCTGAGCCGTCGGCGTTGAGGTCGGCGGCGGCGAGGGCGCGCTGGCCGAGGCGCGGCTGGCCGGCGTCGGCCTGGGGGGATGGGAGGCGCACCTCGCCCTCCTCGCCGAAGGCGCGGAAGCCGCGGTTCCAGTGGTAGAGCAGGTCGCCCTCGGGATACACGAGGCAGAGGTCCTGCCGCCCGTCGTGGTTGAGGTCCATCGTCTTGGCGTCGGTGGCTCCGGCGGGGCACTTGTAGCTCATCGAGCCGCTGTGGCGGAAGACGTCGCGGAAGCCGCCCTTGCCGTCGTTCTCCCAGAGGGTGTTCCTCTCGGGGCCGGCGAGGAAGAGGTCGAGGAGGCCGTCCTGGCTGAAGTCGCCGAGGGCGGCGGCGGCGGTCCCGCCGCCGGTGGCGACGGGGCAGCGGGCGGGGGGCTGGAAGCCGCCGGCCTTGCCCCTCCACAGAACGCTCGCGGCCTCCCCGGGCTGAAGGATGTCCACGAAGCCGTCGTTGTCGAGGTCCGCGACGACGCAGGGGGAGGGCCGGCCGAGGCCGTCCTGGGCGCCCGCGGCGAGGTCCGTCTTGCTCCATTCGCCTTTCGCGTTGGCCGCGAGGAGGACGGGTGCCGCGGAGGTGCTGATGAGGAGCCCGGGGCGGCCATCGGTCGAGCAGGGGGCGAGCGCGACGCAGTCGGACCCGAGCGTGGGCGAGGCGGGCGATGGCTTGAACGTGCCATCGGCGCCCGCCAGGCGCACCGAGGTCGCCGAGCCGTCCCAGGAGAGGAGGTCGGCGAGGCCGTCGCCATCCACGTCGAGCCACGCGAAGCGGCGGCTCTTCGTGTCGAGCTTCGCGGCGGCCGTGATGTCCTCGAGGGCATCGTCGCCCTTGGCGCGGAAGAGCCTGTCGCCGGCCGAGGAGCCGACGAAGAGGCAGACCTTGCCGAGCGCGGGGAACTCGATGGCGGCGAGGCCCGCGATGTCGCCCGCGACGTTTCCCGCCTTGGCGTGTGCCATCCAGCGGACGCCTGCGGCGACCGGCACGTCGGCGTCGGGGTTCTCGGCGAGGTGCTTGCACATGCGGATGAGCATGTCGGTGCCGCCCGCGTAGGTGCCGGACATCTGGGGCGCGTAGCCCGTGACGCTCCAGCGACCGTCGCCCGCGGCCTTGACGTCGAGCCAGAGGCCGGCGACGTGGAGGTAGGCGCGCCGTTCCTCGTTGAGGGTGCCGGAGAACAGAATGGCGGGGTCCTTGGCGTTGGCCTTGAGCGCCTGCTGGATGTCGCCCACGTGGTCCTTCGAGCAGTCCGCCAGGCTGAGGACGTGGCTGGCGGCGGCCTTGCCCTTGATCTGGGTGGCGGCGGCGAGCTGCCATTCGAGGGGGTTGGCAGTCGCCTGGATTGGCCCGGCCAGCACCAGGTCGGCCTCCTCCACGAGATGTCGCGGGGTGAACCTGGGATTGATGATCCCCAGGCCGGTGGCTGACACGGCAAACAGGATCGCTGCGCAGGCGGGGCCTCGAGTCATCGGGAACTCCAAAGCGAGCCATTCCAGTTTGACGCTCGGACGACAACCGATAAGATAGTGAAACTCGTGCGGGACTGCAAAGGCGATTGGAGAGGCGACATGAGAATGCGGACGGTTGTCCTGGCCTGCCTTGTCCTGTGCGGGGGGCGCGGCGTCGGGGCGGGGGAGGCAGGCGGCGCGGCGCCGACGCTCGACGTGAGGGTTCGGCTCGAGCTCGCCTCGAAGGGCGAACTGACCGCCTCGGACGTGACGCTCGCGGCGTTCCCCGGCGGCAAACGGTGTGCGTTCACATTCGGCGGCTGCCGGCAGCCGGCGACGATTGCGGCGCTCACGAAGCTGGGCTTCCGCACGACCGTGTACTGCGGGCCGGGGACGCCGGCCGAGACACTCCGCGCGCTCGAGGCGGCGGGGGCCGACATCGGGATTGACATCTGGGGCGGCAAGGGCACCTACGCCTCCCACATCGGCGCGAACACCGTGCAGGAGGCGTTCGACGCCGTGGCCACGAGCCGCATCGTCCTGCGCGCGAAGTGCGACGGGGCGCTCGCCTGCGGGGCCATCGGCGGGCACTACAGCCCCCAGAGCTTCCCCACCGACCGCAGCCCCGAGAACCGCGCCGGCTTCGGCTACGCCTACCACGATGCCAACTACCTGCTGCTGAGCGACAACAAGCCCTACATGGTCTACCTCGACCGCGAGCGCCCGAAGCTGCTCGCCCACCGCGAGAACTTCGACAACCGGCTCGACTCCCGCAACGTGCCGAACGAGCTGATCTACTACCAGTTGCTGGCCAACCAGTTCCGCGGCACACTTCAGCGGGCCGAGCGGGGCCAGGTGGTGCGGTTCACCCTGCGCGACTTCAAGGCGGCCGACCTCGACGAGTGCGCCGCCATCATCGGCCCCTACGGCGCCCACGAGCAGATCTGGCACGCGAGCGAGGCCGACATCGGGGCGAACGAGTACGCCCGCAACAAGGTCCGCGTGAAGAGCGTGAAGGCCGAGGGCGACGTGGCCGAGGTGGTCCTCGCGATCGAGGAGGACACGTTTCCGCCCTTCCTCCTCACCCCGCTGCCGCTGGCGCTGCCGGCGAGCGTCAAGGTCAGGAAGGCCACGGTGGCAGGCGTCGAGTGCGCTGTCACGCAGCGCGAGGAAGGCACGGTTGTGGACGTGCCGCTCCAGAAGGCGCTCGGCGGCGGCCTCAAGATGACGGTGCGGCCCGCGGCGCCCGACATGACGGCGCCCGACCGGATGGAGCTGACGCTCACGCTGGAGAATGCCTCGGGGGAGCCGATCAAGGCCGCTCGGCTGCGATGGGTCGGCAGCATCGGCTTCCGCGTCGAGGGCGGGCCCGCGGCCCCCTTCGACCTGCCGCCCAAGGGGAAGCTCCAGACCACGGCCACCGCGGCGACGACGCGCGACGCCCGCTTCGGCGTCACGCCGTTCCAGGCCATCGTGGCGGCCGAGCCTGACCGTGTGCTCATGGCCGGCTTCGAGGTCGTCGTGGCGCCGCGGCTGCGGGTCGCCGTGGACCCGATGCAGCGCGTCCCGATGGTGCCCGGGCGGCACCAGCACTTCCTGGTGCACGTGGACAACAAGCGGAGCACGCGGTCAGGCGGCCCGCCCGACACGCTCATCAGCCACAAGGCCGGGCCGTGCAAGGGCACGGTCGGCCTCGAGCTGCCGAAGGGCATGACCGCCTCGCCCGCCGAGCAGCCCTTCGAGCTCGGCGAGCACGAGGAGAGGACGCTCGTCTTCAAGGTCCAGAACGAGTCGTGGGGCGACGTGGAGGAGATGGTGAGGCCGGTCATCCGCTTCGCGGGCGAGGAGCAGGCGGTGGCCGTCCTCTTCCCAGGCACCACCGTCATCCGCGACAAGGCGAAGCTCCACGTCGAGCCCTTCGACGAGCTGGGCCTCATCGCCGAGGCAACGTGGGACGACAGGGCGAAGAACGGCCGCTTCGACCGCTGCCGAGGCAACCCCGCCGCCCACTTCTACCCCGGCCACCGCGCCGCCTACCACAACGAGGGCGTCAAGGGCTGGTGCATGAACTCCCAGGGCGTCTGCCAGATCCACGAAACCTTCCGCAACATTGACTACTGGGAGGGCACCGCCTGCTTCTGGGTGCGCAAGGACCCGTCGAAGCGGAACGAGATGACCTACGTGCCCGACCCCGCGGCGACGGCGAAGATGGCGTGCGGCCGCTCGAACGACGGCGAGACGCTCTTCTGCGCGGGACTGGTGCAGAGCGTGGCCAGCTCCGACAGTGGCCTCACCCTGCGGCGGTTCCGCTCGTGGCAGGGCAAGCCGGGCTATCTCCAGCTCACCTATCAACTGATGGGCCGCCGCCTCGTCGCCTGCCAGGCCGGGCCGTTCGAGTGGAGCGAGACCTGGCGGCACGTGGCCTGCCTCTGGTCCGTGAAGGAGCGGCGGCTCGAACTGTACCTCGACGGCAAGCTCGCCGCCAAGGCCGAGCCAGGGGAGGGCGAGTGGCACGCCGCGCCGTGGGACACCGGCGGCCCGAGCGGCTGGCCCCTCATTCTCATCAGCAGCGACCACGGCCTCTGGAGCGGCACGTGCCGCGACGAGGTGGCCATCTACAACCGTGCCTTGACTCCCGAACAGATTCGGGTGAATATGGCGAAGGCCAAGTCCCCATAGTCGCAGCCCAGATCGGCGGAATATGGCCGAGAACCCACGTCGCAGTCCCCCCAGGTGGCGCCGCCGGTGGAAGCGCGCGCCGGCAGCGAGCCGGGCGGCCGCCGCCGCCTCGCTGGGCGACCTGTTCCGGCGGCGAAGGGCCGCCACGCTGCTGCCCCTGGCCCTCGCCGTGTCGGCCGTGCTCCACGGGATGATGGCGCCGCTGCTCCTCCGCGGCAGGGGCACGTCCGTGGACGACCTTGCGGCGCAGGAGGGCACCTACCTCAGCCAGGTGCTCCAGAAGGAGCGGGCGCGCGCCGTGTCGCGCGAGGTCCAGGGCCGCCTCACCATGCCCCCGCCGCCGCCCGAGCCCGAGGCCGTCGTGCAATCCGCCCTCACCGAATCCCTGACCAGCGACGTGGCGAAGATCACCGGCGACCTGCTCAACGTCGAGCTTCAGCGCGACCTGGCGAACTACGTGCAGGCCAGCCTCAAGGACGAATTGGCCGCGGCCGCGGCCGACATCGCCACGGGCAAGCTCTCCGAGGAAGAGATCCGCGAGCTGCACCGCAAGTTCCAGGAGAAGGCCCACGAGAAGACCCTCGCCTGGCGCAAGGACTACCTGATCCAGCACCAGGAAGAGCGCGCCGCGATGAGCACCACCGAGTGGTACGAAAGAGACGTGTCGCAGACGCTCTTCGGGAACATGCAGTTCGAGCTCTTCCGTGCCTTCCACAAGCTCTGGTTCAACGAGTTCGGGCGGGCCGAGGAGACGCTGCACTGGGGCCGCTGGGGCTTCCTGGGCCTGAGCGGCTTCGAGCGAAAGGTGGGACAGCTCCGCAAGCTGCTCCCCGCGAAGGACAAGGAGGTGCCGCCGGGCGCCGAGCACGCGCAACTCGTCGGCCAGGGGCTCGCCGCCATCCGCGGCAAGCAGCTCTTCGACGGCCGCTTCACCCAAACCTATTCCTGGGACACGGCGTGGAAGCACCACATCGAGGAGTACTTCCCCCACCGCGCCGAGGCGATGCGGACGGCCCACGACGAGGCACTCGCCGCGCTCTGGGACAAGGCACTCGCCGCCGCCGATGCCTACCAGAACAAGCCAGAGGGAGACGCCCAGGCCGCCGCCCTCGCCGCCATCCGCGAGCTGTGCGAGGCCGCCGAGCGAACGCTCCCCAAGAACGACCGCGACTACGAGGCGGCCAACCAGGCCATCCGCTCCCGCGTCCTGCGCGGCCCGGCCCGCGAGCGGATGTTCGAGCGCTGGGCCGGCGGTCTCGTCGAGGGTCTCTCCCCCCTCATCCGCGACATGGCCCGCGGCCAGTTCAAGAAGGGCATCATCGTCCACAAGGACGGACTCGACCGCGCGATGCAGGAGTTCACCCAGTCGGTCGTGCCCCTCGTGCGGCTCGACACGCTTCGCATGTTCCCCCAGCCCGTCTTCAACCGCACCATCTTCGTGATGGACTACGCGAACCCCTACCGCAGCAAGGTGACGGGCAAGGACGGCCCGCCCGACGCCGAGGACATCGCGACGGACGAGAAGGCGCTGGCGGACGTGCTCTCCCGCTGGCCCGAGGCCGACCGGGCCTACGTCGAGGCGCGGGCGAAGGTCATCGAGGAGCAATTCCAGCGCGCGATTGACCGCGCGAAGGAGGGCATCCTCACCCGCGTGCTCACGGGCGACCTGCTCTTCAAGCAGATGGGCAACTTCGTCGAGGGCGTGGACTATGCGGACAAGGTGCAGGAGAAGCTCGACGCCCGGGCGATGGCGCTGAAGGGCCGCGGCCAGGACCTGGCGAAGCTCACGAAGGACGGCGTGCCCGACACCTCGGCCCCGCTTGTGGCACTGCTGTTCGGCGCCTCGAAGGGCCACGGGGCGAACCTCCAGCCCGTGCCCGCGACGATGCAGCCGGCCATGGTCACCCCCGGCGAGGGGCCGGAGCTGGCGCTCCGCTCCGCCTTGCCCTCGCTGCCGCCCGCCGCGGCCAGGTGGGGCTTCGAGGAGCAGGCCACCGTCCAGCCGCAGTTCAAGGACTCGCCCCGCTTCGAGGCCATCCCGTTCCTTACCAAGTTCCCCCGCCTCGACGGCGACCTGTCCGACTGGGGGAAGATCCGCCCGCTCCTCCTGCGGCCAGGGCGCGGCGAGGAGGCCATCCTCGTCTACGCCGCGTGGAACTACCAGGGCTTCTTCTTCGGCTACCAGGTGAAGCAGGACGCCGAGCGCTTCTACTACCCCTCGCTGTGGCAGATGGGCCACAACCACAACACCGGCGGCGTCGAATACCACAAGGTCACGGGCGTGGAGTGGGCCTACCGCGGCGACTACCTGCGGCTGATGTTCGACACCCTCGACGCCCGCAACGACACCCGCGGCGAGCCGCACACCCAGGAGTTCGTCATCTTCCCCCTCGGCATCGAGAGCGACCCGAACGTGCCCGGCATCGAGCGGGTCATCGCCTCGCAGCGCGACGCCACGACGAAGGAATACCGTGGCGTGAAGTCCACCTGCCACATCTTCCCGCCCCAGCCGCCGCCCGAGAGCGGCCCCGACGGCAGCGGGCCCTACCGCGTCACGAAGCAAACCGCCACCGGCTACACCGTCGAGGTGTTCATCCCACGCTCGCTGTTCCGCGTGCCCGTGTTTGCCCCGGGCTGGCATATCGGCTTCGACTGCGTGGCCGCCACCGGCGTGCAGCCGGGCGACAACTCGCGCCTGAACCGCTTCGGCGGCCAGGCCTGGGCGAGCGGCTCCGAGGCCGACCGGCCCGAGCGCTGGGGCGACCTGCTCCTCCTCGGCACCGACCCCCGCATCCTGCTCCAGGAGGCCAATGCCGCCGGCAGCCTGGTCCAGTCCCTCCTGCCCGGCCAGTCCTATCTCCTCACCGTGATTGACCCCGACCGCAACGTGAACCCGGCCGCCGACGACACGGTGCTCGTGAGCACCGAGGCCGACCGCGCGGGCGGCGACGTCGAGGTCTTCGTCCTCCGCGAGACGGAGAAGAACTCCGCCGTGTTCCGCGGCTTCGTGGACACGCAGCCCGGCCTGGGCCGCCAGGTGCAGGGCGTGCTCGAGGTCATGCCTCTCCAGCAGGTGCGCTTCGGCTACGTGGACTTCGCGAACGCGAAGGGCAAGCGGAACGTCATCAACGAGATGCGGCTGCCCGTCGTCGCCCCCGTCGCGCGGCTCGCGCGGGCGGCCGAGCAGGCCCGTCAGGACGCCGAATGAACCGACACGCTCTCGCTTTGTGGCTGATCGTGGCGGCCGTGCTTGCCGGCGGATGCGGGGAATCGCAGGCGCCGGTCCCGCCCAAGGCGCCCAGCCCGCCGCCGGAGCCCGCGGCGAAGGCCGTGGTCCCCGACCTCCCCGACGAGGAGGAGCCCGAGTCGGGGATGGAAATCCTCATCAAGGAGCCTGCAACCGAGCGGGCGATCGGTGGCGCCGCCTACGAACGCGACGCGAAGGCCCCGGCCGGCAAGCTCATCGGCGCCTGCAAGTGGGCTCCCGCCCCGCCCCGCCGCAAGGCGCCGCCCCCCGAGCCGGCCGCGCTCGACGGCGCCCAAGCCATCCGAAACCCCGAGAAGGGCGAGGTGGACTACTACAAGAACCTCCAGCTCAAGCAGGACACCTACATCGCCGACGCCTACCCCGGCACCTACCCCCGCGGCGTGGTGCTCACCCTGCGGGGGGTTCGCAGCGGCCCGCGAGGCATGCTCCCCCGCGCCACCTTCATGGTCCGCGAGGGCGCCTTCAAGCCGCACATCGAGTTCTGCCCCGTCCACGAGCGCGTGATGTTCGGCACCTACGACTCCTATCCGACCCACGTGCGCATGCGGAGCCTGGCCACGGGGCAGGTGGCGCTCGACGAGTTGCTCACGGCGTTCGACCGCGACACGATCAAGCCGCTGCCCGGCGGCGGCGTGCACTACACGCGGAGGCCCGCGATGCTCCAATCGTCAGTCGTTCACGACACCGGCGTCTACGCGGTCACGTGCCGGCGGCATCCGTGGAAGTCGGCCTACGTCGCCTTCGTGGACAACCCCTACGCCCTCGTGTCCGACGGCGCGAACTTCACGCTCGACAGCGTGCCCGTGGGGAAGTGGCAGATGGACGCCTGGCACCCCCGCTTCAAGCCCGTGAAGGCCAGCCTGGACGTGGAGATTCGGAAGGACGAGACGACCGAGATCGCCGTCGAGTTCCACCCGCCCGACTGCCTGAAGGCCAAGGAGTGAGCATGTATCGGCTGTACCTCGACCCGTGCGGCATCGCCCTCATCCTC
Organism: Planctomycetota bacterium; assembly: GCA_035527715.1. GTDB lineage: Bacteria > Planctomycetota > PUPC01 > DSUN01 > DSUN01 > DSUN01. The sequence goes on along the minus strand of DATKZY010000162.1, from coordinate 25,158 downwards.
TACTCGGTGGCGGCCCTCGCCCTGATCGTGGAGCGGCTCCTGGCGTGGCGGCGGAGCCGGGCGCGGACGCGTGCCTTCGCGGCCGATGTCCAGCAGCTCCTCGCGAGCCCCGACCGCCAGAAGCTCAAGGAGGCGTTCGAGAGGTCCGACGCCCCGCTCGGCCAGGTGATGAGCTACGTGCTCCGGCACGACACGTCGGCGAGCCCCGAGACCACGCTGCTGCTCCTCGACGACGCCCTCGAGCTGGCGAGCGGCCAGTTCAAGCGGCGGCTGCCCCTGCTCGCCGCGCTCGCGGGCACGGCGCCGTTCCTCGGGCTCCTGGGCACCGTGCTCGGCATCATGAACACCTTCTTCTCGATCGTGCAGAAGGGCTTCGGCGGCCCCACGGTCATCTCGGCCGGCATTGCCCAGGCCCTTCAGACCACGGCCGTCGGCCTGGTCATTGCCATCCCCGCCTACGTCGCCTACAACCTCCTCACGACGGCCAGCGACAACGCCGTCCGCGACCTCCGCACGCAGGCGAACCGCATCTTCGTCGCCCTCGGTGACCTATGACCCGACAGCTCGAAGAGCCGGATGTCACGCCGCTCATCAACGTGAACCTGGTGATCCTGGTGATGACTCTGCTCATCGCGTCGCACGCGGCGCGGCTGCTGCCGCTCGTGCTGCCGAAGGCGCAGGGGGCGAGGACGGCGCTCGTCGGCACCGAGGAGGCCGTCGTGCTCCGGGTCGAGGCCGGCACAACCTATCGCTTGGGGGAGAGGGCCAGCCTGTCGGCCGAGGCCCTCCCAGGCGAGATCGCGCGCCTGCCCGACGGCACGGTCGTGCTGGTGAGCATGGACCCCAAGGCGCCGTATGGCTCGCTTGTGCGGGCCGTGGATTGCCTGCTGGCCCGCCGCACCGTCCAGGTGGCGTTTGGCCAGCCAGGGGTCACATCTTCATTTCGCACTTGGCCGCAAAGTGCCAAATGAAGATGTGACCCCCGCCGGACTGATCGGCTCAGGAGCGTCGCGCATGCCCGGCTACGGCTATCTGCGAAAGCGGCGAACACAGCCGGCGCTCTCCGCCAAGCCGCAGATCACGTCCTATGCCGACGTCACGCTCGCGCTGCTGGTCATCTTCCTCGTCAGCGCGGCGGCCGCGATGCAGATGGTGGACGTGGCACTGCCCCAGGCCACGAACACGGTGGCGCGCGATATCAATCTGGCCGTCACCATCTCGCTCAGCCGGAACCGGCCCGCCGCGAGGCCGACCGAGGCCCGGACGCAGACGGGCGCGTGGCTGTTCTACTTCGAGGACGACACGACGGGCATCGAGGCGAAGAACCTCTGGGCAGCGCTGCGGGCCATCAAGGGCGACAACGCCTGGCCCCTCGCCCTCATCCGCGCCGACGAGGAGGCCCCCTGCGAGCTCGTCGCCATCCTCATCCAGTGCCTCCAGGGCCTCGGTGTGGGCGAGCTCGCCTTCGTCATCCACCCCGGTGAATGACGCCTGGCCGCCGCGTGCGGCAGAAGAGAGACAGAATGATTGGGGACAGAATGATGAAGAGAAGACAGATCAGGCAGTGAGGGTGAGGAACAGATCGTCAGCGGAGTAGCGTCTTGAAGGTGATCGTGTGGCGATTAAGGTTCACCCACTGGATGGCCCTCAAGCGGGTGTGGGAGAGCAACCGGCGGAGGTGCTCCTCGAACGACTGCGGGCTACGATGCACTGCCGAGATCCTGAACGCCGTGGACGGGGTGAGTAGATGCGCTCGTTGGGTCCCAATGACGCGCGAATTGCTGACGACATCGATCCGCTTCACGACACTGTCCTCGCCGCCCCGGAAGTGCACCACGGCCTCGTAGAAGAGGCCGATGTCGAGGAACGCCCCCCAATCCGAGAGCAGGTCGGCGAGGAGAAGCCTGAACTCCTTGCTGCCGTTGTCAGTGCCCTGCCACTCGCGGTCGTCTATCCTGTACGAATGGCGATCCTGGGGCGTCAGAGAGGTGGATATGAAGTGGTGCTGGACGGCGGGTGTTCGCATGTTCAGCAGCTTGCCGTGGGTCAAGCCGGTGAGGAGCAGGTAGTGGAGCGCCTGGCTCTTGTGTTCTGGGGCGAGCGATCGCACGGTCTTCAATTCGTAGACCCCTCCCCCGCGAGCCAGCATGTCCATGTAGTACTTCTTCGAGAAGTCCTTGTGCGAGACGAGTATCGGCACTTCGGTCAGAACGTCCTCGATCCCCGCTCTACGGCACCGACGGGCCAGCTCATCCTGGTAGATCCTCTCATCGCACAGCGGCCCCAGGTCGTTGTGGACATCGAACACCAATCCCATGACCTGGTAGTCCAACTCGTAGAATTCCTCCTGCGACATGGGCTTGACCTCCGCTGCAACTGCTACCGGCATCTGCTTTACCCCCTTGCTCCGTTCTTCATCATTCTGTCCCCAATCATTCTGTCTCTCTGTTCTCTCATCTACTTCGCCGGCCTTGCCTCCACGTTGTCCATGACGGTCTGACCCTCGGCGCAGAGGCCGAAGGTGCCGGCCTTGAGGTCGGGGTCCTTCACCGCAGCGGGGAAGACCTCCTTGCCGTTGAGCCAGGCGCGCAGGGTGTCGCCCTTTGCCTCCAGGCGCATCGTGTCCACACGCCAGTGGTGGAGGCCGCGCTCCTCGGCGATGGCCTGGGGCGTGTCGCGCCAGCCGGGGCACATGGGGTTGGTCTTCCAGTCGAAGGGGGCGAGGGGGGGCGGCGAATCGGTCTTGGCCAGGACGGTCTCGGTGCCGTTGACCCTCTTGACGAGGCGGGCCTCGCTGCCGTCGTCCCGGCGCTCGACCTCGAGGCGATAGTGGTTGTTCCCATCCGTCGCCCGGACGACGAGGCCGTGGACCGCCTTCTTCCCCTTGCCGATCTCGAGCGGCTGGCCGCGGTCGCGGGGCGCCAGGAACACGTCGGCCTGCACGCTGTAGTCCGTCCAGAGCGTCGCGTGGTCCCAAAGGAGAGCGGACTTCGCGGCGCGACTGTGCTGCCAGAGGGAGTTGAGGAAGTGGTGGCCTGCGGCGGGCGGGTGCCACTCGCCCTTCTCGGCGCCCAGGTCGAAGCTCGACCAGAAGCGGAGGACCGCGGTGCCGCAGTTGAAGTCGTCGGTGAAGCGGTCGGCCACCTGGATGGGCGCGGTGGCCTTGACGCCGCCCGCCTCGGCGGTGATCAGGCACTCGCCGGGCTTGTCGCAGACGAATCGCCCTTCAGCGTCCACCTTGCCCTCAGAGCAACTCCACTTGACCGGGGTGGGCACCGGCTTGCCGAGTCCGTTGAGCACTGAGGCTTTGAGGACAATGGGCATGCCTGCGGGGATGGCCACTTGCCGCGGTGCGCTGCGGATTTCGGCGGGGGCATTCGTTGCCGCGGTGAACGTGAGGTCGGCGATGTGGAGCCGCTGGTTCTTCAGGTCGGGGAGTGCGGACGCCATGTAGTACTCGTTGGGCACGGTGAGGCGGATGGCCAGCTTGCCGGCCGGCAGGGTCGCGTACCACGAGTAGGGCGCCCAGTCGGGGGTGTCAATGACCTTGGTCTCCAGCTTCTCTCCGTACTTTCCGCCGACGCTGAGGATGAGGAGGGGCCAGGCGGCGCCGAACTCCGCCTTCGCGCGAGCCGTGATGATGTAGGGGCCGGGCTTCTCGACGGTCAGGAGGGTTTCGTAGACGTTGCCGAACGAGCCGCCCTTGAAGGTCAGGCTGCCATCGGGGTTCCCGCCCCTCACGGACGTGAACTCGGCGATGGTGAGCTTCGTCATGGGCGGCTTGACGACGGGGAAGAGCTGGGGATTGCGGCACTGCTGGGCGTACTGCTCATACGTCAGCTCGCCGACCTTTGCCGCGGCGTCCACCTTCGGCACGTCCTTGCCGTCGGCGGGTTCGAGGATCAGCTTGTTGCCCGGGGGGTCCTGGTCCACGAAGAAGCCGGGGACGGTGACGAGGCCGCGCTCGTCGGCGGTCACGACGCCGGCCTGGAGGAGCTGGCCCGTGGCGACCTTGCGGTTGGTCCAGAGGTACTTCCTGCCCTTCTCGGTCTTGAACTGCTGGAGGCGCCAGGGCGTGATGTCGGTCTGCCCGAATCGGGCGGTGGTGGGGGGCACGGATTGGCCGTTGAGCGTACGGCCCAGCTCGCCGATGCGGATGGCCATCTCGAAGCGCTGCGGCGTGTCCACAAGGTCGAGCGGCAGGGCCGGCGGCTCCTTGCTCTTGAGCTTGAAGGGCGTCTCGGGCCGGTGCCAGTCGAGGTAGCCGTTGAGCGAGCCCCGCGGCTCGTTCTTCCATTCCTTCTGCGGCACCTCGGCGAAGTTCACGTTGGTGAAGGCGGGGTGCGCCTGGTTGCGCGCGACGGCGGGCCAGCCGCCGTTGGGCGCATCGCCGATGTCGCACCACCACCACTTGCCGGCGCGCTTCTCGGCGGCGAGGGCCAGGAAGAGGCCGGGGTAGCCGGCCTGGCCCCAGTTCGAGTCGTCCGAGCGGTCGTAGTTGTCGCTCTGGCACAGGCCGATGAAGGGCCAGGCGCGGTCGGGGAACTTCTTCGCGAGCCAGACCGGGTCGCAGTAGTTCCAGACCGGGAAGCCGAGGTCGTTCTTCAGCCCCCATTCGCGCTTGCCGACCATGCGCCACTGATGGGCCTGCCGCGGGGCGGTCCAGGGCACGTCCTGTGCGGCGGAGCAGAAGGCGAAGACGTCGGGGTGGTGGATGGCCATGAGGATGGCGGAGCTTTCGCCGGTCATAACCACATGGTCACGGCTGGCCTGGGGGAACTCGCGGAAGAAGTGCTCGATCTCGCGGAGGAGGCGGTTCTCGAAGAAGGGCAGCACTGTCGCCTTGCGCGGGTCGCGGCCGGTGTTCATCGCGTCGTGGTAGCCGTAGAGGTTGCCCGAGCGCTGGATGTGCGGACCCCAGCGGGCGGACTCGTCGGGGCCTTTGCGGCTGCCGTAGTAGAAGCGGGCGCCCTCCTTCCAGCCGCCGCGGCTGAAGGGCACCGCCCTGGGCGGGAACGGCGCCAGCCGCGTCGGGGGAATGTAGATGCCGTCCGTGTTGATCTCGGCGAGGGCGTGCGACCAGAACGGCTCAGCCACGATCCAGGGCGGCGTGGCGCCGGGCTTGCGGAGGCCGATCAGCTCGGGAGGGGGCACGAGGCGGAAGTAGAAGGGCGTGGATGGCTCGGTGTGCTGGCCGTCGGTGCCGCCGCCCCAGTAGACGTATTCGCGGATCTGCCGCTCCCGCCTGTGCTTGATGCTCTCGTGGAAGGCCACCTGGAGCACGGGCTTCGGCGTCTCCACCTTCACGTCGAGCGGCTCGGCGAGCGCGTTCCCGGCGGCGAAGTCCTCGCGGTTCTCATTGCCTTCGACGACCGAGGTGACGGCGAAGTAGACCTTGCCCGGCTCGGCGACGGTGTGGACGAAGAGGCCCGTGTCGTCGGATAGCTCGGGGCCCTTCAACTCGCGGAGACCCTCGCCGAGGACCTTTGCGTCGCTCAGCCATTTGCCGTCCTCGACCTTCGCCGCCCACGTGTCGTCAATCACGAAGTTGTAGCGCAGCGGCACCTTGGCCGCCAGGGCCTCCCAGTACGCCTTCTCGGTCATGTCCTTCGGCCGCTCGCCGCCGGGGAGCAGGAACGACTTGAAGTGGATGTAGGCGGCATAGCTGCCCATGGCGTCGTGGGAGTAGACGGTGCGGCGGTAGTTGAGCTGCGAGTTCCCGTGGGCCTCTCCGGCGACTGTCGCGCGGTCCAGGTTGCGCGCGGTGATCGGTTCCGTGTGCAGATAGGTCCTATAGGTCCTATCGAAGAACGCCCCGTCGTACGGAGCCTGTTTCCACGTCAGGAACACCTGCCCCGACCGGTAAAAGGCTCTTAGCTCGGTCGGCTGCGGTGGGCGATTCGGGTTTGGCCCCGAGCAGGTGATTTCAAGATAGGGCCGCTGCCAAGCCGGCTCGAAGCCGTCGGCGGGCAATGGGAAACTCGTCCTCAGGCCCTTATTCGCCGCGGGGTCGGCGACCCAGGCCTGCACGGCGGCCGTCACGTCCCACTCGTGGCACACGGGCGAGGCGAAGGCGAAGGGGAAGCTCGTGGCGAGCGGCTTCTCGTCGCCGCCCTCCTGCCAGACCTTGAAGCCATCGAAGGCTGGGTCGCTCCAGCGGCCAATGCCGAAGGCCCGGGCGAATGGGGCGTTGCCCTCCAAATCCACCCACAGGCGCAGAATGGCCTTCTTTGGCGCCTTGATCTTCGAGACGTCGAAGCGAATCGTCGCGCCGTCTTTCTGGCTCTGGACCGTGGTCACACCCGTGATCGTGCACGTGTCCTGCTCGCCGAGGCGGACGGTGAAGAGCGACTGGCCGGCGAGAGCGGACGATGCTGCGACGCCGATGAGCAGTGCCCAGCGCATCATAGGCTTCTCCTGTTGCAATTCCCCCAAGACGGCCTATAGTATGCCAGCGCCGCCCCTTTTTCCAATCGAGCGAGGGCTTTCCATGCGAACTGCGCTGTTCTTGTCCCTTGTGGTGGCATCCGAGGCCGCGACCGTCGAGGAGGTGCACGAGCGCTTCGGGCCGCCCGTGATATGGGTGGCCAAGCCCGTCGAGCCGCCGACGATTGACGGCAAGCTCGACGACGCGGCCTGGCAGAAGGCCGAAGCCGTCACCCTCCGCTTCCTCGACGGCCTCTGGGAGGCCCCTTCGCAGAAGACCGAGGCGCGCGTCCTCGCCGACGACAGGGCCATCTACTTCGCCGTGAAGTGCTGGGAGTCCGAGCCCGAGCGCATCGTTGCCGCCGGCGACAAGCGAGATGGCGACCTGTGGAACGGCGATACGGTTGAGGTCTTCCTCGACCCCGGCCACCGCGGGACCCGCCACCAATACGCCCACATCATCGTCAACCCGAAGGGCGTCGTCTACGACAGCAAGAACAAGGATGCCCGCTGGAACGCCGACCTGTCAGTGGGAACCGGCAAGTTCGACGGCGGCTGGACGGTCGAGCTGGCCGTGCCGATGGCGGACCTCGGCGTCGCGGGCGCCGTCCCGAAGGTCTGGGGCCTCAACATCAACCGCCAGCGGCCCGAGATGGGCCAGATCGCCCCCGTCCAGGGCATCCGCGGCCACTACGAGAAGCTCAAGGACCCCGCCGCCTACCGCGAGGGCGAGGACACCGCCTGGTCGCCCACCCTGTGCCACTCGAGCCACATCGTCCAGCGCTTCGGCCACGCGGTGCTCGAGGCCGGCACGGTCGAGGTCAAGCCGCCCGAGAAGCTCTTCGAGGTGCTCTTTCGTGCGAACTTCGACGACGGCAACGTTGGGCCATTCGAGGGCGCCGAGATCGCCGAGGGGGGCTTCCGCGGGTCGGGCAAGTGCATCCAGCCCAAGGGCGGCGCCGGCACGATCAACTTCCGTCACAAGCTGGCGGACCTCGATGACGTAACGATGATCATGGCCCTCAAGATGCCACAGAATGGCCGCCTCTACTACTACGGCCGCGCGCCCGACGACGAGCAGTGCGAGGCCGACCGCCACGAGGTCCTCATGACCCCCGAGGAGGCGAAGAAACGCAAGTTCCCCGCGATGGACGACTACGACACCCACGGCTCGATGATGGCGTGGAAGAGCCACGGCCGGCTTCACACGTTCCCCGGCCCCTGGGCGATGATGACGGGGCACTTCTCCGAGCCGAGCATCGGCTCCGTCATGCAGCCCGGCACCGACTGGGTGATCCTCCGCACCCGCCTCGGCCAGTTCCACCGCCAGACCAGCCAGGGCCTCGTCCCGCCCGAGCAGGGCTACCCCAACGGCCTCGTGTTCCACGCGGGGCGCGAGCCGTTCCTTCTCGACGACTTCGTCATCTTCCGCGGCATGGACCTCGCGCCGCCGGCCCAGGTCGCTGGCCTCAAGGCCGAGCGGAAGGGCGACGAGATCGTCCTCTCCTGGCGCCGCTCCGAGGACAACACGCTCACCGCCTTCTACCGCGCGTGTGTCGGCGCTCGAGGCGAGCCGAGGCTCCTCGCGGAGACCCATGGCCTCACACTCACCCTGGGCCCCGCCGCGGCCGCCGGCAAGCCCATCACGGTCACGGCATTCGACCTCTACGGCAACGCCTCGCCGCCGTCGGAGCCTGTGAAGGCGCCGTAGCGCCACCTCACTTGTAGAACCTGGCCTCGCGCCACTGGGCGTAGACGGCGCTGCCGTGGTTCCTCGGCTCGGGGCGGTCGAAGCGGGTGAGGAGTTTCAGCTCCTTCGCCCCCGCAAGGCCCTCGACGACGAGGAGGCGGGCGTCGTCGGCCGCCGTCATCAGGCCGCTCTGGGCGCGGAGCGCACCGTCCACGTGGACCTCGAAGCTCACGCGGACGCGGTGGAGCTGTTCGAGCGACGGCTTGGCGAACTGGGGGTTGATGCGGACCGAGGCGCTGAAGGCGGCGAAGCCCATCCCCTCGATGTTGTAGGCGGTGACCTGCTCGGGCGCGGCATGCATGCTCGCGCGCTCGGCGTCGGGGCCGCCGCGCTCCACCTGGCTGTTCGGGCCGAAGCGGGGGCCGTAGTCGGGCCGCTGGCGGTCCGACGTGCCGAGCCAATACGCCCTGGTCTTGTGCAGGACAACCCGCGACTTCGGCACGTCGGCCAGGTGCACGACCTCGCCCTTGGACAGCGCGCGCGGCTCCGCGTAGGGGGGGATCACGTGGACGACGACGCTCCGCTTCAAGTCGCTGCCGCCGCTCTCGCGGAGGGTGAGCGTGACGTTGTGGGTCGCCGCCTGGGCGTCGGGCGGGCGAGCCGTGAGCTTCACGAACGTGCGCTGGCCGGCTCCCAGCTTGCCCGCGGCCGGCTCGGCGGCGAGCCAGCGCGCCGAGCTGGAAAGCGTCCACGAAAGCTCGGCGCCCGAATGGTTCACGAGGGCATACTCGTCGCCGTCCGCGCCCCCGGGGGCGACGTTGAACACCGCGTGGTCCTCGACCCGCTTCGGGTCCCAGCACGAGGCGTGGCCTGGGCTGCCCAGGAAGTCGTAAGCCGGCATCACCAGGTCGAGCACCTTGCCCACGCGGACCGCGATCTCGACGCGATGGGCTCGCCCGCTCTCGATGTCCGTGAGGGTCAGTGCCCCATTGTCCGTGGCCTCGGGCTTCAGGCGGTTGGCGTCAGCGAGAAGGGCGATGTCCTGGTGGCCCTGTGCAGTGCCCGAGGCCGTCTTCAGGACGAGCCAGGGCTGGTCCACGGCGGCTCGCCAGGGGCGCGGCTTCGGCGTCCAGTTGCGCAGCGTCACGGCGAGCGGCGTGATGCTGCGGGCGGGGACGACCGCCGCGACCTTCGTGCGGTCCACATCCAGGGCGTTGAATTCGGCTACCTTCGCGGCGGCCCCGTAGAGCAGGCGCGAGCGCTCCTGCCAGCCCGCGGCGTGCTCGTGAACCTGCATGCCCACGCGGCCTGGGGAGATGTAGAGGGTCTGGCGATTGTGCTCGTCCAGGACGCGGCGGATGCCGTCGCCGCGATCCTTCGGCACGAGCCCGCGGTCGAGGGCCTGTTCGAGGTAGATGCGTGCCTCGGTCTCCTGGAGGCCCTCGCGGAGGGCCTCGAAGCGAGCGCTCGACTCGGCTCCCTCCTTCCCTGGCCACAGCAGGCTGCTGCACGGCATGCCCGCAATGCCGCCGGAGAGGGAGCCCTTGTAGCCGCGGAAGAAGATGTCGGCCCAGTAGTCCGCGCCCAGCCGCCCCACGCCCCGGTAGCCGGCCACGAGCGCGCGATGGGCCATGAGGCGGAAGGTGAAGGGCGGCGAATGGCCGTTGCTGCTCAGCACGGTGCTGCCGGACCGCGGGCAGAGGAGCTCCAGGCCGCGATTGGCCCAGCCCTTCAGACTCGTCTCGGTGATCTCGCGGCCGAGCGAGCTGGTGACGAGGGCGAACGTGCCGTCGGGGTGGCCGTCGTGGCTGCTGCGCGCCCACTTCACCTCGGGCACCAGTTCGCCCAGGAGGGCAGGCAGCTTGGGGTCGCCGAAGCTGTCCCAGCAGAAGCCCCAGAACATCGCGTCGGCCAGCCCCTTCTCGCGCAGGTGGGCGTGGAGGTCCGTGGCGAACGCCTTCCAGCACTCGCGCGCACCCTCGGCGGCGCTGCGGAGGTCGAGGGGCTTCGTCTCGCCCGTCGCCTCGTCGAGAAGCGCGACGGTGGTGGCCAGGGTCGCTCCCGGCCCCCAGCGATCGGCGCCGTGCATGACGACGAGGCAGAGGGCCAGTGGCTTGCCGAGGCGGCTCACCGCCAGGTCGAGGTAGCGGTCGAGGATGCGGTAGTCGAAGGCCAAGGCGCCATCCTTGCGGCGCGTCCAGCGGATCGGCGTGTCGTCGTGGTTGCCGAACTCGGTGTTCTGGATGCACGGGATGAAGAGCAGGTCGTTGCCGACCCGTGCGAGCTGGCGGAAGCTGGCGTCCAGCAGGCGGAAATGCGCGTCGCTCCACGGCTCGACGCCGTAGTGCTTCGCGACGCCGTAGGGCGATTGCTCGAGGGCGACGACGGTCTGGAAGTCCAGCGGGTCGGGCAGCCGCCAGCCGGCGACTTCGGCCTCGACGGGCACGGAGACCGGCTCGATGCCCCCCGCTTCGACCCGCACCGTGCCGCGGTAGACGCCAGCCTCGGCGTTGGGGGGAACCGTGAGCGAGAGCCAGAGGGGCTGGCACGTGTTCGCGGGGACGACGGCGGGCGGCCCCGAGCCGATGTGGTCGAAGAAGGCCAGTCCCTCGGCGATCTTGAGGCGCTGTTCGCGGGGCAGGCGCTTGCTCCTCGCTTCCTCGGGGCCATAGCGCAGGATGGCCCACTCGGCCGGCGGGCAGAGCGGGTCGGCGCGGTCCTCGACCATGTTGCGGATCTGGCCCAGCTTCACCAGCTCCGTGGCGGGATGGCCGACAAGGTAGCCGACGCGGAGCGAGTCGGCCGGCAGCCCCTCGATGCGCGCCGTGGCCTTCATTCCCTTCAGCTCCCTGTCGGTGCCGACCACGACCTGGGCCGAGTAGGTGCCATTGGCTGCGCCGACGAAACGCACGACGCCCGGCTTGCCACCTGGCCCGAAGTCCGCATTGTAGCACTGGCGATGCACGTCCTCGACCCACACCTGGACGCCTCTCGGGCGTTCGAGCGCCGAGGGCGCCTGCGGGTCGCTGGCCTCGAGGGCCAGGTCAATGAGCCGGCAGTGCGACCAGAACATCTCGCGCTGGAAGGCCCGGCCCCAGTTCGCCTCGCGGTCGGTGAGGACGACCGGGTGGATGGGGCTGGCGTGGAGTTCGATGGCGAGGAGATTCGTGCCCTTGCGGAGCGCGGCCCTCGGGAGCACGAGCGGCCCGAGCGTGCGGTTGCGGAGCTTCGTGACCCGCTCGAAGCCGGCGCGGTTGATCTGCGTCCAGCCGCCGAAGTAGCCGGCGAAGCGGGACGCGCCGCGGCTCGTCCAGTAGTCGCGGGGCGGAGACGCCCCGCCTACAGTCGGCGTGGCGTCGGCGAAGGCGTCGTCGAACCGGCCCACCAGCTCCTCGCAGAAGACGACGCCGATCTTCCGCATCTCGCGCTCCCAGAGCTGCGGCGGCACCTCGCCCTGGAGGCACACATAGGCTTCCGCGGGATAGCCCTCCGCCGCGCCGCCGGGCGACAGGTGGCCTCGGGCGACCTCCTGCCCGTTGAGCAGCACCCGCGCCCCGCCGCGGAAGCTGAGCGACAGCGTGTAGTCGGCCTTGGCGGGATCGGGCACGTCGAACGTTGTGCGGAGGAAGGCGGCGCGGACGCAGAGCTGCTGCATATCCTTGTCGCCGTGCATGATGCTGGGGCGGAGCACGTTGCCGACCAGCAGCGGCAGGCGCTGGCGGGGCCAGGCGGCCGCGTCGAAGTCCGGCGACGCCCACTCGGCGGGTGGGGCAGGGGAGCGGCAGTTGAGCGCCGCCCGCTCGCTGTCGCCCTGGCCGACGGGGAACCAGACGATGGCCTGCTCGCGCCAGTCGGCCTTGCTCAGATCGAGTTCCTGGCCGGGTGGGGCAAATGGGGCCTTGTTGTAGCGTTCGGCCTTGCTCCTCAGCCGCTTCAGCCCCTCGGCGCCCAGCAGCTTCTCCCCCTCGGCCTTGAGCGCCGCAGCATTGAGCCTGTCCGGCCCGAACTGCACGCAGACCCGCCAATATGCGGTTTCATCCACAACGCGCGTTCCGCCGTGCGCTGCGGCCACGCACGCGATGATGAAGAGCGCTATCGCGTGTTTCCCGCATTCATCCATTCATCCACCCATCCCCATCAAGCCTGTCACTTGCCCTTGTAGAGCGTCGGGTTGGCCCAGTTGCAGTAGGCGAGGCCGAGGGGCTCGTCGGCGTTGTAGTGGGTGCGGCTGACGAGCTTCAGCTCCTTTGCGCCCGCCATGCCCCCGACGACGAGGAGGCGGGCTGGGTCGGTGGCGCTCATCAGGCCGCTCTGGGCGACGACCTTGCCGTCCACGTGGATCTCGAAGTTCATTCTCACGGTGGTGTGGCCGAGGCCGGCGTCCGACTTGGTGACCATGCGGTTCCAGCCGACCTCGGCACTGAAGGCGGCGAAGCCCTTGCCCTCGATGTTGTAGACCGTCTCGTGGAGCGGCTTGATCCAGAGCCCGTGCTCGTACTTCTTCTCGCCGATGACAAGCGGCTTCTTCCCGTGCCAGACGTCGAGGAACGGGCCAAACGTCGGCGCCTTGTGCGTCTCCTTCTCGTTGAACCAGGAGATGCTGCGGTGGCGAACGAGCAGGTCCTTGCTCACGGTTTCGAGCAGCACGGGCTCGCCCTCGGGCAGTTTTCCCCCTGGCGGCTGGTAGGGCGGGATGACGAAGGTCTTGAAGGCGACCTCCTCCCTGTAACCTCCCGCGGGTTCCGAAACCCGCGGGAGGTTTGGCATTTCGAGGCGGAGCGTGGCGTCGAGCGTTGCGGCCTCGCGGGGCAGAGACGCCCCGCCCACAGTCACGGTGACGAAGAGCGACGCGCCCGGCTTGAGCTGACCCGAGGCCGGCTGCGCCTTCATCCAGGGCGCCGAGCTGTCGAGCTTCCAGGGCTGCTCCGTCGCCGTGCGGTTGACGAGGAGGAAGTCGCGCGACTCCGCCTCGCCCACGGTGACGTTGAACACGGGCTGCTGGACCTCGAAGTCGAAGGGCTTGAGGACCTTTGCCGTGATCTCGACGGCCTGGCTTCGGCCCGAGGCCGCATCCGTGATCGTCAGCGTTCCCTTGACGATATTGCCTGGTTCCAGCCTCGCGCCGTCGAGGACGATGGGCAGCTCTTCCTGGGCGGCCAGTGTGCCTTCAAGCTTCGCCGGCTGAATCCAGGGTTCGCCCGCCGCGGCCTTCCAGGCTCGCGGTTTGCCCGTCCAGTTTCGCAGCCGCACGCTGACGCGGGCCTTGCCGAGGGCGGGGAGGGGAATGCCCTCGCGGCTGTGGAGGTCGCGGGCCTCGCCGCTGAAGACGACCTGCATCCTCTCGGCGCCGATCTGCGTCTTATCCACGTCAATGCCCACGGCCTCGGCGGCCTTGGCGGCGGTGGCGAAGAGCGTTCGGCTGTGGCCCTGCCAGTCGCCCGCGACGTCCATCATGGTGATGGCGGCGGTGCCGCCGGGGATGTGGAGGGTGGCGCGGAAATGGTCGTCGAGCGTCTTCTGCGCCTCGGCGGCGAGGGCGGCGGGCAGCAGGTTGCGGTCGAGTGCCTGCTCCAGGAAGATCCGTGCCTCGGCCTCCTGAAGCCCTTCGAGCATGGCCTCGTTTCGGGTGCTTGTCTCCGCGCCGTTCGGGCCGGGCCAGAGGGTCTGGACGCACGAGCGTCCGACGAGAAGGTACTGGCCGCCGCGGAAGCCGTCGAACCAGGTCTTCTCGAAATAGTCGGCGCCCATGCGTCCCACCCCGTTGAAGCCGCAGTAGATCGCGCGGTCGCACAGCACGCGATAGGTGTAGGGCGTGGAGGTGCCCTCGACGCAGATGACCGAGCCGTTGGTGCGCGGCATGACGAGGTGGACGAAGGGGTTCTTCCAGCCCAGGAGGCTGCGGTCCGTGATGTCGGAGCCGTAGGAGCGGGCGACGGCGCGGAACGTGGCGTCGGGCTTGCGCGCGTGGGCGCCCGCGGCCCAGTAGATGCCGGGCGTGAACTCGGCCATCAGCCGCACGAGGCCGGGGTCCACCACCATGTCGAAGGCGTGGCCCCAGTACATCGCCTCCTCCAGCCCCTTCTGGCGCATGTGCTCGCGGACGAACGTGGCGAAGGCCCGCCACAGCGGCCGCCGAGTCGCCTCGGCGTTCGGGCCGACCTCCACAGCCTCCTCCTTTCCTGTCGCCTCATCCAGAACCTTCACCGCGTGGCTCTCGGAGGGGCAGCCGTGCATGATCTGGAAGCACACGACGCGCGGCGTGCCACAGTGCTTCCCGGCCAGGTCGAGATAGCGGTCGAGGATCGCCGCATCGAACCGCAGCGAGCCGTCCTTGGCCCGAATCCACTTGATCATCGAGGAGTCCTCGCGGTTGCCGAACTCCGACCGCAGGAGGACGGGCACGAACAACACGTCGGCGCCCAGCCGGGCGAGTTGCTGGAACGACGCCTCGATGAGCTTCCAGTGATCCTCCGACCACAGTTCGGCCTTGTAGACCTTGGCGAGCGCGTAGGGCGATTGCTCCGATTCCACGATGCTCTGAAGCTCGAGCGGCCCGGGGATGCGCCAGCCGATGACCTCGACCTCGACCGGGATGGCCACCGGCTCCATTCCTTCGGCCTGGACGCTCACCGACCCGCGATAGGCGCCGGGCCTGGCGTCCTGCGGCACCCTGAGCGAGAGCCAGAAGGGCTGGCACGTGTCGGCCGGCACCGCCGCGGCCGGTTCCGATGAGATGTGGTCGAAGAAGCGGAAGGCGGAGAAGAGCTTCTGCTCGGCCTCGCGGCGGGCGTCGTCCTTCTGCGGCGGATCGGCCAGCTTCACCTGGTAGCGGCTGACGGCGACGACGGCCATGGGGCACTGCCAGTGGTACATGCCCAGGCAGCGGTCGTGGCCGAGCTTGTGGAGGTCGAGAATCGAGTAGCCCTTCAGGGGCGAGACCCGCACCGCGGAGGCGGGAATCGTGCTCCCCGCGCCCTTCAGCTCGGTCGCGGCCGCCTTCAGGCCGGCCAGGTCGCGATCGGTGCCCAGCACGAACTGCGCGGCGAACGTGCCGTTCGGCGCGCCGACCATGCGGACGGTGCCGACGGGGAACCCCGGCGGATTGAAGTCGCGCGAGAACACCCGCGTGTGCATGTCCTCGGTCCAGACCTGGACGCCGGCGGGCCGCGCCGTGGCGGGGGGGATGTTGCCGCCGGCGGCGTTGAGTTGCAGCGATAGCAGGCGGCCGTGGTCCCACGTGTGGTTCTCGGTGCCGCCGTGGCGGTCCCAGTTCTCGGCCCGCGGGCCGCCGGCCCCGCCCAGGATTTGTGGGTGGAACCGGGCGCCGCGCAGCTCGACGGCCAGCACGTTGGCGCCCTTCTGGAGGAGCTTGGCGGGAATCTTGACCCCCGTGAGCTTGCGGTCGCGCAGGCCCACGAGCCGCTCCCAGCCCTTCTGGTTGATGGCCTGGCGCGAGGCGGCGAGGCGGAAGTCCGCCCACTCCTTGCGGCGCTTGCTTCCTGGCGTCCCCTGGTCCCAGGGGCAGCGGATGTCGCCGAAGTTGCCCGCATACCGCTCCTCGGGCACCTCGTCGGCGAGGGCGAGATAGGCGTCGCGTGGGTAGTCGTCGGCCGGCGTGTCGGGGCCAAGCTCGCCCTTCGGCAGGTGCGCGCGAGCCACCTCGACGCCGTTGACGAGCACCCGCGCCCCGCCGCGGAACGAGAGGTCGAGCGTTAGCTCCCCGGCCGCTCCTGGGTCGGGCACCTGGAGATAGCTGCGAAGGAACGTGGCGCGGATGAGGTGGGTGGTGAACTCGTAGGCCTCGGCCATGTAGCGCTCGGGCGGGAGCTTGCCGAGGCGCTGGCGGAGCCACGCGGCGTCGTCGAAGCCCGGCTTCGCCCAGTCGGCCGGCGGCGGAACCGTGGGGATCAGCTCGACCGCGCGGGAGTCGTCGCCCAGTTGCGTGCGGCGGAAGTGCACGCACGCGTGGTCCCGCCAGTCCGCGCGGTCCCAGTCTATGCCCCGGTCCTTGAGATGCTGCTTCGTCTCCTTCTCGAGCCGGGCGAGGCGCTCCTTGGTGAAGAGCGTGTCGCCCTCGGCCTTCAGGGCGTCGGACGAGATGCGCATCAGGCCGAACTGGTGGTAGATGCGGAAGTAGCCATTCTCATCAAGGAGCAGGGAGCTTTCCGCGCCCATCGCCGCTGCCACGAGCCCAGCGAGGGCCGCGAGGCTCGCACTCGGAAGCTTCATCACCGCCTCCTACTAACGGGCTGGCTTGGGACGCACGACAATGGCATCGAACCAGAGGGCGTAGCACTTGTCGGGCGTCTCGCGCCGCGCGGTGAGCTTCAGGCGGAACACGTGCTCGCCCTTCGCCAGCTCGACGGTGCCGAGCACGCTCAGGCCCTCAGGGGCAGCCGGCACGTCGTGGACCATCGGTGTCGCGGCGTCCACCTTGTGCTCCTCGCCGCCGTCGAGGCTCCAGGCAAAGGGCGAAACGGTCCTCGGCGCCGCGAGGCGCGAGAGGGCATTCCCCGAGAAGACCAGCTCGTAGCGGCCGGCCGCGGGCACCGCGAGCTTCACCTCTGCCCAGTAGCCCTCCGCGTCGGGGTCGCTCGCTGCCCAGATCTCGAGGATGCGTCCCTCGGAGAAGCCCGCCTTGGGGTTCCTGCCCCAGGCCTTGCTGCACCGGCCGCTCTCGGCCTCGAAGACGAGCACGCCCTCTGAGACCTGCGACACGGCGGCCCTCGCCACCGCGAGCTTGCGGGCGCCGTTGACGAACAGCAGGCCCCCCGCCAGCGGCAGGACGGCCTGCCCGCCCGCGATCTCGAGCGGACGCGAGCGGCCCCAGCCGTCGGTGACCGTGATCGGCTTGCCCGCCTCGAGCGGCTCGGCGGCGAGGGCGACACTCCCCAGGGCCTTCGCGAAGAGCTTGGGCGCCTGGCCCCTGGCCTTGAGCACGCCCACGACCTCGTCGCCGCGCTGGAAGAAGCAGACCTCGCAGCCCGGCACGTCGCCGCTCGTGCCGATGCACTTGCCCGTGCCGATGCAGTGGGCGCCGACCGAGAACAGGATGCCCGCGGGCAGCACCGTCCAGTCCTTTCGCACCAGCGGCCGATAGCCGTCGTAGCCGATGTGGACGTGGAGGAACTTGAACGTCCGCTCGATCCCTGCCGCGAGGTTCCGCAGCGGCACCTCGCTGCGTTCCTCGCTAGTCCAGATCGGCACGTCGAGCGCGTGCTTCTTCAGGAGGTTCTTCCATTGGACGATGGAGCCGGGCCGCTCGTCCGTGTAGTGGACGGACAGGATGTCCGTGCACTTCCCGACGCCGAGCGTGAGGAGGCGGTCGGCGAAGGCATGGCCGTCCACGAAGCCGGCGACGGCGATTCGGGCCTTCGGATTGCCGCGGCGGAGGGCCTGGCTCGTGTGCTTCACGTGCTCCGCGAAGTCCTCCACCGTGCCTGTCCAGTAGCGGTTCGGCAGGTTGGGCTCGTTCCAGACCTCCCAGACCTGGATCTCGTCGCGGAAGTCGGCGGCGAGCTTCTCCATCAGTTGGTCCCACAGGGCGTAGTCGGCCGGCTTGACGCGGCACCACACGGGGCCGGCGTCGCCCGCCGGCGCCGTGTCGTCGGGCCGCGACGACAGTTCGCGGGGGCACTGGGCGACCTCGCCCAGGATGCGGATGCCCTCCTTGCGGAGGGCTTGGGCCATCTCCTTCCACAGCGCCCAGTCTGCCGTCACCTGGGGGTTCGGCCCCTTCGTGACCGTGACCTTCCCGAAGCTGTGCGCCCAGAAGTTCAGCCGCGACCACGAGGCGCCGAGGAGCCTGTGCCCCTCGGCCGCGACCGCCGCGCCATTCGCCAGGCCCTTGTCGAACCAGATGTGCGGCGTGTAGAAGATGCCCCAGGGCGAGGCGGGGTCCGGCGTGTCGGGCGTGAAGACCACGGCGAGCCAGGTCTGCGCCCTCGAGGTCGCCTCGCCCGACCGGGCGGCGAGGTCGAGCCGGTAAAGCCCTCGGCCCGGGAGCTTCACGGGCAGCGGCCCCTCCACCGTGCCCTTCTCGAAGGCGAGCCGGCCCGTGGCCTGCCACGGCCCCTCGGACTCGTGGACCGCGTAGTCCACGGTCGCTGCGGCCCCCGCGCCCGCGACGCGCACCCGCACGTCGAGGGCCTCGCTGTCCGTGAACAGCAGCCCCGCACGCCTGGAGACGGCCCATACGGTGAACCCCGCCTTGTCTCGCGGGTTGCCCAACAGGTAGTCGCTCTCGCCCGCCAAGGCGGCGACCCCCGCAGCCGCAACCAGTGTCGCCAGGGCTGCCCTCATCTTCCTGCCTTTGCTGAAGCGACGCGGCCGCTCTCCTACCGCAGGCTTCCGCGCCCGCGGGAGCGACAGTGTTGATTATAGCGATAGGGCAGCGGAGGTAAAGCCGCGTTTGCGCCAACAAGGGCATTGCACCGCCGGCGGCGGAGTCGTACAATCCCTCCGACCGCACGCACCCCATTGTTGCCAGGAAGGAGCAAGACGATGGCCATGGCGACGATCACGCCGAAGGACTTGGGCCTGCCCGGGGCCCTTCCCCTGCCGAGGCGCCAGGACTGGCGGATCGGCATGATCGGCTTCGGCGGCATCGCTCGCGGCGCACACGCCCCCGCCTACCGGAGCGTCGGCTGGAACATCGTGGCCATCGCCGACCCCGACCCCAACGCCCAGCAGGTGGCCAGGGAGAAGTTCGGCATCACGAAGGTCTACGCCGACTACCACGAGCTGGTCGCCGACCCCGAGGTCGAGGTCATTGACCTGCTCACCCATCCCACCCTGCGCGAGGGAGCGGTCCGCGCCGCGGCCGAGGCGAAGAAGCCGATTGCCACGGAGAAGCCCCTCGCCGGCTCCCTCGACGAGGCCGAGCACGTCGTCGCTATCGCCGCCGAGGCCGGCATCCCCTTCGCCGTCCACCAGAACTACCGCTGGCGCAAGTGCTGCTTCCTCGCCCACCACATCGTCCAGAAGGGCCTCATCGGCACCCCTTTCCTCGGCGCCATCGAAATCGTCGGCACCCAGGACGTGCACCTCGCCAAGCACCCCTTCTACGCCACCTGCACCGACTTCCTCACCGTGCAGTGGAACACGCATCTCGCCGACCTGCTGCGCTTCTGGACGGGCCGCGACGCGAGCCGCGTCCTCGCCCGCACCGGGCGGATGGCGGGGCAGAACTTCGTGAGCGACAACCTGCTCATCGTCCTCTACGACTTCGGCCCTGGCCTCACCGGCCAGGTCCTCCACACCGAGCTGCTCCGCTCGTCGGGCGCGATGGGCGGCGTCCGCTGCCGCGTGGACGGCGACAAGGGTTCCGTCGTTTTCGACTTCGATGGCCAACTCACCCTCGATTCGCTCGTCCTGGGCGGCGGCCCGCGGACGCTCGACACGGCGGGGGGCACCTATGTCAGCTCGTTTGCCGGATCGATGGGGGACTTCCTGGTGTGCATCGAGGAGGGCCGCGAGCCCCTCGTCAGCGCCCGGCGCAACCTCGCCACCATCCGCACCATCTTCGCCGAGGACGAGAGCGCCCGGTCCGGTGGTTGTTGGGTTGGCTGCAAGTGATCGCGCGTGGCGCCATCAATATCGGGCAGGCGCCGTGTCACAACGAGCGCCCCTTCCAACGGGAGTCCCCTGGTGAGAATGAAGACACTTGCTGTTGGTGCAATCGCGCTTGGCTGCCTGGCCGTGCAGCCCGGCTGTGGGCTCTACTACTATGGCGCCGCGCCGCGGCGCTGTGTGGCCGATCCCCGGCGCTCCCCCCTCGGCCAGGCGGTTGACTACCTCGAGGCTACCCAGGTACGCGAGGCCGTGCGTCCCTTCCCCGGCGGCGGCGACTGGCCCGGCAACTGGCCACAGCACATCTGCCTCCTTGGCTGCCTGCGCGTCCGAGAAGTCAGCCCCTTCATCCCCGCGTTCATCCACGCCTCGCTCGGCTCCGTGGAGGAGGCCGCGCTGCGCCGCCACGGCGGTCTCGAGCCGCAGGACGCCCAGCGCGTGCGGGCCATGCGGGCGCGGGTCGCCGCCTTCCTGCGGCGCTTCTGTGCACCGGCCGGAGGCGCGCCCGACGGCTCCGTGGCCTTCTGGCCCGACGCATCCGAACAGCGCGCCCGCACTCGCCGTCTCCTCTCGATCCTGCGCGGCGACTGGCTGGCGAGGCCGGTGTTCCTCCTGCTGCTGCGCGGCCCGGCCCTCCGTGGCTCGTTCGCCGCGCTCAACGTGCCCCAGATGGCGCGCCGCCTCAATACAGTCCCCGACGCCGACGACACGGCGGTCGTGTGGGCCGCGCTGCGGGACCAGGCGCGGGCCGACGGCGCACCGGTCCCAAGCCCCCCGCTGGACCTCTTCGCCGCCTGGCGCGACCTCGGGCGCGGGCCGCTCCGCTTCCCTGCGGAATGGCTCGAGAGGCCCTCAGGCATCTTCCTGACCTTCTTTGGCGGCGCGACCAACGACGTTGACCTGGTGGTCAACGCGAACGTGCTGTACCTGCTGGCGCGCTGCGGGCGGCTGGACCTGCCGGGCGCCGCCGAGGCCGTGGCGACTCTCAACCGCCACGCGGGGCGCCTGGTGACCGAGGGCCGCGGCGACCCCGCCGCACCCTACTACCCGCGCGGCTTCGCCGCCCACTACTGCGTGGCACGCGCCCTTGCGCAGGGCCCCTTGCCTGCCCTCCGGCCAGCCGCCGAACACCTTGCCGCTGACGTCGAGCGCGCGGCGCGCCTCGCCCCCGATGGAACCGCCAGATGGGACCGCGGCGCGCCGGACCTCGATACCGCGCTCGCCGTGCTCACCTTGCTGCACTGCGGGCGCTCGCCCGAGCTGGCTCGCGCCGGCGCCCGGCACCTGTTGGGCGTGCAGGACCGGGCCACCGGCGCATGGGAGGCCGGCGACTTCTTCGCCGTGCGCTGTGACACCGGCTTCCTCGTCCGTTGGCGCTCGCCGGCCCTCACCACCGCGCTGGCCGCAGAGGCCATCATTCGCTCTGGCATTTGTCCCTGATGCCTGCGGCTCCCAGCGAGTGTGGCCGAGAACGGTTTACTGCGGAGCGTTCAGGATGTAGGAGGGGACGATGCGGGCCGGGCGGTAGGCGAGCTTGGCACAGGCGAGGTTGGGAAGCTCGGAGTCGGTGCCGACGTTGAGGAAGGGCCAGTCGCGGACCTCGCGGCAGAAGCGGCGGAATGTCCAGGCGGCGAGGCCAGGATAGCTCAGGTCGGCCACCTCGATGAAATCGGCAAACGTCTCGCCATCGGCCAGCGGGAAGCCGAAGGTGTAGGCAATGACCACTGGATGGTTGGATGATTGGATGGATGGATGGGGGTCAGACAAGGCCGTCCTGTCATTCCTCCATTCATCCACACATCCATCCATCCCCTGCGTTTCCACCTCAACCACGTACCCTTGAAGCCCCAGCTCCTCCGCCTCGCGCAGCGTCCGCAGGTGGAGGAAGCCCGTGGCGTCGAGCTGGTCGCGGTAGAAGGGGTCGGGGTGGCTCGCAGCCCGCTCGTGCTGCCATCGGCGGAGGAGGGCGACGCACTGGGGGAAATCTGTGTGCTGGTAGGGCCGCCAGACGGCCTTGTGGGCCTTCTCGAAGCGCCGGATGTCGTGGCGGCGCCCATCGTGGTGGCGGCCGCGGAGTTCGATGAGGGAGGCGGTTTCGCAGATGTACTCCTGGGCGCGGTGGCCGACCTGCCAGCCCTCGGCGGCGAAGGCGGGCAGCAGTCCCTCGTCCACCTCCTGAGCGCGCGCGCCGCCGCGGGGGCCGTTGATGGCGGCCATGATCTCGGCGGCGACCCGAAGGGCCTTCGGCACGTCGCCTTGGCCGAGCGGCGGCGCCATGAGGAAACTCACGCCATCGGATTCAGCGAACACGAGCAGGCAGTCGGCCTCGACCCGCCAGTGCAGGTTGAACAGATCTGCCCACAGGTAGATGGCGGGGAAGGCGTGGCCGGTCAGACAGGTGGGCCTGGCCATGAAGAACGGCTTGAGCGTCTGGTGGCTTGTGGAGACGAGTCGCGCCAGCCCCAGCTCGGGACGGCAGATGCGGCGGGTGAGGTCGGGCAGGACGCGAAGGGGGCGGATGTGGTCGTGGAACCGGCTGACGATGCCCGGCGCCGAGGCGGCCGCGTCGGCGAGCGGGCCGTCGAGAAGCCTCGCCGCCTCGTCGGCCGCCGCGGCCAACGCGGGAGTGCCCTGGTGGTCGAGAGCGAACGGGCAGACCTCGTCGAGGCCGAGCCAGACCTCTCTGCCCGTCGCGTCGAACATCAGCACGAAGGGATAGAGGCGGCAATCGAGCGGACGCCGCTCGTAGACCGTGCACTCCTGCGCCCCGGCCCGCCGGCACGGGCAGCGCCACGCCTCGCCATCCCGCTTGACGACCGGCCGCACCCCTGGCTCTGGACTGGCCGTCTGCGGCTCCGGCAATCCACAGTCGCCAGCCTCGGTGGCCGTGAAGAACGGGACGAAGCACGCCGTCGGCGAGGCGAACCGGCAGCACACGTCGCACGCCAGGCACTGGCGCGACGACAGGCCGGCGCGTTGCCAGGCCGCATCCACTCGGGAGATCGGTTCCGCCATTGCGATCTGCTCTCGACTTTCCTCCTGCTATTCTATGCGAGCGCGTGCCGCCAGGCAATGCCCGCGTTGTTTGAGGCATCGAGATCGGGTATCCTGATGGGGACTCGTGTCAGGAGGACCGCCCTTGATGCATCGGTGGAGCGCCCGGGTCGTGGTCGCGGTGGCGGTCGGCCTCTCGCTGCTTCCTGCCGTGCGCGCCGCCCTCGCGGGCGAAGGCGCGAAGGGGCACGAGACGCTGGCGCAGGCCGGCTTCGAGGAGGGGCAGGCGCCGTGGCGGCAGCAGGGCAAGGCGGAGTTCGCTGTCGAGGCCGAGCAGCCCCACGGCGGGCGCCGCTGCGCGCGAATCACCATCCCGCCCGCCGAGACGCCGCACTGGCAGCAGTGGCAACTCGACCTGCACGACGTGGCCGAAGGCGACGCCTTCCGCGCGACGGCCTGGGTGCGGACCCACGGCGTGGCCGACGGGAGCGGGGCGTACTTCGTCCTCGAGTTCCTCGACGAGCGCGGCCAGCGCTGCGGCATCCTCCACAGCAAGGTCAATGCGGCCAACGGGAGGGAGGGCTGGGAGGAGCTGGCCATCTCGGGCCGGGCCGCCGCCGGCGCCGCCACGCTGCGGGTCGCTATGGTCTTCAACTCCCACGGCGCCGCGTGGTTCGACGATGTCGAGGTCATCTGCTCGGAAAGGGCCACCCCCATGCGTGACGTGGAGGACCGCGAGCGAAAGGTGAGCATCAGGGCCACCGAGGTCGTGCAGCCCCGCTTCGGCGGCGTGGGGTTCCACGTCTTCCACCACACCCACAACATCCCGCAGGCCGTGCTCGAGCAGGTGGTGGCCAAGCGCTGGCGCGAGCTGAACCCCTCGTTCGCCCGCATGAACGACCGCTGGGACTGGGACCAGCCGATGCTCGACAAGGTGGCCGAGCACATGCTTCGCTTCAAGGCCACGGGCACCGAGCTGTACGTCGCCACCTGGAACCCGAAGGACACGAAGGAAGGCGAAGAGCGCGCCGCCTATGCGAGACGCGTCGTGGACAACCTGGAATACTGGGTGCGCACGAAGGGCATCACGAACCTCAAGACCTACTGCATGACCAATGAGCTTTCGCTGGGCGGCTGGGGCACGCTGGGCGGCGACCTGCCGAAGTTCCGCGACTACCACCGCGCGCTCTTCGACGAACTGAAGGCGCGGAAGCTCGATGTCCAACTCCTCGCCTCCGACGCCTCGCCCATCGGCCGCTGGAACACCATCGAGTGGGCGACGAAGAACATGGACGACCTCACGGGCGTCTACGGCGGCCACCACTACATCAACGAGCACGGCCTCGACGACCCACGCTTCTACCCCTGGTTCCTCTCGAAGCTCCAGTGGGGCGCCGACCTCGCACGCAGCAAGGGCAAGAACTTCATCCTCGGCGAATTCGGCTCGAAACAGGACGGGCGGACGCTCAACGGCATCCGCCGCGACACGTGCATCTACTGGGACACGCAGCAGGAGCCGCTCGTCGCCCTCCAGCTTGCCGAGGCGACCGTCGCGGCCCTCAACGCCGGCATCTACGCCCTGGGCTACTGGACCTTCATGGACTTCCCCGACGGCTACTCGAAGACCTATATCAACAAGTGGGGCACCTTCAAGTGGAGCGGCACCGACTTCTCCACCCGGGCCCACTACTACGCCTACGGGCTCCTCACCAGGTTCTTTCGCGGCCCCGCGACCGTGTTCAAGGTGAAGTGCAGCGACCCACGCCTCCGCGTCGCCGCGCTCCAGCACCACGGGGCCGACTCGTGGAGCGTCGCCGTCGTGAACCGCAACAAGGCGAACGTGCCCGTTGCCATAGCGGTCGAGGGCAAGCCCCTGAACGCGACATTCCGCAAGTACGTGTACGACCCCGCGCGAGTGCCGACCCACCCCTTCGGCGATCTTCAGGGGCCGACCGGCACCGTGGCAATGAAGGCCGGGCAGCTCGCCGACAGCGTGGAGAGGGGCAGCCTCACGGTCTACACCACCGCCTGCGACGACCAGCCCCCCGCGCCCGTGAAGGGCCTCGCCGTCGAGAAGACGCCCGACGGCAAGCGCCGCCTCACGTGGCGGGCCAGCCCTGAGCCCGACCTGTGCTACTACCGCATCTACCGCGGCTTCGAGCCGAACTTCGCGCCGGGCGGCGCCACGCAGGTCGCCTCCACCATTGCCACGTCGTTCCTCGATGAGAACGCGGCTCCCGACCAGACCTGCCACTACAAGGTGCTCGCCGTGGACCAGTCGGGCAACGCGAGCACGTGCGATTGAGCCGAGGCCCGCCAACCCTGAGGCAGAAGTCCGGCAAGGGTGCGTGTAGTCTCCTTCGAGACAGGTGGCCGCGTTCTGAGCCTCCGAAGGAGGCGGAGGAATAAAGCCCACGGCGATGCTTTGGGAGCCGTGGGATGGTAGGCGCAAGAGGGCCCAGCCCCCGAAGCGGGGC
>DATKZY010000161.1:0-24411 GCA_035527715.1 Planctomycetota bacterium | reverse complement strand
GGCGACGGCACGCCCGAATGGCTCGTGAGCAACTGGAACAAGAACGCCCCGTTCGCCGTCTGGAAGCTCGCCAAGGACGACAAGGGCCAGCCGACGCTTCAGAAGGTCGTCCTCGGCCCGAAGGGGAACGGCCACGGCATCGGCTTCGGCGACATCAACGGCGACGGGCGCGAGGACATCCTGGTCGGCAGCGGCTGGTACGAGCGCCCCGCCGCCAATCCCCTCGGCACCGAGTGGCGGTATCACCCCGACTGGGACCTCCACGCGAGCTGTCCGATGCTCGTGAGCGATCTCGACGGCGACGGCCGCGCCGATTTCATCTACGGCAACGCCCACGCCTATGGCCTCTTCTGGATGCGCCAGCTCGAGCCCGCGCCCGACGGCAAGACCCGCTGGGAACGGCACGAGATCGACAAGAGCTGGTCGCAGGTTCACTGCCTCCAGTGGGCCGACCTCGATGGCGACGGCCAGCCCGACCTGCTCACTGGGAAGCGCGTGCGCGCCCACGACAAGGGCGACCCCGGCGCCGCCGACCCGCCCTGCCTCTACTACTACACGTGGGACAAGGCGGCGAAGAAGTTCACCCGCCACACGATTGACGAAGGCACCATCGGCGCGGGCATGCAACTCGCCACCGCCGACCTCGATGGCGACGGGCGGATTGACATCGTGGCGCCCGGTAAGGCGGGGACATACCTTCTGCTCAATCAGGGGCGATGACCGGATTGTGGGCGCAAGCTGCCCAGAACCAGCCACGGGAACCTCCACAGGAGCCAGCGGAGCACCTCACCGTGGCTCGCCCTTCCAGCGGGAAGCTCCAAGGTCTTGGCCAGCGCCCGCTCGTTGCTGGCGAGGACCCGGTACGTCAGCCCCGATAAGCCATGCAACAGGGCGGCCAGGAGGAATGAGTGCCTGAGGCCGCGGCCGAACTCCCGGTGGCAGAGGGCCGGGTACTCCTGAAGGCAGGTCGGATTCGCCGTCCCGGCGGCTGCCCTTCCGATGACCTCGGCCGCAATCTGGCCCGAGCGGATGGCGTAGGCGATGCCCTCGGCCGTCCAGGCGTCCGCGAATCCCGCCGCGTCGCCGCACAGGAGCACCCGCCCGCTGGCAAGTCTTCGCCTCTTGCCGCCCACGGGGACCGTGTGCGCCCGGAATGGGCCGCCGCCGCTGAGCCCCTGAGCCGCAAGGAACCCCACCAGGCGCCCCTTCAGGTTGTGCAGCCCCTTGCCCAAGCCGCCTACTCCAACGGACAGGTGCCGCCGGTGGGGAAGGATCCACGCATAGCCCAGGGGCACCACCCCGAAATGAATGTCCGCAAGATGCCCGAAGCGCGAGGTCACGGCCTCCTCGCCCAGCTCTACCTCCGTCACCAGGCACGCCGCGAACTCCGTGGGGCGGTCCTTCCGCCTCACCTGGCGCACCAGGCGCCCCTGCGAGCCCTCGGCCACCAACAGGAACGGGCTTCGGTAGGCCCCCTGGCTCGTCTGAAGCTCGACCCGGTCGGCGGTCTGCGTGAATCCCAGGGCTCTCTCGGCCATCTTCACCTCGACGCCCGCCTCACGAGCCTTCTGGAGCAGGTAGTCGTCGAAGAGGCTCCGCGTCACGGTGGTGGCGAGGGGGAAGGGCATCTGGCACTCGACGCAGCGGCCTCGGTAGTGCGCCCTTGCTCCAAGAATCTGCGGGCCGCACAGCTCCGCGGGCAGCTCGAAGTCCAGCAGGCGCCGGGCCGTCTCCGACAGCGCGCCCGCGCACGCCTTGTAGCGCGGGAATGCCTCCTTTTCGACAAGCAGTGTGCGCAGCCCAAGCAGCCCCGCGCGCCGCGCTGCCGAGCTGCCCGACGGGCCGCCACCCACCACAATCAGATCGTATGCCGAGCTTGCGTTCCCCATAGGCTCCTGAGCTGCCGCCCGCGAGTCCTCCGCCTTGTGCAGCGGCTGGCCTCATGGTATCCTTTGCCTCAGGAGGGATCAACCGCGGTGCTTTTCCGAGGAGAAATGCGATGGCGACGACAAGCGGCTGGGTGATTCTGACTTCGGTCGTGGGCCTCTCGGTGATGGGGCTTGCCCTCGCAGGGGAGGGAGGCAAGACGTTTCGGGCCGGGGCGTGCGCCGTGGACGTGATGCCGAAGAAGTGGCCCGTCGTCGTCAGCGGCGGGTTCCTCCAGGGCAGGGCGGGCGGGCCCGCGGGCACCCTCAACGCCCGATGCCTCGTGCTCGACGACGGGGCGACGAAGGTCGCCTTCGCCGTCGTGGACACGCTGATGATGACCCGCGAGTTCTGCGACGAGGCCAGGGCACTGGCGAGCAAGGCCACGGGTATCCCGACAAGCCACATCCTCATCTCTGCCGTCCACTCCCACTCCGCTCCCTCGGTCATGGGCGCGCTGGGCACCGGCGTGCAGGAGGACTACGTGCCCGTGCTGCGCGACGGCATCGTCCAGGGTATCGAGCAGGCGGCGAAAAGCCTCGCGCCCGCCAAGGTCGGCTGGACCGTCGCCGACGCGCACGAGCACACCAACTGCCGGCGCTGGATTCTCCGCCCCGACCGCATTGGCGGCGACCCCTTCGGCCAGCGGAACATTCGGGCGATGATGCACCCCGGCTACCAAAGCCCCAACCACGTGGGGCCGGCCGGGCCGATTGACCCCGCCCTCACGCTGCTGGCCGTGCAGTCGCCCGACGGCCGGCCCATCGCGGTGTTCGCCAACTTCTCGATGCACTACTTCGGCGCAGGGGCCGTGTCGAGCGACTACTTCGGCATCTTCTGCGCGAAGCTCGCGACGATGCTTGGGGCCGACAAGCTGGAACCCCCCTTCGTCGCCATGATGTCCCAGGGCACGGCCGGCGACCTGCACTGGATGGACTACAGTCAGCCGCGCAAGAGCATCAACATCCAGCAGTACGCCGAGGCGCTCGCCAAGATCGCCGTCGAGGCCCTGAAGAAGGCGGAATATCGCGACTGGGCGGCCGTCGCCGCCTGCGAGAAGAAGCTCACGCTCGGCCGCCGCACGCCCGATGAGAAGCGCCTCGCCTGGGCCAGGGAGATCGTCGCCAAGATGCAAGGCCCCATGCCGAAGAGCCAGCGCGAGGTCTACGCCAAGGAGGCCGTCTACCTGCACGACGAGCCGACCCGCGAGCTGAAGCTTCAGGCCATACGGGTCGGTGACCTCGGCATCACGGCCATCCCCGCCGAGGTCTACGGCGTCACGGGGCTGAAGCTCAAGGCCCAAAGCCCACTCATGCCGACGATGAACCTCGAGCTGGCCAACGGCGCCGAGGGCTACATTCCGCCCCCCGAGCAGCACACCCTCGGCGGCTACACCACCTGGCCCGCTCGCTCGGCGGGGCTCGAGGTCCAGGCCGAGCCGAAGATCGTCGAGACCGTGCTCCAGTGCCTCGAAGAGGCCGCGGGCAAGCCCCGCCGCAAGCTCGCCGTCGCCAACGGCCCCTATGCCGAGGCCATCCTCGCCTCCAAGCCCCTCGCCTACTGGCGGATGGAGGAGATCAACTGGACCCCTGCCGCCGACGCTGCGGGGAATTGCCCTGGCACCTACGAGGACTGCATCGCCTTCTACCTCGAAGGCCCGCAGTCGCCCGCCTTCTCCGGCGAGAGGGCCATCAATCGCTGCCCCCACTTCGCCGGCGGGCGAATGAAGGCCGCCCCGAAGGGACTCGGCTCCACCTACACCGTCGAGCTCTGGTTCTGGAACGGCCTGCCCTCCGACGCCCGCGAGGTCACGGGCTACCTGTTCTCCCGCGGCGCCGATGGCGACAAGGACGCCCGCGGCGACCACCTCGGCATCGGGGGGAAGAAGGACGCACAGGGCAAGCTCATCTTCTACAACGGCAACATCGCCAAAGAGCTTCTCGCCGGCACCACCGACATTCCTCTCCGCACCTGGCACCACGTCGCACTCGTCCGCGACGGCAAGAAGGTCGCCGTCTACCTCGACGGCAAGCAGGAGGTTGCGGGCGAGGCCGCCGCCACAACGCCCGACGGCTGCGAGACCGTGTTCCTCGGCGGCCGGTGCGACCACATCGCCAACTTCGCGGGCAAGCTCGACGAGGCGGCCCTCTTCCCCCGCGCCCTCCCCGCCGACGAGATTGCCAAGCACTTCGCCGCGGCGGCACCGGTGCGATAGGGATGTCCCACACGGCCCTTGCAACCCGGCTGTTTCGGGGCATACTGGGGGTGGAGGTGAAGCGATGGGTATCATCAAGCCGGTTGTGTCGCTCGCCAATCCCAAGAAGCCGAAGCTGAAGCCGGTGCAGGTGCAGGCGGTGGTGGACACAGGGGCGATCACGCTGTGCATCCCCGAGCACGTGAGAATCCAGCTTGACCTGAAGGAATCGGAGCGTCGAGAGGTGACGGTGGCGAACGGGAAGAAGGAAGTGGTTCCGTATGTTGGCCCGGTGAAGGTGACGTGTCTGGGGCGAAGCTGCTTTGTGGGGGCGCTGGTGCTGGGGGATCGGGTGCTTCTCGGCGCCATCCCGATGGGGGACCTGGTGGTCGAGCCGACGAAGCGGCAGGTCACGGTCAATCCCGAAAGCCCGAACATCCCGTCAGGGATTGTGATGTAGAGCACTCGGCACACAGGCTTGCGTGTGCCAGAGGCGAGGGCAAGATGGCCAACCCCTGTTGCGCGGAGGTGGCCATCTTGGCCAACTTGAATCAGAAGTCGTGTATCGCCAAGAGCTTATGCCAGGTCCCAAGATGGCCAGGCCAGGAAAGGTGGCCATCATGGCGACGCCGCCCCGCTGTATTCAGTCGCGGGGGCAAGATGATCACCCCCTGTTGCGCACGGGTGAGCATCTTGACTATCTTGCGCCAGAAGTCGTGTGTCACCAGGAAGTTATGGCAGGCCCCAAGATGTTCAGCCAAGAACAGGTGAGCATCTTGAGCCGCGTCCCACCTCCGTGCGACTAAACCCGTGTGCGCGATGTTGAGCTACACTGAGCAACGATGAGCAAAACTGGGGCGACGCGGGGCCTGCGAGGCACTACTTACCCGCAGGGGGTTCGGCCTTGAGGGCCGGGATGAGGCCCACGTCGTCGGCGTAGGCGGTGCCGGGGCCGGGCTTGAGGAGGCAGACGGTCGCCGACGTGTTGCCCGGCCCTGTGGTGAACTCGACGGTGACGAGCTGCCACTTGTCCTTCGATGCGGGCTTGGAGAGTTCCTTGCCGCCGTGGCCTTTGACGCCGAGGCGGATGGCGGCGGCGTCCTTGACCTTGAGCCAGCCGGCGAGGAGGTACTTCGTGTTCGGCTGGAGGTCGGGGATCTCCTGCTCGAGGCCGTCGTCGGCCGGGCCGCTGAGGCAGGCGCTGTGGCCGATGAAGGAGTCGCGCTCGTCGGGATGGGTCTGGATGCCGCCGCGGCCCAGCAGGGGTCTGGCGGCCTTCGCGCCGGTCTTCTTCCAGGGGCTGAGCTCGTCGCCGACGGGGAGCGTGGTGACGCGGAACAGCTCGAAGGAGCCGTTGCGGACGTGGTTGCGCAGCGGGGTCTGCGACGGCTTGTAGGCGGCCTTGGGCGGGTTGGCGAAGTCGTGGCCGGCGTTCCACGGCGGCTCGTCGCCCTTCTCGTAGGCCCCGCAGTCGGGGGCCTTGCCGAGGAACTGGTCGGCGATGCCGGGGAGGACGATGCCCGCATCA
Organism: Planctomycetota bacterium; assembly: GCA_035527715.1. Classification (GTDB taxonomy): domain Bacteria; phylum Planctomycetota; class PUPC01; order DSUN01; family DSUN01; genus DSUN01. The sequence goes on along the minus strand of DATKZY010000161.1, from coordinate 18,763 downwards.
ATGCCCGGCCGGTCCTTGCCGGAGCGGATGGCCGGCCCGTCGAGCGAGGTGGTGGTGATGTTGTGGGAGGCGACGAGGTCGGGGTGCCTCTGGATGCCCTTGGTGAGGAGGTTGTTGTGGATGCGGACGGCGAACATGCGGTCGTCGGGCCAGCGGCCCCAGTTGGCGATGGGGCCGAGGAGGGTGTTGTTGGCGATGAGGTTGTAGGTGGAGGGCTTGTTGAGGCGGATGGGGTCGTCGCAGGCCCAGACGACGTTGTGGTGGACGAGGTAGTTGGAGGTGAAGTTGTCGAGGTAGATGCCGAGTCCGAGCCCGGCGGCCTTGTTGTCGTGGAACCAGTTGTGGTGGATCTCGGTGCCGCCGCCGTCGTTGCCGCAGGTGTAGAGGAGCCCGGTGTCGTTGGCGATGAGGCCGGTGTTGTAGACGTCGCAGAACTGGACGATGTGGGCCTGTCCGCTGAGGAGAATGCCGTCGCGGCCGGTGTCGTGGATGGTGCAGTGGCTCACGAGGTGGCCGTAGCCGCTGATGGCGATGGGGGCGCCGTAGGAGCCGAGATAGCCGGTGTCGTGAATCCAGCAGTTGACGACGCGGTTGTGGTTTCCGCCGACGCGGATGCCGTCGCCCGCGCTGAAGGCGACCTCGCAGTTGCGCACGGTGTTGTGGTCGCCCGCGATGTAGAGGGCGCACTTCTCGTTGAGGGATGCGCCGGTGTTGCCGCCGCGGGTGTGGGCGACGTAGGTGGCTCGCATCCGCTCGATGAGGCAGTGGTCCGCGCCGTCCATGTCCACGCCGCCGGCGTGGACGTCGATGCCGGCGATCTCGATGTAGGAGCGGCCTTTGAGGTCGAAGGCCGCCGTGCGCCGGCGGGCCAGGACCTCGTGCTTGTTCGGATCGTCGTCCACGGGCGGGATGAGGTAGAGGGTGGTGCCCTCGCGGTCGTACCACCATTCGCCCGGGGCGTCGAGGCCGGCCAGGCAGCCGACGAGGGTGAACTCGCCGCCGCGGCGGGGGTTCATGTGCTCGCGCACCCAGGCGGGGTCGGGGATGGAGAAGAGGACTTTCTTCTCGGCGCTGCGGTAGCCGGCGACGACGGAGGTGAAGCTGGTCCAGCGGGCGCCGGCGAGCACCCACGCGACGCCGCCCTTCCAGGCGTCGTCGGGCAGGCCGTCGGGCAGCAGGCGGCAGGTGAGCCCCCAGTCGCCGCCCGTGCTGATCCGCGCGCCGTTGGGCGTCAGGAGCTTGCCGTCGGTGTTGTTGGGCCAGCGGGCCTCGTCCATCATCGTGCCGTCGAAGAAGACCTGGTTGTTGCGGCCGACGCTCCAGGGCATGTCGGCCTTCCAGATATTGCCCTTGTGACGCCGCCAGCCGGTCACGGGGTCGGCGCCGGACACGCCGACTCGCTCGCCCCTGTGGGCGAGGAAGCGGATGGGGCGGCGCTCCTGGCCGGACTTCCAGGGCTGGACGGTTTCGCGGTAGACGCCCTGGCGGATGTGGCAGGTGTCGTCGAGCTTCATGACGCTGGCGGCGCGCTGGATGGTGAGGAACGGCTTGGCCGCCGTGCCGGGATTCTTGTCGTCGCCGGTGGGGGCGACGTAGTACTCGGTAGCCAGGAGCGGGGCCGTCACGAGCCCCAATGCGACAAGCGCGGCCAGAAGCTTCATAGGCCACTCCAGCTTCGGTAGGTCGGAACACACCGATTGAACCATTCCGCCGCCGCAAGATCAAGCTTGAAGTCGCTGGGGGAATGGCATAGGATGTTGGCGCGCAACGGGGGAGGAGCCTGGAGACGAGAGATGCCTCGACCCGCTCGGCATGACGGGGTTCGCTGGTGTGTGCCGGCGTTGTCGGCGGCATGGTGTCTCGGCGTGATGGCCGTGGCCGCGGAACAGCCGATTCGCGCCGACCAGCCGAACGCCGTGATCTTCCCCGCCCAGGAGGCGAGACTCGTCCGCTTCGTCATCTTCGCCAGCTCGGGCGCCCAGCCGTGCATTGACGAGCTGGAGGTCTACGGCCCCGACGGCAAGCTCAACCTTGCCCTGGCCAAGGATGGGGCAAAGGCGTCCGCATCGTCGTGCCTCGCCGGCTACGCGATCCACGCGATTCCCCACCTCAACGACGGCGAGTACGGCAACGATCACAGTTGGATCGCCGCCTCGACGGGCGAGGAGTGGGCGCAGATCGAGTTGCCGAAGCCGGCGCAGGTGGCGAAGGTCGTCTTCTCGCGCGACCGGGCCGGGCGCTACGCCGACCGCGTGCCCGTGGCCTTCGAGGTGCGTCTGTCGCTCGACGGCAAGCAGTGGGCGACCGTGGCCAAGGTCGCGAGCAAGGCAGCGGCCGTGGCGGCGCGGCCGCGTCGCGGCGGGTTCGCCGCCAGGGTGCCGCCGCCGCCGCCCCCGCCCGCGATCGTTCGGGGACGCGGGGCAGAGACGCCCTGCCTGCAATACGCCTTCCTCGGCGAGGAGCACGCCTGGCTGAAGGCGTATGGCCGCGCCGACCTCAGCCCGCGGCTCGTGCCCTACAACGGGCGCGTCAAGGAGTACCCGCACCATGTCGCCGACGACGTGTTGCCCCTGCCGCCGCTCGCCGCCGCGCCGAAGCTCGACGGCTCGCTCGACGACCCCGCCTGGGCCGGCGCCTCGCGCGGCGTCGCCCGCGTCGCCTATCCCTATGATTGGGACCACAGCCCCCTCGTCTGCCACGAGGTCATGGCGGGGCGGAAGGGCGAAGAGCTGTTCCTCGCCATCCGCGTGGACCGGTTGCTCAGCAGCCACATCGCCGTGGTCTCGACGGGCGACGGCGGCGGCTGCGGCGTGGTGGCCTGGACGGAGAAGGGGCTGGTGCTCAACAGCCTCGCGCCGAGTCAGAGCACGCCGCTCGAGAGCGCGTCTGACAAGGAACTCACCTGCTTTGAGCTTCGGCTGCCGCTGTCGCTCTTCCCGAATCTGAAGACGCAGGGGCTGCGGGTGGGCCTGGGCATGGGCGGCAAGCACACGCCCGCCGCGGGGCGGCCCGTGAGTTTCGCCCTCTCGTCGCTGGCCGTGGCCGAGGTGCCGCCGTGCGTGAACGGCGCGTTCCGCGTGCGCCTCTCCGTGCCCGCGGGCGGCGAGGCCGTGAAGCTCACGACGAATGCGTGCGAGGACGCCGTGGCGCTGAAGCCCGGCGAATCGAGGCTCCTCACCATCCCCGCCGAACGCGGGCCCATCGGCCCCGAGTTCGACCTCACGCTGGCCGAGGACGGGGGCGGGCGCTACGCGCTTCACCTGTTCCGCTACGACCCGCTGGGGCGCGCGTTGGCCTTGATGGAAGACATGGTCCAGAGGATACGCGGCCCGCGAGAGGAGCTGGATGCGCTTCGCCGTCGGCACGAGCGGCTGCTCGCCGCCGAGCGGCCCGACCTGGCGGCCGAACGCCAGGCCCTCTACGAGGCCCGCGTGGCGAAGCGGCGCCTGTTCTTCCGCGAGCCGGCCCTCGCGCCGCTCGAGAAGGTGCTCTTCGTCAAGCGCCAGGCCTACGAGCCGTCGCACAACTACAGCGTGCTGCTCGACTCGCGCTATCGCGGCGGCGGCGGGGTCTATCGCCTCGAGATTCCGCGCCGCGACGGCGGCCTCGCGCCCGACGAGGCGACGGCGGTGGAACTGTTCGACGCGGGCGGCGGCATCGCGCGCGACCCCGTGGCCAGCTTCGACGCAACGAAGGTCTACTTCGGCTACCGCCCCTCGCGTGAAGGCCAGTTCCACCTCTACAGCGTCAACGCCGATGGCTCCAGCCTGAAGCAGCTCACCGACGGCATCTGGCACGACTACTATCCCTGCCCCCTGCCCGACGGCGGCATGGCCTTCGTGTCGTCGCGCTGCAAGGCCCGCTACCTGTGCTGGCGGCCCGAGGTGTCGGTGCTCTTCCGCATGGACGCCGACGGCGCGAACATCCGCCCGCTCTCCTACTCCAACCTGAGCGAGTGGGCGCCGAGCGTGATGAGCGACGGGCGGATCATCTGGACCCGCTCGGAGTACATTGACAAGGGCGCCGACTTCAGCCACACGCTCTGGGCCATTCGCCCCGACGGCTCGCACGTCGAGCTCGTCTTCGGCAACACGATCATCCAGCCCAACGGCTACGCCGGCGGCCGCGAGGTGCCGGGCTCCCACGAGATCGCCGCCACGCTGATCTCGCACTTCGGCGACCTCAACGGCCCCATCGCGCTGCTCGATCTCACCAAGGGCCGCTTCACTCGCGAGGCCATCACCAGCCTCACGCCCGAGGTGCCCTGGCCGGGCATGTGGCCCGACGAGGAATACTTCCGCGACCCGTGCCCCATCGCCCGCGACTACTTCCTGGTCTCGCACGCGCCGCAGCGGGTGGCCGGCCTCTACGTGATTGACCGCTTCGGCAACCGCGAGGTGCTGCACCAGGACCTGGCCATCGGCTCGATGGCGCCCTCGCCGTTCCGCCCGGTTCCGCCGCCACCCGTGCTCGCGCCCGAAGCGGAAGCGGAAGCGGAGAAGCTCGAGGGCAAGGCCCGCGTCGTGATGATGGACGTCTACCGCGGCCTGGAGCCCGCCGTGGCCCGCGGCGCCGTGAAGTTCATCCGCATCATGGAAGAGGTGCGCTCGCCCCTCGAGCCGCTGGGCAACGGCGGCTATCGCCGCGATCACCCCGACTTCATGAAATGGTACGCCTCGCCCGTGGACAAGGTGAGCGGCCCGTTCGGCTGGCCGAGCTACGTGGCCAAGGCGTCGCACGGCCTTGTGCCCGTCGAGGCCGACGGCTCGGCCCAGTTCCTCGTCCCGTCGGGCAAGACGCTCTACTTCCAGGCCCTCGACGCCGACCTCAACGAGCTTCAGCGGATGCGCAGCGTCGTGCAGTTCCAGCCGGGCGAGAATCGGAGCTGCATCGGCTGCCACGAGAGCCGCGGCGAGGCGCCTGTCGCCCGCGTGCCCCTCGCCTTCCAGCACCCGCCGCGAGTGCCCGAGACGCCTTCCTGGGGCACCGGGCCGCTCGACTACGCGAAGGTCGTGCAACCCGTCTGGGACGCCAGGTGCGTGAAATGCCACGACGCGAAGCACAAGAAGGGGTTTGACCTCACGGGCACCCTCGACGCCGACCGCATTCCCGCCTCGTACCGCACACTCATTCGGCAGGGCCTGGTGCACGTGCTCGACTGCGGCTACAACTCCGGCGGCAACGCGAAGCGCGAGCCGCTCACCTTTGGCACCCTCAAGAGCAAGCTCTGGGCCGTGCTGGCCAACGGCCACAACGACGTGAAGCTCTCCCGCGACGAGATGCACCGCGTGAAGTGCTGGATCGACATGAACTGCCCGCTCTGGCCCGACTACCTCGAGCGCTCGACCCGCCCCGGGCCGGTGGCCGCCACCAGCCGCACTCGCTGAGCGGGGGCGTCACCAGACGGCTCGCACGTGCGGGTACGCGAGGATTCGCTCGTCTTTGCTGAGGATCGTCGCGTCCTCCTCGCGTGCGGTCGCCACGATGATTTGGTCGGCGGGGTCATCGTGGAACGGGGCGGGGAGAACGGTCGAGCGATACGCAATCCGCGGGGACAGGGGGACCAGTCGCAGCCTCGGCATCCTCAGCGCCTGCTCGATCCATTCCTCGGGGTCGCACGAGACGCCGAGCCTGCCCTTCTCGACGAGCTTCGCGAATTCCCACGGGGAGACTGCCGACAGCAGCAACTCGTCTCGCTCTCTCGATCGGCCAACGAGCCCGCGCACGCGGGCGGAGAGCGCCGCGGGGCGCACGTTCCACCACACCCACACGTGCGTATCCAGCAGATACCTCACCGACACGCCTCCCAGGCGTCGGTTCCCAGCGGCGACACGATGTCCTTCTCGAAGACCAGCGTGTGCGCCAGCTTGCCCGGCGCGCCGTCGGCCCGCGAGCCCCGGAACGGGATCACGTGCACGAGCGGCCTCCCCCGTCTCGTGATGACCAGACCCTCCTTTGACCGCGCCACACGGTCAAGCGTCGCCAGTGCGTGGGCCTTGAACTCGCTGATGGACATGTTCTTCATCGGCTGCCTCCTACCCCCATTCACTACTATAGTCATCTGGAATGGTCATGTCAACCCCCGCCCGCCGTTCTCCCCACCAGCCGAAACGTCGAGCCGTGGGGCAGGTGCTCGGCCTGGAGGCCGGGCAGGTGCTCGTTGATGTAGCGGGTGAGGGTGGCCATGCCCGGCTCCTCGCTGGTGCCGTGGTTCACGCGGATGACGGCGTGCGCGTCGTCCTCGGCGCGCTGGATGCCGGCCCAGTAGCACGAGCCGTCGTCGCAGACGATCGAGACGTCGCAGCCCATTTCCTGGAAGGTGTGGATGTCGCAGGCGCAGCCCGTGCCGATGCCGATGCGGGAGACCGGCTTGCGGCCGTCGCCGACCACCTGCACCGCGCTCTCGCCGATCGTGGCCGTCCGCCTCGCCACGCGGGCGGCGAACTCGTCGAGCGGCACGGGCTCGATGTCGTAGCGGTGCTGATAGCCGTTCGCCCCTGTGGCGACGGGCTTCTCGCCCACGCCGAGGAACCGCGCCCACGCCCACGGGATGCCGATCGCGGGCCAGCGGTCCCACGCGTCGTGGTTCCGCAGCACCACCAGGCCGCTCTGCTGGATGGCGTGCCACTTGGCCGACGCGATCCGCGACGTCTCCATCATCTCCAACTCGTTCGCGTGGACCCAGAACGTCGGCTCGTGGGTCATCAGCATATCAATGCCCCGCTCGATCGCCGCCCGCACCGCGCCGAGGCTGGCGATCCAGGTGACCAGCACGCGCCGCACCTCCTTCTGCGGGTCGCCGACGACCACGCGGTCCACCGTCTTCGCGGCGTCCACCCAGTCGGCCTGGGAGAGGAAGTGCCTGTTGACATCAACGGCTTTCACACGTGGCTCCTCTGCTCGAGTAGATGCCTTCCTTGCGCCGCCGTTCGGACAGCTCGCTGATGCTCGTGTCCTCGCGCACGTCCAGCCGGACCCGGGCGATGAGCGTCTTCAGATAGTCCAGGTGCGGGCACGGCGGGCCGTGGAAGTTGTCCCGGGTGATGCACGACGAGAGCTGCACGACGATGCGGTCCTTCTCGATGCCCTCCCGCTGCTTGATCTTGCGGGCGAGGTGGGTGAGCTTGCGCTGCACCGCCCGCCCGCAGCACCCGCCGCACGTCAGGTAGAGCGTGCGGAACGCCTTGTCCTTCGGATACTCGGCGAAGCCGCCCGTCCGCTCGTTGAACGCCTTCTCGCAGAAGTAGCCCGAGCAGCGCTGCTTCACGATGTCGCACTGCACCACGACCACGTAGTCCTTCTCGCTCAACTCACCCATGCGCCTCTCCTGTTTGTAGTGCCGCCTTCAGGCGGTCTTGCATTCTTCCGCCCGCTTCAGTATACCAAGTACACTTGGCTCACGCATCAAGGAGAACCACATGGATGCTGCGAACATTTCCGTATTCGCCTTGTGCCTCTGCCTTGTGGCGGCGGCCGCGGGCGCCGACCTCCACCCCAAACCCGTCCCCCGCGTGCAGGCGGCGCCCCAGCCGTATCAGCAGGTGGCGTTCCAGCGCGACGGCAAGGAGGTGGCCCGCTACCACTTCGGCAAGGACCTCGACCGCCCGTTCCTCTTCCCCGTCGTCGGCCCGAGCGGCCGCCCCCTCACCCGCATGGGCCACCCCCACGACCCCGAGAGCCACGGGCACCACAACTCCGTGTGGGTCTCGCACCACGACGTGAACGGCACGGACTTCTGGTCGAACAACCGCGGCGGGCGAATCGTCCACCAGCGCGTCGAGCGACTCGACGATGGGCCCGACTCTGCCGCCGTCATCTCCCACAACAACTGGGTGAACAAGGAGGGCAAGACCCTCCTCAAGGAGCGCCGCACCACCGCCGTCCACGCCCTGCCGGGCGACGAATTGCTCATCGTCGTGGACATCGAGCTTTCCGCCGAGGGCGCCGACGCCACGCTGGGCAAGACCCCCTTCGGCTTCTTCGCCGTCCGAATGGCCAAGACCATCGGCGTCCACGACGGCGCCGGCACCATCCGCAACTCCGAGGGCGGGGTGGACGAGAAGGGCGTCTTCTGGAAACGGGCGAAATGGATGGACTACTCGGGCGCCGTGGCCGATGGCGTCATCGAGGGCATCACGCTCCTCGACCACCCCTCGAACCCCAACCACCCCAGCATCTTCCACGTCCGCGACGACGGCTGGATGGGCGCGTCCTTCACCCAGGACGCCCCGCGCGTCATCAAGCTCGGCGAGCCATTGAAGCTCCGCTACGGCCTCTGGGTCCACGCCGGCCTCCCCGACCCCAAGGCCATCGAGGCGAAATGGGAGGCATTCTCAACGCTACCGCCCATCGAGCCTACGAAGCGGTAGCGACGCGACGCCGTGTTCGGGCACCTTCTTCCTTGCCGTGAAGCCACAGTTCTGATTCGCTGAGGTCCACCTCGTCGCTCCACACCACCCCATAGCCCCCATCGGCTGGCCGCACGTGGGCGAAGAAGGCGTCGTTCTCCAGCGGGGCGAAGGGCTCGGACTTCAGGAGCGGCGCGCAGTCGTAGACCTTCCGGACGCCAGACGAGAAGGTCACGCGAAGGCGCTTTCCTGGCAGCGGTGTGACGGATTCGACTCTCGGATAGGTCATGACTTCCTCACTTCAGCTCCGGCAGTTGCCGGCATTCTTGTGTTCCCTCCCCCGACCCCCTTCTTCCCAAGCACTCTCACACTGGGCTGTGGCATTCGAGCCGCTCGAATGCCACAGCCAATGTGAAAGTTCTTGAAGAGGGGTCTGGGGAGGAACTTCTTCCCAAGAAGTTCCTCCCCAGCTCGCTCCTACGCCTTTGGCTCGGCGCCCCACGTCGCGGCGTTCCAGCCGCGGCGGCGGAAGTGGCGGCGGACCGCCCCGATGGGTTCGCCGCGGACCTCGATGTGGCTCAAGTCGGACACACCGTAGCCGTGCTTCGCGGCGAGTTCGATGTGGGGCACGTTGAGCATATCCATCGTCGCCGCGCCCACGGCGTCCACCGCCACCATATCCGTTCCCGCGAGCATCACGCCCATACCCACCGGCTCCCCGTGAATCTCGCCCCACGTGCGGCCCACAAGGCCGTCCACCACATTCACCGTCGGGCGGACGATCTTCAGCAGGTCCATGAGCCTCTGCGTGATGCCCTTGTGCATCTCGCCCCGACGGCAGCGCTCGATACAGCCCATCATGTTCTTCATGCAGATCGTCACCACCGCATCGGCGTTGTGCACCTTCAGGCAGGGCAGATTCAGGATCGCGTCGCACGACCGCACCGTCTTCGTGATCGAGAAGCGCGGGACGACGAGCGGATTCGGCACCTCCACCCACTCCGCCTCATCGCGATTCAGATCCACGATCGGCACCCCGTAGCGAGCGGCGACCTCCCGGTAGCCGAAACGCTCGAAGGCCACCGACACATCGTCCCCGCCGCCCTCTGCCACGATCACGTTGCGGATGCCGTGGTCGGCCAGGTAGGCCAGCGCCCCGTCGAGCACGGACGGGAACGTGATGACCCCTGATTCGGGCGGCAGATTCGCCGTGATATTCAGCTTGATCATGATCCGCGACTTCGGCCTCAGAATCGCCGCCGCGTCCAACTCCTCCATCAGCCGGATCGTCGCCTCCCTCCCCTCCGCCTCCGTCGCCTTCACCAGCCACACCACTGGTCCCACGCCGTCGTCTCCTGACAGGTTCTTGTTTGCCGCCGCCAACGTGTCCCATGCCCCGACATTATACCACGAGCGTCCGCGAATCGCGCGAGTCAGAAGAGAGGAGTCTCACGCAGAGCGAGCACAGGGAGCAGAGGGCACGCAGAGAAGAAGGCGACCACGGATGGCACGGATGGGCACGGATAAGAGGCGATGGTAGGGCGTGCATACGTGCACGCGAGAACTGGGTTCAGGAGAGGCCGAACAACTGCTCAGCGAGAGCGTCCACGCGCTTCTCCAGCGGCGGCATCTCGATCTCGCGGTCCTTCTGCCTGCCTGAGATCGTGTTCTGCCGCTGGGACTACGGCAACACGACTCTCTTAGATACTCTCAGCCACGTCTGTACGACCGCTGCTGCCCTGCTCGCATTAGGCGCATCCAGGCCGAAGAATCCTTCCAGCTGCCTTGCTAGCGCTCTGATGATCGCGGCTCCCTGCTTGCGCGATGCCAGTCGCTCAAGGATCCTGATGGTTACCGCCTCAGCGGCCCTATCGAGCATGGCGTTCTGCCAAGCGTGGCGAATCGTGTCACCGGCCAAGAAGAACAGCGCCTGTGGCACCGTGCTTCCATCGGCGAATTGGTCTAGCACTCCCTTCAGCGGGTAAGCGTCAGGAGACGATCCCGCTCTCCTGATTGCCTCATGGATTAGTTCCGGGGTGATCAGCGTGCGGTGATAGCCCATCTTCAGCAGATCGAAGGTCACATCGCAGAACCGGCTTGCCGGGATCCAGCCGGCTCGCAAGGCGTGGTCGAACACAGCCTGTGTCCATACCCCTCTCAGGCCTGTGAGCTCTCTGCCGACAGCCGACGCCGCTGCATCATCCACCCAGAGGGGCGCGCTGCGGGTGACCGCCGCTGCTATTGATTCGGCAGTTGGCTGCCCGAAGTACCTAACGAGCTTCTCGCGCGTGGCCTGCTCGACGTCAGCGAGTGCAGTGCCATCTATGAGCTGCATGACTTTGGGGAGTCCCTCGCAGAACGCTCGGAGCCTCTCCTGGGCACCGGCGTCGTCCGGCGCGGGGACTGCCCCAACTCTCTCCTTGTCGCCGTCCCGCACCAGAATGGCGTAGTCGGTCGGCTTCATGGATAGGCTTCTCAAGGCTTCCCGAAGTTCCTCATAGGCCCCGTGCGTAAGGAGGAGTTGGATTGGCCACGCGGCTACGTCGTCGATGGCATCGAGCAGGCGAAGCGTGCCAAGTGCCGTGATGTCCACAACCAAGCTTCCGACACCCTGAAGCGCTCGGGCCGCTTGGCCGATCTCGATCTGGTTGCCGGAACAGCAGCGCAGTGGGAGATCAGCTTGCTGCGCGACAGCCTGGACGATCTCAAACGTAGTTTTGCCCAGGCGCCGTGAGAGCAGCCAGATTGGCACCGGTTGCTCGCGATATGCGGCAAGAGCGACTTCGACAGTCTCGTGTCTCGACTTCACAATCTTCGTCAGGTGTGAGAGTTCAGGGTCGTGGGCTGCACTGTATGTCCATACCCACGCGTGCGCAGGGTGCTTGGTCGACATCTCTTCTGCGCACTCATGCCATCGATACAGGTACTTGCTTGAGACGGCTAGTATGACGCCCGAGCGCTGGGGGCCCGGCATCTCGAACGTATCCCCAACACGCTTTCCAAGAAGGGCGACCGATAGGGCATGTTCAGGCGAGAACTCTCGAAGGGTTGCTTTTGGCTCCGGCAAGTCCTCAATGATGCACCAGTCTTCTTGTCCGGTAGCGTCGTCTCTGTAGCGGACCGCCGAGCCGACGGTAGCCTGATTGGAAGTCTCGATGCCTGGGTCAATGTGGTAGAACAAGCCCATGGAATCGATGACTGCGGAGCACGCATCAAAGTCTTCGGGATTTCGCCTGTACAACTCATATGCGAATTTGACAGCATCAATAGGCGCATGGCCGTGCAGTAGGACATGCACAACGACCCTGCCAAGTTGAGTGCCTGCCTCTTCTACTGACGGTAGCTTGTGAGGATCACTTTCGATAGCAGCCTCCATGCCAAGGTGCAACGCGATCTGGGAGAGCCGTGCCCTTAGATGGCGCTTGGCAGGCTCACCCGCAGTTCGTTCGACACTTTCTCGCAAGACGCCGACTGCCTTCTCGTAGGCGTTGTACTCCACAAGTGCATTGACCTCGGCATCCAGACACTGGACATCGTAGATGCCGTTCTCTCGGAGCTGTTCACAGAAGTCCATCACGAACCGATCGTCCTTCGACTTGATCGCGCACTCAAGGAGCCAATAGGTCTCTCCCGAGACGGAGTCCGGCGGCACGATCTTAGCGAGAAGCTGCTTTGCGCGGGGGTACTCCCCCAAGGCCCTGAACACCCCAGCCAGACGCACAACGTCGGGCACTGGTGTGTCCGATGACACATGTCTCGCACACTCATTCGCATCCTTCAGGGCATCTTCCCTGCTCCCGGCGTCGAGTCTGACCCTGGCGGTCCAGCTGAGCGCCGATGTGGTAGGAAGCTGTTGGACCTCCTGGCGCGCCAGCATCGCGAGCGCATCCTGGTATTGGTCCAGGCCGGAATAGAGCCTTACCAGGCAATCAACAAAGTGCAGCCTCGTCTGGACTTCCTGTTCGGGCCAGTGGGGCCATCTGTCATTGAGCATCTGTAGTGCGAGGTCTCTGTCCGCCTTCTCGTTACGCTTCCACAGGAGTTCCGCAAGGAAAATGTCCATCGTGAGTGGCCTGTGTTCATCTCTTGCGGACGACAACAGGCGGATGGCCTCATTTCTACCTCCACCCTCTTCATGGAAAACGGCGAGATAGAAGCGTGCCTCGGGGCAATCAGGTCTCAGCGAGAAGGCGCGCTGGAAGTCTGCACCCGCGCTGTCACGATCCCGCAACAGGGCATGTGCAACGCCCCTTGTGACAAGCAAGTGGGAAAGCCAGTGAGATGGCGCGTGCTCCCCTGCATCGTCTATGGTATCGGAGAGCAGCTTGATGGCTTCCCTCACCCTGGTGACGTCGAGCTCTGCTGATACAAGGCGGCCCGGTTGGCGGCCACGCCTGTCGCGCTCAAGCATGATCTCCGCTAGAAGACCTTTCAGCGCTGCTTCGTCGGGCTTTGACGCGGCCGCGGCCTGAGCAAGACGCTCGGCGTGTTCAAGCTTCCCCTGGAACCTAGCCATGTCAGCCAAAGAAGCTGCGACCTCCCAGTTGCCGCACAACGCGGGGCCGACCTGAGCCTCCGCTTCATCTACGGAGATGTGTTCAGTGTGCAACCTTACCCAAAGGCTGGCGACCTTCGCAGACTGAGGGAACTTCGCGCGGAGTTCCCCAGCCAACTGTTTCGCATCTTCACCGCGATCCAATAGAATGTACGCTTCGAGCCTCAGGCCCTCTGCGTCCACGTCACCTGTCTGGTGCGCGTGCGCCTCAAGGAAATGCTGTGCTGCGTTCTGCAAGTCATCCTTCTGGCGGTATGCGTGCCCCATGTTCGTCTTCACCCGGTAGCGCTCTCGTGCATCCATCCGATCCCAATATCTACTGCGTAAGTCCTGCAGGAATCCGAGTGCGACATCGGGCTGCCTTTTCGATAGGAAGGCGGCTGCCTTATCGATCTCGCCATGGAACCCGTCTGTGCCTACGTGGCCGTCGGACAGTCTGGCATCAATCTCCCCCAACTGCTTCCGGATCCCGGCGATGTCTTGTGAACTGGTTCGCGTCGTCAGGAGTATCTCGTCCGAAGTTGACTGAAGGCGCACGAGGCTGCCCTCAACTGCCGCGATGCCGGCCCCCATTGACCTTGTCTCCACAAACCGCGCGACCAGATCCATGCTGAGTTGCTCGACGCGCTTCCGCACCTCCTCGCCCTCGATGATGAGGTCGCCGAGCGTCTGTCGGATGTCTTCGGCTCTCAGGTTCTGGGCTTGTTCATGCAGATCCCTTAGTTCCTCATCGCGAAGCTGCTTGCATCGGTTTCCGATCGACTCGAGAAACGCGAGAGCGAACGCTGCGCCGGGAGCAGCCTTGCACTGCTCAACAACCCCGACCCAGCTTGCTCTGAGCAGGTCGACAAGACGAAGACTCCGGCTGCCCATACGTTCTCCCTTCACCTCTGTCTGTCTTTCTGTCTATCGAGCTGGTGCTGAGATAGATGCCGAACTCGAAGTCTGTTGGCATCGGCTCTGCCCCCTGTGTTCGCACACCGCCGATGAGCCTGCCTTGGGAGATTCGCGTCCTGTGTCGAGCATCATAGCGCCCGCGCGGCGGGGCGTCAATGGAAATGTGGTAGGCGGTGAGGAGGGGCAGCGCTTCGCGCGGGAGGGGAGAAGAACTGGTCCACAGATTGCACAGATTCCACAGATGAGATCGGGCGGCTGAGGCCGAAGCCCGGTCACCTGTCCTCCGCATCTATCCCCATCGTTGGAATCTGTGGACGCCTGCCTTCCTCCGCGGCCCCTGCTGCTCTGCGCGGGGCGAGCTTGGCGGACTTGGCGTCTTGGCGGTCAGAAGTGGATGGGATTCAGGGGCTGAGCACCAGTCGTACCGGATGGTAGCATCCGCTCGTGCTGGGGACGAGGGGGTGGCTGCGAAGGGGGTCGAAGCGGGGTGGCCAAATGTCCAAAAAACAGCGCCCCAATGTCCAAAAAGAGTCACTTTGCCGGGGCTGCCAATATGGCATGAAAGCGGCCTCAGGCGCGGTCGAGGAGGAGGCGGAGGCGGGCGAGGCTCTCGACCATGGCTCGGACGGTGTGGTAGCTGATCTTCCAGGCGTGGCCAAGGTAGTCCCAGAGGACCGTGCCGTCGCGGGCGAGGAGGGCGTACCACTCGCCTACGTCGTGGTTGATGCCGTGCCGCCAGAGGAATTGCCACGTTAAGTCGAAGGCAGTCCAATACTTGCGGTCGCCGAAGAGGAGGCAGGCGTCGAGCATGCCGACGAGGGTCTCGGCCTGCTGCCAGAATTCCTTCTGGAGGTCGCGGGCGGGGCCGTCCATCGGGCCTTCGACGTAAACCCCGCCGTGCTCTGGATCTATGCCGTATGTGACGGCGTGGTCGTAGAGCTTGCGGATGGCGGGGAGGTAGGGCTCGATGGGGTCGCCGAGGGTGTCGGCGGCCCACTTGAGGAGCCAGGCCAGCTCGACGTTGTGGCCGAACGAGGTGTTGTTGAGGGGGCGGGGCTTGCCGGCGTGGTCGCGGTCGCTGCCCCAGACGGCTTTGAACATGATGGCTTCGAGGGGGGTGAAGTCGAGGGCGAACTGGGCGATGCCGCAGCCGCTCACGGGGTGGAGCATGCGGGTGAGGAGGATGGCGATGACGTCGCGTAACTTGCGTTCGTGCAAGGGGTTATGGGTGAGGTCGTAGAGGTTGGTGAGGGCTTCCATCATGTGCATGTGGATGTCGAGGCTCTTGCGGTCGCCGCCGTAGGGGCCGGGGGGCTTGGGCGACCAGTCGCGCTTGAGCATCTCGTAGTAGCCGCCGTGCAGGGTGTCGGTGGCGCCTGCCTGGATGGCGGCGAAGCTCTTGAGGGCGTAGTCGCGACCGAGGTCGCCGCCGCCGGCGAGGGCGAATTCGGCGGGGGCGTATATCCCGAAGTTCTGGCCGTACATAATCTTAGAATCATCGAGGATGCGACCCTGGCGGTCGGCGGTCCAGAACCACCCGCCGTGCTCGGGGTCCCACAAGTGCTCGACCATGAACTCGAGGCCCTGGCGGGCGAGTTCGAGGCAGCGGCCGTCGCCGTAACCGCAGCGGTGGGCGTGGGATAGGGTGTAGACCATGCGCTCCTGGCAGAGGAGGGTCTTGGTGGTCTCGCCCGTGGGCTTTCCGTTGCGGTCGAAGTAGGTGAGGAAGCCGCCGTACTGGCGGTCAACCGAGTTCTCGATCCAGAAGGGGAGGAGCTTGGTCTTCAGATAGGCGTCCATCTGATCCAGGCGGGCGGCGATCTCGTTGGCGGACACGTCGGGCTTGGCCATGGCGTCTCCTCACGGCTTCTGGGGAGCATAAAGCTGGAATTCCCAGATAGATGGGCCTTCGACAGTCCTGAGGTTGAGGCGGACGAAGCGGGCGGTGACGGGCTGGCAGCGGAGCTCGAGCCGCTCGCCAATCGTGGTCCCGCGATGAAAGGTGCGCCACGCGTCGCCTTCGCTGTCCCTGCACTGAAGCTCGAACTCGCGCACGCGGTCGTACGGCTCGCAGATGACGGCGCGGGCGAAGGTCGTGGGCTGTCCGAGGTCTACCTCGAGCCACGCGGCCTTGGTGCCCCAGTCGCAGCCCCAGCGGGTGCTGAGGTCGTCGTCGAACGCCTTCTCGGGGCTGAATTCGGCCTGGTTGCGGAAGACGTTCGATGCCTTGGCCTTCTTACCCGCGGCGAGAGAGCCGGATGCCTGTGCGAGCGAGCTGATCTCGAGGGCCGGGCCGTCGAGGTCCAGGGCGACGATCGTGTCGAGTTCCTGACGGTCCGGCTTGGGCACGGAGAGCTCGATGCCCTCCTTGGTCTGCTTCAGCGCGACCGTGCCGCCGGTGAGGAGGCGGCTGGAGAGGATCTTCCTGGGGATTGCGGGCAGCGTGAGGGCATCGTGGTCCCACTTGAGGATATGCAGGTACACGGTCTTGCCCTTGCACGTGGCGGCTCCCCAGGGTGCTGGTCTGAAGGGGCCGCCGCGGGTGGCGTAGATCGCCTCGCCGTATCGCTTGAGCCATGCGCCGATCTCCCTGAAGCGCTCGGCCTGCCGTGGCTCGATCCGCCCGTCGGGCATGGGATTGGTGTTCAGGGCGAGGTCGCCGTCGCCGCCCGCGCATCGGACGAGGGTGTCGACGCACTCCTTGAGGCTCTTGATGCGGTCGTCGGGCTTCCACGCCCACTGCGTGCCCAGTGTGATGCAGCTCTCCCACGGGCGATGGCCCTGGAAGCGGCCGATCCGCTGCTCCGGCGTGTCGAAGTCGCCGGGCAGGCCGCAGCGGTTGTTGATGACGGCGTGGGGCTGAAGCTCGCGGATCAGCTTGAAGAGGCCCTCGGCATCCCAGTCCCTCGCGCTTCCGCCGAGGCCGTCGAACCAGATGCCGTCAATCCTGCCGTAGCGGGAGCACAGCTCGCGTAGCTGGCCGTGGAGGTATTCGATGTAGCGGGCGTGGTTGGCGGTGCGGTAGTCGGGGTGGTGCCAGTCGGGCTGGGAGTAGTACCAGAGGAGCTTGATCCCTGCCTCGCGGCAGGCCTGGGCGACCTCAGCGGCAATGTCGCGGCGGAAAGGGGAGAGGGGGCTGGTGATCCTGTAGTCGGTGAGCTTCGTGTCGAAGAGGCAGAAGCCGTCGTGGTGCTTGACGAGGAAGATGATGTATCGCGCCCCGGCGTCCTTCGCGACGGCGACCCACTCCTTCGCGTCGAAGAGGGTGGGGTTCCAGTGCTTGTAGAGGCCGTCGTAGACCTCGGCTGGGACGGGGCCGCGGCCGCCCTGCTTCTGGTCGGGGCGGGCCTTGCCGCGTCCCCAGCCGATCTCGACTCCCTTGAGGCTCACCGGCCCCCAGCAGATGAACATGCCGAGCCTGGCCTCGCGCCACCACTGCATCGCCTCTGCCGTGGCCTTCCAGGGGTCGCTGGCGGCGCCGGCGGCGCGGTCGCGGCCCGTGCCGAGGAGCGCCATGGCCGCCAGCAGAGCGGGAAGGGTTCTCATTCCTTGGTCCCCAGCAGGTCGGGGCGCGCCTCCCGGAGCAGGGTCAGCCGAGCTCGATCGCCATGGTCCTGGCAACGTTGCGGACGTGGTCGGCGGCCGCGGCATAGTCCTCGGGGGTGCGGAGGTGCTCCATCATGAGGGGGACGTCGCGGCCGAGGGAGTCGAGGCATTCGAGATACGTCTGGTAGTCAAGGTTGCCGGTGCCGATGCGGGTCTCGGTGAGGTGGACGATGGCCTTGTCGAGGTCCATCGCCACGTCCTTGGCGTGGCAGGCGGCGATGTGGGGGCCGAGCTTCTCAAAGCACTCGCGGATGACGGCAGCGGTGTCGTAGAAGCGGCGGGGGCTGTTGATGAGGTTGGTGGGATCGAGGTGGACGCCGAATGCCTTGCGGTCCACGGCGCGGATGAGTTCGAGATAGGCGTCGGCGCTGTCGGGGAGGGTCCACTGCATCATCTCGTAGGTGAACCTGGCGCGGCGAGGTTGGACGGCGTCAATGATGGTGCGGGCGATGACGGCGGCGGCGTCGAGCATGTCGTCGGCGACGTTGGCGGGGTGTGCGCCGTGCCAGCTTGTGGGGTGGAAGGAGCCTGCGATGTCCACGCAGCACTGTGCGCCGACGAGGTCGGCGACGCGGAGTCGGTGGATGGCGCGCTCGACGTTGGCGCGGGTCTCCTCGGGGTTGGGGCCGGCGAGGCGGATCCAGACGCCTGCCTCGGCGATCATGAGGCCGTGACGTGTGATGGCGCGGCCGTAGTCGCGGCAGCCGGCCTCGTCGTCGGGGTTCAGGTCGGGGCAGTAGATGGCGCCGTAGCCCAGTTCCTTGCAGGCCTTGGCGGCGGCGTCGGGGTCTTTGGTGTCCACGCCGAAGAGCGGTCCGCCGAATCGAATCATCGTGTTCTCCCTGCTGCGGAGGTGGTGGAGAGCAGGAGCATGCTACGAAGGTCGCGTAGGTTTGTCAAACGGTGGGGAATCACCGGGCGGGGGCTTCTGTGGCGCGGAGGAAGAGGACGCCGCGGCGGCCGAGGGCAAGGACGATGGCGTCGCCCACCCGGCAGGATTCCCGGACATCGTTCCTGTTGAAATGGCAGGCGTAGGCGAGCTTGCGGCCCGAGGGGAGGGTGACCTCGCGCTCGGGCGCGTCGGACCAGCCGTCGGCAAGGCAGGCGGCGGCCGCCGCAATGGCCAGGAGGCAGGCTGTGGAGCCGGCTCCTCGGGTTGCCATAGCCGAGGGCTCCCACGAGTGGGATACGGGTGCGTGTAATCTCCTACGGGCCGGGCGTTCGCGTTTTCAGCCTCCGAAGGAGGCGAGGGAATGAAGCCCACGGCGATGCTCGGGGAGCCGTGGGTTGACGACCTCCCGTGGCCCAGCCCCCGAAGGGGGCGGCGGAGCCTCAAGCGGCTGGAGAGCTCCGCCGC
>DATKZY010000160.1:0-8847 GCA_035527715.1 Planctomycetota bacterium | reverse complement strand
GCCTGGCGATCCCACGGCTTACGCCGTGGGCTACCATCTGACGCCCCTGGCGGGGCTGGGAGCGCGCCTGCTCAGACTGGGCTGTCACATGACGCCCTTGCAGGGCTTCCAACCGCCGAGTGGCCAAACTGGGGTCGCGTCAGCCCTGATCGCCCTTGACACGGCGCAGGCAAGCCGCCATTATGTAGCCCACCATCCGAGGGAGGTGGCTGGCGCATGCCGCGCGACGGGTCGCGTGCGGCAGCGCGGAGGAGAATGTCACTTGCACCGAGGAACATGGCTCGCGCGGCTCCTGGGGAGTGTGGTCGGCTTGGGGCTTCTGGCCCCGTGCGCCGGCTCGGGCGCCGAGGCGGCGCCCCCGGCCACCGAGATTCTCAACAGCGACAGCTACCTCCGCGTCCACTACGTCTTCAGGACGCCCCTGGTCCTCTCGGCCGACGGGCAGGTGAAGGTGGCCCTGGCGCCGGGGACGAAGGAGCCGCAGGCCCTCCCCGACTTCCAGTCGCTCCTGCCCCCTGCGGGCTGGCGGAAGCCCGACCTCGACGATTCGGAGTGGAGCCGGGAGCAGGCGCCCCTGGAGCTGCCGCCCGGCGGCGCCACGGGCCGCAGCCCCGCCGCCCTCCACACGGCCACGCCCAACTCCCTCCTGTGCGTGCGCGCCGGCTTCGTCGTGGACGACCCCGCCAAGGTCCACGACCTCCGGCTCACGCTCGAGTACATCGGCGGCGTCGCCGTGTTCGTGAACGGCCAGGAGGCGACGCGCGCCCATCTGCCGGCGGGCGAGCTGAAGCCCGACACCCTGGCCGAGAAGTACCCCGACGACCTGTACTGCGAGCCGGACGGGATGTTTCTCCAGGACATCAAGAAGAACCCGCAGGGCTTCGCTCGGCGCTACCGTCGGCTCGACGCTCTGGCGATCCCGGCGGCGCTGCTGCGGAAGGGGACCAATGTGCTGGCGGTGGAGGTGCACCGCTCGCCCGTGAACGAGGCGGCCATCGCGGCGAAGCGCGTGCCCGTGGGCGGCATGTACGTGGTGCCGGGGCTCTGGGCCTATGCGGGCCTGCGCAGCCTCCGCCTCGCCGCCGCGCCAGGCTCGGCCCTGGCCCCGAACGTCGCAAGGCCGAAGGGGGTCCAGGTGTGGACCTGTCCGCCCTTCGCCACCGTGCAGGCGACCGACTACGGCGACCCCGGCGGGCCGCTTCGGCCCATCGTGGTCTCCGCCGCGCGGAACGGCGTGTCCTCGGGCCGCCTCATCGTGAGTTCCGACCAGCCCATTCGCGGCCTGAAGGTGGCCGTCTCGGACCTCGTCGAGGCCGAGGGCGGGGCGAAGATCCCCGCCTCCGCCATCCGCGTCCGCTGCGCCGAGCCGGCCGTGACCGGCAGATCGTGGGCGCCGACCTACCGATACGACGGCCTCCTGGACGAGATTCCGGCCGAGGTGCCCGTCGTCAGCTCCAAGCCCCCTCGCGAGGCATACCTGCGCCAGCCGCTGGAGCGGAAGAGCCAGACGATGGGGGCGCTCGCGCCCATCTGGCTCACCCTCCGCGTCGCCCCCGACGCGAAGCCCGGGCGATACGAGGGCACCGCGACCGTCGAGGCCGAAGGGCTTCCCCCCACGCCCGTGCCGCTCCGCCTCACCGTCCACGACTGGGCCTTGCCCGACCCAAAGGACTTCCGGGTCCGCAACCTCGGCTTCCTCTCGCCCGAGAGCGTGGCCCGGCACTACGGCATGCCCCTGTGGTCGGACCGCCATCTCGAGCTGATCGCCAGGTCCATGGCGCTGATGGCCGAGGTGAACTCGCGGCAGGTGACTGCCGACCTCGCCATCAGCTTCCTGGGCCTCGAGGCCAACGAGGAGTCGCTCGTCCGCTGGAGTCGCAAGCCCGAGGGCTCGTTCGCCCACGACTTTGCGGCGTTCGACAGGTTTCTCGACACCGTCGCGCGGGCCATCGGCAAGCCGCGGCCCCTCCGCCTCAACTGCTGGGGCGAGGCCAAGGAGGGCAAGTGGGCCAACGTGCAGACGGTCTCGCTCCTCGACCCCGCGACGGGCAAGCTCGAGCCGCTCGAGCAGCCGCCCCCCGGCACGCCCGAGTGCCTGGCCTTCTGGAAGCCCGTGCTCGACGAGGTGCGGAAGCGTCTCGAGGCCCGCGGCTGGTTCGATGTGGCCTCGCTCGGCCACAACAGCTACTGCTGGGAGCAGAATCCCCAGGTGGTGGGCATGGCCAGGAGGATCTGGCCCGACGGCGTGTGGAGCTTCTCGTCGCACAACGCCGGCCTCAGCGCCTTCAAGACCGAGGACAAGGCCGTGACGATGCCCATCCGCTACGCCGAGTGCGTCTGGACCGAGGGCCGGCTCACCGCCAGGGGCTACACGGCGTTGCTCACGCCGCGCCAGGGCATCTGGTGCACCGTCGCGCGCAACCGCCACTACGAGCGCTCGCCCCTCACGACCCTGCGCGACCTGCCCGAGGAGATGATCATGCGGGGTCACGACGGCGTGGGACAGCTCGGCGTGGACATCTTTCCCGTGAAGCGCCCCGACGGGCGGCTCCGCCACCTCAGCGTCGGCCGCGGCGGCATGGGGCCCGACTGCAGCACGCTGGCCCTCCTGGCCGCCGGCCCCGCCGGCCCCGTCGCTACCGAGCGATTCGAGATGTTCCGCGAGGGCGTGCAACTGGCCGAGGCCATCCTCTTCCTCCAGCGCGCCCTGGAGGGCGGAAAGCTCCCCGACGAGGCGGCACAGCGGGTGAACCGCTCCCTGGACCAGCGGGCCGAGGCATTCCTCCAGCACTGGTCGGACGGCCGGGCCGAGCGCGACCGCCAGCTCCTCGCCCTCGCCGCCGAAGTCGCCGCCAGGCTCGCCGCGAAGTGATGCAGCCCAGGCGTCAGAAGCTCTGCATCCGCGAAGCGTCGGGGCCCGAGATTGTCTCGAGGAGCGAGCTGACGAAGAGGAACAGCTCGCCCCGCAGCGCGCCCAGGTCCTTCTCCTCGCATCCGCCCAGAACGTGCCACACTCCCCGGCGGTTCCACTGCGCGGCGACGAGCGCGGCAACGGGCCTGTCGCCGACCTTCCGGCGGTCGAGCCGCGCGGCCAGGCTGTCCGTGTACCGCACGACCCCCTCGGGCGGCGCGCCCTCCAGGAGCCCGTCGAACCGGCTCCACGCCTTGTCGCCGGGAAGCGGCTCGAACGTGACGAGGAGGAACGCCCTGGGCTTCTGGCGGGCCAGGAGCAGCGCGACGTTCGACGCCTTGGCGGGCGCGCCGAGGTCGGCGAAGTCGCCCACCTTGTCGGCCGCGGCCCACGCCGCGGGCGCGCCGTAGGCCAGGCCGCTCGGGGCATAGGTGCGGGGGCCGACCCATTGCGGGCCGAGCGCCCGCTCGTGGGCGCCGATGTCGGGCGCCTTGCCCGCCCACGCCGCCGTGAGGCCGGGCAGCACCGCCCCGCCATCCACCAGCGCCGAGCCCTCCTTCGGCAGCAGGCACTTGCCCGTGCCCTTCCTCGGGTTCTCGGGGAGATTCGTCAGCACGTCGTCGCCTTTGGCCACCACGCTGCTCTTGTCGAGCCCGATGGCCCGCAGGTCGGCGAGCGAGTAGTTCTTCTCGAGGACCCACACGGGCTTGTCGCCCACGCCGTAGGCATTGTGGTCCATGAAACGCATGCGCGTGAGGCGGAAGTCGTCGCCCTGGCGGTTGCTGCCGATCGAGGCATTGGGCAGCGACACCCAGGCATTGTTGGCGAAGATGCCGTCGAGCAGCACCGAGAAGCGCTTGTAGGGCGCCGCCTGGACGAGCGTGTTGCCCACGAACACGACCGGGCCATAGCCCTCCTTGAGCTTCAGGATGTTCAGCCCGGCCCCCGTGACCTGGTTGCGGAAGACGTACCACGGCCCGCCGTTGAACGGCTGGAACGACAGCCCGGCCAGCGACGAGTGGGCCAGGTTGCCCCACACGCGGTAGTTGTGGTAGCCGTAGTCCATCTCGATCAGGTCGTCGCACGTCTCGTAGACGTGGTTGTGGTAGACATCAATGTTGTTGTCGCCGTAGGAAATCCCGTCGGCGGTGCCCGTGATGTCGTTGAAGGCGGCGACGCAGCACCCGCCGCGGTGGTGGTGGAAATCAATGCCCTCGCCGCTCATGTGCCCCTTCACCTTGCCGAGCGTGAGGAAATCATCGTTCCACTCGTGCTCGCCGCTGAACGTGCAGTCGGTGATGAACCACCGGTGGCCGTAGACGTTGCACCCGTAGTGGTGGTTGAGGAAGCGGCAGCGGGTGACGAAGATCTCGGACGACTTGGCGTCGCCGTTCAGGCCGTTCTTCCCCTGCGCGCCCGTGCGGAAGAACGAACTGGTATCGGCCTTGGCCCCCGGCGCCGGGCGGTTCGTGCAGTCGAGGGTCAGCCGGTCGAACCAGAGCCAGGAGCCGCTGACGCCGATGCCGCCGCGCACGACGGCCTCGCCGTCGGCCGGGCCGCGAATGATGATCGGCCTCTCCGCCGTTCCCGACTTGGCTATCGGGAACCCGTTCCCGTGGTCGCCGGGCTCCAGCAGCAGGATGTCGCCCGGCTCGGCCGCGGCGACGGCTTTCTGGAGCTGTCCCACCGGCACCTTCACGGTCCGGGGCTGCTCGGGGTCCTGCGGCAGCGCGTGGGTCGTGGCCTCGAGCGTCTTCGCCGTCGAGCCGCCGTCGGGGTCGGCCAGCGCGAGCGCCACCTCGTACGTCGTCCCCGCCGCCAGGTGGAGCAGGGAGCCGGCCAGGGCGTTCACCGTGCCCCGCCGCGTCTCGCCCGTGTTCATCTCCATGTCGCCGGAGCGGAAGGCGACGCGGAAGAGGGCCAGGCCCTCGCGCCAGGCGGCCGCGCCCTTGCGGCGGTAGCGGACGGTGCAGGTGGCGTTGCGGTTGGCGTCGCCGGCAAGGTCCCACTTGAGCCCGATGCAGTGGAAGGTGGCCTTGGCCTCGAGGTCCTTCGCACTCGTCGCATCCTCGGCCGCGGAGGTCGGGCGAGCCGCCGCCGCCAGCCCGGCCACGGCCAGCAACAGCACAAGTGCGACGCGGTGGGCGACACGGCTCCTGGTCATGCGCGGCCTCCTTGCCTGGTGGGTGGTCCCGACGCCTGGCGCAAGGATACCAGTTGGTGCCGCGACTTGCCAGCGCCAAAACGAAAGGCCGCCTGCGGAGCGCAGGCGGCCTTTCGGGAAGAGTGATCCGGCAACGACCTACTTTCCCGCTTGGTGTAGCAGTATCATCGGCGCAGAGGGCTTAACTGCCGTGTTCGGAATGGGAACGGGTGTGGCCCCTCTGCTATGGTCACCGGAACACAACTTGGGCGTGTCCCTCGCGGGACACGAAGATGGGCGATGGTCGCGCGCGAATGAGCGTCTGGACCGCTGGGAAGAGAGTAGAAATTGTCGCGGTCAAGCCGGTTGGCGGATTAGTACCGGTTAGCTGAAGGCATTGCTGCCCTTACACAACCGGCCTATCGACCAGGTGGTCTTCCTGGTGCCTTCAGAGCTGTCTTGCGACGGCTCAGGGATACCTCGCGTCTTGGGGAGGGCTTCCCGCTTAGATGCTTTCAGCGGTTATCCCCTCTCGACGTAGCTACCCGGCGCTGCCCTTAGCAGGACAACCGGTACACCAGAGGTCGGGCGACCGAAGTCCTCTCGTACTATCGGCCGTACCCCTCAAGTATCCTACGCCCACATCAGATAGGGACCGACCTGTCTCACGACGGTCTAAACCCAGCTCACGTACCGCTTTAATCGGCGAACAGCCGAACCCTTGGGACCTCCTACAGCCCCAGGATGCGATGAGCCGACATCGAGGTGCCAAACCGCGCCGCCGCTGTGGACGCTCGGGCGCGATCAGCCTGTTATCCCCGGAGTACCTTTTATCCGTTGAGCGACGGCCCTTCCACACGGGACCGCCGGATCACTAGGACCTGCTTTCGCATCTGCTCGACTTGTAGGTCTCGCAGTCAAGCTCCCTTGTGCCCTTACACTCGTCGCACGATTGCCAACCGTGCTGAGGGAACCTTTGTGCTCCTCCGTTACGCTTTGGGAGGAAACCGCCCCAGCTAAACTGCCCACCTAACACTGTCCCGTCGCCGGCTTACGGCGTAGGGTTAGAGCCCTGGTATAACAAGGGTGGTTTTTCATATTGCGGCTCCACCGGAACTAGCGTCCCGGCTTCAACGCCTCCCACCTAGACTACACATGTTAGAACAAAGCCCAATGCTAGGCTACAGTGAAGGTTCACGGGGTCTTTCCGTCTTGATGCGGGAAAGCGGCATCTTCACCGCTACTACAGTTTCGCCGAGTCCCCCTTTGAGACAGCGGCCACGTCGTTACACGATTCGTGCAGGACGGAACTTACCCGCCAAGGAATTTCGCTACCTTAGGACTCTCATAGTTAGAGCCGCCATTCACCGGAGCTTCGGTTCAGAGCTTCGCCCCCGAAGGGGCTAACCCTTTCCCTTGACTTACCGGCATCGAGCACGTGTCACTCTCTATACGTCGTCGTTCGACTTTGCAGAGAGCTGTGTTTTTAGTAAACAGTCGCGTGGCCCATTTCACTGCGGCCTCCGCGGGCTCCCCGTGGTCCGGTTCACCCGTAGAGGCGCCCCTTATCCCGAAGTTACGGGGCAATTTTGCCGAGTTCCTTAAAGGGGGTTCTCTCGCGCGCCTGAGGATTCTCTCCTCACCTACCTGTGTCGGATTGCGGTACGGTCACTCCGCACGTTTGCTCTTGCGAGCGCCTAGGGGCTTTTCTCGGCGACCCGCGTCAGCCTCTTATCATGCTAACGCCTTCGCACCTCCTTCGGGTATGCGGTGGGTCTTTTAGCCCCCACCCCCTATTGAGGTTTAACGGCCGTGTGCTAAACGAGACCGCGGCCTAGCTGGTCGCGTCTCCCCATTGGCACGTGCAGGTGGCGAAGGAATATTGACCTTCTGCCCATCACCTACGCCTTTCGGCCTCGGCTTAGGGACCGGCTAACCCTGCCCTGACTTACATGGGACAGGAAACCTTAGGCTTACGGCGAGCGGGATTCTAGCCCGCTTTGGCGCTACTCGTGCCGGCATTCTCGCTTCCACTCGGTCCACGGCTCCTTACGGTACCGCTTCAACCCTGAGTGGAACGCTCCCCTACCGCCCGCCTTGCGGCGGACCCGCAGCTTCGGCACCGCGCTTGAGTCCCGAGAATTATCGGCGCAGGAGTGCATCGACTGGTAAGCTATTACGCACTTTTTAAATGATGGCTGCTTCTAAGCCAACATCCCAGCTGTCTGAGCACTCCCACTTCCTTTTGCACTTAGCGCAGATTCAAGGGCCTTAGCTGGCGGTCTGGGCTGTTTCCCTTTCGACCACGAAGTTTATCCCCCGTAGTCCGAGCCCCGGGATAGTCGCCGCGGTATTCGGAGTTTGGTTGAGTCGCGTAGGCTTGCGGCCCCGCAGACCCATTCAGTGCTCTACCCCCGCGACGGAGTGACCCGAGCCCATACCTAAATATGTTTCGGGGAGAACCAGATATTTGCGTGTTTGATAAGCCTTTTACTCCTATCCACAGCTCATCCCACCGGTTTGCAACCCAGAAGGGTTCGGACCTCCACGGACTTTTACGCCCGCTTCATCCTGGCCATGGATAGCTCACACGCTTTCGGGTCTGCTGCGTGCTACCGTGTCGCGCTTTTAACACTCGCTTTCGCTGTGGCTCCGCCCCGGAGGGGCTTAACCAAGCAACACGCAGCAACTCGCCGGCTCATTAACCAATAAGCACGCCGTCGCACCTCGCACACCCTCCGCCCTTGCGGGCGGCCGCAGCTCCTCGCTTTCACCCCGAGGGGTGGAGCGGTTCGCCGCAGACGGGGACGAATGGTGCTTCGACCGCTTGTAGATGTGCGGTTTCAGGTTCTATTTCACCTACGCCTAACAGGCTTGCTTTTCACCTTTCGCTCGCGCTACTTTTGCGCTATCGGTCGCCCAGGAGTACTTAGCCTTGGGAGGTGGGCCTCCCGGCTTCAGGTCGGGTTCCACGTGTCCGGCCCTACTTGGGAAACCGTCAGCAGAGAGCCCGCTCCTTTCGCCTACGGGCCTATCACCCTCTGTGGGGCACCTTTCCAGGTGCTTCGACTAGGAGGAGCTTTTGTAACTCTGCCGCAAGGTCCTGTTCCCTTGCGAAGACGGCCCCCGCAACCCCGGACGCGCAACGCACAGGGCTTGACACGCGTCCGGTTTAGGCTCTTCCCCTTTCGCTCGCCGCTACTGAGGGAGTCGAGGCTTTCTTTCTTCTCCTGCGGGTACTGAGATGTGTCAGTTCCCCGCGTTCGCCTCCGCACCCTATGTATTCAGGTGCGGATAACCGAGCATTACCTCGGCTGGGTTGCCCCATTCGGAAATCCCCGGATCACAGCAAGCGGCAGCTCCCCGGGGCTTATCGCAGCTAGCCACGTCCTTCATCGCCTCTGGGCGCCAAGGCATCCACCGCACACCCTTTGTAGCTTGACCGCGACAATTCCTGCCCTCTCGAGCAGCAATCGCCGCCGATCGCTACTGCTCACGCCAGCGGACCAGATGTTCACTCGGCGCTAACCTTCGCCCATCTTGTCAAAGAGCGATACCCGAACGCGCCGACGGCGCCGCCGCCGCCGATCACCTCCAGGGCATGGCTCATTATAGCACATCTGGCCCGCGTGTCAAGTCGAAATTTTCTGCGGGTGCGTGTAATCTCCTACGGGCCAGGCGTTCGCGTTTTCAGCCTCCGAAGGAGGCGAGGGGATGAAGCCCACGGCGATGCTCGGGGAGCCGTGGGTTGACGACCCCCCGTGGCCCAGCCCCCGAAGGGGGCGGCGGAGCC
>DATKZY010000159.1:0-7046 GCA_035527715.1 Planctomycetota bacterium | reverse complement strand
GCCGCGGCTGCGGCGGGCCATCCAGCAGGAACTCAGCCAGCTCGGCCAGGGAACTCACGAAGCCGAGGAACTGGCAGGAAAGGAGGTGGCATGACCGACTTCCGGGAGCCGCAGAATTTCAACTGAAAATAGCATTGACTCGTAACGACCAACCAGACACGAACCCTCACGGCCACCAATACGGGCACCACGATCCTTCAGGACGTCATCCTGGGGGGAGTGGTTGGCACCGCCGAGTTCACGCCCGGGACGGCCGCCCCGTCGGTTGACCTCAACCCCGCCGGCAGCACGAACCGCGTGTACACGTACACGCCTACCGGGCTCGGCGCCGACGCAGGGTTCGTCACCGTCACGAGCACCAACGACGGCACGTCCACGGTCAACCTCAGCGGCACCGGCGTCGCCCCCAAGAGCAGCATGCCGGCCACGGTGGGCGACGCCGGCTATGTCCTGGTCAACAAGTCCGGCACCGCCTCGGTGAACGTGCAGAACGTGGGCAACGGCAACCTCGACACCCGTTGGGCACTGTCCGTGTCGAACCTCAACGGCACGGCGCCTGCGGGGCTGGACGAGTTCGCCCGCACCACCGCGGCCGCGATCAGCCTCACCGACGGCAGTTCCACGAACATGACGTACAGCTACACGCCGACCTCCCGCGGCGCCGACTCCCTGGGGCGGACCGTGACGTTCACGAATGGCAGCCAGAATGGTGCGAACCAGGGCCACAGCCTGAACTTCACCATCCAGGGCACTGGCGTTGCGCCCGTGAGCAGCATGCCCGTGAACTCGCACGACTATGGCGTCGTGCTCGTCGGCTCCCCGACCGAGTGGGATGCGACGATTGGGAACACGGGCAACGGGAACCTCTCCGGCCCCGATACCCTGCTGAACCCCAGCAACCTCCACGGCACCGCCCCCGCCGGCGCGGGCTCGTTCAGCCTCCAGGACGCGAGCACCATCAACCTCCTGGACAGCGGGACCAGCGATTACACCTATCGCTACGCCCCGACGGTCCGCAGCGGCGGCGAGACGCAAGCTCTCACCGTGCACTTCGACAATGGAAACTACGCTCCCGAGAACAACGCTGCGCACGATCGCACGTTGACCCTCACTGGCCGGGCTGTGGCGCCCGTGAGCAGCATGCCGGCGACGGTGGGCCACGCGGGCTACGTCCTGGTCGGCAACTCGGGCTCCGCGTCGGTCGGCGTGACAAACACCGGCGACGGCAATCAGTCCGGCCTGGGCGCCGTGAGCAATCTGAACGGGACAGCGCCGGACGGTGCGGGCGAGTTCGCCCTCACCAGCTCCGCCGGCATCAGCCTGACCGATGGCAGCTCCACGAACATGACGTACAGCTACACCCCGGCCGCTCGCGGCTTCGACTCCCTGGACAGAACGGTGCACTTCAACAACGGCAGCCAGAACAACCAGAACCAGGCGCACGACCTCAACTTCGCCGTGGACGGCACCGGCGTGGCGCCCGTGAGCAGCATGCCGGCGACGGTGGGCCACGCGGGCTACGTCCTGGTCGGCAGCTCGGGCTCCGCGTCGGTCGGCGTGACAAACACCGGCGACGGCAATCAGTCCGGCCTAGGCGCCGTGAGCAACCTGATCGGCACCGCACCGGCCGGCGCGGGCGAGTTCGCCCTGACCAGCAGCGCCGACATCAGCCTCACCGACAGCAACTCCACGAACATGGCCTACAGCTATACCCCGACGGCTCGCGGCTTCGACTCCCTGGACAGGACGGTGCACTTCGACAACGGCAGCCAGAACAACCAGAACCAGGCCCACGACCTCAACTTCGCCGTGGACGGCACGGGCGTGGCCCCGATCAGCAGCCTCAATGGGGCAGGTGGCACCATCGCCACGCCGATCCTCGTCGGCCAGACCAGCACCGCCTCGGTCGTCATCGGCAACACGGGCGATGGCGACCTGGCGCCGGGCGGCTGGGGCAATCCGCTCAACAACCTCGACGGCAGCATCCCGGCCAGCGCCGGCCACTTCACGCTCGTGGGCGGCAACACCTTCAACATCGCCGACCCCACGAACACCGGCGGCCAACCGACCTCGCAGACGTTCAGCTACACCTTCGCCCCGGCCGTGCGCGGCACGGAGATACAGAACCTCAACGCCGCCTTCAGCAACGGCAGCCAGGACTACCAGAACCAGGCCCACCAGTTGCCCTACGCCCTCCAGGGCACGGCTGTGGCGCCCGTGAGCAGCATGCCGGTGACGGTGGGCGACACCGGCTACGTCCTAGTCGGCACCTCGGGCTCCGCATCGGTGGGCGTGACGAACGCCGGCGACGGCAATCAGTCGGGCCTCGGGGCCGCGAGCAACCTGAACGGCACCGCGCCGGCGGGTGCGGGCGAGTTCGCCCTCACCAGCAGCGCCGACATCAGCCTCACCGACGGCAACTCGACGAACATGACCTATAGCTACACCCCCACCGCCCGCGGCTACGACTCCCTGGGCACAGCGGCGAGCTTCACCAACGGCAGCCAGGACAACATGAACCTGGCACACGACCTCAACTTCACCGTCCAGGGCACGGGCGTTGCGCCTGTGAGCGACGTGAGCACGATCACGGCCATCACGCGCGTGAACACGCCGAGCCTGCTCGCCAATGCGGCTGAACTCGTCGTGCACAACGCGGGCGACGGCAATCTGGCGCCTGGATACCCCGCGGGCAGCATTTCCGACCTCCGCACCACTGCGAACGCCATTCAGGACCCTGGAGACCCAAGGTTCGCTCTGGCCACCGGCAGCCCGACCGAGCTCAGCCTCAGCGACGGCACTGCGCAGGCGGTCAACTACATCTACACCCCCACCACGGGACTCGGCCGGAACAACACGGAATCCACGGCCGCCCTCCTGCTCGATTTCGCCAACGGCAACCCGGACGGCTCCAACACAAGCCACTCGGCCGGCTACGCCCTCCAGGGCCAGATCGTGGGCCCCGTCTACAAGAGCGTTGTCGCGCCCGACGGGAGGCTCGACTTCGCCTGGCTGGTCCTCGAGGGCAGCGCGATGCGGCACCTCGACGTCACCAACGTGAGCCCCGACGGCAACCTCGGCGGCCTCACCAACCTCACACTCCTGTCCTACACGATCACGGGCGACGACGCGAGCCTCTTCTCCATCACCAACTGGGCCGACGGGACCTCCCCGTATCCGGGCGGCGTGATTCCCGTGGGCTCGCCCTTCCTCGACCTGGAGGTCAAGATCCAACTGCTCCCGACGACGCCGCCGGGAATCAAGGATGCCTGGCTTGAGATCGTCACCGACGAGGAGGCGGCCCTCGGCGTCGCGGGCACCCACTTCAGGTACCACCTGACTGCCGGCGCCAACAACAGTGGCGTGCCGGAGCCTGCCACTCTCACGCTCCTTGCCTTCGGCGGCCTTGGCATCCTCTGCCGCCGGCGGCGGAAGAGCAGGCGGCAGGCCCGCGGATAGCGCCCGCCGCCACCCGGCACATTCCCACGGGGCAGGGGGTCTCCCCCTGCCCCGCTCCATGGCGGTGCGGCGCCCTCCTCACCGGCCGCACAGGCGGCGCACAGGCCACTGCCCCATTGACATGCCGCCGCCCCAGCCGTAGACTCCACACCACTGGAGGCACGCATGGATACGGCGCCGCTGATCGAGTCGTTTCTGGACTACATGACGGTGGAGGCGGGTGCGGCGGCGAACACGCTGCTGGCCTACGAGCGCGATCTGCGGAAGTTCGCGGCCTATCTGGACCGCAAGGCGCAGCCCGACGCCCGGCGCGTGACGACGACGCTCGCCCTGGGCTTTCTCGTGGAGCTGAAGGACCGGGGCTACGCGGTGGGCAGCATCGCGCGGATGCTGGTGGCGGTGAAGATGTTCTACCGCTACCTGGCGCTGGAGGGGATCGTCGAGCGAAACGTCGTCGCGGCGCTCGATTCCCCGAAGCTCTGGCGCCGCCTGCCCACGGTGCTCAGCCCCCAGGAGGTGGACAAGCTGCTGGCGGAGCCCGACACGACGAAGCCGCTCGGTGTGCGGGACAGGGCGATCCTCGAGATCCTCTACGCCGCCGGCGTGCGAGTGAGCGAGGTCGTGGGGCTCGACGTGGACAGCGTGCACTACGACTACGGCTACATCCGCTGCCTGGGCAAGGGGTCCAAGGAGCGGGTCGTGCCCATCGGGAGCAAGGCGGTGGAGGCGACGCGGCAGTACGCCGCCCGGGTGCGGCCCCTGCTGCTCAAGGGGCGCTCCTGCCCCGCCCTCTTCGTGTCGAAGCGCGGGGCACGGCTGTCCCGCTTCAGGGCGTGGGCTCTGGTGAAGCACTATGCCCGGCTGGCCGGGATTCGCAAGCGGGTGTATCCCCACGCCCTGCGGCACTCGTTCGCCACGCACTTGCTGGCTGGGGGCGCGGACCTACGCTCGGTGCAGGAGATGCTCGGCCACGCGAGCATCATGACCACACAAATCTACACGCACGTGGACAAGGGGAGGCTCAGGGACGTTCACCGCCGGTTTCATCCGCGCGGCTGACGCCGATGGAGCGACGCGACTCCCGCAGGTCTGCCAACAGGTTCCGCAGCGTCTGGTCCAGCTTCTCAGGCGTCTCGTACTCGCCCTGCTGAATCGCTGACTTCAGCCGCGCGAGACGTTCGGCTTCGCTCGCCCTGGGGCTTCTCCGCTGAGACACTGGGTGCATTCGCGGGCTGCGCGGTTTCACGGTTTGGACGCTCCTTGTCTCGCCACGAAGGATCGGGGAGACTCGGGCCTTCTACTTAGTTAGTCGTGTGCAATCGGGAAAACTTGAGAGGGAAAATCGCGGGGGACCAGGAAACACGCCTGGCCGCAAAGCGCGAAGTGGCAATGCCTTATGTCGCAATGTCGGGGACTGCCACACGCGGAACGCGGGCGGAGTCGTGATTTCCCACACGGCGCAGGGGCTAGCGCGGCAGCAGACGCTTGAGCTTCCGGGCCACTTCGCCCACGAGGCCATCGAGATCTTCGTCGAAGGCGGGCCGGCGCACGAAGGCGTGGCAGCCTCGGGCCAGCATCAGGTTGGTGCCCCGCTCGTGCTGGGCGCGATAGTCGGTCCGCACGCCGACGATGGGCTTGCCGAGAGCATAGGCGTAGCCCGCCTCGAAACAGGTCCCCGAATCGGCGTCCGCCCCGTCCAGCACGGCGACCACCGCATCGCAGTCCCGCACCCCCTCGATGCACAGGCGGAAGATTTCGCCGAAATGCTTCGGGTGGTTCTTGCAGTCGCCCACCTTGAAATCCTGGGGCAGCACGACGGAGCAGGCGACCTGCTGTTCCAGGCGTCGCGCCAGCTCGCGGTTCCAGCGTCGCTCGTGCTGGGTGAAGAGCGGCGCGGCGAGGTAGACCTTGGGGATCCTAGGGGGTGACTGGTCCAAGAGCATGCTCCGCTTGTGATGGGACCTATGGGACAAATGGGACCTACGGGACGTGGCCGCCCAGGATTGTTCGGAAGTTGTCCTCGGTGATGACCTTGACGCCCAAGGCGCGGGCCTTGGCGAGCTTCGAGCCTGCGGCCTCGCCGGCGACGACGAAGTCGGTCTTCTTGCTCACGCTCGAGGCTGCCCGCCCTCCCCTCTCCTTCACGAGGGCCTCGGCCTCCTCGCGGCTCAATTGCTGGAGAGTTCCGGTGAAGACAAACGTCTTGCCCGCGAAGGGGCTCTCCACTGCCGCGGCGCGCTGGGCGACGGGCGGGAACTTGACGCCGCCCTGGCGCAGGCGCTCGATGGCCGCCAGGTTCTCGGGGTTGGCGAAGAACTCGCGGATCGAGCGGGCAAGGGTGGCGCCGATCTCGAAGGTGGAGGCCAGGCGAGCTTCGTCGGCGGCCGCGAGCGCCTCGACGGAGCCGAACTCCTGGGCCAACACGTCGGCCACGTGCTCGCCCACGTGGCGGATGCCGAGCGCGAAGATGCAGCGGGCCAGGGGGCGGCTCTTCGACGCCTCAAGTCCGTCGAGGAGGTTCTGGGCAGATTTCTCCGCCATGCGTTCCAGGCCGGCGAGCTGCTCCCTGGTGAGGAAGTAGAGGTCGGCGGGGCTGCGGACCAGGCCCTTCTCGACGAGCTGGTCTACGAGCTTGGTGCCCAGGCCCTCGATGTCCATTGCCCCGCGGCAGGCGAAGTGCTCGATGCGGCCTTTCACCTGGGCGGGACAGGCGAAGTTGACACAGCGGGCGACGACCTCGCCCTCGGGCCGCCCGGCCTTGGCGCCGCACACGGGGCAGGCCTCGGGCATCGTGAACTTGCGTTCCCGCCCCGTCCGCTTCTCGGCGACGACGGCGACGACCTCGGGGATGACGTCGCCGGCGCGCTGGACGATCACCGTGTCGCCGATGCGAACATCCTTGCGGTCAATCTCGTCCTGGTTGTGGAGTGTGGCGTTGGAGATTTCGACGCCACTGACACGGACGGGCTCGAGCCGCGCGACGGGGGTGAGGGCGCCCGTGCGGCCGACCTGGACCTCGATATGGCGGACCACGGTGATGGCCTGGCGCGGGGCGAATTTCCACGCGACCGAATACCGCGGGCTGCGCGAGCGGACGCCCAGCCGCTCCTGCTGGTCGAGGCGGTCCACTTTGAGCACCACGCCGTCCATCTCGAACGGCAGGCTCTCGCGCCCCTCGTTCATCTCGCGCCAGAAGGCAGCGGTCTCCTCGATCGAGCGGCAGAGGCGGCGAGGCGTCACCACGCGCAGGCCCAGGTCCTCGAGGAGCTGAAGCTCGTCGGTGTAGGACTTGATGAGGGCGACGCCCTCGATGGCGCCGACGCCGTAGAGGAAGATCTGGAGGGGCCTGGCGGCGGTGACGCGGGGGTCGAGCTGGCGGAGCGAGCCGGCGGCGGCGTTGCGGGGGTTGGCGAAGGGCTCCTCGCCGGCCTCCTCGAGGCCGCGGTTCAGCTCGGCGAAGCGCCGCTTGTCCATGTACACCTCGCCGCGGGCCTCGAGACGCCGCAACCTCCCGCAGGTTTGGAACCTGCGGGAGGTTAGCTGCAAGGGGATCGAGCGGATGGTGCGGAGGTTCTGAGTCACGTCCT
>DATKZY010000158.1:0-54533 GCA_035527715.1 Planctomycetota bacterium | reverse complement strand
CGTCATCCGCACGGACGCGACGTCCTTCCCCAGCCCTCGCCGCTCGAAGGGGCAGCGGACGGGCGTCTGCTTGCCGCCGGCCTCGACCATCACGTCGCGCCCCTCGAACGCCTTGCCGGGGGCAAGCTCCACACAGATCAGCGTGAGCGCGGTATCCTGTTCGGCCTGAAGCTCGTAGCTCAGCTCGAGCCGCTTCGGGTCGGGCGACGCCGCACGGAACGCGATGCGGAACGGCACATCGGTCCCCCGCATCTTCGCGGCGATGGTGCTCACCGCCGAGCCCCCCTCGCTCTTCACATTGCCTTGGATACCCGTCCACGCCCATCGAGGCCCCCAGGCGATGATGCCGAAGCGCAGATAGTCCTGCCCTCCGTGCCCCACGAACACATTCCCCCCACCCGCCGCGAACGTCGTGAACGGCTTCTCCTCTGCCGCTCCCGCCGCCGCCCCCATCAGAATGATCGCCACAACCCCCACCCCCAACACTCCAAGCCCCTTCGACATTGGGAACTCTCCTATTCGTCTCTGGAAACGCATCCCGCCCCCACCGAGCTTGCCTCGGTGGGGCGAAGGATTGGGCACTACCTGCTGGCCGCCCCCGGCCACCCCCCTCCCTCTCAGGGAGGGGGTAGGGGGAGGGTCGGGCGCCTGTCCCAACCCTACCGCCTTTCGTTGCCTGCCGCAGGATGACGGCGCCGGAGCTGTGCCCGGACAGTCTCAGGATCGCGCGCGCAGTGGAAGAGTCCAAACCCCACGACTTCCTCTCCCTCCACCGTGAAGTAGAACGCGTAGGGGAACCGTGGGAGCAGGCAGCGCCGGAAGTCCCCGTGCGCCTTGGTGTGAAGCATGGGGTTGCGTGGAACCTGGTTCGCCGCGGCGTAGAATGCGCGAAGGAACTGTTCTCCCAACCCTTGCGCCTTGGCTTCGTACCAGGCGAAGGCGGCCAAGGCGTCGTCCGCGACCTCAGGGAGGAAGCGCAGCGAATGCGTCATTTCCCTCTCGCGATCCTGGCCTGAAGCTCCTCGAGTGACAGCAGGTTCCCAGGGTGGGCGCGGTGCCGTGCGAGCCGCCTGTCCAACTCGTCCCTATGGCTCTGCGGCACCGGCACGCTCCCCTCGTCGGAAGCGATGCTGTCCCAGAGCTCCTCCAGCAACAGAATCTTCTCCGGCGTACTCAGGCGGGCGACCTCGGGAATCTCCGCAACGTTCATAGTCCGCCTCCAGCTAGCGCATCGAAGT
This sequence comes from Planctomycetota bacterium, assembly GCA_035527715.1. Classification (GTDB taxonomy): domain Bacteria; phylum Planctomycetota; class PUPC01; order DSUN01; family DSUN01; genus DSUN01. Next base: position 53,295 of record DATKZY010000158.1, on the reverse strand, counting down.
CCTCCGCTGCCAATTGTACCGCGCCGGGGTCGCATGTGTCAACAGGCAGCGCAGGGAGGAACCCCCTCAGGAGCTTCGCGGCAACGGCGAGGCCCAGAGGGTTTGACACCCGCCCCCTGCCTCGACACGATGGCATCCGGGTTGGGGACGGCACCAGGAGGCGACCTCGCTTCTCGTTGCGAAGCTCCGGCTTCGCAGCGGGCGTCGTGCGGCTCCTGCCGCAAGGGAGCTGAAGCGGGAGCTTCGGGGATGCGCATCGCGAAGCCGGAGCTTCGCGACGAGGGACATCGTGAAGTCTCCTGTTCACCACTGGTCGGCACAGCCTGGCCCCGAGTATACCGATTCCTGGCCCGGACACAATCGCGGCGAGGAATTGAGCCTGGCGCCTTTGAAAGTGAGTGGTCGGTCTGCTAGAATGCCAAGCGGCTGGGGGTGTTGCTTGAGCAGCGGGAAGGCAGAACGTCCCCTTTCCCCTTCGCCTGGAAGACCGACATCGGGTACGTCTCCACCTGAACGTAGGGCCACAGCAATGGACGATGAGACGAATCCAGTACTCGGGATCGACTTCGGCACTAGCTGCTCGCGCATCGCTCGCTGGAACCGTTCGGGCCCAATACCGCTCCAACTTCGCACCGGGCGCTGTCAAATGGCGTCGGCCGCTTACTTCGATACAGACTCGAAGGAGATCCTGGTCGGGGACTTGGCTCTGAGGAGGGGCTCGCTAAGCCCCGCTCGCGTTGTGCAGAATATCAAACGCCACTTGGGCGAAGAAGGCTACACCGTCTCGCTTGGGGGGGAAGTGATGACCCCAACCGAGATCGCTGCAAGCATACTGGCTGCCCTGGTTTCGGATGTCCAGCGGAGGTCCCCCACGGGTGTGTGGCAGCCCACAGGTGCTGTCATTACCCATCCATACTGCTTCAAGTACCCTCAGATCGCGGCTCTGCGCGAAGCCGCAGCGAAAGCGGGGATCGAGGTCTTGCGGTTGATCCCCGACACGGTCGTCCTGCCGCTGGTCTATGACTTCCGTATCGGTCAGAAGGCGAAGGACGAACGCGTGGCGGTTTTCGATCTTGGGGGTGGAACTCTTGACGTAACAGTGCTCCATGTGGCCTTGGAAGGCCAGAGGATGACGGTAGATGTCATTGCGACGGGTGGCGACGACCACTTGGGGGGCATTGACTTCGATGAGACGCTCGTCAGCCTCATTCTTGACCGGGCGGGTCTGGACCTCAGCGAGTTTGATGAGCCAGTCAGGCTTCGAGCGATGGCGAAGCTGCGTGAACAGGCAACCCAGGCGAAGGGGGGGTTCTCGTATACGACCGAGTGTCATGTAGCGGTCGCGGACGTGGTTCCCGGCCGGCACATTGACATCGAAGTCAGTCGGGCCGAGTTCGAGGCCGGCTGCGCGCCTCTCCTCCAGAGGATTCTTCAGATCGTCGAGGAGGTGATCGCCCGATCCGGGCTGGCCAAGCGAGACATAGGCAGGGTATTCTCTAGTGGTGGTGGCGGGCGAATGCCGGCCGTAGCGAGGCTGGTTGCAGACGCAACTGGTATGGAGCCACATTGGCCCACAGACCCTGAGTGTGCGGTTGCTTGCGGCGCGGCAGTCTTAGCGGCGGCTGAGGACTCGCGCCTTGAGGGGGGCGAGATGGTGCTCAACCTCGTGACACCTCATGCCATTGGGCTGCGCACTGCTGAAGGCAACTTCTCAACGCTGATCCCTGAGGCCAGCCATATCCCATGTGAAGTCACGCGAGACTTTGGGACAACCGCAACGCAAGCGGAGATCCCGCTGGACGTGTTCCAGGGCAGCTTCGACCAGAATACGAAGATTGGTCGTGTCAGTATCACAGGGCCACGGAGGGATGCTGGTCCGGTCCGAGTTACGCTCGCCGTTGATGCCCAACAGATGGTCTCTGTCCGGGTCGAGACGGACGTGGGAATCACCCAAGGGATGTTGGCTCCTCCGGGCTTGTCTCTATCTGAAGCCCCAGAAGTGGCGCGCCGCCAGTTTTGCCCGGAAGCGCGGGAACTTGTCGCGGAACTGGAGCGCGCAATGGAGATGCTGCCAAGTCCGATGGCCGGTGTTGCGGCCCGAGTGACTCGCAAGGCGCGAGCGGGAGAGCCGCCCGATGGCAGCGACGCAACGGAACTGCTCCGCGAGTGGTTCTGGTTCGCAGTGGATTGTCTCCTGTCGGACTACCTCATGGGGGAACGCCATGACATTGAGGTTCTGCAGCTTCTGACGACACGCACGAAGGACGACCCTGGCACTACTCGGGTTGCTCTCGCGGAACGCCTCATTGCCTTGGCGAAACAAGGGCATGTAGCCGCAGAAGCGCCGATTCTCGTCGAGGCGACCGAAGCCCTACTTGGTGAGGTGAGGGACAATGATGATGAAATGCCCTCGCCGGTCACGGCGAGAGTTGCTCCACACCGAGAACTCGATGGCATGAAGTGCCGCCGACTCGCCGAACTCACGAGGACGGCACTCAGAGCCATCGACGGATTCGTCCTGTACGCCGGTTACGGTGACAGCGTTTATTGCTTCCAGGGCACCACCCCGACTAGGGCTTCAGTACCCGATGCTCCCTCTGTTCGGCATGGCGAGTGTGAGTTGGCGAACCGTGAGACAGACCAAGAGCTCGTCCTTGACTCGCTTTGGGAAATCTGTGAAGGGCCGGTCCTCCGCAGACGAGAGATCGCAGCCGAATTGCCGTCTCTCCGTGCATGGACCGTTGAGAGGACGCGAATTGTCCTTGTTGGTGCCCCGCTGCAAGAGCTGATCGTCGACGCGATCATGGTGACGAACGACTCTCATCTGGATATGACGACCATCACCGCCGCATCTGTTGCTCAAGCCGCGGGGGAGGAGTTTCGGCGTCAGGCACGGGGCAGGCATATCGAATTCGGTGAGGTCGTATCAACGCCTGCTGGGACCTTGGCAGCCAAGGAAGTGTACCATGCTTGCACAATGGATTGGAAACGGCGGCTCCAGGGCGACGATCTGATCTCCCTGCTTGGCAAGGCATTGCGCATGGCGTCGAGTTCGGGCCATACGAGTGTGGCACTCCCACTCGTGGGGACCAACTACGGGATGGGAGCCCCGGACATTGCCACCAATACCCTGCGGGCCCTCCAGGAACACGCCCAGAGCAGCTTGTTACCATCGCTGATTGTGCTTAGTGCGCCGCACGCGCACGATCCTGTGGCGGATGAGATTGCCAATGCGCTTGACGCGTATGAGGAGAAGGCCAAGTTTGCCAGCAGGAAAGCAGAAGTTTTCATCAGTGCCAATCATGCAGACTACCAGTATGCAACGGAGGTCTACCGGTTCCTCAAGGCCCGTGGTGTCCCGATCTTCTTTAGCAAGGAGTCGCTGCCTGAGCTAGGGAGTGCAGACTACCGAAGGGAGATTGATCGGGCGCTTGATGAGGCCCAATACATGATCGTGGTGACTAGTTCAATTGGGAATGTCCAGTCGTCTTGGGTCGAGGCAGAATGGGGCTTCTTCATCAACGAGAAACGATCGGGGAGGAAATCGGGGAACATCATCACATTGGCAGTGGGATCTCTTGTGCCCAGTGATCTTCCACCGAGTCTGCGCTATTACGAGGTGCTGCCATTTCAGCCGGAAGCCTTCGAGAAACTCCTGCGCTATCTTGGGCGCTGAGTTCGGCTAGTGACCGCGGTACCAGGCACAGCCCAGAGACGTAAGAGGCGCGACATCAGTGGTTTGCATCTGGCGACGACATTTCGAGGAGTGAGTTCGCAGCGTCGGCTTCCGCCTTCGCGGAGCTTCGTAGCCGCTTCGGCGGAGTAGCTCAGGCGGTCTTGTGCCTCGCGTCTGGCGACTTGCGTGCAGAAGCCCGCGGCCGGACGACGCGAGATCTTGCGGCCACGGGCGCTCACGGGACCTCGCCCATAGACCTGCCGACTTGGACGACTTGCAGCCAGTTGTGGTTTGCTCCGGGGATAGCCACAACGTGTTGGGTGCTTTGCCGTAAAGTTGTAAGTGAAGACCTGACCCCACCGCGCGGAAAAGTGGTCGACTCTGGCGAGTCTGGACGACTCTGAGCCGGAAGGCCGAGAATCGCCGATTCTCGAGTCGGGAAACAGGCGACTCTGGGCGACTCTGAGCCGGAAGGGCGAGAATGGCCAAATGGGGGCGCCGGAAATGGAGAAACCCATCCGAATCTGAGCCGGATGCCCGAGAATCGCCAGATGGCGAGTCCAGCTATGGGTATGGAGGGGGGCGCAAGCTGCCCCGGCGCGGGGCTTGAGCGGTGAGGGGGTGTCTGCTAGAATGCGAGGCGGATGACATTCGCAAAGTGAGAACGGAGGTGGCGTGACAACGAAGACCATGGCGGCTTCCGCCCTGCTTCTTGTCGCTCAGCTTTGCTCGGGCGATGGACCGGCCGGCCAGGTTCCCAACGCCCGACCGGGGAACGACCGCGGATGGGAGCAGTCCTTCAAGGCGGGCATGAACGACGCATCCACCGGCAAGCCCATCCGCGGCACGGAAATCGTGCATCTCGCTGCGCACAAAGGCCGCCTGTACGCAGGGAACGGGTACTGGATGGACACGCGTGGATACGAGAATATCCCCTGGTCACAGGTGCTCGTCCTGGATTCACGAGATGGGACCTGGAAGGTTGACCTGGCCCTGGGACCCGGGCATCTGCGCGTGACGGCGCTGAAATCCGTGACATTCACGACGGATGGCGACGGCAAAGCACTCGCGGCGCCCGTGAATCTGCTGCTGGCGGCTTCCGATACTCAGGGCGGTCACCCTCAATCCAACATCTGGACTCGCGACGACGACGGCAATACCTGGGTGAAGACGACCCTGCAGGGCGACCCCGAGTACCGACGCTCGACGCGCGCCCTGATCGTCCATCGCGATCAGCGAACTGGAGTTGACCGCATCTTCGTTGCCGCCGGCGCTCTGGGCATCTACAGCGGCGTCTACGATGCCACGCAGCCCGGCAAGATCCGCTGGGACGAGAAAGCGGAACTCGGACCCCTGACCATCCGGCCGATGTCGTTCGCCGAAGCCAACGGCCGTCTCTATGCATCGGCGGGCGTCTCAGTCCATCGTCGAACTGACGGACTGGCTCCAGCCTGGGAGAAGGTCTATTCCGACAACACGCGCGAGCACTGGGAACTTGGCGGCATCCGCGGGCTGACCGCCGTGCCGTCTCCGAACGGAGTCGGCGAGTCCATTCTGTTCTCGCACACGGATCGAATCATCCGTCTCGACCCAAACGACCGCTGCAAGGCGACCGTCGAATTGAGAATTCGCCCGCTGTTGGCAAGAAGCTGGGGATGCGACATCAACGGCAGCATCATCGCAGCCTACAGCGACATGTTGCCGCTGAAAGACCCCGCGACAGGACGCACCGTCCACATCCTGGGCGTGGAGGCCCGGATCGAGCAGGGAGGAAGGGACAAGACATACCGCCCCAACACGTTCTCTGGCTGGTATGCGGGGGGTTCGTATCTGATTCGTGAAGCCGATCGGAGCTATCGGCTGAAGGAAGTCAACGGCCGCTGGGAGCCCGGCAAGCCCAAGCTGGTGGCTCCGCGAGCCTATGCAATCTCGCCCTTCCCGGGAGACGCTGGCGGGTGCGTCTACTTCGGCGGATTCGACTGCAACTTCCTTCCGGCACTCGACACGGCCTGGGTGTTCCGAGCCCCGATTGAAACCGTGCTCAGTGTTAACCCGTGAACGGGGGCGCGGGGGCGCAGGGGGGGGCGGTGCCTGGCACCTTGAACAGGGGCCTTCGCGCCTCTTGACATCCCCGATCTCGCGCGATAGCATTGGGGGAGGGCGGCGAGCCGCGCCGTCGCAACCGCCGCCTCCGTCACGACCTCCTCAAGGAGGCGATAATTGATATTTGAAGATTTGACACCTGTTCCCACTGAATCAGTAAAGGAGCAGTGATCGTGAAGATCGGACTGGGGATCGCTGCCGCAACGCTGGCCGCCGGCGCAGCGTTCTGGGCGGCCGGGTACAGTAGGGCAGAGGACAAGCCGGCGGCGCCTGCGCCGGCTCACGGCGCTCCGGACCTGGACAACCTTCCCGAGGTCGTATTCGACGACAGCATCGGCGACTGGGTGGTGGACCGTTTCGCCGGCAACAACACGGCCGGTTCCCGGTTCTGCCAAGGCCCGGCGCGCGAGGTTGGCGGGCTCCAACGCCCCAGCGGGTGCGTGGAAGCAGGGGATGGCACAGTGTACCTGAATTGCGGCTTGGTCGGCGCTGCAGTCAAGAAACTCGTGAAGGTGACCCCCGACGGGATGCTTCGCCTGGTTATGGAGACGAGAGGCCTGATCGAGGGACCGATGGAACAGTGCCAGGCAGGCGCGCCGATCTGGAACCCGAAGGACAAGGCGCTCTACCTCACCGGGCCCAACTGCCTGCGCCGGGTGGTGGAGAAGCCCGACGGCTCGCGCTGGGTGGAGGTGGTCGCCGGCATTCCCAACAAGGCTCCCGACAAGCGGAGCAAGCCGCAGGATGGCCCGGCGAAGGAGGCGACGTTCCAGTCGTTTTGCCGGGGCGTGGTCTGCAACTCCCAGGGGACGTTCTTCTGGCTTGAGGACGAGAGAACGGACCGGGCCCTGCGCCGGCTCGAGAACGGGACAGTTTCGACGGTACCCCTCAAGTTCGTGGATCAGGATAGGGACAACTGCTTGGTTTTTGCCATGGCCCAAGGATTGCTGAGCCTCGGCGAGAATGACGACACGCTCTACATCACCAGCTTCTACTACCTCAAGGGGGTCTTCAGGTGCGACCTGAAGACCGGCGAGCTGACCCGGGTCTGCGGCATCAAGGCTCACTCAGATAAGTACAAGCGCGGCGGAAAAGAGACCGACGGCCCGGCCCTGACCCACGCCGGGGGCAACTCGGGCATACGCGGGCTCTACGATCCTTTCTACAACGCCCTCTGGGTCTGGGGACCCGACCACTTGCGCTTTCGCTGGCTGCGGCTTGACGGCGACGGATGGGTCAGGACGGTGTTCGCCGCCAGGAGACCGCAGACCAAGCCCCAGCCGTTTGGCCCCAACGAGCTCAACGCCGTGGGCGTTCCAGGGGAGCAGTGGAGATTGTACCTGTGCAACTGCGCAGGCGTCGACTCGAAAGGCGGAGTATTCATAACGGGGTGGGCGGACCAATCTGGGGTCTGGCGGGCGTACAACAAGAAGGAGGTGAAGCGATGAGGCCGGCTGCTGCGACCTCTTTCGCCGTGTTGTTCCTGCTCGCCTGGCCCGTGCTCGCCCTCTGCGGCGAGGCGCCGGCAGGCGCGATCAAGGTCGGGGACGAGGTGACGCTCATGTCCGACGGTCCCGGCAGGACCCTGCGAGCGTCGCCCGCCGTTGCCTTCGGCAAGGACGTCTACCTGGTCGCCTGGCAGGAAGGCTGGCACGGCGACGGAGGGAATTCCAGGGTCTACGCGGCCCGCGTGGCGCTGGACGGCAGGGCGCTCGACCCCAAGGGCATCGAGATCGCGCCGTGCAAGACGGGTGTGCAGGAGAACCCCCGGGTGGCGTTCTTCGGCGGGGCCTTCCTGGTGGTCTGGCAGGACCTGCGCAACGGCAAGGACTGCGACGTCCTGGGGGCACGGGTGTCGCCGGAGGGGAAAGTCCTCGACGCACAGCCGATCGCCATTGCCGCCGCTCCGCGCACGCAGGCGATGCCCGACGTCGCCGCCGACGACAAGGGCTTCCTGGCCGTCTGGCACGCATTCCAGGGCGACGAGACGACCGCGAAGGTCCTTGCGGCACGGATCGGGCCGGACGGCGCCGCGGGGCAGCCCGTTGTCGTCATCGCCGGTGCAAGTCCCCGGATCGCCTGGAACGGCAAGGAGCACCTGCTGCTCTACTCCACAATCGGCAGCAACGGAGTAATGGCTGCTGGGCAGTCGAAGAGCTGGCTGCGCATGGACACGGCCGCAAAGCCCCTGTCGAAGCCGGGCTTTATGTGGGAGGCCACCCGATACTCCATCTGTGCCATGCCCGAGGAAAAGGGTTGGCTGATGGTGTGTCATGGGGGCCCTCCCAACTGGTGGGGCCGCAGCGTGGCCGCCCAGAAGCTCTACAGAATCACCCCCGAAGGCAAACGCGACTCGCCGTCGGAGGACCGCTCCAAGGGGGTGCCAGCCAACTGGCTCGACACGAGCATGGGCAAGAAGGGCCACGGCACACGCGGCTCGGCGAACATCGCCGAGGTGTGGCCGTATGGCGGCAGCGCCTTGGCCCCGGACGGGCAATACTGCGTCGCGGTGTGGCAGCGCTATCACACCGGCGGCGCGAGCGGCATGGATCTGATCAACGGCGACATCCTGGCGGCGCGCGTGGACGGCTGGGAGCCCATGGACAAGGATGGCGTCGCGGTGGCGGCGAGCCCGGCCGACGAGTGCAGTCCGGCCCTGGCCGGCAACGGTGCAGGCAAGCTGTTGTGCGCCTACGAGAAGGAGGAAGGCGGCAGGACCCTGATAGCGGTGCGCACGCTTCAGACCCAGTAGGCCGAGGCCTACGCCTGGCACGACAAGAAGACGCAAGAGGCGACGGAAGAATGAGTTAGAGACGGCTCTTGACAAGAGGGGACGGGGAGTTGGCGTTCAGCCGCAATCGCCTCTCGCACCGCCGACAGGGGATCAATTCCCCAGGGGGGCCAGGTGATCCTCTGTCGCAGCCGTATCCGAAGTGTCCTTCCGGCAAAGACTTACGAATGGGCGACAGAGGATCAGGTCGCAGGGGGGGGCAGGTTGATCCTCTGAACAGAGCTAGCGCGGCGGGCAGGGGGTTGACGCCTCGTGCCCCTTCTTTGACTCGCGCCCCCCAAGGGGGCGAAGGGCGCGAGTCAAGTCAACCAGCAGTCGGCAGACGGAAGACAGGAGTCGGCAGACGACGGAGGAGAGAGGGCGAGGCGGGAAGCCCCCGCCCCCCCAGCGGCGTGGTGGGTGTGGCGCGAAAGTGAGCAACATTGACAACACTGAGCAACACTGAGCCGGAAGGCGGAGAATGGGCAAACGGCGAGTGAGCGACTCTGAGCGACACTGGACGACTCTGGGCGGGCCTTGAGCGATGGGGATGTGTCTGCTAGAATGCGGGGCGGCTCAACCAATCCCATCGTGCGTGAAGGAGGCGCCGTGAGCGACGAGCGACCGCAGGCGTCGGATCTGGCCCTGGTGGAGAAGGCCCATCAGTGCCGCGACCGCATTCTGGCCGAGGTGCGAAAGGTGATCATCGGCCAGGAGCACCTGGTCGAGCAGGTGCTCACCGCCCTGTTCGCGGGGGGCCACGTGCTGATGGTGGGCGTGCCCGGCCTGGCCAAGACCCTGCTCGTGAGCACCCTGGCCAAGACCCTCTCGGTGGGCTTCCGACGCATTCAGTTCACGCCCGACATGATGCCGTCCGACATCACGGGCACCGACGTGCTCGAGGAGGACCACGCGACGGGGCACAAGGCATTCGTGTTCGTCGAAGGCCCCGTGTTCACGAATCTGGTGCTGGCCGACGAAATCAACCGCACGCCGCCGAAAACGCAGGCCGCCCTCCTCGAGGCCATGCAGGAGAAGCACGTGACCGTGGGACGGAGGACGTATCCGCTCCAGGAGCCGTTCATGGTCATGGCCACGCAGAACCCCATCGAGCAGGAGGGCACGTATCCCCTGCCCGAGGCGCAGCTCGACCGCTTCATGTTCATGGTGTGGGTGGACTATCCGAAGAAGGACGACCTGAAGGAGATCATCAAGGTGACGACGGCGGGGCGGCGGGAGGAGCCGCAGGCCGTGCTCGACGCGGCCGACGTGCTGACGCTCCGCGACGCCGTGCGCATCATCCCCATCAGCGAGCACGTGCTCGACTACATCGTGCGGCTGGTGGAGGCGACGCATCCGAAGGACGCGGAGTCGCCCGAGGCGAGCCGCAAGTATCTGGCCTGGGGCGCCGGGCCGCGGGCGGGGCAATACCTGTCGCTGGGCGCGAAGAGCCGCGCACTCCTTCGGGGGAAACTGCACGCCACCGTCGAGGACGTGCGGGCCGTCGTCCATCCCGTCCTGCGCCACCGCCTGGTGACCAACTACACGGCGCTGGCCGAAGGAATAGACGCCGACGCGGTAGTGGATGCCATTCTGAAGGCTGTCCCAGAAGGGAAGGCTTAATTCCTGACGCGTGATGCGTGACGCGTGACAGGATAGGAGCCAGCGCGGCAAGGTTCTTCTCCTCGTCTTCTCACGCGTCACGGGTCACGCGTCCTCGTTTGGCCTGCAACAAGGGGTGGCCCGCTGTGCCCGCTACCCGTTTCCTTGACCCCCAGATTCTCCGCTCGATCGCCAACATCGAGCTGAAGGCGCGGCTGCTGGTCGAGGGGCTCTACGCCTCGCGGCACCGCAGCCCCTACTACGGCTTCAGCGTGGAGTTCGTGGACCACCGCGAGTACGCGCCCGGCGACGACCCGCGGACGATTGACTGGAAGATGCTGGCGCGGACCGAGAAGTACTTCGTGAAGCGGTTCGAGATGGAATCGAACATGAACGTCGTGTGCCTGCTCGACGCGAGCCGCTCAATGGCCTACCGCCCGAGCGACGGGGCGCGGCTGACGAAGCTCGAGTACGCCTGCTACCTCGCCGCCTCCCTCGCGTTCCTCGTCAACCGCCAGCAGGATGCCCCGGGCCTCGTGACCTTCGACCAGGACCTGCGGGAGTTCGTGCCGCCCAAGCAGGGGCAGCGGCACCTCTACGCGCTCCTGGCCAAGCTCGAATCGCTCGAGGCCCGCGGGGCGACGAATCTCGCGCGCGTGCTCGAGGTCGTCGGCCAGCGGCTCACCCGCCGCGGCATCGTGCTCCTCATCAGCGACTGCTACGGCCCGCCCGCCCGCGTGGTCGAGGGCATTCGCCACCTGGTCGCCCGCGGCCACGACGTGGTGGTGCTCCAGGTCATGGACCATGATGAGGTGACGTTCCCCTTCCGGGCGCTGACGACGTTTCGGGACATGGAGACGGGCGGGCAGCTCATGAACGACCCGCTGCGGCAGCGACCGCAGTATCTCGAGCGGCTCGAGCGGTTTCGCGACGCCATCGCCTCGGGCACCGTCGCCTGCGGGGCCGACTATCGGTTTGTGGACACCGCGCAGCCCATCGAGATGGTGCTCAAAGATTACCTGCTCTATCGCAGGGAAAGAGCGAGATGAGCCTTCTGTTCCCCGCAATGCTCCTCGGCTTGGTGGGCCTCGCCATTCCCGTGGCGCTCCACCTGATCGCCCGGCACAAGTACCAGGTGCTGGAGTTCCCCTCGTTGCGGCTGCTTCAGGCGGACGAGCGGTCGAACGTCTTCGCCATGCGGCTCGTGGACGTGGGGCAACTGCTCCTCCGCCTCCTGGTGCTCGCGCTTCTGGTGCTGGCGATGGCGCGGCTCTTCGCGTCGTGCGCCACGGGGAGCCGGGCGCCGCGGAACCTGGTGGTCGTGCTCGACTGCTCGGCGAGCATGCGGCTGAAGGCGGACAAGGGGAAGATGCTCTTCGACCAGGCGAAGGCTCGCGCCCGTGAGGCGTTGAGCGCGATTCGCCCGCCCAGCGGCTGCGCGCTCCTGGCCGCGGGCGACACGCTGCGCGAGGTGGCGCCCCTCCAGCCCACGCCCGCGCAGGCGCTCGCCGGCCTCGACGGCTTGTGCACAACCGACGGAAGCGGCTGCGGCCTGGTCCGCGCCGTCGCGCGGGCGTGCGACCTGGTGGCCGGCCGGCGCGAGGCGCGCTCGCAGATCGTCGTCCTCACCGACCTGCGCTCCACCGCCTTCGAGGCCCGAAGCCAGCGCGACCTCGAACGCATCCGCGAGGTTCAGCGCGACCTCGGCGACGCGCTCGACATCGCCCTGGTGAATCTCGCCCCCGACCAGACGCCCAACCTGGCCATCACCCACGCCGCCGTGCGCGGCACGCGTGTGAAGGTGGACGACGATGCCCACGTGGTGGCCACACTGCTCAACTGCGGCAAGGAGGCTGCCGATGCCTCGGTGCGCCTCGAGGCCGGCGACAAGCGCGAGCCCGCCGCCCGACAGGTCGCGGTCGAGCCGGGCTCGACGGCGGACGTTGACCTTACGCTACGCGTGAACCGCGCGGTGCGCACCTTCGTGCAGGCGCGGCTGGATGGCGCGGACGCGCTCGGCCACGACAACGCCTTCGGCGTGCCGCTCGACGTGGCCGACGCCCGCCGCGTGCTGATCGTGCGCGAGGCGGCTCACGGCTCGCCGCCGGGGCCCTCGCCCCTCGCCGGCCTGGGGGAGGCGGAGACGCCGGCAGAGGCGGGGGACAAGCTCGGCGGGGCGCGAATCCTCCAGCTCGTGCTCAACCCGGGCCGCGAGCTGGGCCGGGCCTACGGCACCGGCATCCGCACGACCGTCGTCACGCCCGAGGCTCTGGCGGCCCAGCCGCTGAGCCAGTACGACCTCGTGGCGCTCTACGACGTGAGCGCGCTGCCCGAGCAGGCGCTGAAGGACCTCGACACGTTCGTGAGGCAGGGCCGCTCGCTGCTGTTCGTCTGCTCGCGCGACACGAACGCGATGAAGTTCAACCGCACGTTCGCCGCGGGCGGCGAGGGGCGCGGCCGCCTGGCTCCCGCCGCGGTCGGCAACGACCTGGCCGCCGAGCCGCCCATCGGCCTCCAGCAGGCCGGCAGCGCCCATCCGCTCCTCGCGCCGTTCCGCGACAGGCTGAAGGGCGACCTGTCAGCCGTCCGCCTCGCAACCACACGCGAGGTGCGCGACGTGGCGGCGAAGGCCTCCGTGACCCTCCGCGGGACGGATGGGCGGCCGCTGGCCGTCGAGATGCCCATCGGACGCGGCAGGGCCGTGCTCCTGGCCTTCGGCTTCGAGCTGTCGCGCGGCAACATCGCCCGCACCCGCGTCTTCCCCGCGCTGATGTGGCACCTGGTGAGCTATCTGGCGGGGGACCTGGAGGTGCGTCGGCCCGACGTGGTCACGGCCACGCGGCCGGCGGTGCTGGATGTTTCGGAAACGCCCTTCGCGTTCCTGAGCGAGCTCGAGCTGGCCCCCGCCGGCCACTCGCGAGATGCCAATGCCACTGGTGGCACAGGCTTCCAGCCTGTGGCGCTCCCCATCCGCGACGGGCGAACGGTCCTGCTGCCGGGCCTGCCCGCCGGGCGCTACCTGCTCAGGAAGCCGCAGCCGGCCGGCAGTGCCGCACCGCGCGCCGCCTACGCCCGCTGCATCGCCGTGAACCCCGACCCGCGCGAGAGCGACCCGACGCCGCTGGCCGCGAGCGGCGCGGCGGAGGCGTTGGGCGCCGGCGCCAGGGTGGTGAGCGGGGCCGAGGCCCTCGACCTGTCGGTCCGCGGCGGCGAGCTGTGGCTGCCCGTGGTCGGGCTGCTCCTCCTGGCCTACGCGGCCGAGGGAGCCGTCGGCTGGCTGCTGAGCGCGCGCCGCGAGAAGCAACGGATGAAGGGGGAGGACGAATGACGCCGCTCTACTGGCTCCTCGGCCTCGACTCCCCCGGCTCGGTCGCCCGAGCCGTCGAGTGGCTGGTCTACCCCGCGCGCCCGACGGCGGCTGCGGCGCTGGTGCTGCTCGGGGTCGTGGCCGCCGCGGTCGCCGCGCTGAACTTCCTGCCGCACAACGTCATGCGGTGGCGGACGCGGCTGACGCTCGCCGCGGTGCGGCTCGCCGGGTTCGCGCTTCTGGCGCTGATGCTCGTGCAACTGGAGATGCGGCTCACCGTGGAGCGCGCGCTTCGGCCCGCCGTGGCCGTGCTCACCGATATGTCGGGCAGCATGGCCCTGCGCGACGCAGGGGGCCGCACGCGGCTCGAAGCCGCTCGGTCCTTCGCGGACGAGGAGCTGGCGGCGCTCGGGCGCAAGGCCCGCCTGCTCCCCTACGCCTTTCACTGGCAGCTCCGCCCCGACGATGCCGCCGCAACGCCGGGGGGCACGACCCGCCTCGTCGCCGCCCTCGAGGAGCTGGCCCGCCGCGAGGATGAGCTTCAGGCCGTCGTGCTGCTCACCGACGGCGCCGACACGGCGGGCGACCGCGGGGCGCTGGCGGGCCCGCTGCTCGCCTCGCGGGGGTTGCCCGTGTACCCCGTGGTGTTCGGCAGCGCGGATGCGCCACGGGTGGCGAGAGTGCGGGTGACCGGCGGCTCGGCCTACGTGCGGCTCGGCGACGAGCTTCGCCTCCACGCCACCCTTTCGGCCACGGAGCTCGGCGAGCAGACGGTGCGGGTCCTGCTGTTCGAGGACGGCCGCGAGCAGCCGCTCGACCTCCGCGAGAACGTGCGCCTGGGCGCAAGCCCCGTCGAGGTCTCGTTCGTCGCCAGGCCCACGCGGGTGGGAGCCCGGACCTATCGCATCGCCCTGGAGGGCGTGAGCGGGACGGCGAGCGAGCGGCTGCTCGCGGCGGAGCATCGGGTGCTCGTCGTCAACGCCCCCATCCGCGTGCTGCTCGTGGACATTGCGCGCGACGAGCGGAAGGTTCTCAGCCACTGGCTGGCCCGCGACCCGGTGGTCGAGCTGGCCACGCTCACCCTGCTGCCCCAGGGCGGCTGGCACGCCCAAGGCGCCCTCCAGCACAACGACGTGGCCGAGGGCCTCCCCGACGGCGAGGCCGACCTGTTCCGCTACGACGTGATCATCCTGGGCGACATCCCCCGCTCGTACTTCCGCGCGGGGAGCGATGTCGCCGAGACGCGGATGCAGCGGCTCGTCGAGTTCGTCGGCCGCCGCGGCGGCGGGCTGGTCACCCTCGGCGGCTACGCCGCCTACGCGGCGGGGCAATACCAGGATTCCGCACTCGCCGGCATCCTCCCATTCGTCGTCGAGCCGACCGACAGGCCGCAGGTGCCCAAGGCGTTCAAGGCCATCCCCACCGCCATCGGCCTCAGCCACCCCCTGATGCAGCTCGCCTCGGGGGGGTCACATCTTCATTTGGCAGTTGGCGGCGAAGTGCGGAGTGAAGACGTGACCCCCGCCAACCGCGACGCCTGGTTCGAGCTGCCGACCCTCGACGGCTGCAACCGCATCGAGCGCCTCAAGCCCGGCGCCAGCCTCCTCGCCGTGCGCGAGCTCGACGGAGCACAGCTCCCCGTGATCGGCATCCAGAGCGTCGGCAAGGGCAAGGTGCTGTCGCTGGCGATGGACACCACCTGGCGCTGGGAGATGAAACGGCCTGTGGAGAGCGAGGACTACTATCGCCGCTTCTGGGGCAACGTGGTGCGCCACCTGGCGCCCGACCCCCGCATCGGCCCGAGCCGCCCGCAGATTCTCGCCTACCAGTCGCAGACGCCCGTCGGCCACACGATCACCCTCGCCACGCGGCTCGTGGACCCCACGTACCAGCCGATCCGCGAGGCGCACCTGGCCGTCCGCGTGCTGCGCCCCTCGGGGCGGGTCAGCCATATCTACCCCCGCGACGGCCGCGGCACGCCCGGGCTCTACGAGTACACCATCGCCCTCGACGAGCCGGGGCAATGGAAGGTCGAGGTCGCACACGACGACAAGAGCGCCGTCGAAGAGTTCGTGGCGGGCGAAAGCGACGACGAGTTGGACGACCCGCGGGCCCGACCCGAGGCAATGGCCGAGCTGGCGCAGGCCACGGGCGGGCGGGCCTTCACCCCCGAGGAGGCGGCGACGAGCCTATCCGAGCTGCCTATCGCGCCGCGACGCATCACTCAGACGGCCACCATCGCCCTCTGGAACCTGCCGGCCACGATGGTGCTGCTGATCGCACTCGTCGCCCTCGATTGCTTCATCCGCAAGCGGAGGGGCATGGTGTGAGCATCTTCGATTGTCGGTTCTCGATTTCCTGTTCCGTGGCACTTCAGCCGAGTGAGGCCGACTTGGCAGACTCTGGCTCTCAGCCCCGTCAGGGGCGTCGGATGGTAGCCCACGGCGTAAGCCGTGGGAACCGCGGCCGCCGGGTTTCCAGCCCCGTAGGGGCGGCAGAGCGCACCACCGATGTTTCTGCCGCCCCTACGGGGCTACCCTGCGTTGCGCCCGATACCCACGGCTTACGCCGTGGGCTGCCATCCTGCGCCCCGCAGGGGCGAAGACCAACACTCCATGCAACCGAAGTGTTACCCAATTTCAGAGAATGGCCATGGCACACGACGTGACGAACCAGGGACCTCTTGCCGAGGGCAGCGCGTACCGCTCTGTGGAAGCCGCGGTGTGCGGCTTCGGCGCCTTCCGCAAGCGATGGGCAGTGCTCGAGGGGCTGGCGGGATTCGTGGTCCTCGGGCCGGGCTGCCTGTTGCTCTGGTTCCTGTTCGACTGGCTCGTCGGGTTGCCCCCGTGGCCGCTGCTCGGCAGCTTCCTGGTCGCCATACTGGTCGGCCTCTGGGCGGCGGGGTGGAAGCTGGCGCGGCCCGCCCTGCGACGCATCCGAGTGGACGACGAGGCGCTGCTGATCGAGGCACTGCACGGCAAGCTCGACAACCAGCTCATCGCCTCGCTCCAACTCGGGCGCGAGGCGGCGGAGGCGACGGGACATCTCGGCCATTCCGTCCACCTGGTCCACGCGCTGATGGAGTGCACGGCCGGGTTGCTGGAGCGGCTGAACACGCGCGCGTTGCTCGACCTGCGCCGCGCCCGCCACTGGCTCGGCGGGGCCGCGGCGGTCGCCGCGGCGACGCTCGCGTGCCTCGTCTGCGCGGGCGATGCCGTGGCGGCCCGTGCGGCCCGGCTCCGCGACGCCTACGCCGCCATCCTCGACGCGCTCTTCCCCGTCACGATGGTGGTGTATCCCGGCGACATCGCCGTGGTCCGGGGGCGCCCGGTCACCGTCTCGGTCGAGGTCCGCGGCGCACGGAGGCGCCAAGTGCGACTCGTCAGAAGACAGACGACAGAGGACAGACGCCGGACGACAGACGATCTGGCGCTGGTCGAGGGGAAGGCGTCTCTTGTGGTGCACAAGGCCGAGGAGTCGTTCACATACGAGTTCGAGTACGGCGGGCGGCGGACGCCACGGCACACGGTGCTGGTGGGCGACCTGCCCGCGGTGAGCGCCATCCACTACGAGCTGTCCTACCCCGCCTACACGGGGCAGCCGCCGAGGACTCTCGTCGGCCCGGTCTCACGGCTCCAGGGGCTGGCGGGCACCGAGGTGCTGGTGAGCTTCGCGGCCACCACCGAGCTGCACCCCGACCACTGCTACGTGGCGTGGCAGGACGGCTCGAAGCAGGCCATCTCGATCAGCGGCCGCTTCGGCCACTTCTCGTTCACCCTGGACCACCCCGACCGGGCGGCGATCCATCTCACCGGCGCCTATGGCCCCGGCTTCGAGATGGAGCGGCCCATCGGCTTCGAGGTCGCCGTGCGGCGCGACCAGCCGCCCACCGTCGAGATCCTCCGCCGCGACAGGAAGCTCGCCATGCTGGCGAAGGAGGCTGCCGCCTTCGCGTTGCGCTGGGTGGCGGAGGACGACTTCGGCGTGGCCGAGGTGACGCTGGACTACAAGGTGGACGGCGTGGACCCCCTGCTCGGCAGGCCGGTGCGGCAGGGCTCGCAGTCGCGCCGCATTGACCCGCCCCTCGACCGCGTGCGGGGGCAATTCGCCGAGGCCCTCCAGGCCCTCAGCCCTCCGCTGGAGCCGGGCGACCGTGTGACCCTCACCGTGTCGGCCAGGGACAACAATACCGAGAGCGGCCCGGGCGTCGGCCACTCGCAGTCCGTCCAGATCGTCGTCGTCCGCGAGGACCTGGCGGGCTTCATCGAGAAGCGGTTCGGCTTCGAGGCCCAGGCCCTCCTGGGCGGCCTCCACAAGATCAAGCGGGCCACCGACCTCCTCGTCGACCCCGTGAAGACCATTCGCACCGAGGCGAAGCACGACATCGTCCGCCACGAGCTGCGCTCCCGCGTCACCCACGAGACCTGGCCCAGCGGAGCCGAAGATGCGGTCGGGGACTACTTCCGCCTGCTCTCAGGAACCGAATGATGAAGAAGCCACTGCCTCTCCTGCTCGCGCCGATGCTCCTCTCTGGCCTGGCCGCTTCCGGCGGAACCTGGGCCGAGCGCGCGGCGCGAATGAATCGCACGGAACTGTCGGCCGAGGAGGCGACGCGGCGCGCCGCGGCCGAGGAGCGGGAACGGCGCAACAAGATCGCCATCCGCCGCATCCGCCCCGCCATGCCCGGCGTGGACTGGGATGCCGACCCCACCGCCATCCCCTACCTGCTCTACCAGGTCAACAAGCGCACCGGGCTGCCCGTCTACACCGACAACGAGGGCCTCGACCTCGCCAGCGACGATCTGTTCGACTACACCATCGTCTACCTCACGTCGCACACGAAGTGGAGCTTCAACGACCGGGAGACGGAGAACCTGCGCGAGTGGCTCAAGCGCGGCGGCACGCTCTACCTCGACGACTGCTACAACCGCGGCAGCCCGTTCGCCGACTGCGTGCGGCCCGAGGTCGCCAAGCTCATCGCTGGCGCCGAGCCGCAGGTGCTGCTGAAGACCGACCCCCGCGTGGCCGATGCCTTCCGCATGATCTACCCGTGTGCCTGGCCCGGCGAGTGGCTGTCGCGCCCGTGGCTCTACTTCCTCCTCGACGACCGCCCCGCCGTCTTCTTCAGCCCGAACGACGACGGCTGCGCCTGGGAGATCTCCACCCCGCCCACCGCCTCGAACCCCATCGGCGAGGGCATCGGACACGGCGGCGACAACCGATACCGCGAGGTGGTCTACCAGCAGTGCACGGACTGGATTCTGTTCGCGCTCACGCACTGAACGGCTTGTGAAGATGGAAATCAAGCGTCTGCTGCTCGTCCTCGTCGTCGTCCTCGATGTATTCGCTGGCGGCGTTGAGGTCGAGTTGCGCCTCGTGGTCCACGACCAGCCCGACACGACCGTGGACCAGCGGGAGCGCGAGCGGCCGCTCACCGACCTCGTGGCCACCGAGCACGGCGTCGAGGCCCGCAAGGTGGGCCTCGACCTCGCCTGCTGGGCGCGCAACGTGCTGCTCGACGGCCAGCCCGTTTTCGAGCGCTACCACGAGGGCAAGTACATCGGCCGCCGCCCCGTCGCCCGCAAGCCCCTGCCCCCCGGCGACCACACGCTCTGGCCAGGCAACCACGTCTTCACCGTGGGCAAGGACGGCACGGTGGCCACCCAGGACCCCGAGTTGCTCGTGGACGGGCAAGTGGTGCGGGTCAAGTGCTATCCCCTCACCATCCGCGCGTATCGGGCGAACCCCGACGAGGGCGAGTTGCCCATGTCCATGCGCGTCACGCCGCTGCCCGACCTCACGGTGCGCGAGGCGGCCGACCACGAGGAGAGCCTGAAGCCGAAGCCCGCGGCGAAGGCCCGCGAGCTGTTGCCCGTCTTCGACAGCTTCGCCCCGCTCACCCTCTGGCTGCCCGCGAATAAGGCAGGCAAGGGCTACGTCCTCCATCCCGTCGGCCTCACGTGCCACCTGGGTGCCGAGGGAGTTACGGCGGGCGCCGGCGGCGGCCAGGCGGTCGAGGGGCTGCGCGTCGCGGGCAACACCATCGAGATTCCGCTCTACGGCTATCCCGTCGAGGGCGTCGTGGGGGCCAGGCTCGTCGTCCCAGGCGTCGAGGAGTTCAAGTGGGACCGCGAGGCTGGACGGCAGATCACCAACTGGTATCCCCGCCAGGCCCCCTACGAGTTGCGCCTCGCCGAGACTGGGCCAGTCGTCCAGGTCGAGGGCGACCTGCGGAAGTTGCCCGTCAAGAGCTTCGGCGTGGACGTGTCGGACCGGGCGAAGGGCACGCAGCGCGCCGTGGCCGTGGAGGTCGCCGCCCGCCAGCTCACGCCCGGTCAGCCGCTCCACGCACGCGTGCGGGCCATCGAGGCAACGGCGGGCGAGGACGACCCGCTCGCCTCGGCGCCCCTCCTCGCACAGATTCGGCCCTACGGGGGCAGCGAATGGACCGACCTCAAGCTGAGGCAGGCAGAGGGCGGCAACGCCGAGATCGCGGTCCCCGACCTGCCCGACGGCGTGTACCGCCTCCGCCTGGGCGTGAAGCCGCAGGGGGGCAAGCCCCTCGCCACCGAGCAGTGGGTGGGCCTGGCGCGGAAGCGGCCCGTTGCCCTCGGCCTCTTCACGGCGCGGGGCCGCGACGCCTTCTACCGCGGCGAGGCATTCTGGCTCGGCCTCGGCATCCTGGCCATCGGCGAGGCCATTCCCGCCGAAACCCCCGTCGAGGTGGACCTCGTGGACCCACGCGGCCAACGCCTCCCGCTCCTGCGACAGGCGCTTCCGAAACCCGTCGCGGGCCGTGGGACGCTGGTCGTGCAGGTCAATGCCCCGCTCAGCCTCGCCCTGGCCCCGGGGCGCTATCGCGTCGAGGCCAAGGTGGGCGCCCACGCCGCCCGGCCGCTGGCACTCGACATCGTGGACCCCGCGCCCCGCACGCACTTCGCCAACGTGCTGGTCGGCAAGTACAACGTCGCGGGCGACATCTACCAGCGCATCCTCCGCACGGGCGAGGGAGCCGAGGCCCTCGCCCGCGAGACCGTGGCGATGGGCTACAACGCCTTCATCGGCATGACCTACGACATCAGCCGCGTGTTCCGCCACGACCTGGACCTCGAGCAGATCGTGCGGGAGCGCCCCGAGCTTGGCCCCGTCGAGAGCTACTACCAGCCGAGCGGACGCGACCGCTTCCTCAACGCCGCCGTCCGACACAACCTGCACTTCTACGAGAACGTGTTCACCTACAACGACACCATGCTGCCGCGCGAACCGAAGATTCTCGACGCCTGTGAGCGCTACGCGAGCCTCGAGGCCGCCTCGATGCGCCACAGCCCCGCGCTCAAGGGCGTGTGCCTCTACGACGAGTTCTACGACTCGGCCGACACCGGCACGGCGATGTCGCAGATGTTCCTCAAGGCCCAGGAGGTCGTCTTCCGCGAGCGGCACGAGGGGCTCACGAGCGCCGAGGCCCTCAAGGCCCTCGACCGCTTCGCCAGCCGCCCCGCCGGCCACCGCCGCATCGAGGACCTCGACAAGTACCGCACCTGGCCCGCCCACGACGACTGGGACTGGCGGAACTTCTCCGAGCGGATGACGGCGGCGGTGAGGCGGGTCATGCCCGCCTCGCGGAACCTGACGCTTCAGCGCTTCTGGGGCGGCAACGGCGGGAACATCGCCCCCAACGGCACCTCGGGCGACGTCTTCGCCCCCCTCGACATCGCGGCCTGTGTGATGTACAAGGACGGCGGCTACGGGGATAGGCCCGTCTTCGCCCCCATGCAAGCCGACGTGCTGCGGGTGCGCGACGGCCTGCCGGTCTGGACCCAGCTCCACTCGTTCGGCTCCCCGCCCATCTACGGCGACCACCTGCTCCGCCAGGCATTCTTCGGCCTCTCCCAGAAGATCGAGGGCTTCACCTACTTCACCCTGAGCCACGACTACCGCCACCCCAGCGGCATTGACAACCGCAGCACCGTGCGCGACATCGCCGAGCCGCTCTGCACCCGCTACGGCGACCTCTTCGCCGCCTGGCAGCGCGGCTACAAGAAGGTCGCCGTCTACTACTCCCGCACCGCCGACCACCTCTACCTCCGCAAGGCGAACAGCCTGCCGCACGCCTGCGAGGGGCTGTGGGTGGCCTGCGTGCGGGCAGGGTTCCCGGCCGACTTCCTCTACGACGCCGACATCCTGGCGGGCCGCGGGATGGACTACCAGGTGGTCTTCGCCCCCGGCTTCACCTACGAGGAGGAGGCCCCGCCGCCGCTCCTCGCCGCACTCAAACGCCTCGTGGGCGCGGGCAAGACCCTCGCCGTCGAGCGCGCCAGCAAGCTGCCCATCGAGGGCATTGTCCGCCTCGACTCCGACCTCAACGAGTACGACGACAAGCAGGGCGGGGCCTTCCCGCGGAACATTGATTTCGAGTCCGAGATGGTCTGGGAGGGCACGGAGGAGACGACGAAGCTCGTCCGCGCCTTCCTCGCCAAGCGCATCCAGCCCGCCGCCGAGCACGACCTGCTGGTCGGCCCCGACTGGCTTCGCTGCGGCCAGGCCGAGTACCTGGTCATCCCCAACTTCGCCTACACGAAGTTCACCGGCCTCTACAAGACCCTCTACCAGGCCCCCGACACGCCGACCCTTCGCTTCCCCAGGCGCCCGCCCGCGTGCTACGACATGCTGGAGATGAAGCCGGCCGAAGTGAAGAGCGACGGCGACTGGATGAGCCTGAAGGCCGACCTGCGGGCCTATCAGGGCAAGATCTACGCCTTCCTCCCCGCCCCCATCGCCCGCCTGGACCTGCGGGCCACAGCCAGTGTGAAGGCTGGCGAAGGCATCCACCACGCGGTCTCCGTGCTCGATGCATCGGGCAAGACCATTGACGCCGGCTTCCCGCTGGAGATCGCGCTCCGCGACCCGGCGGGCGGCGAGTACCAGACCGTGTACCGAGCGGCGACGCCGAGCTACGCAGGCGTGTTCCACCTGCCTGTGAACGTCGCGGCGGGCAACTGGACGCTCCGCGTCCGCGAGTTGATCAGCGGCGCATTCGCCGAGATGCCCATCAGCGTCCAGCCTGGCGAGCTGCCCACGGCCACGCTCGACGAGCGCACCGTGCGCGTCCACGACGCCGGCCGCATCCAGGAGTTTCTGAAGGCCAAGGCGGCCATCGTCATCGCCGTGGACGCGGAGCAGGCGTGGGTGCGTCCCCACGCCCAGCGGCTCGCCCAGGCGCTCGGCGCCGCTGGCCGCGAGGCGAAGGTCGCCTCCGTGGCCGACGCCGTGCGGCTGCCGGTGGACTGGAATGGCGACCAGCCGACGATTGACGGCACGCGCCTGTGGCGCGGCAATGTGGTGGACCCCGGGCTGTTCGTGGACGCGCCGCTCATCCTCCTCGGCAAGCGCTACGAGAACCGGCTCATCGAGGCCATCGTCCGCCGCGACCTCCTGGCCGAGCCGCCCATCGGCGGGTGCTTCCCCGGCCCGGGCCGGGCCATCGTGGCCTGGGCGCCCCGCGCCTTCTCCAACGCCCACGACACCGTCTGCCTGCTCGCCAGCGACGCCGAGGGCGTCGCCAGGAGCATTGACGCACTCCTCGCCCTCAAGAGAGGCGAGCAGGAAGGCCGAAATCCGAAATCCGAAACCCGAAACGTGAAACCCGAAACCGTTGCGGAGAAGCTCGGCCGCGAGCCCTCCAGCTTCCGCGACGCCATCAACCGCGAAGACCTGATTCGGGCGGTGGACGTTGATCCCGCCTCGGGCCGCGTGGTGGTCGGCACCAACGGCTTCGGCCACAACCTGTTCTGCTTCTCGCCCGACGGCAAGCTCCTCTGGAAGCAGTTCCTCCCCGAGCACAACGTCTACACGGCCCAGTGGTTCGACGGCGGCAAGCGGGTCGTCGCCGCCGTGGGCCGCGGCTTCCACGTGTTCCTGCTCGACGGCGCCGACGGCAAGGTGCTGAAGAAGTTCGCCTCGACCGAGTGGCCGCGCTTCCACGGCGGCTTCAACACCTACCAGGAGGGCGCCATCAACACCGAGGTGCCCGTCGTCGTGAACCCGCCGCTGCGGCAGATTCTCATCGGCGGCCTCACGGGCATCCTGGCGGCGGACTTCGATGGCAAGCGAATGTGGTATCGCGACCGCGCCGAGGCCATCGCCGCCTACCCCGCCGAGGCCGTGCAGACGGCGGGGGCGGAGTTCGGCCGCACCGTGGTCGTGGGCGACTTCGCCCTCAGCCCTGATGGCGCCCGCCTCGCGCACGGCGAATACGCCATCTGCGGCTCCACCCAGGTGGCGCCCGACAAGATCGCGCCCGTGTGGAAGTACACGCCGATGATCCTCGACGCCCGCACGGGCCAGGTCATCACACAGAACGACGACGACCCCGGCAACCACACCAGCCCCTGGGGCTGGTGGGTCACGTGGCCCGCCGGCTCCCCTGTCCCCTGGGTCCACTCGAAGGGCCTCGCTTTCCCCCTTCAGGCCGACGGCAAGCGGGGCGAACTCGTCGCCGTCCAGGGCAGCAGGCTGGGCGATGGTGGCCGCCTCCTCGCCGAGCCGAAGTCCCTCGAGCGCCGCGACGCGAAGGGGCAGACGCTCTGGGCCGCCCGCTCCGAGACTATCTGGGTGCCCGAGCTGGACCGCCTCAGCCTTGATGAGGGGCGCCTCTTCCGCTGTGACCGCAACGGGCTGGTCCAGTGCGTGGACATGAAGACCGGCCGCCAGCTCTGGGAGCATAAGCTCCCCTTCCCGGCCGTGCTTCGCCCAACTCCCGACGGCATCGTGGCCGGCACGCAGAACGGCGCCGTCGCCCGCCTCGATGCCGCGGGCAAGCTCCTGTGGCAGACACGCCTCCGCGACCACCACGAGGTGCCCCCAAGCGACTACCCCGCCTACGTCCGCCAGGCCGAACAGCGCGACCCCGATTCCACCGAGGAGTTCTTCCCGGTCGGCCAGGACCGCCCCGACGACTTCAAGGACATCTTGCGCATGGGCCTGGAGCAGGTCGAGAACCGCGGCTTCGAGAGCAAGGAAGCGTGGGACGGCGAGGCCCGTTTCGCGGCTCCGGGCCGCACGGGGAGACAGAGCCTTGCGCTCGCCGCGGGGCAACTCGTCACCCAGAAGCTCCAGCGCAAGGTTGTCCCATCCGCCACCTACCTGCTCGAATTCTTCTACCGGGTGGGCGACGCCCGAACACGCATGGTCGCGGGCGCGTTGCTGCGCGGCGGCAAGGAGACGCTCACCGCCTCGAAGTTCGCGGCAAGGCCCGGCGAATGGGCCTTCGGGCGCCTCGCCGTGAAGACGATGGCCGACACCACGGGCATCGAGGTCGGCTTCGAGGCGGAGGGCGGCGCCGCGCTGGTGGACGACGTGAGCCTTCGCCCTGTCCGCTTCCCCTCGGCCAACCTGTTGGCCGACCCCGAACTGCACGCTATCGAGCCCACCTTCGTCCGCGACATCCGCGTGCAGTACAACCGCATCCCCGCCAGCCTCACCGACAAGCTCCGCAGCCGCAACCACGTCGTCGCGCTCAAGCAGGGGCTCGTCTCGACCGCCACCCGCTTCGCCCAGGAGCAGGCACTCCTCCACAACGGTCGCCTCGACGATGTCGGCCCCGTCTGGTTCTACCAGCCCGACAGCGCAGCCTTCAGCGTCGTCCTCACCCGGGCGGCCTACGTGTCGCACCTCGTGCTCTACCTGAATAACGCCACACCGGACAACGTGTACTCGACGATCAGCGTCGTGGCGAACAACCTGGAGACGAAGCTGCCCGAGGCCGTGGCCCTGGTGCGGTGCAACCGCCGGCGATTCATCGTCGTCCACTTCCCCAAGCTCCTGCACACGGACGCCATCAAGGTGCTGCCGGGAGTCCACCGGGCGCGGAACGAATGCCTGACGGAGATCGAGGTCTACGGCCCGCTCGGCGGCCCCGAGATGGCCAAGGCCGGCACGGGCCTGTCCGACGACCCCCTCGGTGCACCGATGTTCATGAGCGCGCCGTCGCACGTCCCCGCGAAGCTGCCGCCCGACCTCGTGGGCGACTACGCCGAGTTGGGCCGCCTGTCCATTCACCAGCCCGCCTACTACGCGGGCACGACCGCAATGGCCGACACCTTCACGTTCGGCGACGCCAACGGGCGCATCCGCTCCGTCGTCGTGCGCGAGCCGGACCCGAAGGACCGCTCGGGCCGCTGGATGAACTGGGGGCCGGTGTGGAACCTGGCGACGGTGACGCCAACGACCACACCCGCGCGCTATCGCGGCCGGCTCCTCGTCGGCTCCGCGGACTATCGCCTCCACGCCGTCGGCGACAACGGCATGCCCCTCTGGTCGTATCCCACCGAGGGCCGCGTCTGCTCCTCGCCCACGCCGAGCGGCGACGAGGTGTACTTCGGCTCCGACGACGGCCGGCTCTACAAGGTGGATGTGGATTCCGGCCTCCTCCTGTGGGAGTTCCCCACGGGCGGCAAGGTGCGCAGCGCCCCCGCGCTCGCCGCCGACCGCGTGTTCTTCGCCTCGTGGGACGGCTTCCTCTACGCCCTCGACGCCGCGCGGGGCACGCTGGCCTGGAAGGCGCCCATCGCCC
The DNA here is from genome assembly GCA_035527715.1 of Planctomycetota bacterium. Lineage (GTDB taxonomy): Bacteria > Planctomycetota > PUPC01 > DSUN01 > DSUN01 > DSUN01. The sequence goes on along the minus strand of DATKZY010000158.1, from coordinate 27,266 downwards.
AGTTCACCCGCTCCAGCCCCGCCGTCCACGAGGGCAGGGTCCTCATCGGCGATGAGGAGGGCCGCCTGCACGCCTTCGACGCCGCCAGCGGCAAGCCGCTCTGGAGCGTTGACATCGGCGGCTACGTCTCGTGCTGCCCCGTGGTCACGCCCGAGGGCGTCGCCGCGGTCAGCGACCAGGGCATCGCCGCCCTCGTCGGCCACGACGGCGCGGTGCGCTGGAAGCGCGACCTCGGCACCCGCCTCACCGGCCAGCCCGTCGCCACACAGTCCCAACTCCTCGTCCCCACAGAGAAAGGCCCCCTCGTTCTCCGCCGCGCCGACGGCCAGCCCGATCCGCGCCTCCGCGCGCCCGAGAGCCCGGGCAAGGTCATCGCCCTCGTGCCCTACGGCGACAAGCTGTTCCTCGTGGCGGCCCGCGCGGTGAGCGACACGCGCGTGCCGCCGCGAACCTATGTCTCCTACGAAGGCGCCGCCATCGCCTGGGGGCCAAAGCGGGAGAAGACAAGTGCAAAGTGAAAAGTGCAAAGTGGAAAGTGCAAAGTGTCGGGCGAAGACCGTCTCGCGCGGCTTGCTCCCCCTTCGGCCATTTTGCATCTTGCCCTTTGCCTTTTGCCTTTTGCATTCTCTTCCCGCCTTCGCCGCCGGCTACCACCTCATCGAGAACTTCACCGCGCGCCTCCCCGGCACCGGCACAGCGCGGGCCGAGGCCGACTTCGAGCAGCCGAAGGTCGGCCTCGCCGCCGCTCGCCTCGCCTACTCGCTCACGCCCAAGCAGCCGCACGCCTGGCTCTCCTTCCCCCAAGAGGCCATCCGCATCCCCGGGCCGGGCCAGGCGCGGCTCTGGGTCAGGGGCAACGGCACGGGCGACGAGATGCGCCTCACCTTCCTCCACGCCGAGGCGCTCGTGGATTCCCAGGGCAACCGACAGCTCCGCGACCCCCAGCGCGTCAGCCCCCCCGCCACGCGCCTCGACTTCGCCGACTGGCGGGAGCTGACCCTCGACCTCCAGGGGGTCGCCGCGGGACGCATCATCTGGTGGGAACGCCTCGACTTCCGCGGGAAGCGGAAGGAGGGCGACCTGTCCGAAGCGGTCGTGCTCCTCGACGACTTGCGGCTCTACCCCGCCACCGGCGGCCCGCCCGCCACGCTGGCCACGCGCCTCCTCGGGCCGCCGGCCCGCGCCTTCGCCCGGGACCTCGCCATCGCACTCGACGTGCGGAGCTTCGTCCGCTCCCCTGCCAGGGTCCAGACGCGCCTCACCGTCACCGACCGCAATCAGAACCGCGTCGCCGCCCAGGACTTCCAGGCCACCCTCGCCCCCAACGAGGCCAAGGAAGTCAAGCTCGAGCTGAAGCCCGACAACCTCGAGGTCTTCCTCCCCCCCTTCACCATCGAGGCCGACGTCGTGTCCGCCGACCTGCCCCAGCTCTCGCAGAGGACCGAGAGCAAGGTCGTAATGGCCAACAGCGTGCTTCTCTTCGACGACTTCTCCGACGTCGCCGGCCGCTGGTTCACCGCCGGCTTCCCCGGCGACCTCCGCGACGGGCGCGGCGTCGGCTCCTGGAACGACTGGTGCCACGGCGAGGGCCAGCGGTGCAGCCCCTGGGCGCAGACCACCGCCGCCATCTGCCGCGTGGACGCTCCGAATGCGGAATGCGGAATGCGGATTGTGGAATGGCAGAACAGGCAGCGCGAGGGCGCCATGCCACCCTCGGCCCCAACCCCGACAACCGATAACCGAAAACCGAAAACCCCCGGCTTCGCCCTGCGCGTGGACTATACGGGCGACGCGGTGGTCTACAACGGGCGCGAGCGCTATCTGCCCGGCAACGCCTTCCGCCTCGGCGTGTGGGTGAAGGGCGACGGCAGCGGCGCCCGCCTCTCGGCCCTCACGCTCGACTACACGGACTCCGCCGACTTCTGGTCGGGCGGCTGGCGCCGCATCCGCAACGGCGAACTGTCCCTGTGCACCCTCGACTTCACCGACTGGCGCTACGTCGAGGTGCCCCTGCCCGGCGACGGCCTCGGCAGCAACGCGCCGCGCGGCTCGACCAACGAGATTGATTTCCCCCTCGAGCTAACCGCCTTCCGCATCGCACCCGAAAAGGCCGATGGCGCCGGCTCCGTCCTCCTCGGCCCCATCGTCGTCCATACCCAGCAGGAGGCGGCCACCACCCTGGCGGTCCACATCGGCTACGACGACGCCGACCGCCGCTTCGACCCCAAGCACGGGGCCTGGGTCACAGTTCAGAATGCCTCGCCCGCCCGCGCGCGCAAGGTGCGGGCCGCCTGGACGCTTCTCGACCGCGCGGGCGACGCCATCGCCACGGGCGCCGAGACCCTCAGCCTGTCCCCGACGGAGCTGGCGAGCTTCCGCGTCGAGCTGGCGAAGCACGGCGCCGAAGCCGCGCGCCGCCTCGGCCCGCTCCGCCTCCAGGTCGTGGCCTCCGACGCCGCCGACGGAAGCGTCTCCGCCACCCGCGAGTTGATCCTCGCCAAGCCCGACAGCATGGCCTTCCTCACCGGCTTCGAGAGCGACCGCGGCTACCTGGGCCTGAAGGCCTACACCCTCGACACCTCGCCGCCCACGGGCAAGGCCGCCGCCGCGACTTCCACCGCCCAGGCCCACAGCGGCAAGCGCTCCCTCGCCCTGGCCTGGGACAAGGCGAAGAAGCCCGAGCCCCGCCCCGGCCAGCCCCTGCCACGCGCCCTCCTCGTGGCCTCCGTGGACCCGCCGCTCCCTGGTGTGCCGACCGACCTCGAACTATGGCTCCACGGCGACGGCTCCGGCGCCCTCTTCTACCCCCTCATCGGCGACACCGAGGGCGTGAGCCACGGCGGACACTTCCGCACCTTCGACCTCTTCCTTGCTCGCGCGGGGCGCGGAGGCCCCGCCCACAATGCCGTGAAAGTGGACTGGCAGGGCTGGCGGAAGCTCGAGTTCCGCCTCCCCGCTATCCCGCCGGGCTGGAACAAGCCGATGCCCGTCCTCGGCTTCGTGCCCAGCTACCCCCTCGGTCTCCACCTCGCCGTGGACCCCGCCGACGCCAGGGCGGAACGCGGCACGCTCTACGTGGACGACATTCGAGTGCGAACCCATCTCGAACCCGCCGCCCGCCTCTCCCTGAGCTACGAGCCGCCCGGCGAATCGAACGTCCTTCCGCCTGGCGCCGCCGTCCGCGTGACGGTCAGCAACGCCGACGCCTCGGCCGCCCGCACGGCCATCCTCAGCGGCGGCATCTTCGGCTGGCGCGGCCAGCGCCTCAGCGGCCCCGACGAGAAGCTGGCCCTCAGGCCCGGCGAGACCCGCGAGATCGAGTTCGCCAAGTCCCTGCCTCCCGGCGCCTTTGCCCTCCGGGCGAAGCTCACCGAGGGCGAGCGCGTTCTGGCCAGCATCGAGGAGGACATCCTCGTCACTACCCTCCCGAAGGTATTGGAACCTTCGGGAGGGGACAACCCGCTCGCCTCCGAGTGGAAGCTGCGGGCAGCCATTCAGGACCGCTTCACGCTGGTGGACGAAGATTGGGACTGGGTGGAGCATCACGCGGGCAACGTGCAGCTCGACTCCGCCCGCCAGCGGATGCGCCCGGTGGCCGAGCGCGGGGCCGACCCGTGGCTGCTCCTGGGCTACAGCGCCTACTGGGCGGCGGGCATCGGCCTCGAACAACTCAAGGCCGGCGCCTTCGAGCGCCGCCTCCGCGACGCCGGCCACGCGGTGGACACCTTTCTCGTGCCCGAACGCCCCGCCGACTGGGACGACTATGCCTGCGAGGTGATGCGCGGCCTCGGCAAGGAGGTCGCGGGCTTCGTCCTCTGGAACAACCCCGAGGCCGGCCCCATCGCCGTCCCGCCCGAGCGCTTCGCCAAGATGCTCCAGGCGGCCGACACGTGGCGCCGCCGCTACTGCCCCCAGACGCCGCTCCTCCTCGGCGGAATGAACCCCGCGACCGCCGCGCCCTACGTCCGCAAGCTCGCCGAGCACGGCGCCCTCGATTGCTTCACCGGCATAAACGTCCGCCTCGACGTCGGCCGCTTCTCTCCCGAGGATGCCCGCGTGCCCGCCACCGTGCGCGAGCTTCAGGCCGCCCTCCGCGAGGGTGCGAAGGAGCCGAAGTCCGTCCTCCTCACCGACCTCGACTGGGCCGTCGAGGCCGAAGCGCGCGGGTTGAGCGCCTTCGACCAGGCGGCCTATCTCGCCCGTTCCGAGCTGTTGCTCCACGACCTTGGCATCCGGCCAGCGCTCTCCGTCACGAACATGGACCACGCTCGGCTGGGCCTCGGCCTCACGCATCGCCGCCGCGTTTCCGCTCCGCCGCTCAGCGAGCAGCCCGAGACCTTTCAACTCCGGCCCGCCTGGTGGGCCGTCTGCCGCACCCGCCAGTTCCTCGACGCCTTGACTCCCCAGGGCGCCGTCGAGGTGCAGGACGTGGTGCCCGGCCGCACCCGCTGCCTCCTCTACACGCGAAAGGGCGATGGCAAGGCCGTGGCCATCGTCTGGCGCAACGACGACGCGGGCGATCTGACGTTCGCCCACACGGGCGCCTCTGTCGAAGCCGCGGAAGACATCTTCGGCACCCCCGTGCCCGCGCGGGACGGCTGGTATGCCGTCGGCAAGGTGCCCGTGCTCTTCATCCTCGGCGGGCAGACGGCGGGGCTCTCAAGGCTCTGGGTCCGCGACGGTGCCGAGTCCGCATGGCCCCAGCGCGTCCTCGCGGTCTTCACGCCCGCGACGGGCCAGGCCCACGGGTACGCGCAGACGGACGGCGAGGCTACCACGCTCGCCGGCCGCACGGTCACGGGGTCGGCTGCCGAGTGGCAGGGCCTCAAGTTCCCGAAGGGCGGCGTCGAGCGCTTCACCCTCGCCGTGCCCGCGGGCGCCGACCTCGTGCTCCGCAAGCGCTTCCTGCTCGACGACGCGGGCCAGAAGGCTGAAGTCGTACTCAACGGGAAACCCGTCGGCACGTGGGACCTGAGCCGCTCGGCGGCGGAGCTTCAGGGCGGCCTGCGCGAGACCATCTTCTTCGTCCCAATGGCGGGGAAGACCCGGGCCGCCATCGAAGTCCGCTACCAGGGGGCGGCGAACACCACGGGCTGGTGCGCCCTCGAGTTCTGCGGCGGCGACTTCCCCCTCTCCGCCGTCGGCCCCCTCCACGCCGACCAGAACGTGGGCGCCCTGCGCTGGGCGCGGAACGCCATCGGCGCACCCCTTGCCGTCGGGCAAACCCGCTTCGCCAACGGCATCGGGGTCTTCGCCCAGAGCCTCCAGGAGTTCGCCCTCAACGGCCAGTTCCGCCGCTTCACCGCCACGGTCGGCGTGGACGCCGTGACCGAGGGCCGCGGCTCCGTCGTCTTCGAAGTCCACGCCGACGGCAAGAAGCTGTGGGCCTCCCCCGTGATGTCGGGCCTCGACGAGCCGCGGAAGCTCGACCTCGATGTGAGCGGCGTCAACCGCCTCCGCCTCCTCGTCACCGACGCCGGCGACGGCAACAAGGGCGATGCCGCCAACTGGTGCGAGCCCACCCTCCACCGATAGACAAGGAGAACGGGAATGACCAATTCCAGAGGAACCACCTTACCTGGTCACTGGCCCTTGCTCCTGTGTCTCATCGCCGCCGCCTCGCTAGGCGCGGAGGCGCCCACACTCATCCCCAAGGCCACCACGCCGGTCGTCATTGACGGCGCGCTCGACGAGCCGTGCTGGAAGCAGGCCCCGCCCGTGCGCGTGGACTATGTGAACAGCAAGCAGGGGGTGCTGAGCGGCGAGCCGCGAGCCGTCGCACGATTCGCGTGGGACGAGGAGTACCTCTACATCGCCTGCGAGACGTTCGACCGCAACCTGATCGCCGTCGGCACGGGCCGCTCCGAAGGGCCGGCCGACAACGCCCGCGAGGGCTGCGAAATCTGGCTCGAGGACAAGAAGGTGGATGTCGTGGAGTTCTTCCTGTCGTTCGGCTCCGAGCGCTTCTTCTGGGAGATTCACCACAACGCCGCCAACCAGTTCAACGACGTCTGGTGCGTCGTGCCCGACCCTGCCTGGCCGATCGCCCAGTCCTCGATGCTCACCTGGGGCATCCTCTTCGCCCCCGAAATGTGGCTGAAGGACGACGGCGAGCATCGCTTGGCCAAATCCGTCCGCCTGAAGCCCAAGGCCGACGGCAAGCCGTCCACCGTGAACGATGCGTCGGACGTGGACACCGGCTACACGGCGGAGCTTCGCCTCCCCTGGCTCGCCGTGGGGGCGCCCGCCAGGTGCCGCACCTGGATCGAGCGCCCGCCGAAGGAGCCGGGCGGCCCGAAGACCCGGGAGCCCGGCCCCTGGAAGATGGCGGGGCAGGAGTTGCTCATCCTGGCCGCCGTGCAGGACGGCGACCTCGCCGAGCGCTACCACCACTCGAGCCCCACGCGCAAGGGCGGATGGTTCCACACCAGCGCCGCCCACTGGCCCCGCTACCGCCTCGGCGCTGCCCCGTCGCAGTGAGCCCCAGGCAGCACGGCTCTAGAGGCATCCTATCGGGGCCAGGCCCCTACCCCTGTTGACGGCTCGCCCCCTTTCCGGCATATTCAGCCGCATGGAGTGGCCGATCACACTCGTTGTGGAGACGCCCGATGGCGGCATTCAAGCTCGGCGTGGTGGTGGACTGCCTGCGCCTCGGCGTGCGCGCGGGCATCGAGAAGGCGGCACAGATGGGCTTCGACGGCGTGCAGCCCTACGTCACCGGCGGGGAGCTGGCGCCCGAAGGGCTGCCGCGCAGCGCGCGGCGCGAGTTCCGCAAGTTCGTGGCCGACCGCGGCCTCGAGATCAGCGCCCTGTGCGTCGAGCTCGGCGGCTACGCCGACCCGACGAAGCTCGACGAGCGGGTCGGGCGCACCCGCCGCATGATTGACCTCGGCGTGGACCTCGGCGTCGCCGTCCACACCAGCCACATCGGCCGCGTGCCCGCCGAGCCGGACGCGCCGCCCCGCCGCGCCATCGCCGAGGCGCTCGTCGCCATCGGCTCCTACGCGGCCGAGCGCGGCTGCTGCCTGGCCTGCGAGACCGGCCCCGAGGACGGGGCCGCGATGCGCGACTTCCTCGCCTCCCTCGGCTGCGAGGGCGTGAAGGTCAACTTCGACCCCGCGAACCTCGTGATGAACGGCTTCGACCCCGTGCGCGGCGTCCACGAGCTGGCCGGCCTCATCGTCCACACCCACGCGAAGGACGGCGTGCGGCGCCCCGACAGGTCGAAGGCCGAGGTGCCGCTGGGCGAGGGCCAGGTGCCCTGGGAGCGGTACCTGGCGGCCCTGCGCGAGATCGGCTACGGCGGCTACCTCACCATCGAGCGCGAAGCGGGCGACGACCCCGTGGCCGACATCCTCAAGGCCAAGCGATTCCTCGAACGACAGCTTCGCTAGCGCCCGCCGGGTGAGCCGAGGCAAGACGAAGACTGGCTGAGGCCAGGACTCCGAGCGCAGACTGGCTGAAGGCAGGACTCCAAACCCAGACGGTTGCTTGTTCGACCAGTTGGCGGCCTGTCGCGGGGGCGCGATGCCTTCGGCAAGGCCATAAGTATTGGCAAGATAAGTGCTTACGCGCATGCTGCCTGAGCCTACAGGCCGCCAAGTCCAGGGGCGGGGAGATTGGCGGCCTGTAGCCTGACGCAGGGCGGCTACTTCTTGGGGGGAGCGGCGGGTGTCGGCGGCGGCGGCGGAGGGGGCGGGGGGACGGTGACGGGGAAGTGGGTGGGGGGGCTCCAGTTGCCGGCGCCGTCGCGGGTGCGGAGGTGGAAGAACCACTTGCCGGGCTTGAGGTCCTTGAAGGCAGCGGTGGCGTCGGCGCCCCGGAGCTGGGTGGGGAGGGTGGTTGGGCTCTGGTCGAGGGCGTGGGCGTAGCCCGCGATGCCCGTGGCGTCGGCGACGGCGTTCCACTCGAAGCGGAGGCTCTGGCCCGTCTCGGGCGCGCCGATGGCGAAGTTGTCAATGTACACTTTGAGGCCGGGGCGGGTGGTGTGGCCGCCGAAGTCGGCGAAGAGGACGTGGGCGATGGGCATCTTGCCGGAGGCGCTGGAGCGGGCCTTGAGGACGGTCCGGAGGTCAATCTCGGCGTGGTGCCACTTGTCGTCGGAGACGGCGGGGAACTCGCCGACGACGGGGTAGTAGGTGGAGGGGCTGGTGAGCTTGATGGCGTGCCAGGAGCCGCTGTAGCTGACGTGGAGGTTGATGGCGAGGCCGGGCGGGATGCGGTAGTCGAAGCTGAGGATAGGGTGCTTGGCGGCGTCGAAGGCGCTCTTGTAAGCGTAGAAGCCGAAGTAGCGTCCCTCGCGCGTGGGCATGGCGCACAGGGAGTAGCGGCCTGTGGCGGCGGTGGTGGTCACGCGTTCGAGTTCGCCGTAGCCGCCGTAGGGCTGGAAGCTCCCTGCGTCGTCCTCGAAGGTGGAGCGGACGAGTGGGGCGGAGGGGAGGGCGGCGACGTAGAGCTCGGGCGGCGGCGCCTTGTCGAGCGAGTAGTCCATCTTCCACGTCCAGGTGCGGTCGGCGGCGTTGCCCACGTTGTCCTCGGTGTGGAGGACGACGGGGACGTCGAGGCCGTTGGGGATGGTGATGGGCTTGGCGAGGTAGGCGGCGTCCCAGGTGAGGGTGTGGGTGCGGGCGTCGTAGGTCATCCCGGCGTCGGTGGTGCGGTAGGCGACGCCGGCGACGGTGAGGGTGGTCTTGTCGCGGTTGATGCCGGAGGGCGCGTCGGCGAGCTGGGCTCGGACGCGGCCGTCGGCGGAGCGGGTGCCGGGCTTGGGCTCGACGCCCTGGATGGTGGGCGGCGCGTCGTCAATGAGGACCTTGCGGACGATGGGCTGGGACCAGTTTCCCGCGCGGTCGCGGGCGCGGGCCATGAACTGGAAGATGCCGGCCCCGAGGCCCTTGAACTGCCAGGCGGGCAGCGGGGAATCGGTCCAGCGGGGCACGCCGGGCATGGCGGTGAGGCTGTGCTGGTAGGCGGCGATGCCGCTGGGGTCGGCGGCGGCGAGCTTCCAGTCGAGCGGGGCGGCCTTGGTGGACGCGGCAGGGGCGATGGCGAAGTTGTCGATGTGGTACTCGGCGCCGTCGGGGGTGCCGTGGAAGCCGGTGTCGGCGAGCGACAGGGCGGTGATGGTGTAGGTGGCGGCCTGGGGGAGGGCGGTGGTGAGGATTTCGTGGAGGTTGAACTCGGTGTGGTGCCACTGGTGGTCGGCCTGCACGCCGGGGATGGCGCCGATGCAGTTGCTGCCGTTGGGGTCGGTGAAGCGGATGGTGTAGGTGGAGCCGCCGATCTTGAGGACGAAGTCGGCGCGGAGATTGGTGGGAATCTTGTAGTCGAAGGACACGAGGGGGAAGCGGCCGGCGTCGAACGGGGTGGAGCGGACGACGACGGTGAAGGGTCCTGCGGCGTGGAGGTTGCGGACGCGGAGCGAGTGGCGGCCTGAGGCGGCGGTGGAGGTGTCGCGCTCGATGAGGGAGTATTCGGGGGTGGCGGCCCATTCGCCGAAGCCGGTCTCGAAGTCGTCGTCGCACAGGTAGGGGTGCGAGGCGTCGAGGCGCAGCAGGCGGGGCGGGTCCTTGTCGCCGCTGCGGTCGTAGTGCCAGGCCAGGGTGTAAGGCGGCATGGCGCGGCCGGCGAAGTCCTTGGCCGCGGCGAGGGTGAGCTTGATCTCCTGCCCGTCCTCGAAGGCCAGGGGGAGCATCGAGAGGTCCACGGCGAGCCGCTTCGCCACGGGGTCGTAGGTGACGGGCGTGGGGGTGTAGGACGCCGCCGGGTCGGTGGGCACGACCTGGACGGGTTGCTCCTGGTCGAAGAGGGCGACGCGGAGGCTCTTGGGGTCCACGCCGTCCTCGTCGGCGAGGTCGAGGGTGACGACGTGGGCCGAGGAGCGGCTGCCGGGGGCGGGGATGGCGGCCGCGACGCGAGGCGGCGAGGCGTCCACGACGATGGGCAGGTGGGCTGCGCGGCTCCACAAGCCGTCGGGCGTCCTGGCCCGCAGGTGGAAGACCCAGGTGCCTTCGGCGAGGCCCGTGGCCTCGAACGCTCCGCCCTGGCCCGCCTTCGCGGGGACCGTGGTGGGGTTGCGGTCGAGGTCGAGGGCGACCTCGAGCTTGGGGTCCCACGCGAACTGGGCGTCGGGCGGGCCGGGCGCCCAGAGGCGCACGTTGTCGAGGCGATAGGTAGTGCCGGCGGGGTTCCCGCCGAAGCCGGCCGTGAGATACGAGTCGCGGTCGAGGGTGCCGATGGCCACGTCGTCCACGGGCAGGGTCGTGGCGGCCGGGCAGCAGCGGAGCAGGAGCGCGCGGAGGTCAATATCGGTCGTGTGCCAGGCGTCGTCGGCCTCGATGTGGGCGTCGCCGAGGACGGGGACGCCGGGCGGGCGGGCCTCGGGCTCGGTGAGGACCACGGCGTAGCGCCGCCCGCTCATCTTGAGGTGGAGGTTGACCTTCGCCTGGGGCGGGATGCGGTAGTCGAAGGAGAGCCTGGCGTGCTCGAGGGCGTCGAAGCGGCCGAGAGGGAGCTTGAGCTCGAAGGGGCCGCCGGCCCTGGGGTTCGCGACCGCGAGAGCCACGCCGCCCTCCCGGGCCTCGAGCCGGGCGACCGAGCTGCCGGGTGTGCCCGCCCACTTGCCCAAGCCGTCCTCGAAGTCGTGGAAGACGAGTTTATGGGAGCACGTGACGGCGGGGGGCGCGGGCAGGGCGGGCGTGGGCTCGGCGAGCACGGGCACGAGCGGGTCCTCGGTGCCGACCGCGGCCTCGTGGGCGATCCAGGCGCGAGCGATCATCACCGCGTTGTCGCGGGTCCACAGGCACACGCTGCCGCCGTCGAGCGGCTCGGGGTCGGTGTAGTCGAGCACGAGCGTCTCGTCCACGTAGCAGGCGACCCTGGGGCCGTGCTTCTCGACGGCGACGTGCCACCACTTGCGGTGGAGGCTGTTGGTCTCGGGCGTGCTGTCGAGGAGGGTGGGGGGGCGGTGGGCGAGTCGGGTGGTCGAGGCGACGAGCTTCCCCCCGCGGAAGAGGGCGGTGGCCGTGTTGTTCCAGCCGCCGTAGACGAACGAGTAGCCGGTGGCGGGGTTCTGGCCGTCGGCGCACAGGGAGACGTTGATGTCGCCGGGGCGGTAGATGCGGCTGTCGCGCTTGACCATCTGGAAGGCGGCGAAGAGGTGCACCGTGATGTCGCCGCGGTAGCGGGTCTTGTGCCACAGCACCGCGGCGTCGGGCGCGCTCCCGCCCATCCAGGACCACTGGGGCGAGCAGGTCCAGCGGTTCTGCATCTCCCAGGTGCCGCTGGCGGCACGCCACTCGATGGGCGCGGTCTCGAAGTAGTCGTCGGTGAGGTGCGCGGAGCGGACCGAGCACTGGTCGAAGGCGGGCCGCCAGCCATCGGTCCACACGGCGGCCCGGTGGCCGGGCGGCGGGGTGGGCGTGCGGTGCCACAGGAGGAGCGTGTCGTCGGCGAAGGCGGCGGCGCCGTCGGCCAGCCAGCGCAGCTCGATCGCCTTCGCCGTGGCGGGCGCCGTGGCGGCGCCGACGGGTTGCGTGCCCTGGAGGAGCGTGAGCTTGTGGGGATTGCCGGGCTGGGGCTCGACAACGAGCTGGAGGCCGGTGTCGGCCTTCTGGCCGTCGGCGCGGACGACGAGGCCGAGCTTGCCCGCGAGGGTGGGTGGCTCGCCGAGGTCGTAGCGGACAGTGCAGTCGCCCCAGTGCTCGATCTCGTGCCAGGCGGTGGTGACGGTGCCGGCGGTGCGGAGCTGCCAGTCGCACGTGGCCGAGGCCCAGGTCTCCATTGTGTCCTCGCCGGCGAAGATGCGGTTATGCACGCGGCTGGGGGGTGGCTTCTGGGCGCGGGTGAGGCGGAGGGTGCCGAAGTGGGCCTCCCCAGCGGCGTGGAGGCCCGCGCGGCCCTCGCAGGCATCGGGCACGAACGTCGCCAGGACAGGCGAGGCGTCCACGAACACGCTGAGGCGTCCGCCGCGCTGGCTCAGGCCGAGGCGGCGCTCCCGGTGGTTGCCGTTCTCGGGGAGGGTGGCCGAGGCGATGGCCGTGGCCTGGCCCTGGCGGACCGTTCGGACCTCGATGCGCGGGGGGGCGGGCACGACGGCGAGGAGGACGTGGTTGGCCGCGTCCTGCCAGTCGAGCACGATGCCCGCCTCGCCCTCGGCGGCGCGGAGCGTGGTCTCGACGTCGAGGTCGGCGTAGGCGTCGTGGCTGAGCAGCGTGCCGGAGCCCACCAGGTCGCCGCGGGCGACCGTCCAGTCGCCCGTGGGGTCCCAGCCATCGAGGTCGGCGTCCTCGAAGCGCTCGACGCGGGTGTCGTAGCTGCGGACCAGCACGTCGTCGAAGTACGCCCCCGTGGCGTCGGCCGACCAGAGGCCGGGCAGGCCCTCGAGGAAGGTGTGGTCGGTGGCGTGCAGGACCTCGTGGCCGTCAATGCTGGCGGACAGCTCGCCGTTGCTGGCATCGAGGCGGAAGAGAAACCAGTCGTTCACGCGGAGCTGGCCGGAGCGGGCGTCGAGGCGGTCGGTCACGCCGTCGAGGCAGCGGAGCAGTTCGACGCCGCCGGTGCGCGGCTCGCAGCGAAAGAGGTAGTAGTTCTGGGCGTCCTGGTGGAGGACGACGAGGCCGAAGGGCTCACCGCCGAGGGAGCGGACGGCGGCCTCGATGCTGTAGTTGCGCCAGAACGGATAGCCGGTCAGGGCGAGCGCCGGCTCGGCCGCCGTGCCTTGCCCCAGGAACGAAAAGGCGTTGGCGCTGCGGGTGGCGTCGAAGCGCTCGCGCTTCCGCAGCTCGGTCACCGCCCACTTGCCGCTGGCCGGCTGCCACACGCCGGCCTCGCGGGCCGTGCGCATGAAGTCGTCGGAGAAGTAGATCTCGCGGAGCGCGGCCTCCGACGCGGCGGTGGTGTCGAGGGGGCCGGTGGGCGTGTAGTCGGGGTTGCCCGCGAGTGCGAGCTGGTCGAGGCGCAGGGCGCCGGTGGCCGCGAGGCGCAGCTCGCGCGTGCCGCGCGCCAGGCGTGCCGTGCCCAGGCTCACCCACTGCCAGCTTGCGTCGGGAATGGTGGCGTTGAGCCGCTGGGCCTCGTCGTGCGCGGAGAGGGCCGCGGCCTCGTCGGTCGCCGAGCGCGCGCGCGCCCAGAGCGTGTAGTGCCCGGTGGCCGGCACGCGCACCTTCACGACGGCCAGCGCCCGCTCGCCGTTCATCTCGAGGCACTGGCGGCGCGACGCCCCGTTGTCGGGGCGGGGGCGGGCCGGGCCGCGCAGGCGCGTGGCCAGCTCGCACTCCACCCCCACCAGCGGCGCGCCGCCGCCGAGCGCCGCGGGGGCCGCGAGCGCCAGAGCCAGGACCAGGTGTGGGAAGTGTGTCATCGCGCTGTCTGTCCGCCGCGCTTGGAGAATGCCCATCCCCTATACAGTATCAGAGACCCCCGTGTCGTTCAACCCTGTTTCTCGGAGCGAGTCCGATCCCGAACCTGGGAGTTCTCGACTGAGGTCTGGAATCGTCGTCGTGGTCGTCGTCGTCCTCGGCGCCAGCGGGGCCCGCTTGGCCCCGCCAATCCCGCCAGTCTCGCCGGCTCTCGGGGTGCCTTCGGGCATGGCCCGTCTCGGGCCCGCAAGCCCTCGTAGCGTTAGCTTCCGAGTGTCGCTCCCGCTACTGGGGCGGGCGGTGCCGCCCCAGCCCTCACCCTATGCGGCGGGGAAGGACGCCGAGTTCGGGGGGCTGGGGGGCCGCCCCCAGCGGCGGAGCGCACGCGCACAAGCTGACCCCGAAGGCAACAAGCCAGCGCCCTCTACCGCAGCCGCGCGGCATCATGCCCCCGTGCGCAGCCTGTCCGCCGCGGCGTCGTCAATCGGGGCCACCTCGATGACGCGCGAGGCGGCGGTCGGCTGGCTTCGGCCGGGGGTGATCGAGACGGCGACGAGGGGCTGGCCGCGAAGCTTCGAGTAGCGGGCGGTGAGGGCGGCCGCGGTGCGCACGTGCTCCTCGCTCGACACCCCGCGCAGGAGGGCCAGTGGGCCGGGGGCGTCGCGCGTCGTCAGCAGGAGGTCGCTCGGGCGCGAGAAGGTGTAGAGGGTCACGTTCTCGCGGTGGACGCGGCCGACGATGACCCGCGTGGCCGGGTCGAGGCGGAAGTGGCGGCCGAGCTTGAGGAGATGGATGTCGTTGAGGTCGGGCTCGGCCTCGCCCAGGTGGCCGAAGTAGTCGCGGAGGCGGGCGGCGAAGCCCGGGTCGGTCAGCAGGCAGCCGCCGGCGGGCGTGCCGTGCTCGGTGATGCCGTAGCGCCGTGCCAGCTCGAGCTGCACCTTGCGCGAGCGGCCGTGGATGTCGAGCAGCCGCTCGCGGTCCACCCAGCCCTCCTCCTCGGGGAGGGTGGGGGGCAGGAGTTTGGCCGAGAGGGGGCGGAGGATGAGGCCGCCCAGCCCCGTTTCCTTGTTGATCTGGGCGAGGGCGAAGCCGCGCTGCGACATCGGCCGCTGGCCCAGCACCTCGCCGGTGACCAGGAAGCGAGCGCCCGTCGCGGCCATGCGTTCGGCGGCGCGGCGGAGCATGGCCATGTGGCAGTCAATGCACGGGTTCATCTGCGAGCCGTAGCCGTGCGGCGGGCGGCGGACGATGCGGAGCTGCTCGCGCGTGAAGCGGACCGGCCTGAGGGGCACGCCGAGCTGGCGGGCCACCCGCAGGGCCCGCAGCAGGCCAGGGGTGTCGGGCGCCGTGCCGTTGAACACCGACACGAAGTGCAGGGCCTCCACCTCGACCCCCTGGTCGCGGACCAGGCGGATGGCCAACGCGCTGTCGAGCCCGCCGGAGAGCAGTGCGACCGCTTGGATGGGCATGGCCTTCCTCGCTTCTCGGCCCGTTCCCATTCTACCCGCGGCCCCGTCGGGGGGCAACCGGATTACGCCGAGTCCGGCCCCGGTTCCGGCGCAGTCTCTCCTGCCGCCAGCTCGTGCTCGTCGTCGTCCTCGTCGTCGTCGTCGAACTCCTGGCCTCTGCCCTTGTTGAGGATTCGACGACGAGGACGACGACGACAACGACGACGATGGGAGACTACGGCCGGAGAACGTCGGTCTCGGGATCATGCCCGATGGGACAGGAACCTTTTGACCGGGGGAGGGGATGTGCTATAATCGCGGCGCAGGCTGACCGAAAGGGAGCAGGGTGGGCCACGGGCGATGAATCCACTCCAGTATCTCACCTGGCGCGCCGGCATCGAGGTTCTGCTGCTGGCGCTGATGTACTACCTGGCGCTCCGCTTCGTGCGCGGCAGCCGCGGGGCGGGGATTCTCAAGGGCCTGGGGATCGTGGTCGTCGTGGGCCTCATCGGCGTGCTGTTCCTGGCCCGGTTCCTGGACCTCAAGGTGCTGGGCGGGATCGCGAGCGAGGTGGTGGCGCTGTTCGGCTTCGCGCTGCTGGTGATCTTCCAGCCGGAGCTGCGGCGGGCGCTCGTGCGGCTGGGGCAGAGCCCGCTGTTCGGCTTCTTCGCCCGCTCGCAGAAGGAGGTGACCGACCACGTGGTCGAGGCGGTGACGATCATGAGCCGCGAGCGGATCGGCGCGCTCATCGCCATCGAGCGCGACGTGAGTCTGCGCGGCTACATGGAGGGCGGCGTGCGGCTGGACGCCGACGTGACGTCGGCCCTGCTGGTGACGATTTTCAACCCGGCGACGCCGCTGCACGACGGCGCGGTGATCGTGCAGGGCAGCCGCGTGGTCGCCGCCGGCTGCCTCTTCCCCCTCACCGAGAACGTCGAGGCCGGCAGCGGCCTGGGCACCCGCCACCGCGCCGCCATCGGCATCACCGAGGATAGCGACGCCATCGCCGTGGTCGTCTCCGAGGAGTCGGGCACGGTCTCGCTGGCCGTCAAGGGCAAACTGTCGAGCGGGCTCGACGCCGAGAACCTGCGGACGATTCTGCGGGGGCTGTCGGGCGCCGAGACCACCTGAAGGGCGGAGTCGCCGTCATGAGGCGCTTTGTGCGAGCCATCGTTCGCCACCTTGACATCAAGGTGGCCGCCCTGCTCCTCGCCCTCATCACCTGGTACTACATGGCCACCGCGGGCATCGACGAGCGCCGCTTCCTCGGCGTCGGCGTCCGCGTGCTCCACACGCCCCCCGAGATCGCCCTCCTCTCCCAGGAGGTGCGCGCCGTGAACCTCGTCCTCCGCGGCCCCCGGCGCGAGCTCGATGCCCTCAAGACCCCGGAGCTCTTCGCCGTGATGGACCTGCGGGGCCTCGTGCTCAGCGTCGAGAAGCTCCAGACCCGCAGCATGCCGCTGGCCACGCGGCACATCCGCGCCGGCCGCGACGCCGAGAGCGCCGAGGGCCTCCCGCCCGGCGTCGTGCTCGTGCGGGCCGAGCCGGAGGCCGTCTCGTTCACCCTCGACCGCGTCAAGGAGGTCGTGCTCGAGGTCGAGATCGTCACCGAGGGCGAGCCGGCCCCCGGCTTCACCCTCAAGAAGAGCGCGCAGCCGAGCAAGGTCAAGGTGCGCGGCGCCTCGGGCCTGCTCCAGGGCCTCAACACCATCCGCACCGAGCCGATCCGCGTGGACAACTTGCGCGAGCGGCTCCAGCGGCGCGTGCCGCTCCAGCGCCAGGTGGTCAACCCCAGCTACCAGGCCGTGCCCATCCAGTGCGAGCCCGAGACCGTCGAGGTGTCGCTCGACGTGGTGACGACGCCCACCGAGAAGACGATCGAGCGGGTGCCCGTGCGCCTGGTCATGGTGCCCAGCTCCGTGGCCGTGATCAAGGAGGAGGTGCGCGAGGTCACTGTGCGGCTCAGCGGCCCGCTCCTCGCGGTGAGCGACCTGGATGCGCCGAGCCTCGTGGCCGAGGTGAGCCTCGAGGGCGCGCAGCCGCCCGCACGCGGCACCGAGGTCACCACCGTCTTCCTCCGCCGCGAGAACATCCGCCAGCTCGCCGCCACCGGCGCCTCCGTGCCCCTCGCACGCGAGATCGAGCTCCTCGAGGTCCTGCCCCGCGCCGTGCCCCTCACCCTCGACCGCGTCGGCACACGCACCCTGCCCGTCGAGGCCGTGCGCGAGGGCACCCCCGCAGAGGACTGGGAGGTCAGCCAGGTCACCGTCGTGCCCGAGAAGGTCGCCGTGCGCGGGCCCGAGAGCATCCTCAAGGAGCTCAAGGCCGTGGAGACGGCGCCCGTCGTCGTCACCGGCCTCCGCGAGCGCTTGCGCCGCACCGTGCGCCTGGTCGAGAGCGTGGACGTCGGGGCGTTCCGCGGCGTGCGCATCGAGCCGTCGCAGCCCTTCGTGGACGTCGTGATCGCCGTCACCGAGCGCCGCGTCGAGAAGGTCCTGAACAACCTGCCTCTCCACGTGCTCGTGCGCCCCGAAGTCGCTCACAACATCCGCATCGAGATGGACCGGCGGACCGTGGGCCCCGTGACCTTCGTCGGCCCCCAGTCCCGCATGGAGCACTTCACGGCTGACGACGTGACCGCCTTCGTGCCGCTCGACATCACGGGCGTGGCCGACTTGCGGCCCACCATCCGGAACGTCGAGTTCCACGTCCGCGACCCCCAGGTGCGCCTGGCCCCCGACACCAAGCCCATCCCCGTCAAGATCGAGTTCCCGCCCCCCGAACGCGGCGTCGAGCCGCCGAAGAAGAAGGAATGACCCGTGACGCGTGACCCGTGACTCGGAACGCACACCTCTTCTCACGCGTCACGCGTCACGCGTCCGGAACGGAGCGGCAAGCTATGATCGAACTGAGCGTGAACATAGACCACGTGGCCACCGTCCGCCAGGCCCGCCGCATCGCCGAGCCCGACCCCGTGGCCGCCGCCGTGCTGGCCGAGCTGGGCGGGGCCGACGGCATTACCGTCCACCTCCGCGAGGACCGCCGCCACGCCCAGGACCGCGACGTGCGGCTCCTGAAGGAAATCGTCCGCGGCGAGCTCAACCTCGAAATGGCCTGCACCGAGCCGATCATCCGCATCGCCCTCGAGGTCAAGCCCGACCTCGTGACCCTCGTGCCCGAGCGCCGCGAGGAGGTCACCACCGAAGGCGGCCTCGACCTCCGCCGCCGCCAGGCGGCCCTCCGCCGCGCCGTCGCCAGGTTCCGAGAGGCCGGCATCGAGGTCAGCTTCTTCATTGACCCCGACGAGTCGCAGATCAAGCTCGCCCGGAAGCTCGAAGCCGACTTCGTCGAGCTGCACACCGGCGAGTACGCTCAGGCCGCCGACTCCCTGCTGAGATCGGAAATCGAACGCCTCGCCGATGGCGCCGCTTGCGCCGCGGCCCTCGGCCTCGGCGTCCACGCTGGCCACGGGCTCAACGTCCGAAACGTCCAGCCCGTCGCCCGCATCCCCCAGATCACCGGCCTCTACATCGGCCACAGCATCGTCGGCCGCGCCATCTTCGTCGGCATGCAGCAGGCCGTCAGGGAAATGAAGCAGCTCATCCTCGAAGCGAGGAGAAACCTGGACGCGTGACGCGTCGCCCTCGCCTCGCCATCCCGTCTCGGCAATCGAGGACCCCAATGGATAAGGAAAAGATCAAGCAAGCCATCCGCCTTTATCTCGAGGGCATCGGCGACGACCCCGACCGCCCCGGCCTGCGCCGCACGCCCGAGCGCGTCGCCGCCATGTGCGAGGAAATCTTCGCCGGCTACGCCGCCGACCCCGCCGCCATCTTCCGCCACTCCCTCCAGGAGCACCACGACGAGATCGTGCTCGTCCGCGACATCCCCTTCTACTCCACCTGCGAGCACCACCTGCTGCCGTTCTTCGGCAAGGCCCACGTGGCCTACCTGCCCGACGGCAAGCGCCTGTGCGGCATCAGCAAGCTCGCACGCATCGTCGAGGTCCACGCCCGCCGCCTCCAGCTCCAGGAGCGCCTCACCGCCCAGATCGCCGACTCGCTCGTCAAGGCCCTCAAGCCCAAGGGCGTCTTCGTCGTCATTGAGGCCGAGCACCTGTGCATGACCATGCGCGGCGTCCGCGCCCCAGGCTCGCAGACCGTCACCAGCGTCGTCCGCGGCATCTTCCGCGAGAACCCCGCCACCCGCGCCGAGGCCATGGTCCTCCTGCGCGACAGGGCAACCTGAGCTGGTCCCCACTAGCCAAATGGGACCCATAGGACCCATAGGTCCTATACGTCCCATCGGCGCTGGCTCCGCCCTTGACAGCCGCCCCCACCCCTCGCATAATGGCCGGCACTGGGCATCCATACGGCTGGAGGGCACGCCATGCCGGACAGCGACTCCAAGGCGTCGAAGATCGGCGGCTTCGAGTTGCTGGGCCGACTCGGCAAGGGCGGCATGGGCACCGTGCTCAAGGCGCGCCAGGTCTCGATGGACCGCCTGGTCGCGCTGAAAATCCTCCCCAAGAAGCTCGCGGAGAACGAGCAATTCGTCCAGCGCTTCCTTCGTGAGGCACGCTCCGCCGCAAAGCTCCGTCACCCCAACATCGTCCAGGCATTCGACGTCGGGCAGGCCGAGGGCTACTACTTCTTCGCCATGGAGTTCGTGGACGGCGAGACGCTCGACGCGGTGGTCCGCCGCGACGGGCCGCTGGAGCCGAACCGCGCGCTCGACGTGATGAGGCAGACCGCCAGCGCCCTCGCCGCCGCGCACGAGGCGGGCATCGTCCACCGCGACATCAAGCCCTCGAACATCATGATTGACAAGAAGGACGAGGTGAGGGTCACCGACTTCGGCCTTGCCAAACGCACCGAGGGCGACGTGGCCGTGACGGCCGACGGCGCGGTCGTCGGCACGCCCGCCTACGTGGCGCCCGAGATGGCCAAGGGCGGCGAGGCCGACCATCGCTCCGACCTCTACTCCCTCGGCGCCACGATCTTCTGCGCCCTCGCGGGCCGCCCGCCGTTCGAGGGCAGGAACTTCTCCGAAGTCCTCGTCAAGCACGCCACCGAGCCGGCCCCGCCGCTCGCCTCGCTCGCGCCGCGAGTTGATCGTCGGCTGTGCCACATCATTGACCGCTTGCTCCGCAAGAACCCCGAGGCCCGTTATCCCTCGGCCACCGCCCTCATTGAGGACCTCAACGGACTCGGCAAGCTCCAGAGCGTGGCCGCGGCGGCTCGCGCGGAAGGCCGAGCGATGATTGCCGAGGCCCCGACCCTCGCGATGACCGAGGGCAAGCGCCTCGAGCGCCACGCACGCGTCGAGGCCCAGCGCCCGCGAAGCAACCGCACCACCCTCATCGCCGTGGGAGCCGTCGTCGCCCTCCTCGCCATCGTCGGCATCATCATGGCCCTTCGCCCGAGCCGCAAGCCACCCGAAACCGCCACCTCCGTACCCGACAACCGCAAAGATTTGACCGCCAAGACGCCAGAGGACGCCAAGAAGACCGTGGTTGAGGACACGGCGGCGAAGCTCAAGGCCGAACTGGCCGAGAAGGAGCGCATCGCCAAGGCGAAAGAAGAGATCCTCGCCAAGGCCCGGCAGCAGGGCGAAGAACTCCTCAAGCAGGCCGATGCCGCCATCGCCGCGAAAGACTTCGACAAGGCCCGCGCCGCCATCAAGTCCCTTGAGGCCCTTGATCTGGCCGACTTCACCGACGAGGCGAGGAAGAAGCTGGCCGAAATCGCCTCGCGCGAAAAGAGCGCCGCCGAATGGGCCAAGTGGGACGCCCTGAAGGCCGAGGCGAAGAAGCTCCTTGACGCGGGGAAGCTGGACGAGGCGGCGAAGCTCCTCGACGGCGCGAAGGCGCTTCCCCTCGACGGCATCACCGGCCTCATCGCCGAGCAAATGGAGTCCATCGAGTCCGCGAGGCTCAAGGCTGCGGCCGCCGCCCTCGCGGCGTACCAGGCCGAATCCGACAAGCTCTGGGCGCTCTTCAAGGAACGCAAATACCCCGAAGCCGAGAAGCTCCTCGGAAACCTCCCGCAGGTTGCGAACCTGCGGGAGGTTATGGCTGCCGATCTTGAGGCCGCCAAGCTCCTCAAGGAGTTCTGGTCCGCCGTCGAGCGCGGCGTCCTGGCCCGCAAGGGCAAATTCGTCAGCATCGCCGGCCGCGGCGGCAACGTCGAAAAGGTCAAGGGCGGCCAGGTTACCCTCAAGGTCGGCGAGAAGGAATTCGCCGCGCCGCTGCTCGGCATGGACGCCGCTCAGGCCGCTGCCATCGCGGATCTCAAGGACGACGAGCGGGGGAACCTGGCGAAGGCCCTCTTCCTCATCGCCGACGGCACCGACGCCGACGCGGCCGGCAAGGCCCTCGCCGCCGCGGGCAACCCGCCAGGCCTGGCGACCTACAAGGACCGCCTCGCCGCCCTCACCCTCGGCCCCGAGGGTGTCGCTGCCCGCAGGGCATGGCAGGAGGTCGAGGCGGCCGCCAAGCCCAAGCTCACGAAGGCCGACGCGCAGCGCCTTCTCGGCCTCCTCGCCGCCTTCGACAAGGCGAGTGCCGGAACCAATATGGCCGCCGCCGTCCGCGCCAAGGCGGACGCGTTGCGTGCCCAGGCCGAGGACCTGCTGAGGCCGAAGGCGTATGCCCTTCAGTTCGACGGCAAGGACGCCGAGGTCGTGATCCCGTACGCGGACGAATATGACTTCACGCACGCCGTTACAGTTGAGGTCAAGGCGCTGATCCCGGCGGAGCCGGACAGCCCCCGAAACACTATAGTCAGCAACTTGGTGAAGAGACCGGCTGGTACGCTAGGCTTCCATCATGGCACGTTCATGCTAGACCACAACGGCGCGCAACGAATCAGTTTCACGCTGGTCTGCGACGTCGGTGGCGGCCGAACGGGGGGGCGCTCGCTCGTATGCGACCTCGGTGACAGGCGGCCCGGCGCGGTGCAACTGCCGCAAGGGCGTTGGTACGACTTTGCGGGGCAGTACGATGGCGGGGTTATCAGGGTGTACGTGGACGGCGAGAAACGCAATGAGTCAGTCTTGGATGCTCGGCTGCACGCTGAGAAGTCGGCGATCCGCATAGGTGCGGGCCTGAACGAGGGGACGGCGTTCAAGGGGCTTGTGCGGGAGTTACGGCTATGGAAGGTCGCGCGCACGGAACACGAGATCTTAGCCAGCCGGGACAGGAAGCTCCGTGGCGACGAGCCGGGCCTCGTGGGGTACTGGGACTTCAGCGAGGGCGAGGGCGATGTGCTCCACGACCGCTCAGCCGTCGGCAACCACGGCGCGATCAAGGGTGCGAAGTGGGTGACCCTTGACGAGCGCCCGCCAACGCCGCGGGCCGTTGTTGAAGCAGGGCCGGGCGAGTGGCAGAGCCTCTTCGACGGCAAGACGCTCACCGGATGGAAGCCCCTGAGTAGCGCACACTTCACGGGCAAGGACCTCGTGTCCGTCTCCGAGGGGTCTATCGAACTGCGCGGGGAGGGCTCGGCTGCTGGGGTGACTTACACGGGGAGCGTCCCCCGCATGGACTACGAAATTCAATTCGAGGCCATGCGGGTCAAGGGAGGCGGGCGGATGGCCGCGCTGGTCTTCCCGTACGGTGACGCCCACGCGCTCTGGGCGCTGGGCTTCCACAGCGGAAGCGTCGGCATAGACATGGTGGACAACCGAAACGACAACAACTGGCGCAACCCGACGTACAAGCGCGTGGAGATCCGGAGTGGCGCCTGGCATCGGTGGCGCCTGAGCGTTACGCGCGAGCGCATTCAGGGCTGGCTCGACGACAAAGTCGTCCTCAACCTTGCGACGGCCGGCCATCCCCTCAGCATCGCAGGGGAATTTGCGGTGGGCGCCCCGCTCGCCCTCTGCGCTGACCAGGACTCCGCGGGCCGCATCCGCAACATCCGCCTTCGCCGCATCGAGCCGGGGGCCGCCGAGGCGCCGGAGGCGGGCGTGTGGCAGAGCCTCTTCGACGGCAAGACGCTGGAGGGCTGGCGGAAGTACGAGGCGGCAGGGCAGAATACGGGGACGCTCGACGCGAAGAACGGGCAGATCGTCCTCGGGGCGGGGAACCCGCACGCGGGGCTGATCTGGACGCAGGACTTCCCGAAGTGCGACTATGAGTTGGAGCTGAAGGTGAGCGACCTGGGCGGCTATCAGACGCCTTGCCAACTCACCTTCCCGATTCAGGATTCCTTTTGTACGTTGTTCTACCGGTGCGGCACGGCGGCGAGCCTCTCGAAGGTCGGGGGCAAGGACCATGGCGTGCCCGGCGGCAAGCCGGGGGCGGAGAAGCGCTGGTACGCCCTGCGGCTCCGCGTCACGCAGGCGAAGATCGGCGTCTGGGTGGATGGGAAGCAGGTGCTCGACGTGGCGATTCCCGAGGGCGCGACGATCACGTGCGACAAGGCCGACTGGGGGATCAAGCGTCTGAACATCCGCACGTGGAAGACCACGGCGGCCTACCGCGACCTGCGCGTGCGGCGGCTGGGGCCGGAGTAGGGAAGGCAGTGGACAGTGCGGAAGACACGGACAAACAAGTTTGTCCGTGGCGCCCCCTGTTTCTCCCTTCTGGAGCACGGGTGCCACGCCCAAACTCGTTTGGGCGTGTCTTGGGGCTGCGCGTGACCGCTGGGGCCAGGTCTTGATTAGTGATTAGCGAAAGGCGAGGCGTCTGCCTGACACTGTTCTCGACGGGGGCGATCTTGCTCGACGGTCATTCTGAGCCAAGACAGCCCCTCCTGGCGGCCGAAGTCGAAGAGTCGCTCGTGGGTCTCGTCAGGTCGCCGGGCCTGGCCTCCTGAGCCGCAGGGGAGAGCCGTGCTGTCGTGCTAATCACTAATCAAGATCTGGCCCCACGCGACCCGGCCTTGCGGGGGCGCGCCCGGGCCGTCAGGTGACCTGTTCGAGGGGGAGGACGAAGGCTTTGACGCCTTTCTGGGGCAGGGTGTCGCGGAGGTGGCGCACGCCGGCGAGGATGGGCTCGACCTGGGCGTCCTCGACGGCGGCGACGAGGGCGTGGTTGCGCTTGGGCCACACGGGCGTGCCCAGGTGCGGGCCGCTCGAGGTGCCCCTGCCCTGGACTTCCTGCCACTTGGTGTAGTTGGCGGCGCCGGCGTCCTTGAGGAGATTGAGGACCAGGCGGTCGTGGGCCTCGTCGTAGGCGATGAAGACAAGCTTCATGGGCTGTCTCCTGAAGGGTCAGGGGGAGGAATGGATGGGTGAAAGAGCGCTTGCCTTCTGGCATTCATCCATTCATCCAGTCATCCAGTCATCCATTCATCCAACAGTCCTTCTCAGGCGGCCTCCTCGGCGCGAGCGTGTCGGCGGCGCTCGAAGACGGTGTAGAGGATGGGCACGATGATCAGCGTGATGAGGGTGGACACGCTGAGGCCGGCGAAGACGGTGATGCCGAGGGGGTTCCAGATCTCGGCGCCCTGTCCGCCGCCGAAGGCCATGGGGATGAGGGCGACGATGGTGGTGATGGCGGTCATGAGCACGGGGCGCAGGCGGGTGCGGCCGGCGAGGCGGACGGCCGCGAAGAGCTCGTGGCCGCGGGCCCGCAGCAGGTTCGTGTAGTCCACGAGCACGATCGCGTTGTTGACGACGGTGCCGACGAGGAGGAGGAGGCCGATGAAGACGATGATGCTGATGTTGTGGCCCGCCAGGAAGATGCCCCAGATGACGCCGGTGAAGGCGAAGGGGACGGAGAACATGATGACGAAGGGGTCGAGGAGCGATTCGAATTGCGAGGCCATGACCATGTAGACGAGCAGGATGCCGATGATGAGGGCCAGGGTGAGCCAGAAGAAGCTCTCGCGCTGCTCCTCGGTCTGGCCGGCGATCTTGATCTCGACGCCCTGGGGCACGCTGAGCTTGGCGAGCTTCTTCTCGAGGTCGGCCACGGCCTCGCCGAGGGAGCGCTTCTGGACGTTTCCGCCGACGGTGACGATGCGGCTCTGGTCCTTCCGCTCGATCTCGAGCGGACCGCGCTGGAGCGTGACCTTGGCCAGGTTGCCCACCTGCACGAGTCCGCCGCCGGGCAGGCGCACCGGCGTGAGGGCGATGTCCTCGAACGTGCTGCGGTCCTTCTCCATCAGGCGGACGAAGATGTCGTATTCGTCGCCCGCGACGCGGTACTTGCTGGCGATGCGGCCATAGAAGGAGGCGCGGACCGTGTCGGCAATGTCGTAGACGTTGAGGCCCAGGGCCGACGCCCGCTCGCGGTCCACCTCGATCTGGAACTCCGGCTTGCCCTTTACCCGCGAGATACTCACGTCGACGACGCCGGGCACCTCGGTCGCCAGTGCCCGCACCTGGGCGGCCAGGGAGTCGGTGGCCTCCGGGTCGTCGCCCAGGATTTCGACGCTCAGGGGCATGCCGCCGCCCAGGATGAGGCCGGCCATCCAGTCCGCCGTGTCGAGCCGGTACTTCGTGATGCCCTCCGTGCCGACGACGGCGT
Organism: Planctomycetota bacterium; assembly: GCA_035527715.1. Lineage (GTDB taxonomy): Bacteria > Planctomycetota > PUPC01 > DSUN01 > DSUN01 > DSUN01. The sequence continues at coordinate 1,980 of DATKZY010000158.1, read as the reverse complement.
CGATGCGGCGGCGGACGGCCTGGGCGATCTCCTTGACGGAGCGCTTGCGCCTGGTGACTGGGACGAGTTTGACGCCGAACTCGCCGATGTGGGAGCCCTCCTCGCCGAAGACGCTCTGGACCCCCTCCTCGCTCTGGCCGCAGCGCCAGTAGGTCATCTCGCGTTCGGCCTCCGTGGTCTCTTCCACGATGATTCGCTCCATCATGTCCATCACCCGGGCCGTCTCCTCCACGCGGGTGCCCACGGGCATGTGCAGGGTGCCGCGCAGGAGCGCGCGGTCCTCCTCGGGCATGAACTCGGAGCCGATGAGGGGCATGAGGAACAGGCTGCCGACGAAGATGGCGATGGCCCCCAGGACGATGAGGAGGCGGTGGCGGAGGGACCAGGCGAGGGCCACGTCGTACCAGCCCTGGAGGATGCTGAAGCCCTTCTCACAGAGCCGGAAGAAGATGCCTAGCCGCCGTCGGGGGTCCTCGCGCGCCATGAGGGTGGACGAGAGCATCGGGGTGAGCGTGAGGGCGGAGAAGAGCGACCCCATGAGCACGATGGTCACGATGGCCGCGAACTCCATGAAGATGATGCGTGTGACGCCCTTGACGAAGATGATGGGGAAGAAGATGCACAGGGTGGTGAGGGTGGAGGCGGCAATGGCCATGCCCACCTCGGAGGAGCCGTAGACGGCGGCCTCCTTCGGCCCCTCGCCCTCCTCGCGGTGCCGCGCGATGTTCTCCAGGATCACGATCGCGTTGTCCACCACCATCCCGATCGCGATGATCATCCCGAACATCGTCATCATGTTGATCGTGTAGCCGAAGAAGAACGCCAGAATGAAGGTCAGGATGAGGGAGAAGGGCATCGTGAGGGCGATGACGAACGTGCCGGCCACGCTCCGCAGGAGCACGAGGACGACCAGCACCGTCAGCGCCCCGCCCTGCCACAGCGAATCCGTCAGGTCCTTCAGCGACCGCTCGATGTCCTCCGAGGAGTCCATCATCAGGTCTATCTTCACGTCGGGCGGCAAGCGCTTCTGGATGGCCGGGAGGGCGGCCCGGACGCTCCTGGCGACCTTGACGGTGTTGGCGCCCGACTGCTTCTGGACCATGAACATGAGGCCCTTCCCGCCGTTGACCCGCACCTGCTGGGTCTCCTCGCGGTGGCCGAACTCGACCGTTGCCACGTCGCCGAGGCGCACCACGGAGCCGTTGGAGGACTTCAGGACGATGCGCTTCATCGGCTCCACGTCCCGGAACTCGCCGGGCACGCGGAGCAGGTAGTCGGTCAGGCCCTGCTTGACGTTTCCGCCGGGAATGGTCTGGTTCTCGAGGGCGACGACGCGGACGATGTCCTGGGGCGTGAGGCCGTAGCTGGCGAGGCGTTGGCGGTCGAACTGGATGTTGACCTGGCGGTCCGTGGTGCCGCGGATGACGACGGCGCCCACGCCGGGCAGCCGCTTCAGCGGGTCGGCCACGTCGTCCTGGATCAGCTTGAAGAGGTCGGCGTAGCTCTCCTCGGCTCGGACGCCGAAGAACATGATCGGGAAGTTCGCAATGTCCAGCTTCAGGATCAGCGGGTCCTCCACGTCGTCGGGCAGCACTACCCTGGCGAAGCCGACGCGGTCACGGATATCGTTCGCCCGAGCGTCCAGGTTCGCGCCCCACTCGAAGATGAGGCGGATGACGGAGACCTCTTCCTTGGACGTGGAGACGATGTGCTTGACCTCGGGCGTTGTGGAGATGCGGTCTTCGAGGATTTTCGTGACCTTGGTCTCGACGTCCTCGGCGGCGGCGCCCGGGTAGGTGGTGAGCACCGTGATGGCCGGCAGCTCCATCTCCGGCATCAGGTCAATGGGAAGCTGGGTGAGGCAGAAGCCGCCGATCACCAGGATGGCCAGGAAGACCATGAGCGTGGTGACGCGGTTTCGCACGGAGATTTCGGGCAGCTTCATGGAGTGTCGTCCTGGTTCGATTGTCGCGCTTTAGC
>DATKZY010000157.1:0-62461 GCA_035527715.1 Planctomycetota bacterium | reverse complement strand
GGTCCTCGCGCACCCGCTTCTCCAGGCTGATCCCCACGACATACAGAGCCTCTTGGCGAACCTGTTTCCCCATCATGGCGGCGGGAACTCCGGGCAGTTGCCACTCCCACAAGCACTGCCCTTCTGTAGCATGCCGCGGGGTACGGCGTCAAGACCAGAATCGTCAACCTAAAGGGAAATCGTGGGATTTGGGCAACACGCCCTTGAGGTCTGACCCCGATCCCGACCCCCAACCACGGTCCGACAAACAGAAAATTGAAAATTGAGGTCTGACCCCGATCCCCGATCATTGACGCTTGAGGATTTGACACCGCACAACACCGCACACCCGGGGTCATTCTGAGCGAAGTGGCACGGAGCGAAGAATCTCTACCGGCCTGGGAAGCGTAACGAGCCTTCGGAGATGGGCTTGCACCCCTGGGCCAGGAGAGATGCTTCGCTTCGCTCAGCATGACCCCGGTAGGGGCTGGCCTCGGCCCGTGGAGACCCAGGCCGAAGCCGCGGCAGGGATCGCAGAAACGGATGAGCCGGACGAGGCTTGACACGTCCGGAACGCTGCGCTATCATTGCAGCGGCCCAACAAGCCCACGGGGCCGGCGCTGAAGGCAGGCACGGTCACTAGCGGCGGCGCGAAGGGCCAGAGAGAGGGGCGACATGGGGCACGATGTCTTCATCAGCCATTCCGCTGAGGACAAGGCCGTCGCGCAGCAGGTCTGCGATGCCCTGGAGCAAGGCGGCATCAAGTGCTGGGTTGCGCCGCGGGACGTGATGCCGGGCGCCATGTACGGCGCGGCCATCGTTGAGGCCATCGGCTTCAGCCGGGCCATGGTCTTCATCTTCTCGTCCCACTCGAACCAGTCCCCGCACGTCCTCCGCGAACTCGAGCGCGCCGTGAGCAAGGGCGTGTCCATCGTGCCGTTCCGCACCGAGGATGTGCAGCCGTCGCTGTCGCTGGAGTACTTCATCACGTCGGCGCATTGGCTCGATGCCTTTCGCGGCCCCATCGAGGGCCACGTGCACGAGCTCGTGGAAGCCGTGCGGCGCCTGCTGGCAAAGGGTGGGGACAGCGCGGGTGCGGGCGCGCAGGCTTCCCCCGCTGCCTCGAGCGCGCCACCTCAACCCCCGCGGCAGGCACCGCGGCCGCCAAGCCTGACGAGCCCCAACGAGTTCGAGCGCGACCTTGCTCAGATGGAGCTCCTCCTCAGCCGCCAGGACTGGTGCCCCAGCGTCAGGGCCTGCGGCCAGCTCCTCGAGAAGGCCACGAAGAAGCTTCTCGCGGACGCCCAGTCGCGGTCGGCAGACCCCAATCTGCTCGCGAGGCTCCGCGGGGCCGAGCGCCATATCGGCCGCGGCCGGCGCACGGTCGAGAACTTCGACCTCGACGAGATGCTGCACCTCTACTCGGACACCGAGCTGTTCGAGGAGCTTCGGCGCCAGCTCACCTCGAACCTCCAGATGATCCGGCAGGTGGACTGGGAGAGGCTGACCCTGTGCTACGACGAATCGAAGGACCCGCGCCTCTCGGACCGCCTGCGGCAAGACGATGCCAGCCAAGTGGCGTACTGGACGAAGCTTTTCCTTTACGACTGCGAGCTTGCGGGTGCCAAACAGGTCGTCGACGTCGTGCCCGAGGAGGAACGGAACCTGGTGGCCTGCCCGGTGTGCGGCCGCGAGACGACACAGGCATGGAACTACTGCCCTGGGTGCGGCTCGGCTCTCAAGCTCATCTGCCAGGCCTGCTATCGCGCCCTCGCTCCCGCCTTCCGCATCTGCCCGTACTGCGAGACCCGCGTCCAGCACCAAACCACCGGGCAGACCGACGAGCACCGCCGCGCGTGCGAGGAGTACCGGGTTCTCTGCTCCGGTGCCTACCTCGACGGCGTCGTGAACGTCCGCGAGCGCGAACTGCTGGACAAGAAGCGCCTGGCTCTCGGGCTCAACGCCGCGGAGGCCGAAGAGACTGAACGCCGGTGCGCGCCGCCGAACGTGATCGACTACGCACGCCTCGTCGAAGGTGTCCTGGTGGACGACACCATCAACGACGTCGAGCGTGGCTTCCTCACGAAGAGGGCGGAGGAATTGGGGCTCGACGGCTGGACCGCGAGGCAGGTCGAGTTGGTCGTCATGCAGTCCAAAGGCCTGGCGGGGCCGGACGCCTGCGCGTAGCACTACAACGCCGCTTCCATTGACTATTGTGCCCGTCGCAGTGGTTTTCGCCCGCCCCCGCTGCGCTGTTCAACCCACTCTTGCACGGCGAGTTGTTGAGGAGGGGCTGGGGAGGAACTCCTTGCGGGGAGTCCCTCCCCAGTTCTTGCCCTTGCCTGCGGAAGGCGAGGCGTCAATGATAGCTTCGGCCTGTGGGCGGCAGGCGTCCATCACGTATTCGATGCCGGAGACTCGGGCGGCCCCCTGGGTGAGGGCGAAGATGTGCTGGCGGGCTATCGTGGCGAGGGAGAAGTTGCGGCTGCCGGCCATGAGCTCCTGGAGGCCGACCTTCAGCTTGTCCACGAAGGTGTAGATGCCCGAGCTGGGCGCCACGTCGCGGGACCGGTTGAAGGTCTGCGACACCTCGTTCGCGTTCCGCCGACTCAAGCGCATGGCTGCGACTCCCTTCGCCTCCCGAACGGCTTGGCGCGGCGCCCACCGAACACCGCTGGCATCGGTTCCTCCGCCGAGAAGCCGACGCCTCCTGAATGTCCAGAAACGGCAACGCCTGCCTATTATGGTGGTCGGGAAGGGAGTGTCAAGTGAAGGACCCGCACACTGGGGCAGATCACGGGACAATTTCCCCATAGTAGTGAGAAGGGTGGGCAGGCTTGCCGCAAGTGGGCGTGTGCCATAAACCACCGATATTACGTCGGTGGCGTGCTGCAATCACGGTCCGCAATGCCGTAACACGCCGGTTTCATGCGGAGGGCATTGCCGCATAGGAGGCGGCCTGTGGCTAGGGCTCTGCGTGGGGCTTGCATCGCGCTGAAAGCCGGCAATATTCGTCAATTCCGGTTGACTATTGGGCAAGGAGCCGGTATCATCGCAGCGCGGAGGCGACGACCGGCCGCGGCGCGAGTCCACGGGGGAAACGGAGGAGCGAGTCAGCGTGGATGCAAGGGCGAAGAGGCGTGCGGCGAGCATTCTCCGGGCGCTGCGCGATGCCGGCAGGCCATTGGGTGCGAGCCGGCTTGCGCGCGACCTGGAGGCCATGGGCATCGACATGAGCCAGCGGACGGTGCGCTACTACCTGGCGATGCTCGACCAGGCGGGGATGACGCGCAGTTGCGGGAAGAAGGGCCGCGAGATCACGCCGCTCGGCCAGCAAGAGGTGGCGAACTCGTTTGTGGCCGAGAAGGTGGGGTTCATCGCGGCGAAGATGGATGAGTTGGCGTGCCAGATGACCTTCCAGGCCCGACGGCGCTGCGGAACGATCATCATCAACTACTCGACGATTCCCGCGGACCACATCGCCCGGGCCGTCGCCGAGATGACCGTGGTGTTCGAGGCGGACCTTGGGATGGGCCGCTTCGTGGCGGTCGCGCGTCCGGGGGAGACCCTTGGGCGCTACACCGCGCCGGAGGGACAGTTTGCCGTGGGCACCGTTTGCAGCGTGAGTATCAACGGGATTCTGCTGTCGGAGGGGATTCCCGCGGCCTCACGATTCGCCGGCCTGCTCGAGGTTTCGGGCGGACAGCCCGCGCGGTTCACCGAGATGATCCACTACGACGGGACGAGCCTGGACCCGCTCGAGGTCTTCATCAGCGGCCGCATGACGACGGTGCGCGAGGCGGCGCGAACGGGGCAGGGGGTGATCGGGGCGAGCTTCCGCGAGATCCCGGCCGTGGCGGTGCCGCGCGTGCGGAAGGTCTGCGCCCGGCTCGCGCAGATCGGTCTGGGCGGGATCCTGCTGGTCGGGAAGCCCAACCGACCGCTCCTCGAGATCCCGGTGCCCGAGGGGCGGGCCGGCCTGGTCGTCGTCGGCGGGCTGAACCCCCTGGCGGCCGTCGAGGAGGCCGGCATCCCCACGCGGAACCGCGCGCTCACCGGGCTGTTCGAGTTCGAGCGCCTCACGTCCTTCCGAGAGCTTGGGGCCTTGGTCGGGGGCGCCGCGGTATGAGCGACGCGCGCGAAGCCTGTGGCCTGTTCGGCATCTACGGCTACGATGGGGCCGCGCAGAAGGCCTACCTCGGCCTCTACTCGCTCCAGCACCGCGGCGAGGAGAGCGCCGGCATCGTCGTGTCCGACGACCGCGAGATGCGCTCGAAACGCGGCATGGGCCACCTCGACGAGGTGGTGAGGGGCGACGACCTTGCCGGCCTGCCCGGCCACATGGCCATCGGCCACGTCCGCTACTCCACCACCGGCTCGCCCAAGCCCCAGAACGTCCAGCCCCTCGTCATCGAGTACTCGAAGGGCCTCATCGCCGTCGCCCACAACGGCACGCTCACCAACGCCCGCGCGCTCCGCCGCTACTACGAGGCCCGCGGCTCGATCTTCCAGACCAGCACCGACAGCGAGATCATCGTCCACCTGATGGCCGACCCCGACCACCTGGGCCGCCCCGACCACGTCGAGCACTGCCTGGCCCACCTCGAGGGCGCCTTCTCGCTGCTGCTGATGACCAGGAACCGGCTCATCGTGGCCCGCGACCGCCACGGCTTCCGCCCCCTGTCGCTCGGCGAGCTGCGCTGCTCGCCCGTCGTCGCCAGCGAGACCTGCGCCTTCGACCTCCTCGGCGCCCGCTACGTCCGCGACGTCGAGCCGGGCGAAGTGCTCACCATAGATCAGCGGGGCATCACCAGCAGCCGCTTCGTGCCGCCCGAGGCCGTCAAGAAGGCCCACTGCATCTTCGAGCACGTCTACTTCGCCCGTCCCGACAGCCGGGTGTTCGGCGACACGTGCCACATGGTGCGGCAGCGCCTGGGCGAGCGGCTGGCGGCGGAGCAGCCGGCTGAGGCCGACGTGGTGACGGCGGTGCCCGACTCCGGCATCCCCGCCGCCCTCGGCTACGCGCGGGCCAGCGGCATCCCCTTCGACTACGGCTTCATCCGCAACCACTACGTCGGCCGCACCTTCATCCAGCCCGCCGAGAGCCGCCGCGGCCTCGGCGTCCGCATCAAGCTCAACGCCATCGCCGACGTCGTCCGCGGCAAGCGCGTCGTCGTCGTGGACGACTCGATCGTCCGCGGCACCACGTCGCGCTCGCGCCTCGGCCTCCTCCGCGAGGCGGGGGCGAAGGAGATTCACGTGCGCATCTCCAGCCCGCCGATTCGCAACCCCTGCTTCTTCGGCATAGACTTCCCCACGTGCGAGGAGCTGGCGGCCAACGGGCGGACGGTGGACGAGATTCGCCGGTTCATCGGCGCCGACAGTCTGGGCTACCTCAGCGTCGAGGGCCTCCTCTCCGCCGTCACCGGCCCGCCCGAGGACTACTGCAACGCCTGCTTCACCGGCAACTACCCGTGCCAGGTCACTGAGGCGGTCGAGAAGTTGGGGATGGAATGCCGGTGAGGAACGGTGTTCGATGTTTGGTGATCGGTGTTCGGGGTAAGAGGGGAATGCGCCAGCTCGAGGAAACCAGGAGATGGCGCCCCGCAAGGAGGCATCCCGTGACCGCCAGGCCGTGGGTCTCATGTGCCGGCGCCTTGTGCTTCGCGGCTCTCGCAATTGCGAGCCGTGCCGCGGAGCCTGTGCCCGGCCCTGTCCCCGAGGCCGCCGCCGTGAACATTCGGTGTGCGGATGGACGGACCCAGGCCGGCCTCTTCGTGCCGGGCGAATGGATTCAGGCTGGCCACTGGGCGACGTTCCCCTACGAGCGAGGGGCAGATCTCCAGGTAGGCGAGAAGGACTTCTGCCTTCACGTCAGCACCGATGGCGGCCCGCCGCGCCTGGCCCACGTGCTCGTCAAGGACGGCGATCTGAAGCGCTTGCAGAAGGCCCTTGCCGACGGGGTGAGTCCGCTCGCCATCTGGTGTGACGGGGCCAGCCTTCGTCTCCTGCCGCCGATGCCGGCCAACACGCGAGTTGCCCTCAACCTGGCCTTCGCCGGGCCGCCGTTCGCTGGGCTGGAGGATTTCATCGCTCGGTGTCCCGGCCTCTACGCGCTGAGATTCGACTTGTGGAACCGGCCGCCTCCTCCGCAGGTCCTTCGCGCGGCGAAATCCCTCAGCTCGCTCTCCATCCATGTCCGCATGAGTCCCGACCGAGAGAAGCGCGACGACCCCGGGTTCGAGGATACGACGCCGCTCGGAGAGCTGAGGAACCTACGCGTGCTGTCCATCGAGTCCCCCGACGACCGGCTCGACCTGCGGCCACTGGCGAATCTGACGGAACTCCGCTCGCTTCAGCTCTGGCTGGACTGGCCGCCAACGCCGGTGGACCTGGCGCCGCTCCGTGGGCTGACAAAGCTCCGCAAGCTCCTCCTGCCCGGGTGCGAGGCGGCGGACCTGGGTCCGCTGGCCGGTATGGCCGAGTTGGTGGCCCTCAGCCTCGAACTCGGCCCCGTTGTGCCGGACCTTGAGCTGATCGGGCGGATGACGCACCTGGCCGACCTGCAACTCCGCCTGGTGCATAACCGCAGGGTCGAGGACCTCTCGCCGCTGGGGCGCCTGACGGGGATACGGCGGCTCTCTCTCTCCCTCTGGCCCGAGACCAATGTCCGCGACCTCTCGCCCCTCGCGCGCCTCACCAGGCTGGAGAACCTCTTCCTCTTCCTGCGGGGCAACAGCAAAGTACGGGACCTGTCGCCGCTTCGGAGCCTGACGCGACTTCGGTCTCTCCACGTCTGCGGACCTATGAGGTCGCAACTGGCCTTCCTCAGTGAGCTGGGAGAACTGCGAACGCTCGAACTCAGGTCCCTCGACGAAGCATCGGCCATCCCGCCCCTCCCGAAGCTCCAGGGTCTCACGTCGCTGAGCATTCAGCGGTGCCCGCGACTGTCCGACCTGAGAGGCATCGGCGACCTTCGTAACCTGCGTACGCTCCGCATTGAGCACTGCCCCGCCGTCGCCAACCTGGCCCCGCTCGCGTCGCTCAACGCCCTCGAGGAGTTGTACCTGACCGGCTGTCCCCGGGTGACGGATCTCAGCCCTTTGGGGGCCCTGGCTGAACTCACGCGCCTCGACGTGTCCGCCTTCGAGCAACTGAGTGTCCTGCCGTCGTTTCCACCCAACGCCAAGCTGAGCCACCTGAGCGTTTGGAGGTGCCCTCGCGTCGCCGACCTGAAGCCTCTCGCGAACTTGAAGTCATTGAAGACCCTCCGCCTCGACCCGTGCCCGGACCTCACCGATCTGGGCCCTCTGGCAAACCTGACGGCCCTTGAGGAACTGAGCCTGTCCGGGTGCAAGCGGCTCGCCGACATCCGGCCCGTGGCCAGGTTGTCCGCCCTCACCCAGCTTCGGCTCACGGGTTCGGAGGGCCTCACCGATCTGCGGCCACTGGCCGCGTTGAAGGGTCTCCACTGGCTCGATCTGTCCGATTGCCGGGAGTTGGCCGACCTGGCCCCGCTCGCCTCGCTCCCCCGCCTCAGCCGCGTGAAGGTGAAGGGGTGCCCGAGGGTCAAGGATCTCTCGCCGCTGCGGCGCGTGATCCGGCGCGACTCGTTTGGCGGCGCGGTCGAGGCCGACAAGGAACTTGGGCCGCAGATCGACCGGCTGCGGACCCAAAGCGACTTCTGACCCGTTCGTTGGGGCCGCCGAGCGGGTCGTGAGATGCCATTCAGGGTAGGAAGAAAGCACGGGAATGTCTGAAACCGCATCCGAAGCCATCATTGCCCTTGAGGACGGCCGTATCTTCCGCGGCCGGTCGTTTGGAGCGCCCGGCACCCGCACGGGCGAGGTGGTCTTCAACACCTCGATGACCGGCTACCAGGAAATCCTCACCGACCCCTCCTACGCCGGACAGATCGTCACCATGACCTATCCGCTGATCGGCAACTACGGCGTGAACCCCGAGGATGTCGAGTCGGGCCGCATCCAGGTCGAGGGCCTCATCGTCAAGGAGTGCTGCCGCATCCCCAGCAACTGGCGGTCGCGCCAGTCGCTGCCCGACTACCTGAAGGCCCAGGGGATCATCGGCATCGAGGGGGTGGACACGCGGGCACTCACGCTGCACATCCGCACGGCCGGCGCCATGAAGGCCGCCATTTCGACCGACGGGCATTCCGCCGAGGAATTGGCCGAAATGGCCCGCGCCTGGGAGGGCCTCGTCGGCCGCGACATGGTGCGCTTCGTCACGCGCCCCGAGGCCGAGCCGTGGCCGTCGCCGGCCGAGGCGCGCTTCCGCGTCGTCGCCTACGACTTCGGCGTCAAGCACAACATCCTGCGCCTCCTCGCGGCCGGCGGCTGCCAGGTCACGGTCGTGCCGGCCTACACCCCGGCCGAGGCCGCGCTGGCCGCGAAGCCCGACGGCGTCCTGCTCTCCAACGGCCCCGGCGACCCCGCGGCCCTCACGAGCATCGTCTCTGAGGTGCAGAAACTCGTCGGCAAGGTGCCGATCTTCGGCATCTGCCTCGGCCACCAACTCCTCGGCCTCGCCCTCGGCGGCAAGACCTTCAAGCTCAAGTTCGGCCACCGCGGCGCCAACCAACCAGTGCGCGAGCTGACCACGGGCCGCGTGGACATCACGAGCCAGAACCACGGCTTCTGCGTGGACATGGATTCGCTGCCCCAGGGCGAGGTGGAAATGACCCATGTGAACCTGGACGACGGGACGCTCGAGGGCTTCCGCCACCGCAAGCTGCCGCTCTTCGCTGTCCAGTACCACCCTGAGGCATCGCCCGGCCCGCACGACGCGAGCCATTTGTTCGAGCGGTTCGTCAAGCTCATGGAGCAATCGGAAGGGGGATGAATGGATGGGTGGATGAATGGATGAATGAAAGAATCATGGACGGGTTCTCTCTTACATCCATCCAATCATCCATTCTCCCATTCATCCTCCTCCAATTCGGCAATCGCGAATAGGGAATCGGAATTCTGAAGTGACCCACGACGCGATCCTGATCCTTGATTTCGGCTCCCAATACAGCCAGCTCATCGCGCGGCGGGTGCGCGAGCACCATGTCTACTGCCGCCTCGAGCCGTGCAACGTGCCCTTCGGCACGATTCGCGCGCTGAAGCCGAAGGGCATCATCCTGTCGGGCGGGCCGTCGAGCGTGTGGGCACCGGGCGCGCCCACGTGCGACCGCGCGGTGCTCGACCTCGGCGTGCCGGTGCTGGGCATCTGCTACGGCATGCAGCTTCTCGCGCAGATGGCCGGCGGCCGCGTCGAGGGCGGCCACGCCGGCGAATACGGCCCCGCCACCATCGAGATCCTGGAAGGCACAGGCAAGATGCCTGTGCCACCCCAGACCCCCCAGATTGGTGGCACAGGCGTCCCGCCTGTGCTCCCCCAGCCCGTCGGCTTCTTCGCCGGCTGCGAGGCCACCGAGAAGGTGTGGATGAGCCACGGCGACCGCGTGGTCGAGCTGCCGGCCGGCGCGGCCGTCACGGCGCGCACGCCCACGGTCGAGGTCGCGGCCTTCGCCGACCCGGCCCGCCGCATCTACGCCGTGCAGTTCCACCCCGAGGTGAGCCACACGCCGCAGGGCAGTCGCATGCTCCACAACTTCCTCTTCGACATCTGCGGCTGCCGCGGCGACTGGACGATGGCCTCGTTCATCGCGGAGGCCGTGGCCGACATCAAGCAGCGGGTCGGCGCCGATCGCGTGGTGTGCGGCCTCAGCGGCGGGGTGGATTCCACGGTCGTCGCCACCCTCATCCACCGCGCCATCGGCGACCAGCTCACGTGCATCTTCGTGGACAACGGGGTGCTGCGCGCGGGCGAGGCCGAGGAAGTCGTGCGCATGGCCCGCGACTTGATCGGCCTGAAGGTGGACGCGGTGGCCGCGAGCGAGCGCTTCCTGCGGCGCCTGGCGGGGTTGACGGATCCCGAGGAGAAGCGGCTGGCGATCGGGGACGAATTCGTCCGCGTCTTCACCGAGGAGGCGGAGCGGATCGGCGGCGCGCGCTTCCTGGCCCAGGGCACGCTGTTCCCCGACCTCATCGAAAGCAAGTCGGCCTTCGGCGGCCCCTCGGCCCGCATCAAGAGCCACCACAACGTCGGCGGCATGCCCGCCTGGAGCCAGTTCGAGCTGATCGAGCCGCTCCGCGAGCTGTTCAAGGACGAGGTGCGCGAGCTGGGCGGAGAGCTTGGCCTCCCCCCCGGCACCCTGCACCGGCAACCATTCCCCGGCCCGGGGCTGGCCGTGCGCGTGGTGGGCGAGGTGACGCGTTCGGGGCTGCACATCCTGCGCGAGGCCGATGCCATCGTGCAGGAGGAGATGCGGGGCTGGGAGGGCTACGGCACCATCTGGCAGTCGTTCGCCGTGCTCCTGCCCGTCAAGAGCGTCGGCGTGATGGGCGACGCGCGGACCTATGACTTCGCCGTCGCCGTCCGCGTCGTCTCCAGCCGCGACGGCATGACGGCCGACTGGGTGCGGCTGCCCTACGACCTGATGGCGCGCTTGTCCGCCCGCATCATCAACGAGGTGGACGGCGTGAACCGCGTGCTCTACGACATCAGTTCGAAGCCGCCGAGCACGATCGAGTGGGAATGACCCGTGACGCGTGACCCGTGACGCGTGACAAGAAGAGGGCTCCGCCGTGGACATGTTCCTATCACGCGTCACGCGTCACGCGTCCTGCGAGTGCTGCTGATGATCGCCATCGTGGACTATGGTCTGGGGAACCTGAAGAGCGTGAAAAGCGCGCTCGACCGGCTTGGGGTCGAGGGCACGGTCACGTCGGAGTCCGCCGCCATCCTGGCCGCCGACGGGGTGATCTTCCCCGGTGTCGGGGCGTTCCAGCGGGCGATGGAGAACCTGGGGGGCCTCGGCCTTGTCGAGCCACTGCGGCAGGTCGCGGGGTCGGGCAGGCCGTTTCTCGGCATCTGCCTGGGCCTTCAGCTCCTCTTCGCCGAAAGCTCCGAGCACGGCCGCCACGAGGGGCTGGCCATCGTGCCCGGCAAGGTCGTGCGATTCGGCGTCGGCGACCTCAAGGTGCCCCACATGGGCTGGAACCAGGTGCGCCAGGAACGCCCGTCGCCGCTGTTCGAGGGCATCCCCGACCAGAGATTCTTCTACTTCGCCCACTCGTACTACGCGCAGCCGGACGACGCGGCCGTCGTCATCGGCTCGACCGAGTACGGCGTCCGCTACGCCTCGGCGGTGCAGAGCGGCAACGTCTTTGCCACCCAGTTCCACCCCGAGAAATCGGGGCCGACGGGGTTGAGGATGCTGGAGAACTTCTGTAGTTTGTGCACAACCCCGTGAGGGGATGAATGGATGGGTGGATGAATGGATGGATGAAAGAGGGGCCGAATGGTGCGGCTGCTTCATCCATCCAGCCATCCATTCATCCAATCATCCTCGCCGGCAACAAAGAGAAGACCGGTAGGACCATGGTTGCCAAGCGCATCATCCCCTGCCTCGACGTGAAGAACGGCCGCGTGGTGAAGGGCCGGTCGTTCGTGAGCCTGCGCGACGCGGGCGACCCGGTGGACTGCGGGCGGGCCTACAGCGACGCGGGGGCCGACGAGCTGGTGTTCCTCGACATCACGGCGACCCTCGAGGCCCGCAAGACCATTCGCGAGCTGGTCAGCCGCGTGGCCGAACAGGTCTTCATCCCCTTCACCGTCGGCGGCGGCATCCGCGGCCTCGACGACATCCGCGCACTGCTCAAGGCCGGGGCCGACAAGGTCTCGATCAACACCGCAGCCGTCCGCCAGAAACACCTCATCCGCGAGGGGGCCGAGGCCTTCGGCGCCCAGTGCATCGTGGTCGCCGTGGACGCCAAGCGAGTGGGCGCCGGCTGGGAGGTCTACGTGGACGCCGGGCACACGCCCACCGGCCTCGACGCTCTGGCCTGGGTGCGCGAGGCGGAGGAACTGGGCGCGGGCGAAATCCTGCTGACCTCGATTGACGCCGACGGCCACACGGCCGGCTACGACATCGAGCTGACCGCTGCGGTGAGCGAGGCCGTGACCATTCCCGTCATCGCCTCGGGCGGCGCGGGCGGCCCCGAGGACATGCTGCGCGTGCTCACCGAGGGCAAGGCGGATGCCGCGCTCGCCGCTTCCATTTTCCACTACGGGCAGTACACTATCGCGGCGGTCAAGGACTACCTGCGCGACCGGGGCGTGCACGTGCGGAGCTGAGCCACTTGCCGAAGCGAACCGACCTGAAGAAGATCCTGATCATCGGGGCCGGGCCGATCGTGATCGGCCAGGCCTGCGAGTTCGACTACTCGGGCTCCCAGGCCTGCAAAGCCCTCCGCGAGGAGGGCTATCACGTGGTCCTCGTCAACTCGAACCCCGCGACGATCATGACCGACCCGGAGATGGCCGACGCGACCTACATCGAGCCGATCACGCCCGACGTGGTGGCGCAGATCATCGAGCAGGAGCGCCCGGACGCTCTGATCCCGACGCTGGGGGGCCAGACCGCGCTCAACGTGGCCTCGGTCCTGGCTCAGCGTGGGGTGCCGGAGAAGTTCGGCGTCGAGATCATCGGCGCCAGCCCCGCCGCGATCCGCAAGGCGGAGAGCCGCGAGGAGTTCCGCGCGGCGATGGAGAAGATCGGCCTGGCGTGCGCCCGCAGCGGCATCGCCCGCAGCCTCGAGGACGCGCAGGCCGTCGCCCAGCAGATCGGCTTCCCCGTCATCATCCGCCCCGGCTACACCCTGAGCGGCGCGGGCGGCGGCGTGGCCTATCACCCCGAGGAGCTGGCCGAGATCGCCGGCCGCGGCCTGGCCATGAGCCTCATCGGCGAGGTGCTCATCGAGGAATCCCTCATCGGCTGGAAGGAGTTCGAGCTCGAGGTCATGCGCGACCACCGCGACTGCGTGGTCATCATCTGCTCGATCGAGAACTTCGACCCGATGGGCGTCCACACCGGCGATTCCATCACCGTCGCCCCCGCGCAGACGCTCACCGACCGCGAGTACCAGGCGATGCGCGACGCCTCGATCGCGATCATCCGCGAGATCGGCGTCGCCACCGGCGGCTCCAACATCCAGTTCGCCGTCAAGCCCGACACCGGGCGGATGGTGGTGATCGAGATGAACCCGCGGGTCTCGCGCAGCTCCGCCCTCGCGAGCAAGGCCACGGGCTTTCCCATCGCCAAGATCGCCACCAAGCTCGCCGTGGGCTACACCCTCGACGAGCTGCCGAACGACATCACGCGGGAGACCCCCGCGTCGTTCGAGCCGACGATTGACTACTGCGTGGTGAAGGTGCCGCGGTTCGCGTTTGAGAAATTCCCCGCCGCCGACCCGACGCTGACGACCTCGATGAAGTCGGTGGGCGAGACGATGGCCATCGGCCGCACGTTCAAGGAGGCCCTGATGAAGGCCATCCGCGGCATCGAGGCACGCTTCGCCACCGTGACGACGGACGACCGCGACCTGGTGCTGCGCAACCTCCGCACCCCCACCGCCGACCGCCTGGCCTACGTCTTCGCCGCGCTCCGCGACGGCTGGAGCGTCGAGGAGGTCGCCCGGCTCTCGATGATTGACCCCTGGTTCCTCGAGAACATCCGCCAGATCGTCGCCGTCGAGGGCGAGGTGGCGGCCGCGGGCGCCCCGACGCGGCTCCCTGCGCCGCTGCTGCGGCGAGCCAAGGAGACGGGACTGTCGGACAAGCGGATCGGCGAACTCCTGGGCGAGAGGGACGAAATGGCCATCCGCCGCCACCGCCTCGACGCCGGCGTCCGCCCGACGATGAAGCTCATAGACACCTGTGCCGCCGAGTTCGCCGCCGCCACGCCCTACTTCTACTCGACCTACGAGGAGGAGGACGAGAGCCGCCCGAACGACCGCCCCAAGGTCGTCATCATCGGCAGCGGCCCCAACCGCATCGGCCAGGGCATCGAGTTCGACTACTGCTGCGTCCACGCCGTCTTCGCCGCACAGGAGCTCGGCTACGAAGCCATCATGATCAACTCGAACCCCGAGACCGTCTCGACGGACTACGACACCGCGGACAAGCTGTACTTCGAGCCGGTGACGCTGGAGAACGTGCTGAACGTCGTCGAGGCGGAGAGGCCCGTGGGCGTGGTCGTGCAGCTCGGCGGGCAGACGCCGCTGAGCCTGGCCGTGCCGCTCGAGCGCGCAGGCGTGCCGATCCTGGGCACCACGCCCGACCAGATCGACCGCGCCGAGGACCGCAGACGCTTCGCCGCCGCCCTCGACACGCTCGGCTTCCGCCAGCCCGCCAACCGCTCCGTCCTCTCGCTCGACGAGGCCCGCCAGGCCGCCGCCGAGCTGGGCTACCCCGTCCTCGTCCGCCCCTCCTACGTGCTGGGCGGCCGGGCGATGGAGATCGTCCTCAACCCCGAGGAGCTCGACCGCTTTGCGCTCCGCGCCTTCGACGCCGCGCCCGACTTCCCCGTGCTGGTGGACAAGTTCCTCGACAACGCCATCGAGGTGGACGTGGATGCCGTGTCGGACGGCGTGGACGTCTATATCGGCGGCCTCATGGAGCACATCGAGGAGGCCGGCGTGCACTCGGGCGACAGCTCGTGCGTGCTGCCGCCCCACACGCTGCCGTGGCACATCCTCGACGAGATTCGCCGCGAGACCATCGCCCTCGCCCTCGAGTTCCGGGTCCGCGGCCTCATCAACGTCCAGTTCGCCGTCCAGGACGGCAAGGTCTTCATCCTCGAGGTCAACCCGCGCGCCTCGCGCACCGTGCCCTTCGTGAGCAAGGCCACCAACGTGCCGCTCGCCAAGGCGGCCACCAAGGTGATGCTCGGCAAGACCCTGGCCGAGCTGGGCATTCGCGGCGGCCCGCCGCCCGTCGGCGTGTCGGTGAAGGCGCCCGTGTACCCCTTCAACCGCTTCCCCGGGGTGGACGCCGTGCTCGGCCCCGAGATGAAGTCCACGGGCGAGGTGATGGGCATTGCCCACTCGTTCGGCGTGGCATTCGCCAAGGCCCAGAGCGCGGCAGGCACTGAGCTGCCGCGGGACGGCGCGGTGTTCCTCAGCGTGCGGAACAGCGACAAGGCGGCGATCGCGCCCATCGCCCGGCGGTTCCACCAGATGGGCTTCGCGATCATCGCCACGGGCGGCACGTGCCAGACGCTCCACGAGGCGGGCATCCCGGCCCAGCACATCCTCAAGGTGAGCGAAGGCCGGCCCAACGTGGTGGACTGGATGAAGAACCGCGCGGTGCACCTGATCGTGAACACGCCGAGCGGCAAGACGCCGCGGCGCGACGAGGTCTCGATTCGCACCACCGCGGTGCTCCGCGGCGTGCCGCTCATCACCACCGTGCCGGGTGCCGCCGCCGCCGCCAGCGCCATCGAAGCGCTCAGGGCCGGGCAATTCGGTGTCCGGCCGCTGCAAAGCTGGCATGGGACA
Organism: Planctomycetota bacterium; assembly: GCA_035527715.1. Lineage (GTDB taxonomy): Bacteria > Planctomycetota > PUPC01 > DSUN01 > DSUN01 > DSUN01. Next base: position 47,075 of record DATKZY010000157.1, on the reverse strand, counting down.
AGAACATGACGCGTGACCCGTGACGCGTGAGAAGAGAAGACAACGTCTGTGGCTCTGTCTTGTCACGCGTCACGCGTCACGCGTCACGAGACCTCAGTCGAAGGCGCAATCCATCGGGACTGGGCAAACCGTTTGACGCGGGAGTTCTCGATAATGGCCAAACACATCTTCGTCACCGGCGGCGTCGTGTCCAGCCTCGGCAAGGGCCTCACGTCGGCGGCTCTGGGCCTCGTGCTCGAGCGCCGCGGCCTGCGCATCGCCATCCAGAAGTTCGACCCCTACCTCAACGTGGACCCCGGCACCATGAGCCCGTACCAGCACGGCGAGGTCTACGTCACGCCCGATGGCGCCGAGACCGACCTCGACCTGGGCCACTACGAGCGCTTCACCAACGCCCGCATCAGCCGCCTCTCGAACTTCACCACCGGCTCGATCTACAAGAGCATCATTGACAAGGAGCGCCGCGGCGACTACCTGGGCAAGACCGTCCAGGTCGTGCCGCACGTCACCGACGAGATCAAGGGCGCGGTCCGCCAGATCGCCAGCGACGACGTGGACCTGGTGATCACCGAGATCGGCGGCACGGTGGGCGATATCGAAGGCCTGCCCTTCCTCGAGGCCATTCGCCAGTTCCGCCTCGACGAGGGGCGCGAAAACGTCCTCTACGTCCACCTCACCCTCGTCCCCTACCTGCGTGCGGCGGGCGAGATCAAGACCAAGCCCACCCAGCACTCGGTCGGCCGGCTGCGCGAGATCGGCATCCAGCCCGACATCCTGATCTGCCGCAGCGAGCGGCCGCTGGGCGACGACGTGCGCGCCAAGATCGCCCTCTTCTGCAACGTCGAGACAGAGGCCGTCTACGAGGAGCTGGACCTCGAGGCCAGCTACCTCGTCTACGAGCTGCCGCTCGTCTTCGCCCGCCAGGGCCTCGACGAGTTGATCATCCGCAAGCTCGGCCTCACGTGCGGCCCAGCGAAGCTCGACGACTGGGCGAAGATGGTCGAGACGCTGCGCAAGCCGTCCAAATCGGTTGAAATTGCCGTCGTCGGCAAATACATCCAGCTCCGCGACGCCTACAAGAGCATCTACGAGGCCCTCACCCACGGCGGCATCGCCAACGATGCCCGCGTGAACGTCCGCATGGTCGAATCCGAGGACGTTGAGCACAAGGGGGCGGAGACGGTCCTCGGCGGCGTGGCCGGTGTGCTCGTGCCCGGCGGCTTCGGCTACCGCGGCATCGAGGGCAAGGTCGCTGCCATCCGCTACGCCCGCGAGAAGGCCGTCCCCTACTTCGGCATCTGCCTCGGCATGCAGTGCGCCGTCATCGAGTTCGCCCGCAACGTGTGCAACTACGCCGGCGCCAACTCCACCGAGTTCGACCCCAAGACGAAGCACCCGGTGATAGACCTCATGGAGCGCCAGAAACACGTGGCCGGCCTGGGCGGCACGATGCGGCTGGGCTCGTACCCCTGCGAGCTGCTGCCCGACACCCACGCCCACGCGGCCTACGGCGCGGCCACCATCACCGAGCGGCACCGCCATCGCTACGAGTTCAGCAACGCCTACCGCGAGAAGATGCGCCGCAAGGGCATGGTCTTCAGCGGCGTGAGCCCCGACGGCGCGCTCGTCGAGATCATCGAGCTTCAGGACCACCCCTGGTTCGTCGCCGTCCAGTTCCACCCCGAATTCCAGTCGAAACCCGACCGCCCGCACCCGCTGTTCCGCGACTTCGTCGCCCACGCGCTCGAGCAGGGGAGCCCGGCCTGAGTGCCGGGCCGCCGCGGCCGAGGTTGCAGCCTTCCTCGGGGCCGGCTACAATCGTCTGCCCCGTCCCCCTGATTCCCTGACCTCTGTGGGGTCCGCATGGTCGCTTTCCTGCTTGCCGTCGTCGCCTGCTTTGCGGCTTCGCAGCTCTATGTGTACTGGAAGCTGCGGCGGGCCGTGCCGGCGCGTGGCCCGTGGCGCGCGCTAGTCATCGGCTGGCTCCTGGCGGTAGGGGCCGCCTTCTTCCTCTCCCGGGTGTTCGAGGCCGCGGGGTGGCGGCGGGCGGCGACGGCGACGGGCCTGGTGAGCCACTGGTGGGTCGCGGCCACGATGTGGTTCGGGGGGATGTGCCTGGCCGCGGACGCCTGGAACCTGGCGCTCCGGCTCCTCGCCCGGGCGTGGCCGGGCGTTGGCCGCGCGCGGATCCCGGCGCGGGCGCTGGCGCTCGCAGTGGTCGCGGTGGTCGTCGTCCTCTCCGCCTGGGGTTTCGTCGAGCCGTGGGCCGTGCAGCTCGAGACGCTCGCGGTCCACGCCCCGCAGTTGCCGCCGGGGTCGAAGCCCATTCGCATCGTGCAGGTGACCGATCTGCACCTCAACGCCCTGATGAGCCGCGGCCGGCTGGCCAGGGTGATCGAGCGCATCCGCGAGGCGCGGCCCGACCTGTTGGTCTTCACGGGCGACTTCGCCGACGAGGCGGGCGAGCACGTGGCCGGGCTGGCCGCGATGCTGGCCGAAGTCCACGCGCCCCTCGGCAAGCTCGCGGTCACCGGCAACCACGAGTTCTACCGCGGCCTCCAGCACTCGCTGCCGCTCATCGAGGCCGCCGGCTTCGGGCTGCTCCGCAACCAGTGCATCCGCGTCGCCCCCGGCCTCCTGGTGGCCGGGGTGGACGACTATGCCGCCGCGCGGCTGGGCCTGATCGCGCCGGACGAGGAAGGCCGCATCCTGCCGGGCCGCGACCGTGCGGATTTCGTCCTCCTGCTCAAGCACCGCCCCTACATCGAGAAGGGCTCGGCCGGGCGGTTCGACCTCCAGCTCTCCGGGCACATCCACGGCGGCCAGGTCTTTCCCGCGCGCTGGCTGCTGATGCTCTTCTGCCAGTACACCATCGGGCGCTACGACCTTGGCGAGGGCTCTGCCCTCTACGTCAGCCGCGGCGCCGGCACCTTCGGCGCCCCCATGCGCCTGCTCAGCCCGCCCGAGGTCACCCTCATCCTCCTTCAGCCATAGCCCCTTTACAGCCCCCAGGGCCATCCGCTAGAATCAGCCCGGCCGCAGACCCGTGCGGAACCGGCTGCGGACCAGGGAGGCCCTCTGAGGAGCCTTGCGATGGGTCGCTGTTTCCGCTCGTTGCTCCTGGCGGCGGCCGCCTGCGCCCTCGCCGCGTGCACCAGGCCGCCGGCGGCCCCGACGGCCACCCGGGCCGCCGTCTTCGACGTCCCTCGCCTGACGGGGATCACGGTGGACGGCAAGCTGGACGACTGGGGGGAGCGGGGATTCCGCGTCGCCGTGCTGTATGCGGACGGGGCGCGGAAGCCGACGGCCGACTTCGATGCCGCCGTGCGCCTCGGCTGGGACGAGCGGGGCCTCCTCGCGCACATTGATGTGACGGATGACGCCTTCGTGGAGCACGAGAGGGAAGACCGCCTCTGGGAGGGGGACTCGGTCGAGCTGTTCGTCGCGTCCGAGGTTGGAGGCCCGGACACCTGGCAGGCGACGATCGCGCCCGGCCTGGACCCGAAGCACCCTGAGCCCCGGACGCGGCTCTGGGACTACCGGAAGACCGAGGAATTGAAGAAGGTGACGCTGGCTGCGAGCGTCGCCCGCGCGAGGACGGCGACGGGCTACGTGATCGAGGCCCTCCTGCCGTGGGAGGGCCTCGCGATCCAGCCTGCCGTCGGGCGCGACATCGGCTTCCAGGTCTACGCCAACGATGCGGATGGGGCAGGGGAGCGGACGCAGCTCCGCTGGTCCCCCATCGCCGGCGCCCAGTTCGACACCAGGAAAATGCAGCGGCTCCGGCTGTCCGCCGACGCCAGCCCGCCTGTGTGCGCCTCCGCGACGGGCTACTACGAGCGCTTCCGCAGGACAAGGGTCCACGTGGCCGCGAGCCAGGGAGCGCGCGTGCGCGTCGCCGAGGCCGGGCGGACGCTCGCGCGGGGCGAACTGGCGGCAGACGGGCGGCTGCGGGTCGCCCGCCTCTCGCTGCCGATGCCTGCGCGCGGGACAACGTATGGCCCGCTGGCCGTCTTCGTGGATGGCCAGCCCGTCGCGACGCTCGAGCTGCCCAACGCCGACGCCGAGCGCACGCGCGCGTTCGAGCGCGAAGAGGTGGTCTTCCGGCCGTGCGTCTTCAGCGGCGAGAAGTTTCCCGCGGCCGACTTCGAGCGCCCCTCCCTCGTCGAGGACCTCATCGGCCCCTACACGCTGAAGGCGACGTTCTACGACGCGGCCTACGCCGAGGTCACCGACGCGAAGAGGCCCGGCCGGTACGGCGCCATCGTCGAGGTCCGCCAGGACGATGGCACGGTCACGAAGCGCTTCCTCACGCTCTTCCGCCAGCCGGAGCCGCTCCGATGGTGGGGCCTCAAGCTCCCGCTGACCGTCGAGCTGCCCAGGCAGCTCGGGGTTGAGCCTGCCGTCGCCCGCGAGCAGGCCGAGACGCTCGCCGACTACCTGAAATGGGAGATGGTCGGCGGGTTCGAGCGCAGTTCGGACGGCGCGGTCATCCTGGCCGGGCTCCACGAGACCACGCCCGGCACCCCCGCGACCGACCGCACCGGCCCCGCGGCACGCGATACCCGCTGGTGGCACGGCCTGAAGAAGAAGACGGGCGACCTCGTGCCCCTCCGCTACCTCGTCCACCTGCCGCCCGGCGCCGAGGCCGACAAGGCGAAGAGGTGGCCGACCATCCTCTTCCTCCACGGCGCCGGCGAGCGCGGCGACGACCTCAAGGTCGTCGAGGTCCACGGCCCGCCGAAGCTTGTGAAGACCCGCAAGGACTTCCCATTCATCGTCATCTCGCCCCAGTGCCCGAAGGGCGTGTGGTGGAGCGCGCCGCTGCTCGACGACCTGCTGAACGAAGTGGCCGACAAGTACCCGATCGACCCCGATCGCATCTACCTCACCGGCCTGAGCATGGGCGGCTTCGGAAGCTGGATGCTCGCGATGGAGCACCCCGACCGCTTCGCCGCGGTCGTGCCCATCTGTGGCGGCGGCGACCCGCGCGACGCCGAGCGGATCAAGGACGTGCCCCTCTGGGTCTTCCACGGCGGCAAGGACAGCGTGGTCCCCGTCGCGCGCAGCCGCGAGATGGTGGACGCCCTCACCGCGGTGGGGGGCCGGGTGAAGCTGACCGTCTACCCCGACGCCGGGCACGACTCGTGGACGGCGACCTATGCGAACGAGGAGCTGTACACCTGGCTGCTCGGGCAGCGCCGCGGCCGGCCGCAGCAGCCGCGGGCCACGACGGAAAGGAAAGGCCAATGAGAGACGTGTTTCACACGGCCGACGTGTGCGTCGTCGGCGGGGGGATGGCGGGGTTCTGCGCCGCGCTCGCCGCGGCACGCCACGGGGCATCGGTCGTCCTGATGCACGACCGCCCCGTCCTCGGCGGAAATGCCTCCAGCGAGTGCCGCGTGCACATCTGCGGCGCCGACCGCCACAACCACGTCAAGAACCTGCGCGAGACCGGCATCCTTGAGGAGGTGCGCCTCGAGAACCTCTACCGCAACCCCAACCGCGTGTTCTCGGTCTGGGACACCGTGCTCTACGAGAAGGCCCGCTTCCAGGAGGGCCTCACGCTGCTGCTCAACTGCTCGTGCCGCGCGGCGGAGGTGGACGGCGACCGCATCGTCGGCGTCGCCGGCTGGCAACTCACCACCGAGACGACGCACACCGTGCGGGCGGGCATCTTCATTGACTGCTCGGGCGACGGCATCCTCGCCCCGCTGTCGGGCGCCGAGCACCGCATCGGCCGCGAGGGTCGCCACGAATACGGCGAATCCATCGCGCCCGAGGCCGCCGACCGCAAGACGATGGGCATGACCTGCCTGTTCCAGAGCCGCGAGTACCCCACGCCCCAGCCCTTCACGCCGCCCTCGTGGGCCTACACCTACGAGCGCGAGGACGACCTGCCCTACGGCGCTAAGGGCCACCGCTGGTGGACGATGGGCTACTGGTGGGTCGAGCTGGGCGGCGACTTCGATTCGATCCACGACACCGAGATGCTCCGCGACGAGCTGCTGAAGATCGCCTACGGCGTGTGGGACCACATCAAGAACCGCGGCGACCACGGGGCCGACAACTGGGCGCTCGAATGGCTCCAGTTCCTCCCCGCCAAGCGCGAGAGCCGCCGCTACGTCGGCGACCACGTGCTCACCCAGACCGACGTCGAGAGCGGCGGCCGCTTCCCCGACACCGTGGCCTACGGCGGCTGGAGCATGGACGACCACCACCCCGCCGGCTTCCGCGCCGCGAAGCTCGGCGCGCCCGCCACCATCTTCCACCACGCCCCGTCGCCCTACGGCATCCCCTACGGCTGCCTCGTCTCGCGAAACGTCGAGAACCTCATGTTCGCCGGCCGCAACGCCTCCTGCACCCACGCCGCGATGAGCTCCACCCGCGTCATGGGCACGGGCTGCTCGATGGGCCAGGCCGCCGGCGCCGCCGCCGCCCTGGCCATTCGCCTCGACGAGGGGCCTGGCGCCGTGGCGGACCGCATCGCCACCCTCCAGCAAATGCTCCTGCGCGACGACGCTTATCTCCCCGGCATCCCCCAGCAATTCGGCCCGCTCACCGTGCAGGCGAAGCTCGCCGCGTCCCAAGGCGACCCTGAGCCGCTCCGCGACGGCATCAACCGTCCCGTCGGCGAGGCCATGCACCGTTGGCCCTGCCGCGTCGGCGATTGGGTCACCCTCGAGTTCGGCAAGCCCCAGCCCGTGCCCACGGTCGCCGTCGTCCTCGACAGCGCCCTCCACAAGAACATCCAGATGAGCTACCACCAGCGCGACGACCAGCTCACCCGCCTGCCCGACGAGTTGCCGCGGGCCTTCCGCCTCGAGGGCCTGAAGGACGGCGCGTGGGTGCCGCTGTCACAGGTCGCCGACAACCGCGCCCGCCTCGTTCGCGTGCCTGTTGGCCAGAGCCTGGAGGCCGTCCGCTTCGTCCTCGACGCCACCTGGGGCGCCGAGGAGACGCACCTCTACGCCCTCTACCTCGACTAAGCCCCTCCCGGGGCCTCCCAACGAGAACGGTGCCGACGCGCGCCAGGCCGCCAGCGGCTCACAGGCGGCCAATCCCCCCGCCCCTGGATTTGGCCATCTGTAGGGCGCGGCCCCGTCGGCGTAACAGCACGCGCAAGCGGCGCTTATGGCCCACAGCACGCGCTGGGAAGTCCCCTCCAGGTGGCCAACTGGCCTGGCCGCTCCTCACCGGGTCTCCCCAGAGGAGGCGGCCCCCAGGGCGCGTTGCCCTAACCCTGTTCGTAAGTGGCGATCATTGGTACTTGAAGACGCGACACCCGCTGCTTTGCTACATTCCGGCATCCAATCAAGCCTAACCTCACGCTGCCACCACTCCTATGGGTGTCAGCCGCCGGAGCCAGATCGTCTTGACAAACGCTCCCCCAAGCGTATGATTACATGGGAAAGCAGTGCCAAAGGACCACACGAGGGATCATGCTGGCGCTCGAGAAGGTTCTGATTGGGCCAGCACTCGAGCGAGGTATCGCCGAACTGTTATCCCAACACTGACGGAGGGAATACTATGGCCGGCATCTTCATCTGCTACCGACATAGTGACACTCAGCATGAGGCATGGCGGATACGCCAGGCATTGTCTCATGTGTTCGGCAGGGAGAGCGTGTTCATGGACGTCTCGGACATGCTTCCTGGCCAGAATGTCCGAATGGTGCCGCTCAATGTGGTCAGTTCAGCCAGGGTCGTGTTGATCCTGATAGGGACCAAGTGGCTCGAGGAAAGGGACACGGCGGGACGCCTGCGTCTGGAAGACCCTGACGACCCTGTGCGTAAGGAGGTCGAAACGGCTTTGGCAGCGCATGGCGTCACGATCATGCCAGTTTACTTCTACCCAGCGAAGAAGCTTCGCCCCGAGGACTTACCTACCAGCATTCAGGCGCTAGCAGACATGTGGGGCTTCACTATTCACCCGTTTGAGGACACTGAACCTGACACGGAACGGTTAGTCGAGGTCCTTACATTACATGTAGAACCGCGTTCGACAAGAATCCGTGGAGCTAAGGAAGATCTGGATCTGAAGAATGTTATTGTCGACCGACGTATAAGCGCGAAACTGCTCTCTGGCAAGAACCCATCGTTTCTGGAGTGTGTGCAGGCTACCCATGCTCGTTACCTGTCAGACACTGAGAAGAGTTCTAGCTTCATCGGTGCATTTCACTATAACCATTTCTTCGGGCCCAGCGCTCTGCTATTCATTTCGGCTCCTGCTGCTAGAGAACCGGTAATGTTGTGGTACCCGCGTATCCTCGCGGCTGCTGCTGCTGGAGAACCGCTAATGTTGTGGTACCCGCGTATCCTCAAGCCAGGAGAGCCTGGGAGTCCCGATCGAGCGGGTTGGTCCCTCCTCATTCATGGCAGCTTCAAGTTCCGTGTCGTGAGGGAAGAGTGTCCAATGGACGCATGGGTTGAAGTGGCGCTGCGAAACCAACAGCGCGCGACAGAGGAGTTCCTGAGAGTTCCTTGCGGCACGTTGCTCAAGCTACTTGAGTATAAGGTACGGCTGACTGAGCTGCCAGGGAGTTGCAGTCCGTTCGCCGTCATCACCCGTGACCTTCGTAGGTCCGAATCGTGCGTGTTTACGCAGTACGTTTTCAAGACCACGATCTCCATAGACACAGCGACGACAGAGGAAGAGCTCGACAACGCCATAGCTTCGTTTCAGCCGCGAGGTGGCGCCCCCTTTTCAGTCCTGCCCCAGGATCTTGAGCCAGATTTCTTCGTACCTCCTGGGGAGTCAGGGAAGGTGATGGACTACTTGGCACTTCGTGGTCTCCGTGGCAAAGAGGACACAATTACCGTGGGTAATGATCATTTCAAACGCAGTTTCTCACTCCTCTGATAGAGCCTGACAACCATAGGTGATTAGCCGCTCGCGGTGCCTGCGTCCGTGCGTCCGTGCGTCTGCGTCCGTGCGTCCGGCGTCCGTGCCTGTCACACCGCTGACATGGAACGTCTTGCGGCCTAAGGGCTTATGGCGACGCATGTCATCGCCTCCTCAGCGGTACGACAGGCACGAATCCGGTATTAGTCCTCGAACTCGATGTTCATCAGCAGGTCGTTCTTGGCCTTGACGACCAGGCGCTCGACGATCAGGGGGGCGTAGCCCTCGGCCTTCACGCGCACGTGGTAGGTGCCCGGCTTGAGCCACTGAAGCTCGTAGACCGTGCCCTTCGCGGCGACGGTGGTCGAGAGCACCACCTCCTTGCCCTCGGCGTCGAGCACCTCGATGGTGCAGCCTGGGCACTGGCGCACGAGGCCCACGATGCGGCCCTTCTCGGCCCACGCGGGATTGTCGCCCTTGGGCTTGTAGGTGGCCTTGCCCGCGACGATCCGCTTGCCGGCCCCGGCCTCGCCGGCGAACACTTTGCTCGCGCCCGGCCCCAGCTCGCCGGCCAGGTCGCCGAACTGATAGGCCACCAGCCCCGCCAGCACCGCCACCGTGACGACCGCTGTCCTCTTCCACTGCGCCACGCCAGTCTCTCCTTTCCTCCCGGGGTAGCGAACGGCCACCTCGAACTCGGTTCCCACGACCTCGAGGATGCCTCGAGGCGTGAGCACGGCGAATTCCCCTTTGCCCGGCTCGACACGGCAGACGGCCCTGCCGTCCTCGATCTCGATCACCTCGCTCCGCGGCTTGCCGCTCACGACGACCACGGTGCCGGGGTCGAGGCCCACATCGCAATAGCCCCCGGCGGCCAGCCGCGCGCCCGCCTTTCCCGCCACGACTCGTCTGCCGCGCAGCGGCGACGCCTGAGCCATGGGCTTGCCTTCGGCCGACGCCACCGTGAAGTCCCCCGTTGCCCTGGGCTCCGCATAGACCGCGCCTCGCGGCCACAGGTAGACGGCCGCGCCGGTGAGGACGATGAGCGCCGCGGCGGTCGCGAGCAGCGGCCCGGCGAGGCGGCGCCGCGGTCGAGCGGGCCGGGCTGCCGGGGCCAGTGTGTCGAGGAGCAGCGCCTCCAGCAGGCAGTCCTCAAAGAGGCGCTCTTGCTCGTGGTCACTCATCGCTCTGTCCGTTCAGGGTCGCGTTGATGCAGTCGCGGAGGGCGCCGCGGATTCGCTCGAGCCTCTTGCTCAGCGTGTTCGGCTCGACCGCCAGCTTCTCGGCCATCTGCTTCACCTGCTCCTGGCGCTCGTAGCGGCGGCGGACCAGCTCGCGCTCGTCCTGCGAGAGCTTCTCGAGGCACGCCAGGAGTGCCTGGCGGCGGGCCGCCCAGGCGTCGTCGCGGTCCGAGCCGGTGGCGACGAAGTGCTCCTCGGCCGCCTCGAGCAGGCCCTCGTGCAGCACGAGCCGGCTGCGGCGCTGCTTGCGGATGTGGTTGCGGACGAGGTTCCTCGCGATGGCGCGGAGCCACGCCCCATAGTCCGTGCCCTTGTGCGGCTGGACGCCCTTCGAGAGGGCGATGCGGAACGTTTGCTGGGCGAGGTCTTCGGCATCGGCCAGGTTCCCGAGCAGGAAGAGCAGGAAGCGAACCAGCATGGCGCGGTGTTGGCCCAGTGCCTCCTCGTCCAATGCCGGTTCCTCTCCTTCTATCTGCTAATGTCGCGCAGGCCGGAATGTGACATTGGGGGTGCTCAGTGCGCCGCGGCCGCCCTCCGGGCAGCGGCGGAACGGGGCCTCGGGCCGTAAGCGGGGGGCTCGTCGCCCAGCTCGAACGGCCCGATGTCGGGCGCGGAGCCCCGGAATCCGTCGTTGAAGCCGGGGATTCGCAGGCCGCGATCAACCGCGGGACTCTCCTTCCGCAGGGTGAAGTCGCCCTTGGCCGGGTCGGCGAAGCAAGGGTCCCCGGTCACGCCGTGCGTCCAGAAGCCCAGTTGCTCCTGCGCCTGCTTCAGGCGGAGCCTGTCCTGGCCCCGCTTGATGAACCGCTCGGGGTCCAGGGCATTCATCAGGTCGTAGTCAAACGAGTTGGTGGGCTCGCGCCGCGTGTCGCACAACACGTAGCCGTTGACGTTCACGATGTTGTTGCGGGCGGCGAGGTGCTTGAAGAGCCCCTTCCCGCCCCAGCCGGCGTAGGCGTCGGCCCTCGGGCGCGGGGAGTGGATGGCATTGTGGTAGAGGTAGAGCGCGCCGTGGCCCTTGCGGGCGCCGTCGCCGAGCTTGAATGCTGCGCCTTCGTAGGCGGTGATGACGTTTCGGAAGACGTAGCACGGCCCCTGGATGGTGGGCGCGAGCGCGATGCCCACGAACGTGTTCTCGGCCTTGTTGCCCCAGATGCGGACGTTGATGTTCAGGCCCTCGGCCTCGATCGCGTCGTCGTTGGCGTGGGAGACCAGATTGCCGTAGATGTCCGAGTCGCGGTGCGGGGCGCCCTTCGGCCCGGAGTTCCAGCCTCCGCCGATGACGTCGTTGTAGCGGTGCGCGTCGTCGGAGACGAGCGCGTTGTAGCGGACGACGTGGTTCCCGTCGGTCTCCACGAAGGAGATCGCCTGGGGCCCGAGAGGATGCCCCTCCTTCCAGGGGTTGGCGCAGCCCCGGGGCGGCCCGATCACATTGTCCTGCACGACGATTTGGGAGATTCGGTCGCGGCGCTGGCGGGCGTAGACTCCCGCATCGAGGTCGCCCTCGTTGTTGCCGCCGGGGCGTCCCCAGCCCGCGATCTGGCACCGCTCGATGACGATATGGTGGCCGCGGCGGATCTCCACCGCATGGGTGCGCGCGTTCCTCAGCACCGGCCCGCGCACGATGACGTAGTCGCCCGAGATGGCGACGTTGTTGTCCTCTTCGCCCTCGACATCAATCACCGTCTCCTTCTCCCTGCCTGGGCGTGCACTGAAGAGGAGGTAGCCGGCCGGCGAGCCCGAGCGGCCGATGACGAGAGGCTTCTTCCGCACCCCAGGCTCGATCCAGACCGTTTCCGCGATCGGGAAGTCCTCGGGCCAGGTCTGCGCCTCGAGGCGCGACACCGCAGGGTCCCGCCCGTCGGCGCCGACGATGGAGAGCTCGGTCTCGTAGGCCGTGCCGGGCGCCAGCAGCACCAGGCTGCCCCGGAACTCCCGCCCCTCGGTGTCGCTGAACAGCGGGTGTCCCTCGCGCCAGGGCTCTTCGCCCTTCTTGTGGTAGCGCACGGTGCAGGAGCGCTCCGCGTTGCTCTCTTGCCGGTAGGGAACAGTCAGGCCAATCGAGTGAAAGGTCGGGACCGCTGTTGCGGCAGTCCCATCCTGGCCAATCGCCGGCCGGCACAGAAGCACGCAAATGGCCGGCAGCTTCAGAAGGATGGCTAGTCGCATGCGAGCACTCCTCTCTGTCGCTCTTGCAATCTTCGCCCCCCTCATTATACTGCTTTAGGCGGCAGGTGTGTTCCATTCCAAAGGAGGCACGAGGATGAATAGGATCCAGCTTCTGGCGTTGGCCGTTTTCTGTGTGGCCGCGGCGGCCCCCGCCGCGCTCGCCGAGGGCGGAAAGGAGAAGCGTCGCGTGGACCCAGCGTTCGAACCCGTGACCAACGACCCCAGCCTGCCCCGCGTGCTCCTCATCGGCGACTCGATCTCCATCGGCTACACCGTGCCCGTCCGCGTGCTCCTCAAGGGCAAGGCGAACGTCCATCGCCCGCTGACCAACTGCGGCCCGACCACCACAGGCCTCAGGGACCTCGACAAGTGGCTCGGCGACAAGAAATGGGACGTCATTCACTTCAACTGGGGCCTCCACGACCTGAAGTACATGGACGACAGGGGCGCGCTCGTCGCCATCGAGAAAGGCAAGCAGCAGGTGCCCATTGACCAATACGAGAAGAACCTCGATGAGCTGGTCGCGCGCCTCGAGAAGACGGGGGCCAAGCTCATCTGGGCCTCCACCACACCCGTCCCCAAGGGCGCACAGGGGCGCGTGCCCGGCGACGAGGTGAAGTACAACGAGGCCGCCAAGCGGGTCATGGACAAGCATGGCGTCGCCATCAACGACCTCTATGCCTTCGCCTTTCCGCGGCTCGACACCATTCAGATGGAGAAGAACGTGCATTTCATGCGAGCCGGCTCCGTCGAGCTCGCCAAGCAGGTCGTTGCGGCGATTCTCCAAGCCCTCGGGCACAAGAAGCCGTAGGAAGCCAACCACGGATAGCACGGATGGCACGGATAGGAGAGCAAGAGGATGAGAACGGGTAGGGCGTGCATACCTGCACGCGGGACCGTCCTCGCGGCAATCGCGCTTCTGGCGGCAGTCATCGCGCAGGCAGGAGAAGTGGCACAGGCGATCAAGATCGAGGTTCTGGACGCTGCCGGCGGCACCCTCGCGGAGAGGGCGGCCTCGGCGGGAGGCGACGGCGCCGTGACGCTGGCCTTCGAGCGCGAACTCGCGAAGGGCGACACGGTGCGCATCGCTGGGCCGAGGCACCTCGTCGTCCGCCTCGCCGGGAAGATGCCGCAGTGCGTCGTCTACGCGCCGGAGGGCGCTGTCGAGTACCCGATCCCCTCGGGCGCCGAGCGGCGCGTCTACTCGCCCGAGAGCTTCGCAGGCTCCAGCCATTCGGCGACCGCCCGGCCCGCCACGCCCGACGACCTGGCGGTCTATCGCAACGTCGCCTTCAACCCCTACGACGTTCGAGGCAAGACCACCTTCTTCCCCCACGCCACGTCGAACAGCGAGTGCCGCAACGAGCCCGACTTCGCCGCCCGCAACGCCGTTGACGGCCAGTCGAAGAACAAGGGACACGGCCGCTGGCCCCACCAGTCGTGGGGGCCGGACAAGCGGACCGATCTCTGGTGGAAAGTCGAGTTCGGCCGCCCCGTCGAGGTGGACAAGCTGGTGCTCGTCATCCGCGCCGACTTCCCGCACGACCGCCACTGGCACGGCGCCGTCGTCGAGTTCTCCGACGGCTCCCGCGAGAAGCTCGAGATCAAGAAACAGGCCGAGCCGCAGACATTCGAGTTCAAGAAGCGCACCGTCGCCTGGCTTCAGCTCACCGACCTCGTCCAGGAGCAGCCCCTCGGCTGGTGCGCCCTCACCGAGGTCGAAGTCTGGGGCAAGGACGCGCCGCCAGGGAGGGAGTGACCCATGAAACCAATCCGCCTCTCGGGCCACGCGCGCGGCTACATGGCCAAACGCGGGTTCACGCTCGCCGCGGTCGAACGGGCGATCCGGGAGCGCCCCTGGCAGGCGGCGGAATACGGCGAGGATCGCTTGCAGGCGTCCATGGAGTTCCCATTCCGAGCCATCTGGAACGGCCGCTACTACGCCGTCAAGAGGGTTCGGCCAATCTTCGTCGAGCTGGAGCTTGAAATCCTCGTCATTACGGTCTACACTTATTACTACTGAGCGAGGCAGGAGCCAGGCCATGAAGATCGCATATGACTCGGAAGTGGATGCTCTGAGCATCACCTTTCGCGAAACGACGGTGACGACGAAGGAGCTCGGCGAAGGCATCGCGGTGGACTACGATGCCGACGGCAAGCTCGCGGGCATCGAGGTGCTCGATGCGGCCAAGCGCTTCGGCGGCGGCGAAACCCTTAAGCAGGTTGTCCTCGAAGGCGTCGGCGCATAGCCTGCTGCCGGGGGAGGCCATTCCACGATACCCCATCTGTCCAAGCCTCGCGGACTCTGAGCTCAACAGCCCCACCCCTTCAGGAAGCCGCGATGAACGTGATCCTCGTGATGGTGGATTCGCTCAACCGCACGTATCTGTCGCCCTACGGCAACGAGTGGGTGAAGACGCCCAACTTCCAACGCCTCGCCGAGCGGTGCGTGACGTGCGACAGCCACTGGACGGGCTCGCTCCCCACCATGCCCACCCGCCACGAGGTGATGGCCGGCCGCCACGAATACCCCTGGCGCGCCTGGGGGCCGCTCGAGCCCTACGACGTCACCCTCGCCCAGCTCTGCCGCGAGAAGAAACAGGTCGCCATGCTCCTCACCGACACCTACCACTACTTCCGCGAGGGCTCGGGCAACTACCACATGGACTTCACGGGCTGGGAGTTCTTCCGCGGCCACGAGGCCGACAACTGGATCACCGACCCCGTCGAGCCGCCGCGCAACTACCGCAGGATGCTCGAGGAGAAGGGCGACATCGGCCAGGTCTACCTGCGGAATACCGCTCACTTCCGCACCGAGCGCGACTTCTTCAGCCCCCGCCTGCTCAACGCCGCCGCCGAGTGGCTCGACCGCAACCACGCCCACCGCGACTTCTTCCTGATGATTGACAGCTTCGATGTGCACGAGCCGTTCCACGTGCCGCCGCCCTACGACACGATGTACGACCCCGACTTCGCGGGCGAATGGCCGATCTGGAACAAGTACGGCAAGGCCGAGGAGTTCGACCCCGCCGTGCTGCGCCACATCCGCGCCCAGTACGCCGGCAAGGTCACCATGTTCGACCGCTGGCTCGGGCTTGTCCTCGACCGCCTCGACCGCTATCGCCTGTGGGACAACACGCTCGTGCTCCTCACGTCCGACCACGGCCACCACCTCGGCGAGCACGGCTGGGTCGGCAAGAACAAGCCGCCGCTCTACCGCCACATGACCAACATCCCGCTCTTCGCCTCGATGCCGGGCATGAGGCCAGTGCCCGGCAGCCGTGGGCCGTGGCTCACCAGCCAGATTGACCTCTATCCCACCATCGCCGAGGCCCTCGGCCTGAACGTGCCCGAGGGCTACGTTGTCCACGGCACCTCGCTCCTGCCGCTGTTGCGCGGCGAGAAGGCTAAGGTGCGCGACATCGCCCACACCGCGTACTTCGGCTTCCCCGTCGCGACCACCGATGGGCGCTGGGTACTCCACAAGTTCCCCGCCCGGGCCGACAACTCGCCCCTCTACCTCTACGGCATCAATCTCGAGGGCTTCCACCGCCGCGCCAAGGACCCCTACGCCAAGGGCGAGACCGGCCGCTTCATCCCCCACACCGACGCCATCGTCTACCGCGTGCCGGTCCGCGAAAGGGCAGCGTCCGAGCCGGAAGGGGAGGGGGCGCAGGACCTCCTCTTCGACCTTGAGATTGGCGAAGAGGATTCGCAGAACCGGCTCGCTGCGCATCCCGAGCAGGCCGAGCGCCTGCGGCAGGCCCTGATCGCCGAGTTCCGCCGCATCGGCGCCCCCGCCGACCAGTTCGAGCGCCTGGGCCTGTAGGCGGGGCGTCTCTGCCCCGCGTCTCCTCCCAGCGACGAAAGGAACCACAATGCCCGACCGCTATCCTCCGATCAACCCAAAGTGCGCACGCTTCCTCCACGGCGGCGACTACAACCCCGACCAGTGGCCGCCCGAGACCTGGGACGAAGATATGCGGCTGATGAAGCTGGCCCACTGCAACGCCATGTCGGTGGGCATCTTCGCCTGGGTGCGCCTCGAGCCAGCCGAAGGGCAGTTCGACTTCTCCTGGCTCGACACCATCATGGACAAGCTGGCGGCGAACGACGCCTACGCCGTCCTCGCGACCCCCAGCGGAGCGCGGCCCGCCTGGCTCTCGCAGAAGTATCCCGAGGTGCTCCGCGTGCGGCCCGACCGCACCCGCAACCTGCACGGCGGCCGCCACAACCACTGCTTCACGTCGCCCGTCTACCGCGAGAAGGTGCGGATCATCAACACCAGGCTCGCCAAGCGCTACAAGGGCCACCCCGCCCTCCTCGTGTGGCACCTGTCGAACGAGTACAGCGGCGAATGCCACTGCGACCTCTGCCGCGACGCCTTCCGCCACTGGCTCCAGCGCCGATACGAGTCGCTCGACGCCCTCAACCGCGCCTGGTGGACCGCCTTCTGGAGCCACACCTACACCGACTGGTCGCAGGTCGAGCCGCCCAGCCCCATCGGCGAGGGCTCCGTCCACGGCCTCAACCTCGACTGGAAACGCTTCGTCACCGATCAGACGACCGACTTCATGCTCGCCGAGATCGAGCCGCTCAAGCGCATCACGCCCGATGTGCCGGTGACGACGAACATGATGGGCACCTACCCCGGCCTCAACTACTGGAAGATGGCGCCGCACCTCGACGTCATCTCGTGGGACAGCTATCCGCTCTGGCACGGCCCGCGGCCCGACTGGGAGCTTGCCGCCGACATCGCCTTCGTGCACGACATCAACCGCTCGATGAAGGGCGGCAAGCCCTTCATGCTCATGGAGAGCACGCCCAGCATGACCAACTGGATGCCCGTGGCCAAGCTCAAGCGGCCGGGCATGCACCTGCTCTCCAGCCTCCAGGCCGTCGCCCACGGCTCCGACACCGTGCAATACTTCCAGTGGCGCAAGAGCCGCGGCGCGGCCGAGAAGTTCCACGGGGCCGTCGTGGACCACTGCGGCCACGAGAACACCCGCGTCTTCCGCGACGTTGCCGAGCTGGGCCGGGCCCTCGAGAAGCTCGAGCCCGTCATCGGCTCCACCGTCCGCCCCGACGCCGCCATCATCTACGACTGGGAGAACAACTGGGCCATCCAGGACGCCGCCGGCCCTCGCCGTGAGAAGAAAGACTACCTGCCCACGTGCCAGGCCCACTACCGCCAGTTCTGGCGCCGCGGCATCCCCGCCGACGTGATCGACATGGAGCAGGACTTCGCCCGCTACAAGCTCGTCGTCGCCCCGATGCTCTACATGGTGCGCCCCGGCGTGGCCGAGCGGCTTGCCGACTTCGTCGCCAACGGCGGCACCCTCGTCGCCACCTACTGGAGCGGGATCGTGGACGACCACGACCTCTGCTTCCTCGGCGGCTTCCCCGGCCCGCTTCGCCCCCTGCTCGGCATCTGGGACGAGGAGATTGACGCCCTCCACGAAACCGACCGCAACCACGTGGCGCCGATAGCGAAGAACGGCCTCGGGCTCACCGGCGAATACGAGGCCCGCGAGTTGTGCGCCCTCGTCCACGCCGAGACCGCCAAGGTGCTCGCCACCTACAGAGACGACTTCTACGCCGGCCGCCCCGCCCTCACCGTCAACAAGCACGGCAAGGGCCATGCCTACTACATCGCCTCGCGCAACGACGAACGCTTCCTCAGCGACTTCTACGCCGCAATGGCCCGGAAGCACAAGCTCCTTCGCGCCATTGACGCCGCCCTGCCCAAAGGCGTCACTGCCCAGCTTCGCGCCGATGGAGAGCGGCGCTTCATCTTCCTCATGAACTTCAACCCGAAGCGCGCCACCGTCCCGCTCGGCAAGGGCGCCTTCACCGACCTCCTCACCGGCAAGCGTGTCCGCGCCAAGGCCACGCTCGCCCCCTACGGCGTCGCTGTCCTGCAGCGATAGGCCGGCCCCCATTGTTGTCCATTGTTGCGGGCCGAAAGAGGGGCCTCAACAATGGCGGATCGGCCAATAGCCGCGTCCTACGCCATTCCACCCATTGTTGCGCCTGTGCGCGCGCCCACACTTCGGGGCCGCGACCGCCCCCTGCCGACTGTGCCTTCAGCATCGCATGTGTCGTAACAGCATGGCCTTACGGAAGCCACCGGCCCCCATCACCCCCTCCTTCGTACCCATTGTTGGGGGCCCCCGGAACAGACCAGCCCCCAACAATGGAGGCAAGGGACCTCGGGGACCCAAGGGACCAAAAGGACACGGACGCACAGGGCTGGCATGTGGCCCGTCCCTCAGGTCCCTTGTGTCCCTTTGGTCCCTCCATCCCCTCAGCGCTCAACGGCCTTGCCCAGACACTCCCATCGGCCCGCGCTCTTGACAAACCGGCTCAGATCAGCATGATCAGAGGGGGATGACAAAGCTTCTGCGTCTCGGGCCGATCGGCCCGGCCATTGCTGTGTGTGGAGCAGCAGGGATGAGATACGACAGGCCATCGCACACGAAGCCAAGCCACCTCGACGTGTGGGGCGACAGCCTTCTCGGCAAGCTGCCGGCGCGCACCAGGAAGAAGCGCAAACGGGAAGCCAGCAAGAAACGCCGCGTGATCCTCAGAGAAGAGGACAATGCAGGAGAGCCGGAATAGGTCTCCCCGATCCCATGCGGAACGCGGGACCGAGGCAGTGACCACGCTTTTCGCCGGCCCGCGGTGTTGACAAAGCGGCGCGGAGTGGCATGATGGGGGTGGTGTCGAGGCGCTTTCGCGGGCGTGCTATGCGGCGCTCCGAACCGCGCTCGGAGTGTCAGGCGAAGATGCTCGGTCATCGCTATCCGTTTCTGCGAAAGGAAGAGGCATCCATGATCCGCCATCTCGCCGCTCTTGCCCTCATACTTGCCATGACAGCGCCAGCTCTCATTTCGTGCAGTGAGGAGGCCGCCTCGGAGCAGGGACCCGGCGATTCGGCCAAGCCCAACGGATCAGAGCAGTCTCAAGGGGCGGAAGCGAAAGGGGCGCAAGACAAGAAGCAGCGGGCAACTCAGACGCAGGCAAGTGTGCCGCAGATTGAAGATGAGATAGCTGCCCGGATCAAGAAAGAGGGGGTTGGGAAGCGATTCGTGATAGGGACCATCAAACCGCGGGGAAAGGGGTCGCCTAGTCGTCTGACTCTCACCGAGACGCCCACTGCCCCCGACAGCTTTTCTATGAACACGACAGAGAATCCGGGAGACACTTTCCCGTACTTCCTCGGCAGCGGGGCTTACATTGAGGGTCCTGGGAGCATCCACAGGTTTGCGGGAAAGGTCAGATACAAGGGCCACACTTTCAATGGTGAAGGGGACGAGCAGAACCGCCTCACTTTCCTTCTGACCAACGAAGGTTACATTTACCTCAGGGGGAAAGGGCTGGTTACACTTGCAGACGGCGAAGAGGTCAAGTTGGGGCATTGAGAGGAAACCGGTCTGAGGTCGTCATCACGCATTCTCCTGCCGGGGCGCCTGTCTGTAGGCATGATGGGATCGCGAGTGGGGCAAAGGGCTCGGCATGCCGTGTGAGCGACGGGGGCGGTCAGTTGGCGGGCTGGAGTTGCCAACGCAGGTTGCGGAATTCGCGCGGGCCTTCCCATTTCTTCTCGACCAGCTCGGGCGCGGCGGGGTCGCGGAAGAGGGTGACGCGGCTGCGGAGGCCGAGCTCGGTGATAGTGCGCCAGCTTGTCGGCCGCCAGGACTTGCCCCCTGAAGGCTTGTCGGCGGGGACGAGGTCGTCCAGCGAAACGGAGAGGGTTTGCCAGTCGTCGGACGCCTTGACCGGCTTGACGACGGCGAACTGGCTCTTCGGTACGCCCAGGAACGCGCCCCAGTTGTTGAACGTGAAGTCGAAGATGAGCTGGTTGTCCTTCGGCGAGCGGACGTCGAGGAGCAGCCGCGCGCCGTCGGGGCCGCGCCACTTGGGGTCCTTGAGCTTGCGCGTCACGGCCTGCCAGTGGACGGGGTTGGCCCATTCGAGCCGATACCAGTCGTGCCAGTCGCGAGCGAAGTCCTCGATCAGGAGCGACGGCTTGTCGGCGGCCTTCACGCCGGCCTTAGCCAGCGCCTCGGGCAGGATTGTGACCAGGCGCGACGTAATGGCGAAGAATGGCTCGTAGGGCTGGCCGGTGCGGGGTTGCCGGATCGTGAGGTCGAACTTGTAGGTGACGTTGGCGAGGACGAAGAGCGGCTGCTCCGTGCTCAGGAGCGGGCACGCGCCGACCCATTGCTCGCCTTGGCGCTCGGCCCGCGCGTCGCGCCAGAAGCGCGTCAGGACGTGGGGGTCCAGTGAGTAGTAGACGTCCACCCGCTCGATCGGCTTCGAGGCGTCGGGCGTCACGACCGCGCGGGGCACGCCTTCCGCCGCGTCGAGCTTCACGGCCAGCTCGGGCGTCGTGGGGAATGCGAAGCGCCCCTTGAGCCATTGCTCGAACCACAGGATGCGGCAAGCTTCGTGGGCCTCGAGGTGGCGGTGGTTGAGGTGAGGGCTGATGCTGAAGCGCACGTCGCGGGTGCCGAGCCGCGCCCAGTTGGCGAAGAGGCTGTCGAGCGCGCAGTTGAAGTCGTTGGTCGGCGCGAGCGGGAGGATGGGGCACGTGATGCGGGGGAGGTAGGCCCGGTCGTCAATCGTCGCCAGGTGCAGCGGCCCGAGGCTGCCGCGGAGGCCCGAGCCGGCGACGGCCAGCAACTCGTCGGGCGCCGAGCCCGAGCCGCCGCACGACGGCACGGCGGCCTTCACGCGCGGGTCTATGCCCGACAGGTCGGTCGTGAGCTTGCCGCCCATCGAGTGGCCGTGGACGCCCAGCCGCGCCGCATCCACCTCGGGCTGCTGCTCGAGAAACGTCAACGCCCGCCGCGCGGCCAGCACCAGGAGGAACCAGTTGTTGTTGCGGGGCGATTCGACGGCGTCGAGCGTCTTGTCGTCGGGCTTCAGCGAAGCGTAGTGCGAGTTGTGGCCGGTCTGCGTGGCGTCCACCGCGCCCCAGTCGGTGTTCGGATCGCCCTCCTTTAGGCCGTCGAGCGGGTTCGCCCCCCAGTTGATCGAGAGGCCCGCGTAGCCGTTGCGCGCCGCGAACTTCACTTCGTCGGCGAACGCGCGCTGTCCGCCGCCGTGGAGGTGCAGGAGCGCAGGCAACTTGCCCTCGGCCTTGGGGAAGCCGTAGAAGGCGGCCAGCCGCGACTTCCTGCCCTTGAACGTGCCGACGGTGAAGACCACGTAGCGGAGCGTGACGCCGTCCTCCTGCCACTCGCGCACGACCGTGGCCTCCAGCGGCTCCGCGCGGGGATCGTAGTCCTTCCACAACGCGTCGAGGTTCTGGGGAGCGTGGCCGTCCTTCAGGGGCGGCAGGGAATCGGCGGCGACAGCTCCCGGGGCCGCGAGGAGGAGGAGCAGGGGTATGCCGAGTCGCCTGGTCACGTGCCTTCCTGAGTCGCGCCGGGGGCGACGGGCAGGCCCTTGAGGGTGTCGAAGGCGGGCTCGACGGCGGCGCGGTCGCGCGCCAACTGCGCCACGACCTTCATCGGGTCGAGCTGGCGCGGCGTGAGGCCCTCCTTGAGGCCGAGCGCGGCGGCGGTGCCGGCGGCCTGGCCGGTGGCGATGCAGGTCTGCTGGATGCGCAGCGAGGCTTCGGCCTGGTGCTCGGCCGAGAGGCAGCGCCCGGCCACGAGCAGGTTGTCCACGCCCTTGGCGACGAGGCAGCCGTAGCGGATGTCGTAGTATTCGCCGCCCTCGAGCCTCGCCTTGCGCGCGCGCCATTCGGCGCTGCCGCGGTCCACCGCGGGCCGCGTGTAGCTGTCGGCGGGCCACACGTCAATCTCCCACGAGCCGCGGGCGATGCCGTCGGGGTACTTCCGGAACTCGATGGCGTCGCGCGCCGTCACGGTGGCGAGGCCGTGGACGCGGCGGCTGGAGCGGATGCCGAGGTGGGCCGAGGTGTCGAGGAAGTAGGCTTGCTCGAAGCCGGGCACGTAGCGGCGGTAGAACTCGGCGGCCTGCCGCGCCTGCTCGCGGCCCTCGCGTTCCGCGCGCGTGAGGTCGAAGGGGTCGAGCGGGTCCACCTTCAGCACGCGGCTGATCACCGAGAGCAGCTCGGGGCGATGGGGCGGGAGCTGCCAGGCCCCGCCCCGCACGTAGCCGAGGATGCGGTCCCGCGTGGTGAGCACGGGGGTGGTGAACTCGCCGCGGGCGATGGCCGCGGTGAGGGCCTCGGCGAGCTTCCGCATCGCCGCGTCGTTCGGGAAGCCCTTGGGCCGGTGCACGTTGCCCATGCGGAAGACCTTGGTGCAGGCCATGGCCCACTTGTGCTCGCCGTCGCCCTGGTCCCAGCCGACGCCGGCGCGGGCGCACACGGCGCCGTCGCCCGTGCAGTCAATCACGCGGCGGGCCATGAGCGCGCGGCGGCCGCCGCGCGTCTCGACCAGCAGGCCCTGGATGGCCCCGTCGGCCACGATGGCCCCGGCCACCCACGCGAGGTGCAGGATGCCGACGCCCGCCTCGGCGAGCAGCCCGTCCCAGGCGTGTTTCACCATCTCGGGGTCCACGCAGCCGCTGATCTGGCCCGAGCCCTTGCGCAACTGCGGCGTCACGCCGCCCAGGCGCTTCAGCGCGGCCATGTACTCGTGCCACGTGCCCTGGAAGTCCACGCCGTTCGTGCTCAGGATCACGCAGACGAGTTGGGCCACGGTGGCCCCGCCGAGGTAGCCCTCTCGCTCGACGAGCAGGGTGCGCGCACCGTGCCGTGCGGCGGCGAGGGCCGCGGCGCAGCCGGCCGGGCCGCCGCCCGCGACCAGCACGTCCCACTCGCCCAGCACCGGCACGTCGCGCGCCGGCTCCGTGTGGATGCGTTCCCTGGCTTCGCTCATCAGCAGGCGTCCTCCGTCGCCTCAGCTTCGAGGCGCGATGGGCAGGTTCTTGAGAATCTCGAAGGCGGGCTCGACCGCCCGGTCCTTGTCCAGTTGCGCGACGAGCTTCGCGGGGTCGAGCTGTCGGGGCGCGACGCCCTCCTTCAGGCTCAGGGCGGCGGCAGTGCCCGCGGCCTGGCCCGTGGCCATGCAGGTCTGCTGGATGCGCAGCGATGCCTGGGCCTCGTGCTCGGCTGACAGGCACCGGCCGGCCACGAGGAGATCGTCCACGCCCTTGGCCACGAGGCAGCCGTAGCGGACGTCGAAGTAGTCGCCGCGCTTCGCCCCCTCGATGCGGGGGCGGTACGCGGGGTCGTCGTAGGCCACGCCCTTCTTCCGCGGGTCCGTGGCCGAATGGATGTCTATCTCCCACGACGAGCGCGCGACGCCGTCCGCGTGCTTCCGGAACTGCATGGCGTCGTCGCGGGTGGCCGTGGCGAGGCCATGGACGCGACGCGACTGGCGGATGCCCGGCTGGGCCGCGGTGTCCACCAGGTAGGCCTGTTCGAGCCCTGGCTTCTTGCGTGCGGCCTGCGCGAGGCGGAGGGCCTCGCGGCGGCCCTCGCGCACGGCGCGGGTGAGGTCCCACGGGTCGAGGGGGTCTACGCGCAGCAGGCGGAGCATGCCGCCGAGGCACTCGGGCCGCGCGCCGACCGTGCGCCCGAAGCCGGGCACGCCCTGTCCCTGCGTGGTGGACGCGACCGCGGGCACGCCGGCGAGGCGCCACATGAAGCCGACGCCCATCGCCCACTTCTGGCCGTCAATGCCCTGCTCCGAGGGCACGCCGGCGTGGGCGCACACGGCGCCGTCGCCCGTGCAGTCCACCACCCGCTGCGCGCAGAGCGCGCGGCGGCCTGCCCTGGTCTCGACCACGACGCCGCGGCAGCGCCCGGCGTCCACGATGGCGCCCGCGACGAGAGCGTGGTGCAGCAGCGTCGCTCCCGCGCCGGTCACCAACTCGTCCCAGGCGTGCTTCACCTGCTCGGGGTCCACCGAGCCGACGATCCAGTGAGCCGCAACGGGGTGGCCGCGAGTGAGGCCCGAGACGCCGCTGCGGCGCTGGAGCGCCCGCATCAGCTCGTGCCACACGCCCTGAAAGTCCACGCCGTTCGTGCTGAGGATGGGCACGACGAGGGCCGAGACGGTCGTGCCCCCGAGATAGCCGTCGCGCTCGACGAGGAGCGTCCTGGCCCCGTGGCGAGCGGCTGCGACGGCGGCGGCGCAGCCGGCCGGCCCGCCCCCGCACACGATCACGTCGTACTCTCCGAGCATGGGCACCCGCTTCGCCGGCTCCGTGTACATGCGCGGCTCCCTTGGGGGCTTCTTGCCTGTTTCGGCCTTGGCCGGGGGCGTCGGCTCCGCGCCACGTGCTGCCGCCAGCAGCACTCCGCCGCCCGCGGCCGCGCCCGCCCGGAGAAGCTGCCGGCGCGTGAGGTTCGCTTCCCTCATTGCGTCCACTCCACAACGGCGCCGCGACGCGCAGCGGCCCGAGCACCGGGCGCTCGACGCTGATGGCGCGGCGCGCGGAGATGAGCAAGCGTCTCTGGTCCCTTGACTCCACCTCATCCGCGAGAGCCGCGCGCCCTTGCGATGAGCCATCCGCCCAGATAGCCGATCGCGGCGGCGGCACAGAACACCCCCGCTCCCATCGGTAGCCAGGGACGCGGCCTCGGCGGCTCAATCGTGAGTTGGTCGAGGACAGGTTCGTCGGTCACCCAGCTTGGGTCGAAGTCCCGCGGGCTTACGCCAAAGTGCTCCTGAAGCGCCGAGACGAGCCTGGGGTCTCGCCCAGACAGCGGCAGTGCAATGCCGCGCGCTTCGCGGCGGATTCCTGACGCGATCCACTGCTGGGTATCCGCCCTGCGAGCCAGCGCCGCGAGTCGGGCAATCACGCCTTCGGGGTCTCTGGCCCAGCCCAACTCGAGCGCTGCGCGGATACGCTCAAGGCAACATTCGGGCATAAAGGGATAGTCTCGGTCGGGGCAGGTACGGAGGCTCTCCAGCACCCGCAGGAAGGTGTCCACCGTGTACCTGGGATCGAGCCGCGTGAGTCGGAGCCAGAGAAAGAGGAAGTCACCGTGCGGGTCCAGCAACCTGGCTTCGATGTCCTGAATCTCGCGTTGGAGCTTGTCTGGGTCCGCACTGACCGTCAAGGGAAAGGCGCGCTGCACGACCTCATCCTCGCCCAGCCTTGCCACCACGGTCACGCGGTATCGCCCTGCCTGGACCACTTGCACCCAACGCCTCAGGTCCACACTGTGCTCGGCGGCGCCCCGCGGGGGCACGGTGACGGACTCCTCCTGTGCGCCGAGATCATAGAACTCCATCTTGTATGCTGGGAGTCGGGATTGTCCCGTCCGTCTCCCTTCCGCCTTCTCCACGAGGACACAAAGCTCCCTATCCGAGAGGGGGATTTCCGCCTCTTGAGGCCCCTGATTCCGGAACTTCAAGGGGATCGAGATGGGGAAGCCCTCGATGGCCTCCAGTTGCTCCGGCGTTGTCAGCGTGATGGGGCCGGGGGCATCGCCGGCCCGCAGGCTTCCGCAGCTCAAGAGACACCCCAGTGCAGCGATCGTGTGTGCACGGCTCTTGATTGCCCGGCGTTTTCCCACGAAGATGCCCGCAGCCAAGCCGCAGAGGAGACCGGCAGCCGCTAGAACTGTGACCACTTCGAGAGGGAGAGAGGCATACTGCTCGGCTTGCGCGGGCAACGGAATATTCCGTGGGAGATAAGTGAATGTCCACAGTTCCGGTTCGGGTTCGCCCGACGGCTCGTGCAGCTCGATATCGAAGTGCTTCTGGAGAGCAGGGCACACATCGGCGCGGAACTTGTCGTCAATGCCCATCCCGTCCAGTGCCCGCTTCAGCATTGTATGAATGCTGAGTTGCGTGTCATCCATCCACGCGATGGCGGCAAGGCGCGCCACGGTTTGCGCGGGGTCACGAAACCAGCCTTCCGCCAGCCCGTCGAGGATGCGGCGGAGGCACTCCTCCCCACCCCACTCGTCTCCTGTCCGCGCATCGTGTTCGAGCAGGCGGACATACGTCTCCGCCGTGTACCTGGGGTCATAGTCGTGCCCGAGTTCCTCCCGCAGATCGCTCGACTCCTCATCGGCTCCCTTGAGCAGCGCGGCCTCAATCTCCGCGATCTTGCGCCGCACGCTGTCGTCGTCCTTGGACACGACCAGCAGCGTCACATGATGGTATGGCTCCTGCCCGGGCAGACGGAGGCAGATGGCTACGCGGTATCGGCCGGGGAACATCACGGGAAGCCATTCGCGCACGCTTACTCTCAGCGACAGCGCGTCACCCGGCGGGAGTTCCTGTGGCGAGTACGGGGCACGGTCGCCGAACCCGCCGAACAGCATCAGCGGGCAAGCTGGCCTCCCGTTTTCGCATAGCTGCACGACCGCCATGGAGAGGTTGTCCGCAAGGGACGGGAGCGTGACCGGCTCGCGCCCTCGATTGCGCATGGTCAGGGTGAACCGTATGGGACCACCTTCCGCCACACGCAGCTCATCGGGTCCCTCAAGAGCGAGTCCCGCGGTCGCTCCTGCTATCGCGAGTGACCGAGCCAGAAAGAGACACACCAAGAGCGGAAAAGGGGACATTCTACTTGTTCCACTCGACCACAGCTCCGTGGTCGCTCAGAGTCTTGCGGAGCTTGGGGACATTCACCTCGGCAAAAGCGATGCCGCGCCGCACGACCTGCTCGGCGGCGGCGCCCGCGGCCTCGCCCATCGCCATGCACGGCGCGGTGACGCGGAGCGGCCCGAGCACCGGGCGCTCGACGCTGACGGCGCGGCCCGGGCAGATGAGGTTGCGGAGCGGCTGCGGCACCATCACGCGGTAGAGGATGGGCGTCACGCCCGGCAGCTTGCCGTGGCCGGGATTCTCGCTCGGACGCTTCGGGTCGGGCAGGTCCCAGCCGTAGGCCGAGAAGCCGATGGCCTCGTCGAAGCCGCGCCCCGCGTTCACGTCCTTCACTGTCAGGACATACGGCCCCTTGATGCGGCGCGTCTCGCGCACGCCGAGGAGCGGCGCGACCGCCTTGACGCGCGCGTTGGCGAAGCCGGGAAAGTGCTTCCGCAGAATGGCCAGGAGCTTCTGCGTCTCGGCGCGGCCGCGAATCATCCCCTGCGTCACCGACGCGCCGTCCGTGCCGTCCACGCCCACGAGACGGGACGTGTTGATCATCATCGTGCCCTTCTCGGTGAGCTGCACGCTGATGAAGATGTCGTAGGGGAAGGGCCACTCGCCCGCCTTGCGCAGTGCGGCGATCTCCTTGCGGAACCGCGGCGTGTCGTGCTCCCCGATGTAGGCGGCCAGCGCATCCTGGTCCACGCCGTCCACGTGGAATATCAGTGTGGCAGGGGTCATCAGGGCGTCACCTTCGCGGCCTTTGACGATCTCGCAGCCGCTGCGGGCCGCGATGTCGGCGTCGCCCGTCGCGTCCACCACGGCGGCCGCAGGCACCGCGGCCAGGCCGCTCTTGTTCGAGATGACCACGTGGGTGATCCGCCCGTCGGCCACCGCCACGTCCACCGCCTGCGTGAGGAGCAACACCTCGACGCCCGCCTCGGCCGCCTTCTCGTCGAGGAGTCCCGCCATGCCGAAGGGGTCGAAGGGCACGCCCGCCTCGAGCTGGCCCTTGAACCAGCCGTGGGGCTGATACTTCGTCTTGGCTGGCGTGGGGAGGAGCGCGATGCCGCGTTTCGCCGCCTCCTCGGCCAGCGTGCGGAAGACGCCGCCCACGACCCAGCGGCGGCAGTCGCTCGTGCGCCCGCCGAGCCAGTGCGACACCAGGCCCGAGGTGCCCATGCCGCCGAGCTGGCCCTGCGCGTCCACCAGCAGCACCGACAGGCCGGCCCGTCGCGCGGCCAGCGCCGCAGCGAACCCCGCCGGCCCCCCGCCGCAGACCACCACGTCACAGGGCTTCGCGAGCAGCAGTTCGCGCTGAAACGCCAGTGTGCCCTTCGCCGTGTCCATCGTGGCTCCAATTGCCCGTGAGGATGCGAGAGCCGCGCCTGCGGCTCCTGCGGCAAGCCCGATCGCCTCGCGGCGGCTGACGCGATCGCGTTGATTCACTTCCCGCCCTCCTTCTGGCTTGCCGCGGCCAGGTCGGCCTTTGTGGGGAAACTCGCGATGTCGCTTTCCCTGAACGTCAGGTGCACCGCCTGCCGCCAGCGGTGCGGCACGAAGAGGTGGAGGGACTCGCCGTCGGGGAACATGTCGATGTAGGAGCAGTTGTGGTTCCGCCAGTCGTTCTCGAGGGTCGGGGCGAGGGCGTTGGCGAAGACGAAGCGCGGCTCGCTCCAGGTGCGCCCCTCGTCGGTCGAGAGCGACGCCCAGACCTCCGAGCGGTCGGTCTGCTTGAAGTGGTGTCCCGTATGGCGGTTGTGGTGGAAGGCAATCAAGGTCTTGCCGTCGGCCAGGTGGAAGAGCATCGGCGGAGCGTCGGGCTGGACGAGCACGGTGGCCTTCGGCTCGCTCCAGGTCTTGCCGTCGTCGTTGCTGCGCAGCTCCCAGAGGTGTCCTTCGCAGGTTCGTGCGAAGGCGAGGGCCTTTCCGCCGCCGAGGGCGATGGGGCGAATCTCGTCCATCCGCTCGAATTGCTTGAGATACCAGCCGCCCTCGCGCGGGCCGGGCAGCAGCGTCCACGTCTTCCCCTGGTCCCCGCTGCGGAGGATGTAGGAGCGGGTCTTCGTGGTGGTCGTGCCGTCGGGCAGCTTGAACCACCTGGTGCCTGTGTGGGAGCCGAGGAGCCAGGTGCCGCGGTCCGTCTCGCACATGCGCATCACGGACATTCCGAGGTAGCCGGGGTCGTTGACCGGTTCAATCAGCGTCACGTCGGACCAGGTGTGGCCGTCGTCGTCGGAGTATCGGAAGCCGATGGCAGCGTTCTCGACGCCGTTGAACTTGTCCCACATCGGCTGGGTGCCAAAGGCGTAGATGCGCTTCGAGCCGCGCGGGATGAGTGGGATGAAGCCGTGCTGGTTGTAGTCAATCGCGAAGGCCACCTTGGGGGCGGTCCAGGTCTTTCCCTTGTCGGACGAGCGGCAGGCGAGGAGGTCGTTGACCTTGGTCTTCTGGCCGCCGTAGTGCTTGCCCTCGGGGAACATCAGCAGGTAGTCGCCGCCGGGGGTGATCGTCGCCTTGGTCTCGTATATCCCCACGGCCGGCCTGGGCGTGCGGTGGACCACCTGGCCCGTGACCGCTTCGTGGGTGACGAGGCCCAGTTCCTCGCGCAGGACGAGCCCCTTCGGCGGCGAGGCGGTGCGAAGCTCGACCCCGCCGACCACGATTTTCTCCGCCAGCTTCATGTCCGACGTGTCCATCTTCTGGGCTCCCAGGGCATCCACGATGGCTAGTGCAGCCAAGAGGGCGACTCCTCGACTTGAGCGCGCGAGCAGGATAAGGGGGGAAGCATTGACGACCCAGACCCTAGCCACGCCTCACCTCGTCCTCGAGCTGCTCAGGTGTCGTCTGCATGACCGGCACTCCGTAGCGGGCAAGGGCATCTATGAACTCGCTGCGGCTGACGCCGGCAACCTCCGCGGCCTTGGACTGCGACAGTCGGCAAGTCTCGTACCACTTCACGGCCGCAGCGAGGCGAAGCTCGCGGACGAATTGTTCTGGTGTGGCCTTGAGCGCGGACAGAGCATTACCAGGCAGGTCCAGCTCGATGTGTACGGACATCACCTTCCTCCTCGGCTGGCGCGCGCTTTCACACCCACTCGTGGCCCGGCGTTACAGAGTCGGTCGCGCTCCGCCGTTGCGTAATGTTCTGCCATGCTTGCTGGCCCCACGAGCGGGATCGTCTTGCTCATGGAACGCCGGCGGGACCCGCGGGCACGCTGGGCGCACCCGCGGCCGGTGGTGACCAAGCTTGCTCAAGATTGATCTCGTCCTGCAAGCCACCGGCGAGATTCTCCAAGTCCGGGAAGAGGAACTTGCGCGTGATCCCCATGTCGTACAGCTCCATCTGGATCACAGGCTTTGCCTCAGCCGGGATTCGGAACCTCCTGACAAATGTCTCGGCGCGCTCCAAAGTCTCGATCCCTCTGCTTGTGCCGTGAAGGGTGAAAGCGGCCTGTTGCACGAGCATCCTCACGTCGATCACCTTCACCCGGAACGCGGCGACCTTCCCGCTGTCAACCTTCTCGTCCTTGAACACATCCGCCCACAAAGGGCGAATCTGCGGTGTCCCGATGCCCGGTAGACCCCACTTCCCAAAGCACGTTTCGTTGAGCTGTTGAGGGTCCAGTGCCCAGAGAGCCGCTCCCAGATTGGCATGCGGCGGATCCATCGGGAGTGTAGCGAAGTATGCGGCCGTAAGGGCTGACCACGTCCAGTCCAGGAGTCTGGTAGGCAGCCTGTAGTGTTGCGCCAGAGGCAGCCAGTCCTGCGGAGAGCTTCCGGGGGGACACGTTGGGTACCGCGCCCTTGCCTCATCAATGAAGTGAGCAAGAAGGCGGCTCTCATGTGATGGTCCAAGCGGGGGCCGGAATATCCCCGGAACGAGGGACCAGGCGTAGTCAGGTTGTCCACGCCACCAGAGCGGCCGGCGGAGTTCCCTAACCGCGAGAGCTACCGCCTCGGTGAGACCCCGCAGATCGGCGACCTCGACACATGCTTCATTAGGCACTGAGCTTCCCCTTCGGGCTATAGAGGCGCTCCTCTGCCTGCGGAAATGTCTAGTTACGAGTGTCGCTCTCGGGGCCTTTCCCCTCGAGGCAGTCTCACCTCAGACTGCATAGCCATGCGGCGTTCAGCAGCTTGCGGCCATGCAGGCTTTCTCGACGTCGGCCAGGCGCACGCGCTCGCCATCGTGCAGGGCGGAGCGGTGGACGGCGGCCTCGAAGAGCAGCTCGTTCCACGCGGCGTCGCCGTCGGCGGGGAATGCCTGGCCCGCCTTCATCGCCTCGATGACCGCGGCGGCCATGCGGCCGAACGATGCCTTGTACTCCTGGACGCCCGCCTCGACCTCCCAGGTCTCCTCGACGGCGGTCGGCCACGAGCTGCCCTTGCAGCGGCGATACCAGCCGTCGAGGCCGCGGGCCTCGCCGCAGGCCGTGTCGCCGCAGATCTGGATGCGGAGCGGATGGTCGTCGTAGCCCCAGAGGTTCGAGCCGTCCAGCTCGCCGATCACGCCATTCGCCCACGCCATGCGGATGAACCGCGTCCAGCCGGCCGGCTCGCCGGGGTTGCCGCTCACGCTCACCCATTCGGGGCGGCCCATCGTCCAGAGAATCTGGTCAATCACGTGCGACCAGCAGTTGAAGTGGGCCCGGGCGCGGACCAGGCGGAGCGTGCCGAACTTGCCCTCGACCGCGTCGGCGTGGAGCCGCTGGAAGTGGCGGAAGAAGCGGTAGTTGTAGTTGATGCCGAACTGGAGCTTCGACGCCTTCCACTCCTTGATGGCCGAGGCGGCGATGGCGGCGTCCTGTTCGCGGACGCGGAACTGGCCTTCGAGTCCGCACAGCGGCTTCTCGGTGAACACGTTCTTGCCGGCGGCCAGAAGCTGGCGGAGCGGCGGGATGCGCCGCGTCTCGTTCGTGATCAGCAGCGCCAGCTCGAACTCTGCGCCCGCCAGCAACTCCTCAATGGACGCGAAGCCGGGCGCCCCGAACTCCGCCTTCGCCTTCTCCAGCAGTTGTGGGTCCATGTCGCACACGGCCACGACCTCGGAGTCGGGGAGGCCGTGGAAGTTCTTCCCATGCATCAGCCCCATTCCCTTGCCACTGATGAGCGCGCAGCGAATCACGGACGGCTCCTTTCGCCTCCCGACGACGCAGGGTTCGTCGCACACGCACAGCGCAGGGGATCATAGTGGGCGGGGGCCGCGCTGTCAAACGCCATGATGGGACCAATGGGACGTATGGGACCCATGGGACGTGCCGAACCGGCGACCACCCCTTGCGCTCGACGCGCCGCGCGCTATACTGTAGCTGACCAAGGCCAGGAGATGGGAATGGCCGCACCGAGAATCAGTGTTCCCACGGACAAGGTCGAAGCATTCTGTCGCAAGTGGCTGATTGCCGAGCTGTCGCTGTTTGGCTCCGTGCTGCGCGAGGACTTCCGCCCCGACAGCGATGTGGATGTCCTCGTGGCCTTCGAGCCCGACGTCCCGTGGAGCCTGTACGACTGGATCGACATGATGGACGAGTTGAGCGCGATCCTTGGGCGGCCCGTGGACCTCGTGTGCCGCGAGGGCCTGCGCAACCCCTTCCGCCGCCACGAAATCCTCACCACGCGCGAGGTCGTCTATGCCTCTTGAGAAGTCGGACGCATCCTACCTGTGGGACATGCTCGACGCCGCCGAGGCTGTGGCCGAGTTCGTCAGCGGGCGCACCTTCAACGACTACATGCAGAACCGCATGCTCCGCGGCGCCGTCGAGCGCCACGTCGAGATCATCGGCGAAGCCGCCCGAAGCGTCTCCAATTCGCTTCGGGACACGCACCCCGAGATTCCCTGGGACAAGATCATCCGGCAGCGGCACGTGATTGCCCACGAATACGGCGATATCAAGCACGAGTTGCTCTGGAGAGTGGCAACAGTCCACGTCCCCGAGCTGATCGCCCAGCTTGAGCCGCTTGTGCCGTCGTCGCCTCCGGAATCGGAATGACCTGCCCACGCACACGGCAGGGGCCCGTGGTGTGCGCGGGCAGTGCTGTCAAACGCGCGTACGTTCAGCGCAGTGCCGTTGGCACAAGTCCTACTGTCGCCCCCACGGGCCTTCCGCGCGTTCCTGGGCGAGTTCAGCCATCGGGGTGCCAGGGAAGGCTTCGACGATGCGGGCCATGGCGCGCATCACTTCCGCTTGCCCCTGCTTCTCGACCGTGTAGGCGTACTTCCTGATGGCAGCCTTGGCCAACTCGAGCTCGATCGGGTCGAGACAGTCCCCCTTGGCCGCCCTTTCCTTCCGTTGCTGCCAATGGCGGTAGCGGGACTCCCACTTGGCTCGCGCCAGCGTGCCGCCGAATGGGGAATCCTCCTTCACTTCTGGCGGCGGAGGCGCCGCCAACCAGTCCTTCTTCCGCCGCTCCCATGTCTGGTTCAGGCATTCCAGCGCCGTCCACTCGTGCTTGCGGATTTGCTCGTGGTCAGGGCTACAGCCCGCCGCCTGCATCGCCGCCTCGGCGACGAGCGTGGCGCAGCGATAGTACTTGCCGAGCAAGATGACGGAGTCGCGCTCGTGGTAGTCCATGTGCTTATACTTCCGCAGGATACCCTCGAAGACCTGGAGGGCCTCGGCGATGCGCTTCTCGCGACGCGCGAGGAAGTCCGGAGCCCTGAACTCGCCCGGGTCGACATGCTGGCTGAGCGAGATGCCGATTCGGAACTCCAGGACGATGTTGTCGGGGTGATTGGGCCGGGCGGCGAGCGCCTGACGCAGGTGGGCGACCGCCGAATCGCGCCCGCCGGCCCTGTCGGCCAGGAACACTTCCGCCTGGAACCGTTGGAGGTCCCAGTCTTGTTCCTGGGCTGGCCGCGCCGCCGAGGCTACGCAGAGCAAAACGCACGCACTGGCGAAGTAGCCTGAGCGCTCCATGCCTTTGTCCTCTTCCCTCACCAATATAGGCGCGCGGGGCCGGATTTCAAGCCCCAGAGTTCCCATGCCTTCTTGACGCCGCGGCGCGAGCGACCTGCAATCCCAGTGGTCTTGCGCCGCCTTGTTATCGGTTGGCCTCCTCGTCACTTGAGTTCCGCGATGTCGGCGGACTTTGGGTCGAGGCGAAGGGCGTAGGGCTGGCAGTGATAGGTGTCCACGCCCCAGATGAGCTTCCGCTTGGCGTCGTACATGACGCCGCAGGAGTGGCCCGGGCCGCGGGGGGTGAGGGGGATGGCCTTCCTGTCGCGCTTCTCGACGTCGTAGGCGATCTTGAGGGAGACCCAGCGGTTGCCCGCGCAGTCGTAGGCGGGGGTGCGCTGGAGGCCGTCCGCGTCGGGCGGCAGGAGGGCGGCGAAGACCACAAGGTCGCTCGCCGGTTCGTAGCACGCGCGGTCAATGAGGAAGCCCGTGGCCACGGCGGCGTTCGCGGGCGACAGGGCGCTTGCGGCGAGACCCTTCAGATCGAGGGCGTGGACCTGGCCGTCGTATTTCTGGCCGTAGCCGGTGCGGAAGAACAGCAGCCGGTCGTGCTTCGAGTCGTAGACCTCGGTCGAGTAGTCCACGGCGGAGCCGGGGAGCTTGCTGCTGAACTTCAACTCCGTCCAGGCGCTCGCGGCGGGGTCGAAGCGGAATACCGCGCCGCTCTGGTTCCAGCACAGGAGGCCCCGAGGCGTGGGCAGGAGGTTGAGGGTGTAGAAGCAGTCGTTGTAGGTCATCCCTTTGGGCTTCGGGCCGCGGCCGACCCAATCGGCCACGTCGGGGTCGTAGATGTAGTAGTGCTTCACGTGGCCCGTGAAGAGCATGAGCTTGCTCAGGGGGTCAACTCCGTAGCTCTGGTAGGTGTGGCCCGTGACCCAGGGTCGGAGGTTGAAGTTGAAGCCGGCGGGATAGCTGGTGTTCGAGTAGGTCTGGCCGAGGGGGAACTCGACAGGGTAGGGCAGCTCCCAGCGATTGGTGGCGAGGTGGTAGTGCAACACGTCGGTGCCGCAGTGGGAGGAGTGTCCGCCGCTCCAGACCAGGATGAGGTCGCGGTCGGGGTCGAGGACGGCGGTGCCCCAGCAGCGGTCGAGTCGCGGGATGTGGGGCGGCTTGAGGGGCACCCACTTGTTCGCCGGCAGGTCCTTGAGCCGCGCGGCGACCTCGGCCGCATCGGGCTTGGGGTCGCGGAGATAGAAGTCGGGGTGGTATGGGCCGGTGCGATAGACCCGCTGCGCGGTCGGCCCGGGCGCCGAGGCGCCGCTCCAGGCGTTCGCGGCGATGTCGTAGACCCACTCGCCATCGCCGATGTCCTTGTACTGTCCACCGCAGTAGTCGGTGGAGGAGGAGTAGGTGTATCCGCCGGTGAGGGTGACCTTGCCGTCGCCTGTCGCCTTCAGTTGATGGTTGGCTCGCGGGGCGGGGGCGGCAGGCGGATGGCGCTGCATCCATTTCTTCTTCGCGGGGTCGAAGACCC
This sequence comes from Planctomycetota bacterium, assembly GCA_035527715.1. Lineage (GTDB taxonomy): Bacteria > Planctomycetota > PUPC01 > DSUN01 > DSUN01 > DSUN01. Next base: position 11,851 of record DATKZY010000157.1, on the reverse strand, counting down.
AGGTGTCGTTGGTCAGGTAGTCGAGGTGGTCGCCGCCGAAGAGGATGAATAGCCCCGTCTTCGCGTCGTGGACGATGGGGCTGAGCGCGCGCGGCGACGGCTCGGCATCGAGGGCATCCGCCGCCTTCTCCAGGTCAATCTGCGTGCCCGAGCGCAGGAAGGCGAGGGCGGCCTTCGCCTGGCCTGCCTCATATGTCTCCAGGCTGCCGAGCTTCTCGATTTCCGCGATCACCGCCTCAAGTTCCTGCTTGACCTTCGCCTTCTCGGCGGACAGGTCGGTATCGCCCTTTGCCTCGAAGTAGAGGTGGCGGGCGCGGGCGGCGAGGGCCTTCTGCTGGTTGCGGACGGCCCAGACGCGGTCGCGGAGCTTCTGGAGGGGGTTCCTTGCGCGCAGCTCCTCGTGGATGGCCTTCCACTGGCCGTCGGCCTTGATGCGGGTGTGGGGCCGGCCGTCGTCGGCCTCCTGGTCCTGGCCGCCGAAGGCGATGGCCAGGCCGCCCGGCCCCTCGCACTCCGCGCCCCAGATCACCCGATGCTTGAGGTCCGTTGATTCCAGCCGATAGTGCCTCTCGGCTGCCCCGGCAAGGCCGAGGCCCGTCGCCAGCACCAGAGCGAATCGGGTCATCCTGTATCTCCTTTGCGTTGGGGCTTTCGTTGTTATACCAATCTCTGCCCGTGTTGCCAAGAGCAGGCGACCGCGCTTGACGGCTTCCTGCCCGGCGCTATCATTGGGGCACGAACACTCTTGCCCATCCCCCGAGGAGGACCAGATGCGGTTGGCCATGCTTCTGCTTGTTGCGCCATTGCTCTCCATCCAGAGCGTCGTGGCGGCGCCGGTGCCGGCCACGGCCGCGATGGGGGCGGTGAAGATCCCCTTCAAGATGCCGATCGACGGCCAGGCGACCGTGGCGCTCTATACGCCGCAGGGGCGCGTCGTGCGCATCCTCGGCCAACTGCTCGAGCTGAAGAAGGGCGACTACGAGGTCCGCTGGGACGGCATGGACCTGTGGGGCAATCTCGTGCCCGCGAGCACGGAGCTGGTCGTCAAGGTCTTCACCAACCCCGGCCTCAAGGCGTTCTACGAGTTCACGGTCGGCCACGCGGGCAACCCGCCCTGGCTCACGAAGCCGATGGGCGAGGGCGCCGCCATGCGGACCGGCGGCTGGATGGGCGACCACACGCCGCCCGTGAGCGCCCTGGCCTTCGGCGACCGCATCTTCTTCGGCTGCGAGGTGGCCGAGCACGGCCATGCGCTGATCGCGACCAATCTCGACGGCGAGAAGCTCTGGGGGCGCGGCGGCCTCTCCGGCTGGCGCGGCCCCACCTGGCTCACGACCGATGGCAAGGCCATCTACGGCGTGGCCGAGAAGAACCGCCTGCTCTACCACATTGACCCCGAGACCTGCGAGGCCAAACGCATCCACGACACGGGCAAGGACCCCGTGCAGGCCATGGCCGCCCACGACGGCAAGCTCTACCTCGTGCTCAAGAGCCACAAGGCCGAGCAGTCGCCCTTCGCCAACGCCGTCAGCGACCGCCTGCTCGACTACGACAGGTGCCGCCCCATCGCGGTCAAGGGCGGGCGGCCGGCCGAGCACGTGCTGAGCGCCCGCGAGCGCTTCGCCACGACCTTCTGCGACGGGCGCAACCCGCAGACCGGCATCCGCCCCCTCGTCTCGCAGGGCGTCGGCTACGTGCTGCTGAAGTTCACCCAGCCCATCCCCCTCGGCACGATGGTCCTCGACCGCATCGCGGGGGTCGCGAAAGCCGACGCGTTCATCCTCAAGCAGGGGGTCGCCTTCGACCCGAAGAAGCACGAGCCGGGCGAGGGGCTCGAGCTCGCGACCATTGACCTCGACCCGCAATGGGAGCTGTTCGGCACGACCGACTTCGCGCGCCCCCTGAGCTTCATCGCCGCGCCGCGGGCGGGCCTGACCGCCGACGTGTTGCTCCTGCGCCTCCTGCCGCCGGCGGGCGAGACGAAGGACTTCCGCCCCGACCTCGCCATGTGCCGCATCCTCACCCATCGCTTCGTCGCCCAGGACGCCGCGATTGAGGTGTTGCTCCCCAAGACTGGCCTCGCGAAGGTCGAGACGGCGCCGAGCGCGAAGTCCGCCGCCTGGCATTTCCGCACCGAGAAGCCCATTTCCGAGGACCTCCCCGTCAGCGTCGTGCTCGACTTGAAGAAGGACGTGACGCTCGACGGCCTGTGCCTGCTCGGCTGCACGAACCCGATGTTCGCGGTGGACGCCCTCAAGGGCCGCGCGCCCGCCGACGCCGGCGACGGCGACTGGGAAGAGGTGACGACTCTTGCCGCGCGGCGCGACAAGCGAAACGGCTGGGACACGGCTCGCGCCGAGCACAACGAGACTTGCGTGCCCTTCTTCCGCGAGGTCACAGCCCGCGCCCTCCGCCTCCGCTTCACGATGGGCTACGGCGGCGGCAAGTACGGCGTCGCAGGCAACAAGGACGACCCGTTCCGTTGCTCGGTCGCCGGCGTGGCGCTGCTGAAGCTCGCCGACAAGCTCGACGCCGGCCCCTCGCACTTCCTCCAGGTGCGCAACGGCGACACGGGGGAGCTGGTCCGCGAGTTCGGCGCGTCCGACCTCGACATCGCGGCGATGGTCTTCGACTCCGACGGCACGCTCTACGCCCTCGCCAACAAGAAGCTCTGCCGCTCGAAGATCGAGGCCGACAAGGTCGCCCACACCGTGCTCAACGACAAGGACCTGAAGGAGCCGATCTCGATTGCCCTCAGCCCCGACCGGATCGCCGTCGGCGACGCCGAGCGCCGCGCCGTGGTGCTATTCGACAGGCAGGGCAAGCCGCAACTCGTGGTGGGCGACCGCGGCGCGCGAAAGGCCGGGCCGTGGGACCCCAACGTGCTGGAACGCCCCAGCGGCGTGGCGATTGACGCCAAGGGCAAGCTGTGGGTCGCCGAGCGCCTCTACGCGCCCAAGCGCATCAGCCGCTTCTCCGCCGCCGGCAAGTTCGAGAAAGAGCTTCTCGGTCCCGCCGAATACGGCGGCGGCGGGTTCCTCGACCCCGACCTCAAGAGCTTCTACTACCGCAGCATGCACTTCGCCCTCGACTGGGAGAAGGGCACGAGCGTGCTCCGGAACCTCAACGCCCGCCTCGGCACCGAGGAAACGCCGACGCTGGAGACGAACTCCTTCGTCTTCACCAAGGTCGGCCGGCCCATCTGCTACAAGGGCCGCCGCTACATCGTCGGCGACCCCGGCTGGCAGGGCAGCCCGGGCATCGTCGTGTGCACGCTCGACGACGGCGCGGCCACCTGGCGCCCCTGCGCCGTGCTGGCCAAGGCCTACAACTCGCCCTTCCTCCTGAAGAAGGAGTGCTGGAAAGCGCACTGGCTCGGCCAGGACCTCACCGACCGCTCGTTTATCTGGTGCGACCGCAACGGCGACGGCAAGTACCAGGTCGAGGAGGTCGAGGTCTTCGATTGGAGGGAGTTCGGCGGCGACCCGTTCGCAACGGTCTACTGGTGCAACTGGCTTGGGCCGGACCTGACGTTCTGGGGCAAGAGTGCGCGACTCGCCCCGTCGCGCTTCACCCAACAGGGCGTGCCGATCTACGAGAAGGCGAAGATTCAGCCCTTCGACTACAGGAAGCTGTCGCCCGTGTGCATGGCCACGCTGCGCATCGGGATGCGGGCCAAGCCCGGCTACGAGGGCTCGTCCATCGTGCTCAGCGACGGCTCGCTCGCCATCGAGGCACAGCCCTATGTCGTCCAGCCTGATCTCACGCTCCTCGGCGGCCCGCTCGACGCGAAGCCGAGCAGCTTCATCCCGCCGATCCAGGGCGTGGTGGTGGATAACCCGCTGCACTACGTGGGCACGGCGGCCACGAAGTCGCCCGTCGGCGAGGTGGCCGTGCTGCTGGGCAACGGCGGCCGCTGGTTCGTCCTCGGCGGACGCGACCCGATCCTGCTCGGCTGGTTCTTCACGGGCAAGGAGGGCGGCTGGAGCACCGACCTGGAGCCGAAGCGCGGCATCGAGGTCACTCATCGCAGCCTCGGCGGCGAGTGCTTCTTCGGCCACTTCGTCAAGGCGCACAACGGCAACTACTACGTCGTCGCAGGCCACACGTTCCACGCCCTCAGCCGCATCGAGGGGCTCGACGCGTACCAGGCGCAGCAGTTCCCGCTCAAGGTCACCGCCGAATCGCTCGCGGCGAACGAGAAGATCCGTCCGCTCCTCGTCGCCGCGGAGTCCGCCGCGGCGCAGGCCGCCAAGGCCAAGCGGTCACACACCTTCCGTCCGCTGGCGAAGCGGACCACGAATTTCCAGCTCGACGGCGATCTGGCCGACTGGGGCGGCACGAAGAAGATGGCGGCAATTGACGACAAGGCGTCGCTCTACTTCGACGGCGCCTGCGACAACGACGGCCTCTACCTCGCCTACGCCGGCGTCAGCGGCCTCGGCAATGCCTCGGAGGACGTGCGGTTCCTCTTCAAGACCGGCTTCTGCTTCGACTTCATGTATCGTCAGGATGGGCGGAACCGCTCGCGCGACGTCGTGCCCGGCGACCGCCGCATCGTCTTCGGGCGGCACAAGGGCAAGTGGGTCGCCGTGCTCTACGACTACGTGGACCCCGCCGTGCCGCACGAGAAATGGGTCGAGTTCGCCTCGCCGCTGGTGACGACCCGCGTGGCGCGGGTGGTGCCGCTGGCCGAGGGCGACGTGAAGATCGCCTTCCGCACCGAGGACAGCCTGACCCGCGAGGTGCCGAAGGGCATGGCTGCGTGGACGACTGAGGTCTTCGTCAAGTGGTCGGCGCTGGGGCTGGATGCCTCGAAGAAATTCACGCTGCCGTGCGACTTCGGAATTCTACTGCCCGATTCGGGCGGGATGGGGGTCGCGCGCCGCGCCTACTGGAGCCATCGCGGCGAGCTGACCGTGAGCGACCTGGGCGTCGAGGCCCAGCTCACCCCCGCCGCCTGGGGCACGGTGACTGTCGAGCCGTAGGAGGCCCCCGCACACAAAGGGCATGTGAAGGAGCCATGCGGACAGACACGGACAGGCAGGCTTGGAGGGTGCAAACGGGGCAGACCGCGAGAAGACACCCTCAAGCTTCGCTTGAGGGTGGCACCCACAAGGTTCATTGCGCTTCTACCTCAGGCGGTTGAAGTGGTACGAACATCCGAGCATTCTCTTCTCCGTCGGACCTGTCGTCCCTCGTCCCCCGGAGCCCCATCCCTATGGGGATCCGTGGGCGTGGAACCGAGACTATCTGCCGGGGTAACAATTCAGCCGTGTGAAGTTCCTGCCCCCACCGAGACAAGGGTCCGGCCCTTAGCACTACAACGCTAAAAAAGGTCTAAAGTCCAAGGCATTTCACTCGACCAACTCTTCGGGGGGAGCGTTTGAAGTCCCGGGAACCCCGGAGGGCGAAGCGATGGATGTCAAGAGGCTGAAGGCTCTGCGGAGAGGGCTGGATGTGTTCGTAAGTCGTTTTGAGGACTACATTAAGACCGTTCCGAGCCGACGCCACATGAGGACCTACGTGGCTGGCCAGGTCAGCGACCTGGAGCGCAAGAACCTGGCGTCCATCGCCCTGGAGGCCGGGGTTCCGCCCCGCTCTCTCCAGGAGTTTCTGGCGATCCTTCGCTGGGACGAACGGGCGGTCGGGGAGCGGGTGCAGAAGATCGTCGCCGGCGAGCACGCCGACCCCAACGCGACCGCGGTGATCGATGAGGCCAGCTTCGGGAAGAAGGGGGAGAAGACGGCCGGCGTCCAGCGCCAGTATTGCGGGGCGAGTGGCAAGATCGACAACTGCGTGGTCACGGTGCACCTGGGGTACGTGGGCGGCGACTTCCACGCGCTCGTGGACAGCGACGTGTACCTGCCCGAGGCCTGGCTGGCGGACCGCGCGCGCTGCCGGGAGGCGGGGATTCCCGACAGGGTGGTCTACCGGCCGAAGTGGCGCATCGCCCTGGACCTCCTCCGGCACACTCTGGGCAACGGGGTGCATCTGAAGTACCTGACGGCCGACGAGGAGTACGGCCGGTGCGGGGCCTTTCGGGCGGAGGTGGACGCCCTGGGGCTTCTCTACGTGGTCGAGGTGCCCTGTGCGCTCAAGGGCTGGACGCAACGTCCCAGGGTGCTCGGACCTTGGGCGGGTTCGACGGGCCGGGGGCGTCCCCGGACGAGGCCCGAACTGGCCGCCGGTGCTCCTCTCCCTCGAAGGGTGGATCGCCTCTGGAAGCGGGGAGGACCCTCCTGGAGGAGCTTTCACGTCAAGAACACCCAGAAGGGGCCCGTCGTGTGGGAGGCGCGCACGACGCGGTTCTCCCCCTGGCCGAAGGGGGGCCTGCCGGGGGAGGAACTCTGGCTGGTCGTCGCCCGCAACGTCCTCGATGGCGAGGTCAAGTACTTTCTCTCCAACGCGCCGCACGCTGCCATCGCAAGAGGCGGCTGCGACGACTGCACGAGTTAGGCATCCGGTTGTCCAAACTCAGGAAGTGCTTCAATGTTTTCTAGCGTTGTAGTGCTAAGCATCGCGCGAAAATGGTTGAGATTGCGGACAGCGTGCTCGAATTGACGGAGGAGCACACTGCGCCGCTGCGGGAGTACGCCAGACGGAAGGCAGCCTACGAAGCAGCGAATCGCCCTGAGGTGCAGCCGCTCTACAAAGATCTTGACGAGTCAGGTTCTGCCGAAGCCGCTGCCGTAGACGCAAGGAAACGGTGGGATCAAGCAGTAGACGATCCTGCGGCGGAGGAGAGGGAGGCAGGGCTGCTCGGCGTCCTGGACTGGCTGCAGAAGAGAATCCGGGACAAGCACGGCAAGAGCAAGCCCTACTGCGACTCATTAGCCAAGCTGTTTGAGGCAGGTAAGGATGGCATGTCACCTCGGCAGCGTCTTGCGGTCGCTTTCAGTCGCGTAGGAGAGGAACTCCGGGCAGTCGGCAAGTTACTGGAAGAGGCGATTCGAGATACCGGCGCGCACCACAAAGCAGCAGCGGAGGCTCTCGCCAAACAGGGAATACCGCACGGAGCGAGGGATAGGGAGGCCAAGAAAAGGGACTTCGAGGAAGCTGAAGCGGCACTGTGTCGCTACCGCGAACTTCTGGGGGAGTGGGGACAGAAGCTGAGGTTCCGGAAGCAACTGTTCGACGGCATGGTCAAGAAGTGCCAAGCGCGCACTGAACTGCGGACGAAGACCGCTCAGCGCCTGTGCGATCGATTGGGGCGGGACCTGGACCCAACTACTTTGGTCATCCGGGTCGAGGTGCACCCAATGGAGGACAGGAGCGCGCTCCGGCGTTGGCTTGAGGACCACGTGGGACCATGCATATCAAGGTCCCGTGATGTCAGAATCTCAGCTCTCATGGACAAGAGGCTAATGCCCGCTCAAGTGCGTGACGCTCTACTGGGCGCATCTGCAGGAGATGCGTCTGTGTTCACCGTGGACAAGGGGGCAGCCAAAGAGGGCCGAGTTGAGCCGGATCTTGCAGACCAGATTCTCCGCCAGTGCGTCGGGAAGCTCCACCTGGAGCCGGAGCACCTCTTGATGACGGACCCGCCCTCAAAGGAGCTCCTCGCGCATCTGCCGGCCGAAGTGAGAGAGGGCCTGTGGACCTTCCCAAGGTCATCTCCCCAATCTGACACACCCACTGTCGACGCGGTGCTGAAGTTGGACGAGGTCGTGTTCGATGATCGCCCCAATGAGGCGGGAAGCGCTCTGAGGCCGATTGGTGAACTCTTCCCCGGCCAGAGGTGCAGCGCCATTCTACCGATCTTGCTTCTCAATGGTCACGGCCCGCTCATTATTGACCAGCCGGAGGATAACCTCGACAACCGGCTCATCCGACAGGTAATCGTCAATATTCTGGCGAGCATAAAGCTGCGGCGACAAGTGATAGTCGCGACCCACAACCCTAACATACCCGTGCTTGGAGATGTGGAGCAGGCTATAGTCCTCCGTGCTATCGAGCAGAAGCAGTGCCGCATCGAGTCCACAGGCGATCTGGATTCGCGCGACACAGCGGCGCAACTGACGGAGATCATGGAAGGTGGACGGGAAGCCTTCCAGTACCGCCAAACCATCTACCAAGCCCACTGGACGGGGCCGGTCGCGGAAACAGGGTCCGGTTGATTCCGGTTTAGCTTTCGCGTCTCCCTTTCCGAGTTGAGGGCCGGTTCGCGTGGGTTCGCGCAGTCCCCGGTCGCTCTCACCTCCCCGGCTTCTCTGTGTCCCTCAGTGTCCTCTGTGGTGAAGCTCTTCCGAGCCCGATGCTCGTTCTTTCGCGTGTTTCGCGGGCCCCTTTTCTTCTCTGCTGGCTTGGCTGGCTCTGCGGGAGACATTCCGTCTCGCGTTTCGGGCTTCGAGTCTCGCGTTCGGGATCCGCGGAGATTCGCGTGATTCGCGGCCGCGCCCGGCTTGATGGGACATATGGGACGAATGGGACCGATGGGACGAGGCCCCCTCGCCCGCCACGCGGCTACGGCTGCGGCGGGGTGAGGACGAGGTTGTCTATGAGGCGGGTGCCGGCGATGCGGACGGCGAGGAGGGCGACGGCGGGGCGGTCAACGGTTTCGACGGGGGCAAGGGTGTCGGGGTCGGCGATGGCGACGTAGTCAATGTCGCAGGGGCCGGCGGCGAGGAGTTCATCACGAATGAGGGCGGCGAGCGCCTCGGCGCTCCGCTGGCCGGCGGCGAGGGCGGCTCGGGCGGTCTCGAGTCCCCGGAAGAGGCTGGCGGCCTGCTGCCTCGCGGCCGGGTCGAGGTAGCGGTTGCGCGAGCTCATGGCAAGTCCGCCGGGCTCGCGGACGATGGGGCAGACGACGAGGTCCATCGGCAGGTCGAGCTGGCGGGCCATGCGGCGGACGAGGAGGGCCTGCTGGTAGTCCTTCTGGCCGAAGTACGAGCGGTCGGGCTGCACGATGTGGAAGAGCTTCAGGCACACCGTGAGCACGCCGCGGAAATGGGTGGGGCGGTGTTCGCCCTCGAGGCGGCGAGCCGTCGCGTCGTCCTGGTCCACCCAGGTGCAGAAGCCGTGGGGGTAGATTTCGGCGGGGTCGGGGGCGAAGAGGGCGTGGGCGCCGACGCTGGCGCAGAGGCGGGCGTCGCCCTCGATGTCGCGGGGGTAGCGGGCGAGGTCCTCGGTGGGGCCGAACTGGGTGGGGTTGACGAAGACGGAGACGACGGCGACTTCGCACTCGGCCCTGGCGCGGCGGAGGAGGCTGAGGTGGCCTTCGTGGAGCCCGCCCATCGTGGGGACGAAGCCGATGGAGTGGCCCGCGGCGCGGTGGGGAGCGAGGAAGGAGCGGAGGGCGGGGATGGCGTGAAAGACTTGCATGGGGCGAATGGGACCTATCGGGCCTATGGGACGGGGGGCCTCAGGGGGCCTTGCGGGCGACGGGGACGTAGTACTGGGTGCCGTGGTGGTGTCGGCCCATTTGCTCGATGAGGTTGGCCAACTCGTCAGCGTCGGCGGCGACGTTCACCTCGTCGGTGTTCACGACGAGGAGGGGGGCGGCGGCGTAGTCGAAGAAGTGGCGGTTGTAGGTTTCGACGACGGTGCGAAGGTAATCGAGCTCCATCGGGGCCTCGAAGTCGTGGCCGCGCTTGCGGATGCGGGCCATGAGCGACTCGACGCTGGCCTGGAGGAGGATGACGATTTCGGGCTTGGGCAGGCCGCTGGGGAAGAGGGTGGCGATGCGGTGGTAGAGGCGCAGCTCCTCGTCGCTGAGGGTGACGCTGGCGAACACGCTGTCCTTCTCGAACAGGTAGTCGGCGACGGTGGTCTGGTGGAAGAGGTCGCGCTGGTAGATCTCCTGCTGCTGTTTGTAGCGGGAGGCGAGGAAGAAGAGCTGGGTCTGGAAGGCGTAGCGCTTGGGGTGTTCGTAGAAGTGGCGGAGGAAGGGATTGGCCTCTGACTCTTCGAGGATGACGCGGGCGTTGAGGGCCAGGCCGAGGGAGCGCGCGAGGGTGGTCTTGCCCACGCCGATGGGGCCTTCGACCGCGACGTAGGTGAACTTGTGGCTCATGGCTCCCCCTTCAACGCGGCCAGCAGCTCGGCCACCGTGCGGCCCAACACGGGGTGGACGGCCTCCGCGGCGACCTCGGCGAGGGGCTGGAGCACGAAACGCCGCTCGTGCATCCGCGGGTGGGGCACGACGAGCCGCTCGGTCCGCACCACCCGGTCCTCATACAGCAACAGGTCGAGGTCGAGCGTCCGCGGCCCCCAGTGTTCCGCCCGCACGCGACCGAGAGCGTCCTCGACGGCCAGCAGGCGGTCGAGGAGGTCCTCGGGGGACAGGGCGACTCGCAGGTGGGCCGCGGCGTTCAGAAACATCGGCTGGCCCGGCGGCCCGCCGACGGGCTCGGTTTCGAGGAGCGAGGAAACCGCGGCGACCTCGATGCCCTGGCACGCGCCGAGGCGGCGGACGGCTTCGCGGAGGCTGGCCGCCCGGTCGCCCAGGTTGCTGCCCAAGCCCACGTATGCGTTCGCCATGGCATGCCCCGTGGGCTGTATGTGGCTCGCACGGGGGGCATTCTAGCAGAAGCCGGGGGCGTTTGCAAGCATTTGGGCTTGACATAACTCCGCCGGCGACGGTAGAATACGGCCTGCAGCCGGGGCGCGCCGAGCGCGCCCTCGGCGCCCGAACCCAGTAGCTCATCGTACTAGGAGTGGATGGCATGGCCACCCGACGCATCGCTCGCGGCCGCGCTGGCTCACCGGTCCCGATCATCATCCTCTCGGTCATGGTGGTGGGCCTGATCGCCAGCACCGTGGTGCTGGGCCTCTCGGTGGGCGACATCGAGAAGAAGCTGCTGGCGACCGAGGAGAAGCTCCGCGACGAGGAGAAGAAGGCGAGCGACGCGCAGACCGAGTTCCGCAAGTACGATAAGCTGGTCGGGCTGAACTTCGAGGGCGCGCAGCGCGAGTTCTTCACGCTCAAGGACGAGCTCGAGAAGAAAGCCCCCCTGCCCGCCGTGGGAGGCGTGGTGCCCGATGCCGCGCCGAAAGTGTTCACCGACCTCAAGACCCTGCTGAGCGGCTACGCCGACCGCTGCGCCAACCTGGAACGGGTGGTGACCCACATCGAGGGAGAGCTCAAGAAGGCCAAGGACCAGCGCGAGACGGCCATACGCGAAGGCGAGGAGACCGCCAAGACGAAGGACCAGCAGATCAAGGTGGAGCAGGAGGCCGTGGTGAAGCTCCGAGGCGAGAAGGCCACGGTCGAGGGGGAGCGCGACAAGACGCGCGAGTCGCTCACGGCCGAGGTCGAGGGCCTGAAGGCCGACAAGGCGAAGCTCGCCAAGGACATCGCTGCCTCCCAGAAAGACGTCCTCGTCTGGGGCGACAAGTACAAGAAGCTCGAGGAGAAGCTGGCCGACCTCGAGCGCGCGGGCAAGCGGAAGACCCCGCTCACCGTGGGCACGGGCCCGGAGCCGGCGGACGGCAAGGTGCTGACCGTGGACGCGGACGGGAAGCACGTGATGGTGGACATCGGCCGGAAGGACTGGGTGGAGGTGGGGATGTTCTTCTCGGTGTTCGAGAGGGGCGACCCCGACAACCGCCGCCCGAAGGGCCAGATCCAGATCCGGGAGGTCTACGACGAGATCGCCAGGGCCAAGGTCATCAAGCAGGACGAGGTGGACCCCATCCTCCCGGGGATGGTGCTCGTGAACCCTGCGTTCCAGCGCGGCACGAAGCTCGAGTTCCGCCTCAAGGGACGGTTCCTCGAGGCGCGCATCGAGCAGATCCTCGGCCGCTACCCCTGCACGCTCGCCGACAAGGTGTCGGTGACGACCGACTACGTGATCATCGGCGACGCGAAGCCCGACGAGTCGAAGGGCGAGGCGCCGTGGGACGAGGA
>DATKZY010000156.1:0-10068 GCA_035527715.1 Planctomycetota bacterium | reverse complement strand
TTCTTGCCTCGACGGCCACCACCTGCTACACTTCTCATCGCCGGCTCCTTTCCTCCTGGTTGGGGTTCCCAACGAACCCGGTTAGACACAGCCAGTTTGAAGGGAGCCGCCTTCTATTTCAACTAAGAATAGCACATGTTCCATATACGCCCTTTTCGACAACCTGGACTACACATTCGTCGAGGGCTCGTACCCAATACGCATCGGCAGAGATACGCACATTCTCGAGAGCAGGCATGTTGTTCACCTTCGTAGTCACGTCTTTGGCGCTTTCCCCAACCTTACAGGGTTCTATGGGGATCTCGAGAGGAAGGTAGAGGGGTCCACCAATTCAATCCCTTGCGTTTCGTCGCTTCTGATCATTCATGACTACTTCGAGAAGCACTTGGGGGCACTCTCTGAACAGGACGGCGCCATGGCGCAGAAAGTGCGCTGTCTCACAAAGGCACTGACGTGCCTTATGATCACAATAGAGCATCATACGGACGACGATCCGATGGTCTACATCAACTCGATACGAAATGAGAAGGGAATCGACCAAGCACGAAACACGTTGCTCGCCGTGGTCAGAGAGTTCCATAACTACCACATCCTCACTCAATCGCCTCACATCTATGTCAGCGATATCCATTGCCGAAACACCGATGGCATGTTCGCCTACTTCCGTGACGAACAAGGGAGCTTTGGGACACGCGTTCGTCCAATGGTGAGCTATTGGACACCAAAGGCTGCGCCGGACGCCCAGGATACCGCAGAGGCGTTCTTTGGCGGCACCGGCGTCATTCCTATCGAGGAGTTGTCGATAGCGCGGGCGCGAGTCTATGCTGAAAGGCAGCATCTCTCGCTCGCGATTATCCATGCTGTTATGGCTCTGGAGGTAGTGGTCCCAGCCTTCATCAACAAGCACCTGGTGACGAAAGGGGTCAGCAAGTCAGCAGTCCAGGATTTCAACAGCAAATTCGGTCTGTCCGTCAGAGTCAAGGCGATCTTGAAGACGATCCTACCGAAGAGCAAGCACACTATGATTGATACAGCGGGCCAGGCCATCGGGTACCGGAATCGCATCCTCCACGAGGGATTGCTCGAGTCGTCTCTCAGCTCCGTGGCCGTCAACGTGTTGGTCGAAGCATGCCACAAGTTGATCCAGGAGATCCGCTCTACAACGCCTGAATGCTGTGCCGGGCACAGCACAGAGGCGTAAGAGGCTGCGAACCATAGGATCGCAACTGGCGGCGACATTTCGAGGCGTGAGTTCGCAGTCCCGCCTTCAGGCCGTCCTCTGCCCCGCCTCTGGCGACTTGCGCTCAGAAGGCCTGGGCGGACGACGCGGCGGCGAGCGGTTACGTGGGGCTCACGAGACATCCCCCGTGAACCGGCGAGTCAGGCGAGTCAGGCGACTCAGCGGGTTGTGGGTTGTCCGGAGGATAGCCACAACCTGTGGTGCCCACCGGCCGAGCTACCGCGCGAAAAAGTGTCCGACTCTGTAGAGTCTGTATGACTCTGAGCCGGAATGCGGAGAATCGCCGATTCTCGAGTCGGAAACTCGAGAACACTGTATGACTCTGAGCCGGATGGCCGAGAATAGCCAAATGGGTGCGCTGGAAATCGAGAACCCCGTCCGACTCTGAGCCGGATGGGCGAGAATCGCCAATCGGCGATTCCAGGCGGGCGGTCACACGCAGGCCATGTCGAGGATTTCGGCGGCGTGGGCGGGGGACTTGGCGCCCATGCCGATGAGGAACTGCTTGAAGCCTTGGCCGAACTCGCGGCGGAGGTCGAGCAGGTGCTCGATGGTGTCGCAGCCGATGAAGACCTTCTTGCCCGCCTCGATGGTCTTGTGGAAGTAGGGCCACCAGCGGGGGTGCCAGGGCGGCTCGTGGCCGTCGCCAGCGGTCCACTGGAGCATCTTGAGCCGGGGAATCGAGAGCAGGTGGTCGTGATGGCCGAGGGCGCCGGGGCCGTCCCAGTGGTACATGCAGTAGGAGACCCGCTCGGTCATCTCGGTGAGGACGGGGACCATGAAGTCGCGGAACATTTCGGGGGAGATCATGGCGGAGAAGTCGCACTGGAACTTGGCCATGCGGCCGGGCGCCCAGCACCAGAAGATCGCGCCGCCAACCTCGTCGCGGAAGAGGTCGTAGAGGACGTCGTAGTAGCGGAAGTAGCGGTCGGTGATCTGGCGGAGGCAGCGGTGCACCCAGTCGGGCCGCTCGAGGAGGTCAATGAGCAACGGCTCGGTGCCGCGCATGGCGGCCAGGGTGTCGAGGCCCTCGATGAGGTCGGGGAACTGGAGGAGGAACTTGCCTCTGCCGAGGCGAAGCTGCTCGCGGCCGAGGCGGAGAGAAAACTGCCAGTAGAAGCTCTTCGGGTCGTAGTCGAAGCGGGCCTCGTCGGGCGAGGTCATGCAGGGCTCGCACCAGACGGTGCCGGGGCTCTCGACGCCGCGGCAGCCGAGGTAGAGGGCCAGGCAGTTGGGCGCCAGGTCGGGCGCGACGGTGGGCACGGCCTCGCCGAGGTAGTGGGTGCCGATGCACGCCCGGGCCGAGAGGCTCACGCGGTAGGCGAAGTTGGTGGTCGAGTAGTTGGTCACCCATCCGGGCGGCTGGGGCAGTGCGGGGATGTCCTCGAGGGGCGCTTCGCGCGGAGCGTGGAGTTGAAGGGCGGGCCGGCCGATGTCGCCCCCGTTCCACCAGGTGGTGAGGCGCTGGCGGACCTCATCCATGTCCTCGCGGCAGAGCAAGCCGCTCAAGGGTGTCTCCTTCTCATCGTCCTCGTCCTCGTCCTCGATTCCGCGTGCAAGTATGCACGCCCTACTTGCGTCCTGGGCCGGGCTCGCCGGTAAGCCCCGCGGCCTTCCGGAGGGCATCGACATCGAGGTCGCGGAGGAAGCTGGACAGGTCTCGGAAGATGGGGTGGTGCCCGAAGCCGCCCTGGGTCATCTCGCGGATCGCGTCGTCCCTGGTCCAGCCCTGGACGACGATGCGGTAGACGGCGCAGACCATGCCCGTGCGGTCGGCCCCGTGCTGGCAGTGGACGAAGACGGGGGTGCGGCCCTTGTCGGTCGCAATCTTGAGGAAGTCCACCACGTCCTCGGTCTCGGGGTGCCAGGCGCTCATGGGGATGGCCACGCAGGCGAGGCCGGCGTCGCCGAGGAAGTCGGCGTCGGAGTGGGCGGAGCGGAGGTTGACGATGGTCTTGACGCCCATCTTCTTCAGCTCCTGCACGCCGAGGGCGGAGGGTTGGGCGCCGCGGTAAAGGCCGTCCGAGACCTTGTGGAGGTTCGGCAGCCCGGTCCGCGAAAGGCGCTGGGCCCAGGCCTCGGGGCGGCCCGCCGCGTCCGGCTGGGCGTCGCAGTGAGCGAAGTAGAGGCCCGTGAGGAGCCAGGTGAGGGCGAGCGACACCGCGGGGCAGAGCTTTCGTGTCATGGCTTCACCGGCTCCTTGGGCTTCGGCAAGCCGAGGGCCCTACGCATCTGGTCCACATCCATGTCGTCCAGGCGCCCCACGACCTTGTTGAACCATTTCTCCTCCCAGGGGCCGGCCTCTCGCATTTCGCGGATCGCGTCGTCGCGGCTCCAGCCCTGGACGACGATGCGGTACATGGCGCAGAGGGCTCCGGTGCGGCCGATGCCGTCGTGGCAGTGGATGAAGACGGGGGTGCGGGACTTGTCGGTGGCGATCTCGAGGAAGCGGAGGACGTGGCCGCCGTAGATGCTCCAGGACTTGATGTCCACGTGCTCGTAGTCGAGAGCGATCTTGTCGAGCATCCAGCGGTCGGAGTGATAGTGTCGTAGGTTGAGGATGGTCTTCACGCCGACGGCCTTGAGGGCGCGAAAGCCGGTAGCGGAAGGCTGGGCGCCACGGAGGAGGTCCTCGGACACGCGGAAGAAGTTGGGCACGCCTGGGAGCTCGGAGGGGATGTTCGGGATGGGCAACAGGTCGAGGTCCTCATCCTCGTCGCGGGGCTCGAGGCTCTTGGCGCCGAAGTAGATGGCCGCGGCGACCCAGAGCATGGTGAGGACGGCCTCAGGAGTGCGCTTGCGTTTCATGCGCCCGAGCTCCGTTGCCGCGGCCCCGGGGGCAGAGGGGGGGCGACACCATGGTGGGGAACAGGGCTCAGTCGGGCTCGCGTCCGATCACGAGTACGTTCCGGGCATTGGGCTTGACGGTGACCTTCTGGCGGATGACCGAGCCGTTGCTGAGGACGGCCTTGACCCCGTACTCCCCCGCGGCGGCCACGCCGAAGAACGCCTCGAAGGGGGTCTGGCGGTTGAAGCCCTCGACGCGACCGACCTGCTGGAGGCCCACGACCGCCTGGTCCGCGAGGCGCAGGAGGTAAACCTTGGCGCCGGTGGCTCCGAGGCGGGTGCGGACGATGACGCTGAGGTAGTAGCGGTTGTCGCCCTCGACGTAGGGGTTCAGGAGCGCCTGGCTGTGGCCGCTCTCGCGGAACACAATCATGTCGAGGTCGCCGTCGCGGTCGAGGTCGGCGAAGACGGCAAAGTTGGTCTTCTCGCCCATCTCGCCGGCGACGCCGTACTCGGGCGCGTTGTCAATGAACGCGCGATTGCTCTTCTGGATGTAGAGGCGGTTGCGCGTGGCAGCGTTGCACACAAAGAGGTCGAGCAGCCCGTCGTCGTTCACGTCGGCCCAGGTGGCCCACAGGCTCTCGTCCTCGTGCGTGGCCATGGGGCCGGTGGTGTGCATGGCGTCCACGAACTTCCCGTCGCCCGTGTTCTGCAGGAGGAGGTTCTTGCCCTTCTGGGGCACGAAGATGTCCACCAGCCCGTCGTTATTGTAGTCGGCGACGGCGGGGATGATGATGGGGCTGTTCCCGCTGGCGGGGGAGACATAGGTGTCGAGTTTCACGGGGGCGCCCGCTGCCGGCGCGAAGCCGCGCCGGCCATTGTGCAGCAACGTGGCCGAGACCCCCGTCAGCAGCACGTCGGACCGGTCGTCGCCGTCGTAATCCAACGCCACGTACTGGAGCCACGCGGTGTCGTTCAGGAAGGCCGGGGCCTCGACCTGTCGGCCCTTGCGGACGACGAAGCCGGCGGCCTCGGTGACGTCGTCGAAGACGAAGGGCCTGGGCCGGGAGCCGAAGAGGCACAGGGTACGCATCTGGCCCACGAAGTGCCCGATGATGTCGGGGCGGCCGTCGCAGTTGGCGTCGAGGACGGCGATGTTGGCGAAGCCGTAGTTGGCCTGGCCGGGGGCCTGGCCCAACTCGGCCACGAGGCAGCGCGCCGGGTCGAGGCGGAACAGCGGCGAGCCCTTGCCCGTGTTCTCGTAGAGGGCGAGCTTGGCCCCGTCGGCCCTCGGGCCGGCGCCCCACAGGCCGCGGCACACCACGTCGAGGTCGCCGTCCCCGTCCAGGTCGGCCCAGCAGATCGGCTCGTCGCCGGTGTCGAGGCCGACCTGTTGGGTGGCGTTGGTGAAGACGAGCTCCTTGCTGCCGGGCTGGGTCTCATTGAAGAATACGGGCACGAGGCGCGACTCTCCCGGCCTGCGGCGTATGTCGAGCGCGATGTCGAGCAGGCCATCGTTATTGATGTCCACCACCCAGCCGCCGGCCATCTTGTGGGCTTTGAACGCCTTGGCGAGGTCGGGGCACTTCTCGGTGACATCAATGAAGGGCTTGGGCTGCTCTTCCTTGCGGACGGTGGCGGCGACGGCGTCGGCGACTCGCTTGCAGAGGCCGCCGATCTCGACTCGGTGCTTCTCGGCGAATGCGGTGTCGCCGCACTGCTCGCCGAGCCGGGTGAGGGCGTCGGTGGCCTCTTTCCACTTGCTCTGGTCGGCAAGCTTGCTGGCCTCCGCGAGGAGCTCGGCGGCCTGGCCCTCCTTGGCGAGGGCCTCGACCCATTGGATCTGCTGGCGCCAGCGGGCGGCGGCGGCGTCCGGGGGTTTGGGCGCGTGCTGGTCGAGGAGCGCGGTGGCAGCGGCGCATTCGCCGCGGTAGAGCTCGAGGAGGGCGAGCAGGACCTCCTTGCCCTTGAGGCAGGCCAGGTCCCCCAGGTCCACCGCCCTCAACTGGTGGATGGGGAAGCTGCCGCCGGTGCAGTGCACCACGCCGTCCCCGACGCTGGAGATGGTTCTGCCGATGCCGCGGATGCGCGCCATCTGCTTGTTGGCCGCGCGCTCGGCGAGCTCGCGGGTCACCTCGTCGAAGAGGGCGGCCAGGCGGTCCAGGTCGCCCTGCCCGGCCGCCAGGAGGTCGGCGAGCGCCTTGTTGCCCTCGGCCTTTGCCGGGTCGAAGAGCGCGCGGGCCTCCTGGAGCTTTCCCGCGTCGAGCAGCGGCTTCGCCTGGGCGACGACGCTGGCGAAGGCGCTCTGTGCGGCCCGTCGGTCGCGCGCGGCGGCCAGCTCGGCGAGCTTCTTGAGCGCGCCCTGGCCGACCTCGGTGGCCTCGGGGAGGCCGAGCTTCGCCAGCCGCTCGTAGAGCTTCCTGGCCCCCAAGAGGTCGCCCTGGCGGAGCAGTTCCTCGCCCTTGCTGTTCTCGGCGGCGACGTGTTCGGCGGCGGCCCGCTTCACCTGGGCGGCGAGGTCCTCGAGGAGGGCTTTCGTCTTCTCGGACTTCTCCTTGAGGGGCGGCATGTCGAGGGCCGCGCGGGCCTCGGCGAAGCGCTGCTGCTTGATATGCTCCGCGACGGCGGCCCTCAAGTCGTCCTCCTCCTTCCAGCGGGCCTTGAGCTCCGCCAGCAACGCCTTCGCCTGCGCCGC
This sequence comes from Planctomycetota bacterium, assembly GCA_035527715.1. Taxonomy (GTDB): domain Bacteria; phylum Planctomycetota; class PUPC01; order DSUN01; family DSUN01; genus DSUN01. The sequence goes on along the minus strand of DATKZY010000156.1, from coordinate 3,346 downwards.
CTCCCTGGAGCCGGCGAACCGCGGGTCGAGGCAGAAGTCGCGGAGGCGCTTCTCGACCCCGGCGCGGTCGTCGGACTCGGCGGCGAATGCCTTGAGCTCCCCGAGCACGGCCGTGGCATCGGGCTTGGCCACGGTCTTCACCGGCGTGGAGGTCTTGGGCGGGGCCTTCTTCGGCGTCTTGGGTCCCACGGGCTGTGCCGTGGTCGCCTTCGGCTTCTGGGCGACGGCCTGGGGCGGCTGCCCTCTCCTGCCCGACGTGAGGAGGACGACGAAGAGGATCGCGACGAGAAGCGCTCCGACCGCGCCGCCGGCGATGAGCATCCTCTTGCGGGCGGCGGCGGCCTCGGCCTGCCGCTGCGCCAAACGATCAGCCAGTGGCGCCGCCCGCGGCGAAGGCCTCGAGGCATAGCGCAGCGGCTTGCCGGCCAGGGCCAGCAGGATGTCCTCCCGGAGCTGCTTGGCGGTGCGGTAGCGGTCCTCGCGCCGCTTCTGCATGCAGTGGTGGATGATGGCGACGCAGGCATCGGAGAGGCCGGGCGTGGTCTTGCGCGCGTCGGGGATCGGGTCGTTGAGGTGCTTGGTCATCACGATGGCGCCGGTGGCGCCTTCGTAGGGCACGTCGCCCGCCACCACGCGGTAGAGGGTGGCGCCGAGAGCGTAGAGGTCGGCCCGCCCGTCCACGTCCTCCTCGCCGCGCGCCTGCTCGGGCGAGATGTAGTACGGGGTGCCGACCGGGATGCCGGCCTGGGTGAGACTCTTGTCGGTGCGAATCTCTTTGGCGAGGCCCAGGTCGCCCAGCTTCGGCGTGCCGTCCCGGGTGAGAAAGATGTTCGCCGGCTTGATGTCGCGGTGGACGATCCCGTTGTCGTGGGCGTGCCCGAGGCCGGCGGCGACGGCGGCCGTGATCTCCAGGGCGCGGCGCTCGGGCACCTTCCCCTCGCGCTCCAGGACGTGCATCAGGCTCTCGCCATCCACGAACTCCATGGCGAAGTAGTAGTAGCCATCGGCCTCGCCGGCGTCTATGGCGAGGACGACGTTGGGGTGATTGAGCTTCCCCGACGCCTGGGCCTCGCGGATGAAGCGGACGACGAAGTCGCGCTGCCGGGCCAGGCTGGGGGCCATGACCTTGAGGGCGACGATCTTGTCGAGGCTCTCCTGCTTCGCCTTGTAGACGGTGCCCATGCCGCCCTGGCCGATGCGGGCGATGAGGTGGTACTTGCCGATGCGGCTGACGCGCGGCTGGTTGAGGGCCTGGGCGACGGCGGCTTCCTGCGCGCGGTTCAGATAGCCCTTCTTGACGAGCACCTCGGCCAGGGTCTCGACGAGCCCGACCCCCTTGGCCTTGACCACGAGGCGGAGCCCCTCCTCCGCCTGCTCCTTCGTGAGGAGCTTCATCGAGATGGCCATGAGGGCGAACTCGTTGTCCGACTTGGCCATGCTACCGGATCTCGACGAAGTAGGGCATGAGGGCCAGGACGTTCTCCCGGGCGAGCGACGCCAGCACCTCGGCGTAGGGCAGCGAGCGCAGCATCGGGGCCGGCAGCGAGGCGGCGATGCGCGACTGGACCGCGCCGGCGGACGGGGCCAGGAGCGCCTCGAGGAAGCTCTTCTCGCGGGGGAGGACGACGGGCTGCACGTCCTTGCCCTTCAGGCCGGCCTTCTCGACGGCGAGGTCGTATGCCTCGCGGAGGCCGCCCAAGACGTCCACCAGGCCCAGCTCCTTGGCGGCGCGCGCGGTCCACACGCGGCCCGTGGCCAGCTCCTGCATCTTCTCGTGGGGCATCTTGCGCCCCAGGGCGGCCTTGTGGACGAAGTCGTTGTAGATGTCGGACATCAGCGCTTCCACCCGCTTGCGCTCGGTGGCCGAGAAGGGCGTGTAGTCCGAGAACAGGGCGGCGTTGCGGCCGCGCGTGAACACCTCCTTCGTCAGGCCGATCTTGTCGTAGAGCCCGCGCAGGACCACCTTGCCGCCCAGCACGCCGATGGAGCCGGTGACGGTGCCCGGCTGGGCCACGATGGCGTCGGTGCCCATCGCGATGTAGTAGCCGCCTGAGGCCGCGACGTCGGACAGCGAGGCGACGACCGGCTTGCCCGCCTTCTGCGTGCGCTCGACCTCGCGCCAGATGAGGTCGCTCACCAGCGCCGAGCCGCCGGGGCTGTCCACCCGCAGCACCACGGCCCGCACGGTGGGGTTCTCGCGGATCTTCGTGAAGGCCCGCTGAAGCGCCTCGGCCGTGATGACGGTGCCCAGCAGCGCGCCGCCCTCCCCCATCACGATCATGCCCGAGGCATACAGGATCACCACTTTCGGGCGATCGGTCGCCGGGATGTCGGGCTTCGGCTTCAGCGCCGCGAAGAAGCTGAACAGGTTCAACTCCGAGAGGTCGGGGCCTCTGGCGCCCAGGTGGTGGTAGCCCTTGACGAGCGTCACCTTGCCCCCCAGGTCCTTGCCCATCGCCTCGACAAACTGGTCGAAATACGACACCTCGTCCACCAGGTGATAGATCCGCGCGTCCTTCGCGCAGTAGGGGCCGTTGTCAATCGTCTCCTTGACCTTTTGCTCGGTGAGATTGCGCCCCTTGGCGATGACGGCCACGAACTGCACGTAGAGGTCGTCGAGCAGCTCGTTGAGCACCTGGCGGTTCTCTTCGGACATCGAGTCGCGGGTGAGGGACTCGCCGGCGGATTTGTGTTTTCCGAAGTGGAGGATCTCGGCCTGGATGCCCGCCCAGTCGAGCAGGCCCTTGAAAAAGGTCGCCTGGGCGCGCAGGCCGGTCAGGAGCACCATGCCGCCCGGCGGCGAGCCGATGCGGTCGGCCGAACAGGCCAGCAGGTAGTCGGCGTTGCCGCAGGCCTCGAGATAGCAGTAGACGCGTTTCCCGGCGGCCTTCACCTCGTCCACGGCGTCGCGCAGCTCCTGGAGCTTGGCCATGCCGAGCGCCGGGTGGTTCAGGCGCAGCAGGACGCCGTGCACCTCGTCGTCCTTCGCGGCCTTGCGAAGCGACGCGGTGTACTCCCGCAGAACGTGGCTGCGCGGGCCGAAGGGGTTCTCGACGGCTCGCTGCTCCTCGATGTCGCCCTGGAGCAGGACCTCGACGACTCGCACTGTCCTGGCCTCGGCCCCCTTGGCGGCCTCGGCAGCCGCGGCGCCTGTCGCGAGCGCCCACGCGGCTGCGACGGCCCACGCCGGCACCCGGCTTCGGCTGATGCGCATCCCGCGCCCCTTCGCCCTGCAGCCCTGCCTCCCAGGCAACGCACGCCGCCGCTCACTATACCCCAAACCACAGGGCAATTCAACCCCCCCGGCGTGGCGGGTGCGTGTAATCTCCTTCGAGACAGGTGGCCG
>DATKZY010000155.1:0-15223 GCA_035527715.1 Planctomycetota bacterium | reverse complement strand
CTGCGTAACCTCCCGCGGGCGCGGAAGCCCGCGGGAGGGGGAGCCACCCGTAACTGAGGCATTACCCATCGCAGGGAAATGCGCTGGACTTGTCGGCGATTGGGGTGTATCATAGAGGCAACTGGCAGCTGGCCGGGAGGGTGTCGGAGGAGATGCGACAATGGCCGCCGGTCGATCCCTGAAATACCCCGGCTACGACGACCTGCTCGAGGCCGTGTACCGCACGCGCGACTGGTGGCGGACGATGTACATCCTGGAGCGGGTGTTCATCTACGTCGCCGGCTTGTTCGCGGCGGTGCTGGCGCTGACGTTCCTGGAAGCCCACGTGCACTTCAGCCGGGCCGTGCGCTGGCCGCTGTTCGTCGTGCTGATGGGGTACTTCGCGGGGGGGCTCGCGTGGTTCGTCTTCCGGCCGCTCTTCCACGAATGGACGGAGGAGGAGGTGGCGGTCCACGTCGAACGGAAGTTCCCGCAGCTCGACAACGGGCTGATCAATGCCCTTCAGCTCGGGGTGGACCGCCGGGTCGAGTCGCCGGGGATGGTGGCGGCGCTGGTCGAGCAGGTGGCGAGGGACCTTCGGGGGTACCCGCTGCGCCAGGCGGTGGACACGCGGCGGGCGCGATGGCTGGCGGCGGCGGCCGGCGTGGCGCTCCTCGCGTTGTGCCTGTGGGCGGGGCTGGCCTTCGACCGCTTCGCCAATGCCCTCCAGCGGCTCATCTTCCCCGCCAAGAACATCGCGGCCCTCGGACGAGTCCGCATCACGGAGGTCACGCCCGGCGACACACGCCTCAACAAGGGGTCGGACCTCGAGGTCATCGTCCGCACCCAGGGCGAGCCGTCGGGCGAGGTCGAGGCGAATCTGTACTACCAGTATGCCGACGGCGATAAGCTGCTCACCAAGGTCCTGACGCCCCTGCGGCAGGACCTCTACACCTGCCGCGTGGAGGACGTGAAGACGCCGCTGGGCTACCACGTGATCATCGGCGGCAGCCAGTCGAAGAGCTACGAGGTGGACATCGTGGAGCCGCCGGTGATCGTCAAGCGGTCGATCGCCTACCACTTCCCGTCGTACACGCGCGCGGCGGGATGGGTTGACCGTGTGGACGAGGACACGAACGGCGACGTGCGCGCCCCCGCGGACACGATCGCGACGCTGAAGCTCACCACGAACAAGCCGATCAAGGCGGGCTCGCTCCAGATGAGCACCGGCCAGCAGCCGAGGCTCAAGGTGCTGGAGGACCCCAGGCAGCAGGAAGTCACCCTCGTCGTGGACAAGGACGGCGTGTACACGGTGCGACTGGAGGACGTGGACGGGATCTCGAACCCCGACCAGCGCGACAACAAGATCACTGCCCTCCGCGACCGTGCCCCCGCGCTGGAGTTCAGGGCGCCGGCGAAGGACATCAAGGCCGGCCCCGCGGAGAGCGTGAGGCTGGTCGTCGGGGTGAAGGACGACTATGGCCTCACCGAGGTCCGGCTCGTGGCGCGCCGCGGCAAGGACGGCCCTCAGAAGCTCATCCAGACCTGGAGGGAATTCGCCACCCCGCGCCAGGCCACCCTGCCGTTCACCTGGGAGCTGGGCAGCAGCGAGGAAAAGTACCGGGCGGGCGACGAGATCTTCTACTACGCGGTCGCGCTCGACAATCACGCGGAGCTCACCGGCGGCCGCGAGGTGGCCAAGCCCCAGGAGACCAAGACCGGCGAGTTCAAGATTACCATCGAGGACAAGGAGAAGCTCGCCGAGGAGAAGGCCAAGGCCTTCAGCAACTGGGAGACCGAGCTGCGGCGGGTCCTGGAAGACCAGCTCGCCGCACGTGCCCGCGTCGCCGCGCTGGAGAAACAGCAGGACCTCGACATCCTCTGCAAGGAAGGCGGCGAGGTCCACAAGATCCAGATCGACATTTTCGCCCGCACGGCCACCGTCGGCAAGGAGATGAAGCCCACCGACGAGCAGGCCCAAGCCGTGAAGGAGAGTATCGAGCTCCTCGCCTACGGCGAAATGACCCAATGCGCCAGGGCCGCCAGCACCATCCCCAAGGCGAAGACCATCGAGCTCGCCCGGCAGACGTTCGCCGCCGTGGCGGCCTCGCAGGGCAAGATCATCAAGGTCCTTCGCCAGCTCCTCAACATCCTGCCCGACATGGCCGAAGGCCCAAACAAGGACAAGATGGACGCCGAGGACGTGCAGGACTTCCCCGAGGAAGACAGGGAGAAGATGAAAGACCTCCTGAAGAACCTCAAGGACATGGTCCGGCAGCAGAGGAAGGCCGTCGAAACGACCGACGAGCTGGCCAAGCTCCCCATGGAGGACTTCACACCCGAAGCCGAGAAGAAGCTCGAGGACGTCAAGGCCATCGAGGAGAAGTGGTCGCAGTTCCTCAAGGCCGCCATCTCGGACCTCTCGAAGATGCAGGAGCAGGATTTCGCGAACAGCACCATGCTGGAGGAGTTGATCGAGATCCACACGGAGATCGAGATGGCGAAGGACGCGCTCCAGGCGAAGGCCACCGAGATCGCCACCGCCCTGGAAGACAACGGCCTGGGGCTCGCCGAGAAGCTCACCAAACAGCTCGAGAAGTGGCTGCCCGACACCCCCGACCGCGACCGCTGGCAGATGGAAGAGCCGCTGACCGACGGCTACGAGACGCCCATGGCCGAGCTGCCCAAGGAGCTCGAAGACATCGTGGGCGACCTGATGGAGGAGGAGGAGGACCTCCAGCAGGAGATCGAGGACGCGACGAGTTCCTGGGCGGATTCGATGGACGCGGCCGGCTGGGACGCGATGGACGGCCCGATCAGCAACTTCGCGGCGAACGGCGTCACGGGCAACCGGCTGCCGAACACCAGCGAGCTCAGCGGCCGCAGCGGCGAGGGCCGCCAGGGCAAGAGCACCGGCGAATTCGTCGAGAACCAGTTCGATGGCAAGGGCGGGCGTCGGACGCCGACCCGCCTCACGGCCGAGGCGTTCCAGAAGGGCCAGATCAGGGATACGAGCTCGACGCCTCCCGGCGGCGCCACGGGCGGCGGCAAGGCCGGCGGCTCGTCGGGCGAGGGCCTCGAAGGGCCGGCCCCGCCCGACATTCAGATGAAGATGAAAGACTTCGCGATGAAGCAGGCCCAGCTCCGCAACAAGGCGGAGAAGATCGCCCTCAAGTTCGAAGTCCTCAACTACCCGCCCATCTTCGAGCCGGTGGTGAAGGACATGAAGGTGCTGGAAGCGGCATTGAACAGCGGCCGCTACATCGAGGCCCGCCGCCAGCACAACGTCGTCCTCAACAACCTCAAGGGCACGCGGATGTTCCTCGAAGGCGAGGTGTCCATTGACGCCATCCGCAGCCCCAGCCTGCCCGCACACCTCCAGGAAGAGATGATGGACACCGCCGGCGCCGCCGTGCCCGAGGAGTTCAGGGACTACATCAAGGGCTACTACGACGCCATCACCCGGGCGGGCCAGTGAGCCGGGCGCCGCGCGACACGGGCGGCCATCTGCGGAGTGGATGATTGGGCCTGTGGCACCGCTTCCTATCCTGGGTCCGCCCCAAGCCCCCCAAGCTGTTCAACCTGGTGATCGAGCCTGCCTACGCGCTCAAGGCGAGCCCCCGCAACCCGTATTTCCAGGGCATCGAGCGGCTGGCCCGGGACACGGGGGCACTGGGGGCGTTCGTCGTTCAGGCCGATGGGGTCGTGCGGCTGGGGAGAGACGAGGCCCTTCCCACCCGCCACGCCCGCCTGATGCTGGACGTGTATCCCAATCCCGCCGCCATCGAGGGCCGCTCGGTCGCCGACTACGCGAACGCGGAGGCCCCGCGCCGCATTCCCCGCGCCACCCTGGTGCTCGACGATGAGTCGGAGCTGTTCCTCTGGTTCGAGGGAAGGCGCGCCCGCGTGGCCGGCGCCGCCCTGGAGGTGGGAAAAGAGACTTGACTTATTTCCCCCCGGCGCTACACTAAGCCGCGGCAAGTGGTGTGCGTGCGCGGCGATGGTTGCCCCCGGCTCCCGGGGGCTCGGTTGGGGATTGAGCATGGGACAGGTCAGTTGCCGGCTGCTCGTCGCACTCGTCCTGCCCGTCCTGGCTCTGGCGGGCGCCGCGGGGTGCCAGGCAACGACCGAGCTGGACCGCGGCGACGAGCTGCTCGCCGAGGGCCGGAACGCAGAGGCCGTGGCCGTGTGGCGGCAGGCCCTGGCCCAGACGCCCAGGGACACGGGGCTGCTCACCCGCATCGCCACGGCACAGGTGCGGATGCGCCGCTTCGACGCCGCCGAGGCGACGATGCTCCAAGCCGTCGCCATCGAGCCCGAAAGCCCCAAAGTCCGCCAGAACCTCGCCCTCGTCTACCTCCGGCGCAAGGACCTCGACAGGGCGCTCAAGACCTTTCACGAGGTGCGTGGCCTCGAGGACACGTATCCCGAGACCAACTACTACATCGGCCTCATCCACGAGATGCGCGGCGACGAGGCGACGGCTGTGGACTACTATATCCAGGACGTGAACAACGGCCCCTCGAAGGCCTGGGAGCGCCTGGACCGCCACAAGGACCGCCAGCGCGCGGCGGGGCTGGTTCGTCCCGCCCCCTCGTCGCGCAACGTGCTGGTTTTCTCGCTGGCGTGCCTGGCCCTGGCCGCGGCGGCCTTCGCGCTGCGCCAGTTGCTGGTCGGCCGTCGTGAAGCGCCGCCTTTCGACACGGAGAGCTGATCGCATGCTCGCGAAGACTGGCAAGGGCCTGTTGCTCGCCCTCGGCATCCTGATGATCCTCTCCGTGACGGTGTTCGACCCCGCCGACATCACCGAGTACGCCAAGCGCGTCTTCGGCCTCACCTCGGGCCAGCGCGCCGACCGGGACATCGAGGGGATCGCCCTCGCGTCGGGGCGCGAGCTTGCTGAGGAGACCGAGAACCAGCAGATCCGCAACCTCGTCGAAGAGCTCAAGATCGACGACACGCGCGGCACCATCAAGTTCCTCAGCACCCTCCCCGAGAGCCGCGTCGTCGGCTACCCCGGCAACCAGGTTGCCGCCGACTACGTGGAGGACGCCTTCCGCTCGATCGGCCTCGACGACGTGAGGAGCCAGGCCTTCGAGGTCACCGTGCCCGTGGACGAGGGCGGCTCGATGGAGGTCGAGGGCCTCGACCGCAAGATCGAGCTCTCCTGCCTCTGGCCGAACGAGGTCCAGACCTCCTCGCTGCCCGAGGGCTTCGAGGCCACGCTGGTGGACGGCGGCCGCGGCCGGTTCAGCGAGTTCAATGGCAAGCGCCTCACCCGCGAGGTTACGGGCACCCGCCGCATTGGCAAGGAGCAGGTTCAGACGACCCGCGAGGAGGCCGACGCCGTTGTGCTGCTGGACTTCGATTGCGGGCAGGACTGGACGAACGCTTGCATGCTGGGAGCGAAGGCGGTCGTGTTCTTCGACAACACGTCCCCTGGCGGGCCGCCGGCCGTCACCCGCGGCGAGGCGGAGCAGAAGCTCCTGGGCGTGCCGGCCAACCTTCCGCGGTTCTGGGTGTCCCGCGAGGATGGCCTGTACCTCCGCGAACAGCTCCGGAAGGCGGCCGCGGCCGGCAAGGAGCTGCGGACGAAGATGCGCGCCCGCATGGTCTGGCGCCGCGTGCCGGCCCGCAACATCCTCGGCGTCATCCACGGCACACTGCCGCCCGAGCGTCCGTCCGAAAAGGTGGACTACAGGCGCCAGCGGGTGATCGTGCTGTCGGCCTTCTTCGACGCGGCCTCGCTGGTGCCCCGCGTGGCGCCGGGGGCCGAGAATGCCTGCGGCCTGGCCGCGCTGCTTCAGACCGCCAGAGCCTTGAGGAAGTGCCCGCCGCGGCACACCGTGGTCTTCCTGGCCACCGGCTGCCACTTCCACTGCCTGTGGGGCGTGCAGGAGTTCCTGCGCCAGAACCTGCCCACCAGCAGCGAGCTGGACCGCACGAAGCTGCCTCGCGAGCGGGTGGACTTCGACCTCTTCGTCGGCCTGGACCTCACCAGCCACAACAACCAGGTGGCCACCACCTGCTTCGGCACGTTCTACAACCGCTGGTGGGAGATGAACGTCTACCGCAAGAACCTGCTCGCGCCCTACGCGAAGAACTTCACGGAGTACGCGGCGCGCATCTTCCGCAAGAGCACCGCCGAGGCTACCTGCCCCCACATCAACGCCATCACGCCGCCCAAGAAGACCTGGAAGAACTTCGTCCCGCGCCCCGTCGCCTTCGACGCCGAAGGCGTCGAGGCCCGCGGCAAGGACGCGGTCAGCGTCTTCACGCCCAACGAGATCCGCAACCTGGTGGACACGCCGAACGACACGCTCGAGCACCTCGACGTCGAGAAGCTGCACATCCAGGTGAAGACCGTTGCCGCGCTCATCGCCAAGGCGGGTCGCGACATCAACTTCTTCACCGACAGCAAGCTGCACCTCCAGAACCGCATCAATTTCACGCAGGGCAATGCCACGTGGTTCGACCGCGCCCTCAACCCCAACATCCCCAAGGCGCCGCTCGGCGGAGCCGTCGTCACCTTCCGCCACTTCCACTCCGGCATCACCAACGCGGGGGTCCGCACCCTCTTCACGGCCTACGCCGAGGACGGCAATCCAAGCGGCGGCGACTATCGGGAAGGTTTCTACATTGACCCCGTGACCCTCAACTCGCGCCGCGTGACGATCAACGTCTGGTCGCAGAAGATCGGCGAGCTGGAGGACGCCCAGGTCGTCGTCCAGAGCCGCCGGTGGCTCATGACCCGCACGCTCCAGCGCGCGGCGGGGGGGAAGCACGCCACGGCGACGATTCGCGTGGCCGAGCGCTTCGCCCTCGGCACGCCCCCGGAGGGCACGCCCGCCATTGAGCTTCCCACTCGGGGGGGCGACACCCTCAAGGGCTGGTGGGAGAGCGCGCCCGAGGAGATCGGCAAGCGCAGCGGCGGCCTCGTGCCACCCGACGAGGACGACCCGCGCAGCCTGACGCCGGAGGGCCACGCCCACATCCGCGTCGGCAACGCCCACTACCGCGGCCCGATCCTGGTGCCCCCCGAGCGGTTCGAGATCGACGTGGACCTCGATCCGCCGGGCTGGCTGGGACGGCTCTTCGGCGGCAGGGGCATCACCGAGGTGAGCCTGCCGGCCGACGCGCCCGACGTCCCCGACGACTTGCGGGTCCTCCGCTCCCTGGTCCTGCGCGGAGCCAACGGAACCTACGAGGCCAAGGATATTGACGTCGCGTTCGGGCGGTTCGAGGGCCAGTTCCGCTTCCCCTTCATCCAGGAGTGGCGTTGGGGCGACGTGCCCGTCCTGGCCTATAAGATGGATGAGGGCGGCCTGATCGCGTACGCCGAGGACGAAGGGCCGCAGGGCAAGGAAACCTACCCCAACTCCGCCAAGTACGGCGGCGGCACCCAATGCGTCCTCTTCCGCTGCAAGCCGCTCACCCTCCTGGAGATCGTGGACTCCCGGTACCTCACGGTTCTGGACATGCTCGGCGTGCTGGGCACCGACAACTCGGTGCCGCAGCAATGGGGCGCCCGATACGTTGCGAACCAAAGCCGTCAGGAAGGCGCGATCACCAGCGCCGCCGTCGTCTTCGGCAAGTACGACACGCTGACCGGCGAGGAACAGCGCCTGAAGATCCACATGGGCACCGGCCTCTTTGGGATCAAGCTGCTGCTGACCAATGCCGAGCTCGAGCGGGGGGGCGAACTCGTCTCCCGGCCGCCAGACGACCGCTTCGCCGACCTCGCCGTGTCGCTGAGCGAGGCCCGCGGAGCGGGCTATCCCGTCAGCGGCGGCTCGCTTCTCCTGCCCACGTATCGCGTGGCCTGGGACATGTGGGTGCTGAACGACTACCGCCTGCGCGAGATGGAGCGCTACGGCATCACCAACCCCATGCTCGCCAACTTCCCCCGAAAGGGCCAGACGGCGCGTGCCCGGCTGAAACCCGGGCTCCACGACCGCGCCCGCGAGGCCCTCCTTGCCGCCGACAAGGCGCGGAGGAACCGCGATTACGAGCGCTTCATCGCCGAATCGCGTCGCGCCTGGGGCTACGAGGCCAAAGCGTACCCCGAAGTCGCCGCTCAGGCCGACGACACGGTCAAGGGTGTCGTCTTCTACTTCATCCTGCTCATCCCCTTCGCGTTCTTCATGGAGCGCCTGCTGATCGGCGCGGCGGACATCCGGAAGCGGATCGCGGGCTTCGGGAGCATCTTCCTGGTCGTGTTCATCATCCTGCGCTACGTCCACCCCGCCTTCAAGCTCTCCACCAGCCCCTACATCATTCTCCTGGCCTTTGTGATCCTGGCGATGGGCGTGATCGTGCTTTTCATCGTCGTGGGCAAGTTCAACGAGCAGATCCGCAAGATGAAGCAGGCGGCCACCGGCATCCAGCAAGCCGACGTGGGACGCCTGTCGGCCAGCTACGCCGCCGTGATGCTCGGCATCTCCAACCTCCGCAAGCGACGCGTCCGCACCAGCCTCACCGCGGTCACCCTCACGCTCCTCACCTTCACCGTCCTCTCCTTCACCTCCATCCAGACCTCTCTCTACGTCTTCGAGCTCTCGCGCCCGAATGCCCCGAGCTACCAGGGCGCCTTGGTGCGCGACCGCAACTGGCGGGGCCTTCAGGACATCGTGCTCGACTACCTCCGCAGCGAGTTCGGCGCGACGGCGACCATTGCCCCGAGAGCGTGGCTCCTCGCGAAGACCCGCGGCGAGAAGGAGTTCTTCGAGTTCGCGGCCGCCGGCGGCCGCAGCAACGTCAATGGCATCGTCGGCCTCACCCCGCAGGAGGTCTACGTCAACCCCACGACCGGGCCGCAGACCCTTCTGCTCCCCGGCAGCCGCTGGTTCCGCGAGGGCGACCGCTACGCCTGCATCCTGCCCGACGACGTGGCCGCGCGCGTGGGCATCAAGCCCGAGGCCCTCCAGAACAAGGCCGACGCCGAGAAACCGCGCATCCTCATGCTCGGCCACGAGTTCACCATCATCGGTCTCCTGAAGTCCGACACCTTCAACAAGTACAAGGACCTTGACGACGAGAAGCTGACGCCGGTGGACACCCAGCAGGAAGGCGCCAGGATGCAGGTGCAGGAGAACCCGGACGATGCGGCGAGGGCCCCCATCCAAGCCTTCACCCACATCGAGTCCTCCAACGCCATGCTCATCCCCTACGACCTGGCCCGCGACATTGACGGCACGCTCAACTCCATCGCGCTCTCGACCTACAAGGAGGGCGAGGTGGAGAAGGACGGAGCGAAGGTGATGGGGGTGGTCGCCACCAAGCCGTTCGAGGAGTTCTCGCAGGACATCCGTCGCTTCATGCAGCGGGTGGCGCTCAACCTCTTCATCGCCCAGGGCACGGGCGAGGACGCGCGGGTGAAGGTGTGGAGCTCGCTCCAGACGACCTCGTTCGGCGGCATCGGCAACCTCTTCGTGCCCATCCTCATCGCCGCCCTCATCGTGCTCAACACGATGATGGGCGCGGTCTACGAACGCTTCCGCGAGATCTACATCTACAGCTCGGTGGGGCTGGCGCCCACGCACGTGGCCGCGCTGTTCCTTGCCGAGTCGGCCGTGTACGCCACCGTGGGCGCCGTGGCCGGCTACCTGCTGGGCCAGTTGGTCGCCAGCATCGTCTTCCACCTCGGCCTCCTGGGCACCCTCACGCTGAACTACTCCTCGCTCTCCGCCATCTACTCCAGCCTCGTCGTGATGATCACCGTCTTCCTGTCGAGCCTGTATCCCGCGAAGAAGGCGTCGGACATGGCGGTGCCCGACGTGACGCGACGGTGGGAGTTCCCGCCGCCCGAGGGCGACCGCTGGCAGTTCGACTTCCCCTTCACCGTCGGCGGTGCCGAGATTCTGGGAATGTATTGCTACCTCGCCCGCTTCCTCCAGTCGTACGGCGAGACCTCGATAGGCGCCTTCTACACGGAAGACGTGAGGCTGGCCAAGGGCGAGCCCGGCGGCGAGGCCGACTACGTGATCTCCGCCCGCTGCTGGCTCGCACCCTACGACCTGGGCATCAGCCAGGATGTCCGCTTCGAGGCGGTGGCCACGGGCGAGTTCAACATCTACCGTATCGTGGTCCGCATCCTCCGGGTCAGTGGCGACACGCTGTCGTGGCAGCGGATGAACCGGGGGTTCCTCAACGTCCTGCGCAAGCAGTTCCTCGTCTGGCGCACCGTGCCCAGCGGCACGAAGGCCGAGTATTCCGAGGAGGGGCAGCGGCTCGTGGGCGACGCGGCGCCCGCGGTCCCCGTGAGCCCCTAGCGACCGCAAGCCATCGGAGTGAGGGGCGCAAGCCTTGGCTGACGACCGACTGTCGCAAGAGAAGTACGAGATCGTTCCCGAGGGCACCCCGTTCCAGTGGGGCTTCAGTTGGAACATCGTCGTCGCGGCGCTCTTCGTGGGCTTCGTGATGATGCCCGGCGCCATCTACCTCGGGCTGATCACGGGGCAGACCTACGGCGGCGCAGCCGACTGGGTGACGATCATCCTCTTCATCGAGATCGCCAAGCGCAGCTTCGTGAAGCTGCGCGCCCAGGAAATCATCATCATGTACTGGATCGCCTCGGGCCTGGCCGTGATGGGGCCACTGAACGGCCTCATCTACAACCAGTACCTCGTCCAGTGCCCGATGTCCGACGGCATCCACCAGGACTTCCCATCCTGGGTTGTCCCGGCGCGCGACAGCGCGGCGCTCATCGAGCGCACCTTCGTCCACAGGGCATGGGCGGTCCCGCTCCTGCTGGCCCTCGTGCTCTACCTGATGTACACCCTCCAGCGGCTGAGCCTGGGCTACGTGCTGTTCCGGCTGACCTCGGACATGGAGCGGCTGCCGTTCCCCCTGGCTCCCGTGCACGCGGGCGCGGCCACGGCTCTGGCCGAGACCTCCTCGAAGCGCGAGGGCTGGCGCTGGCGCGTGTTCTCCATCGGCAGCATCGTCGGCGTGCTGTTTGGCCTCGTGTACATCGGCGTCCCCGTGCTCTCCAGCATGTTCTTCACCCGCACGGTCCAGATCATCCCGATCCCGTGGCTGGACCTCACGCCCTACACGGGCAGCATCCTGCCGGCGACGCCGGTGGCCATCAGCATGGACCTTGCGGCGGTGATCGTGGGCTTCGTGCTGCCGTTCTGGCTGGTGGTCGGAGCGTTCCTGAGCGCCATGGCCATGACCTTCATCGGCACCCCGCTCCTCTACAAGTATGGCATCCTCTACAACTGGAACGAGGGCATGTCCTACGTGCCCACCCAGATCAGCAACTCGTTCGACTTCTGGATCAGCTTCTCGATCGGCGCGTCGCTGGTCATCCTGTTCGTCGGCATTGGGGCCACCGTGCGGGCGCTGGTGCGCCAGCGGCGCGAGCGTCTGGAGCGCGCCGCCGCGGGCGAGCCGCCCCCGAGCCTTCCGGAGGGCCGAGGCGACCTCCCCATGTGGAAGCCCCTCGCCATCTTCGCCGCCACCCAGGTGCTCTTCGTCGGCCTGTGCAGAATCCTCGTCCCCGAGTTCCCCTGGTGGATCCCGGTCATCTTCGGCTTCGTGCTGTCGCCGATGCAGTCCTACATCAATGCGCGAATGGTGGGGATCACGGGCGGCAGCGGCAGCATCTCGTTCCCGTTCCTCCGCGAGGCATCGTTCTACGGGGCGCAGCTCCTCACCGGCAGGGCGCTGGGCGTGCCCATCTGGTTCGCCCCCATGCCCATCCAGGATCTGGGCCAGGCGGCCGGCATGTTCAAGCAGCTCGAGCTCACCAAGACCCACTTCGGCAGCGTCGTCTACTCCAGCATGCTCGCGTTCATCGTCCTCTGGGTGTGCAGCTTCATCTACTGGTCGTGGATTTGGAAGCTGGACGTCATCCCGTCGAGCACCTACCCCTTCGTGCAGAAGATGTGGCCATTGAACGCCACGATCAACTGCATGTGGATGCGGACGACTCTCCCTGGCGGCGAGGGCCTGGCCAACCTTCAGAAGATCCTGCACCTCCAGTACATCGTGGTCGGCTTCGGCATCGGCAGCGCCATGTACGCGTTCTTCAGCCTCTTCGGGCTGCCCACGATCATCTTCTACGGCTTCCTCACCGGCATCGGGCAGAATGCCTTCATGGCCTTCCCGCAGTTCCTGGGCGCCATGTTGGGCCGCTACTACTTCCGCAAGCGCCTGGGCGACCTCAAGTGGCGCGCCTACGCCCCCATCCTCATGGCGGGCTACGGCTGCGGCGTCGGGCTCATTGGCATCACCACCGTGGCCCTCAAGCTCATCTCGTCGGCCGTCAAGCAGACCATTTTCTGACCCGCCACCTCCTTGACGCGCGCGGCCCCGCCGGCTACAATCGCTTGAAGGAAGTGCGCGCAAACCTTGCCAAGATGGAGCCCCGACATGCGTTCGTTCGCCCTCGTCGCCATTCTGGCCTCCGTTGCCGTAGCGGGACAGTCCGAGCCCTCGGTCGCCGACCTCGTGGCCAGGCTGCGGGCGTTGGATGCGAGCTACGACGACTGGCCGCCGATCGTCGAGGCAGGGAAGGCCGCCGTCCCCGAGCTCAAGAAGCTCCTGGCCGACCGCAATGAGGAGGTCCGAGCGGCGGCAGCCGTGCTGCTGTATCGG
The DNA here is from genome assembly GCA_035527715.1 of Planctomycetota bacterium. Classification (GTDB taxonomy): domain Bacteria; phylum Planctomycetota; class PUPC01; order DSUN01; family DSUN01; genus DSUN01. Next base: position 2,641 of record DATKZY010000155.1, on the reverse strand, counting down.
TTGGGCGAGGCCAGCGCGCTGGATGCCCTCGACGCCTTGCTCCAGGCCAAGGACCCTGCCGCCAGGAAGGAAGGGGCCGAGGCGCTTGCGGCCTTCACGGGCGGCCCGGCAGGGGGCGGGGAGGCACTCGCCGCCTGGCGCGCCTGGTGGAAGACGAACCGCGCCAAGGCCCTCGCCACGGCGCCCCTCGGCTCGCTGTGCGGCAACGTGACCGGCCTCGACGACTCGGCCAGCCTCGTGGCCACGAGCCTGTCGGCCCGCCACGGCGCCCGGCGCGGCATGCGGCTGAACGTCCGACGCGGCAGCGAGTTCGTCTGCCTCCTCGACATCGTGTTCGCGAGCGCCACGGGCTCCGTCGCCCGCATGGTGGCTCTCAGCGAGCGCACGGCCCCCAAGGCCGGCGACGCCTGCTTCTGGACCAGGCCCAAGGGAGAGTAGCTTGCCTCGCTCTAACCACGGCCATCTTCCGGTCATCAAGGTCACCGGCGAGAACCTCCCCCAGGCCTGGGAGCGCGCCATGCTCGCCCTCTGGGACCAGGGCGTGGACATCCGCACCGAGTACGACCGCCGCGACAAGCGGGGCCGCTACCTCGACCCGCCCAGCCGCGACTGCACGATGATCGTCGAGGTCACAAACCCCTTCGGCGAGCCCCGCATCCACAAGAACTTCCCCGGCGGCCCCGCCGAGCTGGAAATCTACCGCCAGGAGGTGGTGGACGGCATTCACGACCACTGGGTGGACCCCTCCGACCCCGACAAGTGGACCTACACCTACCACGAGCGCCTCTTCGCCTACGCGCCCACGACCAGCCTCGACGACCCGAAGGCGAAGAGGCTCCCCGCCGTGGACCAGTTCGACTACGTTGTCAAAAAGGCCGTCGCCGCCACCCACAGCCGCCGCATCCAGGCCACGACCTGGATGCCCACTGCCGACCCGCAGACGACCGACCCGCCCTGCCTCCAGCGCGTCTGGTTGCGTCTCCTGCCCGACGACGATGGGCGGGTCCTCCTCAACCTCAACACCCACTGGCGCAGCCGCGACGCCTACAAGGCCTGGTCCATGAACGCCTTCGCCCTCACCGACCTCCAGCAGCGCATCGCGGGGCGAATCGCCGAGAAGCTCGGTCAGCCCGTCGGCGTCGGCACCTACACCGACATCTCCGACTCCTTTCACCTCTACGGCAGCTACTTCGCCGACTTCGAGCCCGAGCTGGCCAAGATGCGCGCCGACCCCGACTACACGAAGCGCGCCTGGCCCAGCGACCATCCAGCCGTCGTCATGATGTTCGAGGAAACCCGCGCGAAACTCAAGGCTGATCCAGACTTCATGAGGTCGAAGTGAAAGGATGCGTGACGCGTGACCCGTGACGCGTGAGAGGACAGAAAGAACCTGCAAAGCGCCTTCTTTCTTGTCACGCGTCACGGGTCACGAGTCACGAGTCATGGCCACCACACCCCGCAGAAAGACCCGTGTCGTCTATAAGGGCAATGTCCCCTTGGGTGGGGATTTCCCTATCGCCGTCCAATCAATGGCCACGACGCCGACGGCGGACGTGGCGGCGACCGTTGCCCAGACCCTTGAGCTCGAGGCCCTCGGCTGCGAGATCATCCGCGTGGCCGTGCCCGACCGCGCCGCGGCCGACGCGATCGCTGCGATTCGCCGCGAGATTCACATCCCGCTCGTGGCCGACATCCATTTCAGCCACCGCCTCGCCCTCGCCGCCATCGAGGCCGGCGCCGACGCCATCCGAATCAACCCAGGCAACCTCAGGAAGCCCGAATACGTCCGCGAGGTGGTCCTGGCCGCCAAGGACCGGGGCATCCCCATCCGCATCGGCGTCAACTCCGGCTCCATCCGCCCGCGCGACGGCCTCGAGGTTGCCGATGTAGGCGGGGTGTCCACACCCCGCGAAGCCGACCTTCCCCCCCTGATGGTCGAGCGGACGATGGAATACGTGCGCCAGTTCGAGGACTGGGGTTTCCGCGACATCGTGCTCTCGCTGAAGGCATCCGATGTGATGGCCACTGTCGAGGCGTACCGGGCGGTGGCTGCCCGATGCGACTATCCGCTTCACCTCGGCGTCACGGCTGCCGGGCCGCCGGGCATCGGCACCATCAAGTCGGCCATCGCCCTCGGCATCCTGCTCAACGAGGGGATCGGCGACACCGTGCGCGTCTCCCTCACCGGCCCGCCGCACAAGGAGGTCGAGGTCGCCTACGACATCCTCGCCTCGCTCGGCCTGCGGGAGCGGCGCCACCCCGAGGTCGTCTCGTGCCCCACTTGCGGCCGCTGCGAGATTGACCTCCTGACACTGGTAGAGCAGGTCGAGAAGGCGCTCAAGGGCGCGCCGCCCAGCCTGCGTGTCGCAGTGATGGGCTGTGTCGTCAACGGCCCCGGCGAGGCGGCTGACGCCGACATCGGCGTGGCCGGCGGCAAAGGCGTTGGCTACCTGTTCCGCAAGGGGAAACTCCTCCGCGAAGTCCCAGCCGACCGTCTCGCGGAGGAGCTTGCTGCCGAACTCGCGAAGCTCTCGACCCCTTGAATGGAGGAAAGGAGACTCATCTGCGTGAAGCCCTCACCCGGGGCAGCACACCCGGGGTCGCCCCGGCTAGGCGCTCACCCCCTATCGCGCGCAAGTGA
>DATKZY010000154.1:0-3060 GCA_035527715.1 Planctomycetota bacterium | reverse complement strand
TTCGCGCATGAGAGCGACAGGCACGTGCTCGTGCTGGCGGACGACCAGACCGACGACCAGCCCTACCCCGGGTATGAACAGATCGCGTTCCGCCCGCCGAGCGAGGCGACCACCGACCAGGAGCGGATCCGCGAGTGGGGGACGGGCATGCGGGTGCGGCCCGGCGCCTACTCCGCAAACGACTTCGACTTCAAGAACCCCAAGAAGACCCTGTGCACGACCGCCCGGGTCGAGCATTCCCACCCCAACGCACAGTTCGAGGTCTACGACTACCCAGGCAAGTACGTCGAGTTCACCGAGGGCGAGCAGTGCAGCCGCGTGCGCATCGAGGAGCTTCAGGCGCCACACGAGCTGGCCTGGGGCCGCGCGGACGCCCGAGGCATCTGCGTCGGCTGCACCTTCGAGCTCACCGACTTCCCTCGCGCCGACCAGTGCAAGTCCTACCTCGTCACCGCCAGCAAGCTCACCGCCCTCTCCGACGAGTTTGCCTCTCGGACCCCTGAGAAGCCTCGAGGCCCCCTGTTCAACTGCACGTTCTCCTGCGTGGATGCCGACCAGCCGTTCCGCACGGAGCAGACAACGCCGAAGCCCATCGTGCAGGGGCCGCAGACGGCCATCGTCGTGGGGCCCAAGGACGAAGAGATCTACACGGACCAGCACGGCCGCGTGAAGGTGCAGTTCCACTGGGACCGCTACGGTGCCGCCGACGAGAACAGCTCGTGCTGGATCCGCGTCGCGCAGGCCTGGGCCGGCAAGCACTGGGGGGCGATCTTCCTCCCGCGCATCGGCCAGGAAGTCGTCGTGGATTTCCTCGAGGGCGACCCCGACCGGCCCATCATCACGGGACGCGTGTATAACGGCCTCGAAAAACCGCCCTACGAGCTGCCCGACGACAAGACCAAGTCCACCGTCAAGTCCAACTCCACCAAGGGCGGCGAGGGCTTCAACGAGGTCCGCTTCGAGGACAAGAAGGGCAAGGAGCAGCTCTTCCTCCACGCCCAGCGGAACCTGGACATCCGGGCCAAGAACGACGCCTTCGTGACCGTGGAGCGCGACCGCCACCTGGTGGTGCAGCAGAACGACCACGAGCGCGTCGAACACAGCCGCAACGAGAGCATCGGCAGCGACCACAAGGAGGAGATCGGCGGCAGCCACATGCTTCGCGTGGGCAAGGACCAGCAGATCCTCGTCAAGGGCGCCCATGCCATGCTCGTGCTCGGGGCGGTGGACGAGATTTTCGCCAGGGGCCACCAGGAGTTCACGTGCGGCGTCTACGGCCTGTCGGGGACCATCATTGACATCTCGGCGATGGCAAGCATCAAGCTCACCGTCGGCGGCAGCGTCCTCGAGGTGAACGGCGCCGGGGTGTTTGCCACGCCCCCCATCCAGACGGGTGCGGCGCCCGGCGCACCCGTCGGACCGTCCGTGCCGCCGCCGCTGGCCCCCGCCCGGGCCAAGGAGGCCGACACAGGCCAACCTGGCGAGGTAGACGAGTGGGAGAAGGAGCCGGTGCTGCCGAAGCCGTACAAGCCCGGCGAGGACAAGACGCACTGGATCGAGATCGAGCTGGTGGACGAAGATGGCAAGCCCGTGCCCGGCGAGGTGTACCGCGTCACGCTGCCCGACGGCTCGGTGGCCGAGGGAACGCTCGACAAGAACGGGCGGGCGAAGCTCAACGGCATTGACGAGGGCACATGCGTCGTCACCTTCCCCGAACTCGACACCGAGGCCTGGGAGCCCCTGGGGTGAGCGGGCGGCCGGCCCCGGCCGGCCCGGCCGCCGCCCCGATCCGCGGGAGCACAAGACATGGCCAAGATCATCGCATCGCAGGGCGACAGCATCCCGAGCCTCGCCAAGGAACACGGCTTCTTCGCCGACACGATCTGGAACCACGGCGAGAACGCCGACCTCAAGGCCCTGCGCAAGGACAGGAACGTCCTGGCGCCGGGCGACGAGGTGTACATCCCCGACAAGCGGCTGCGCGACGAGAGCCGCCCCACGGACGCGAAGCACCGCTTCAAGCGCAAGGGCGAGCCCCAGCGCCTCAAGATCAAGCTCCTGTGCTCCGGCCGCCCGCGGGCCAACGAGGACTACGTGCTCCGGTTCCCCGACCAGATCGTCCAGGGCAAGACCGACGCCGAGGGCAAGATCGAGCAACGCGTCCCCGGCGACGTGCACGAGGCCCTGCTGCTCCTGCGCGGCGGGAAGGAGCAATACTCCATCCGCATCGGCGAGCTGGACCCCGTGGACGCGGTCCGCGGCGTGCAGCAGCGCCTGAGCAACCTCGGCTTCCCGTGCGGCTCCGGGGCCGGCGAGATGGACGACGAGACGCGCGACGCGCTGAAGAAGTTTCAGGCCAAGAACGACCTCTCGGTCACCGGGGAAGCCGACGACGCGACCAAGGGCAAGCTCCGGGAGTTCTACCCTTGACCCGTTCCCGCTGACGACTCGGTTGGGGGACAGGCCATGTGCGGCTTGGTCAACGATGCGGTAGGTGCGGCGGGCGATGCCCTGGGCGTCGGCGGGGGCGAAGCGCCGCCCCCGAAGACCAAGGCCAGCCCCGTCCTCTACTACTCAGGCGCACGCCTCGACGGGGCGGACGGGGCCACCGGCCCCGCCGTGCGGCCCAACAACCCGAACACCCTCGACAACGGCCCGCCGGTGGAGTTCATCCACTTCGGCCGCGTCCACCCCGACGTCGGGCAGAACTTCCCCCACAACAGCCTGCCCGACGACCAGCGGGCGGACCTGGACGGCACCGGCGGCGCCCCTGCCGAGGGCGCGGTTCTCTCCCGGATCAGCAAGGCCATCATGTTCCGCGCCGGCGTCGAGCGCGAGGCCATTCTCCTCAACGCCTTCGTCACCTCTGCGAAGGCCGTCGTCGAGGAATACGAGAGCAACAAGGGCGGCCTCGGCGCCCTCCTGGGCGACGTGGGCGCCGCGGCGGGCACCGTCGGCCAGGCCGTCGGCGGCGACCTCGCGGGCGCGGCCGGCGACCTCCAGGGCGGCGGGGGCGGCGGCGGCGGCCCCGCGGCCCCGCGCGACGCCGTCCTGGCCGAC
>DATKZY010000153.1:0-14465 GCA_035527715.1 Planctomycetota bacterium | reverse complement strand
CTTACCCACGGCTCCCAAAGCATCGCCGTGGGCTTTACTCCGCCACGCCCTGCGGGCGTTGGGTCAGCTGCGGGATTGGGGGTGCCCGCGATAGTATCGCGCAACTGGCTTTTCCGACCGAAGGAGATTACACGCACCCCTTAGCCCGTATCTCCGCCCACATGTCGTGGCGAGCCAGGTCTTAGCCCCCGAATGGGGGGGGTTGAGCCGTAGCCCAGGGCGACCGAAGGGAGCCCTGGGGAAAGAGGCCCCAGCATGGAGCCCCCAACGGGGGCGATTCAAGCGCCGTGAGGCGCCCCCTTCAGGGGCTTGTGCCCAGGGGGGCGGTCCCAGGGCTCCCTTCGGTCGCCCTGGGCTACGACTGGCTCGCCCGCGTTCGCGGGCTACAAGACCCGGAGATGTGGGCACGATGGGGGCGAGGCCCCGGCCGGGGTTTGCCTGGCAGGGGGTTTGTGGTATGGTGTAAGCCCTGAGTTGGCCGAGGGGTAAGGACGCATGAGGCAGGCGCCACACCCGGGTGCGAGTCGTGCCACAGCCGCCGGGCCGGGCGGGCGGGAGGCCCTGTCGCTGTGGCGGCGGCGGCACCACCGCAAGGGCCTGCTCTACGTGCTGCCGGCCGTGCTGCTGTTCGGCCTGATGATCGCCTATCCCATCGCACGCTCCTTCTACCTGTCGTTCTTCGACTACTCGATCCTGGAGCCGGACTCGGCCCGCTTCGTGGGGCTGGAGAACTACGGCAGGCTGCTGCTCCAGAAGGAGAACCACGACCCGTTCTGGCGCACGCTGTACTTCACGGCGATCTTCGTGCCGCCGTTCGTGGTGCTGGCGCTGCTGGTCGCGATGATGCTGAACGGCCTGAAGCGCGGGGCGGTGGCGCTGCGGACGATCATCTTCACGCCCGTGGTGGTGAGCCTGGCGGTGAGCGCGGTGATGTGGACGCTGTTCTACAACCCCTCGTTCGGCCTGGCCCACAAGCTGCTGACGGGGGCGGTCGGGGCGGCGAACTGGGCGGCCGGCCTGCTGGGGGCCGGGCCGCTGGGCGCCGTGCCCGAGGGCGGGGTGCTGGGCGACAGCCGCTGGGCGATGCTCGGCATCGCCGCGATGTGCCTCTGGAACGGCATCGGCATCAACATCATTCTCTTCCTCGTGGGCCTCCAGCGCATTCCCGACGAGCTGTACGAGGCGGCGGTGGTGGACGGGGCGGGCGGCTGGCGGCGCTTCTGGCACATCACGCTGCCGCAGCTCGCGCCGACCATCTACCTCGTGGTGCTGCTGAGCCTGATCGGGGCCTTCAAGCTCTTCGGCCAGCCTTTCATCATGACCGGCGGAGGGCCGGCCGACTCGACGCTCACGTACGTCATGCGGCTCTACAACCTGGCCTTCCGCTACGGGAAGTTCCAGCTCGGCTACGCTTCGGCGCTGGCGTATGCCCTCGCGCTGTTCATCTTCGGGGTCAGCCTGCTCGTGCGCAAGCTGAACCGCCCGGTGGAATAGGGAAACGGCGATGGCTGTGGAACGCAGAAGCGTGTCGCTGACGCTCGGGGCGATTCTCGTGGTGGTGGCGCTGCTGAGCGTGCTGCCGTTCGCCTGGATCATCTGCGGCTCGTTCAAGCCGCACCTCGAGATCCAGCGCGGCAACGTGTGGCCGTGGCAGGCCTACGAGGTGGAGAAGCCGGCCGGCCAGTTCGTGACGCTGGACAACTACCGGAAGATCGCCGACAAGCTGTCGGGCCTGCCGACCTACTACTTCAACACGGTGTACCTGGCGATGGCCGGCACGCTGCTGTCGCTGCTCGTCGGCTCGCTGGCGGCGTACGGCCTCGCGCAGTTCCGCTTCGCGGGCAACAAGCTGCTCTTCACGCTCCTGCTGCTGACCATCATGATCCCGGGCGAGGTCACCCTCATCGGCCAGTACGAGCTGATGTTCAAGCTGCGGCTGTACGACAGGATCGCCGGGCTCCTCGCCGCCTACACGGCCGGCAACCTGCTCCTGGTGATCTTCATCATGCGCAACGTGTTCCTCTCGATCCCGCAGGACCTGGTGGACGCCGCGATGATTGACGGGGCGGGGACCTGGCGGGTGTTCTGGGATCTCATGGTGCCGATTGGCCGGAACGGCCTGGCGGCCTGCGCGATCCTGACGTTTCTGGGCATCTGGAACGAGTTTCTCTTCGCCCTCACCTTCACGTCCACCGAGGCGGTGCGCACGCTCCCCGTGGGCATCACGCTGCTGAAGGGCCAGTGGGGGCTGTTCAACAGCGGCGTGCTCTTCGCCACCGTGCTCCTGTCGTTCCTGCCCATCGTGATCGTGTTCGTCCTGCTCCAGAAGTACTTCGTCCGCGGCCTGTCGGCCGGGGCGATCAAGGCATAGGATGCTCTGCCGTCCCTTCGGGACTGTGTGTGGGTGGGGCCTGGCGATCCGGCGGCTGAAGCCGCCGGCCACCAACTGCTGTCCCTCTGGGACAGGCAAATCAGGGGTCGCACAGATAATCGTCCTCTAGGGACGGGGATGCATTGCGGGCCGCCTCAGGCGCTTGGTCTTCGTCCCGCAGGGACGGGAGTGGGTTGCCGGCGGCTTCAGCCGCCGGATCACGGCAGCCCCTCACCCAGTCCCGAAGGGACGGCAGGGGTCTTCGTCCCGCAGGGACGGGAGTGGGTTGCCGGCGGCTTCAGCCGCCGGATCGCGGCGGCCCTGGTCCAGTCCCGAAGGGACGGCAGGGGTCTTCGTCCCGCAGGGACGGGAGTGGGTTGCCGGCGGCTTCAGCCGCCGGATCGCGGCAGCCCCTCACCCAGTCCCGAAGGGACGGCAGAAGGAGGCGGCCGGCCGGGAGCTTCACAACAGCCAGGAGCACTGGATGTCGTACACGAACCTCCTCTATCACGTCGTCTTCTCGACCAAGGAGCGACTGCCCCGACTGAGGGAGGAGCTCCGGCCAAGGATCTGGGAGTATATCGGCGGGATCATCCGCAACGTGGAGGGCCACCTGCTCGCCGCGAACGGAACCCTCGACCACGTCCACCTCGCCTGCGTCGGCAGCCCGAAGATCGCGGTGGCAAAGCTCGTGCAGTTCATCAAGGGCAGCTCCTCCAAGTGGATGCACGAGACCTTCCCTGAGCTGGGGGATGCCTATTGGCAGCAGGACTATGCCGCGTTCACCGTTTCGCCTTCGACGCTGCCGAACCTGTTAGCCTACATCCGAGACCAGGAGGAGCATCACAAGAGAGTGGACTTCAAGCAGGAGTTCATCGCCTTGCTTAAGAGGCACGGCATCAGCTATGATGAGCGCTACCTCTGGCGGTAGCGTTCTGCCGTCCCTTCGGGACTGGGCGGGGTTGGGGCCTGGCACTCCGGCGGCTGAAGCCGCCGGCAACCCACTCCCGTCCCTGCGGGACGAGGAACGGGCCACTCGGGCGCCGGTGCCGACGCCGGGGGCCGCCGTCCCTTCGGGGCGAGGGTTCTGCCGTCCCTTCGGGACTGCACGGGGGCGGGGCCTGGCGCTCCGGCGGCTGAAGCCGCCGGCAACCAACCTCCGTCCCTGCGGGACGAGGATCCAGCTGTCCCTTCGGGACGAAGAGGGGCCTCCTCGCGAGGCTGGAGATGGGGCCGCGCGCTGCCGTCCCTGCGGGACGGAGAGCCATGCGACCCGTGATCTGTCTGTCCCAAAGGGACAGTAGTTGGTGGCCGGCGGCTTCAGCCGCCGGATCGGGGATGGCCCCCGTGCAGTCCCGAAGGGACGGCAGAGGCTGACCCCGGAGAAGAGAAGAACATGTTGCGACGGCTCAGCCTGGTAGCAGTGCTGGTGATCGTGCTGGTGAGCGCGGTCGAGCTTCTCTGGGACCTCACGCCCCTGGAGCAGTTGACCGGCGTGCTGGGCCAGGCCGGGCGCGGCGAGCAGGTCGGCGAGGCCGCCGCCACCGTCATCCGCATCGGCATCGCCGCCTGGCAGATGGACGAGTTTCCGTGGGAGGAGACCATCCGCCGCTACGAGCAGGCCCACGCCGGCAAGGTGAGAATCCGCCACAGCGTCCTGCCCGAGGGCAGCCTCAACAGCATCCTGCTGCTCTGGGCCCTCCAGGGCCGAACCCGCTACGACGTCGTGGTGGCCTGGGCCGACGAGGAGATCCACCCGTTCATTGACTACAACTGGAACACGACCGACCCGGCTCGCCGCAGCCTCATCATCAACGTCCGCGACTACCTCGCTCCCGAGCAACTGGATGCCTTCGCCCCGGCCCTGTTCGGCGGCTGCTCGCGCAAGGACCCGCAGACGGGCCAGACCAACCTCTACGAGCTTCCCTGGATGGGCGAGGTGCTGGCGCTGAACTACAATAGGGTCTTCTTCAAGCAGCGCGGCATCGCGCGCCCGCCGCAGACGTGGGAGGAGGTCGAACAGGTGTGCCAGAAGCTCAAGGGCCTCACCCACAACGGCGTGGAGGTGGCCCCGCTGGCTATGGTGTTCGCCCAGGGCGGCTTCTTCGCCCAGAACTGCTACATCCCCCTGCTCGCCGCCTACAAGAAGGGCCGTGGCATTGTGGACGAGCGGGGCCGGCCCGACGTCGCCAGCCCCGAGGCCGTCGAGGTCTTCAAGACCCTCAAACGCTGGCACCAGGCGGGCTACATCAGCCCCAACTGCATGGTGGCCGAGAGCATCGAGCAGGACCTCCGCGTCCTGCGGGCGGCCATGTACCCGCACTGGCAGAGCCGCGGCCTGTGGGCGGTGAAGGACCACGGCGACGACGTGATCGGCATCGCGCCCACCCCGGGGGCAAAGGCCGCCGGCTCGCTCGTGTGCACGTACGGCTGCGTGATCCCCAAGTGTTCCCCCGTCGTCCGCCAGGCCGTCGAGTTCTGCTACGAGACCTTCTGCACCGACACCTACGGCTTCCAGACGGCCGTGTCGAAGGGCTGGCCCGACCCGCACCGGCCGGGCGTGCTCAAGGGCGGGGGGAAGATGCCCGCGACCCGTGCGATGTACCAGCGCACCGACCTGCCGGCCGGCATCCTCGAGCTGGGCAGGTCGCTCGACAAGGGCTACTCGTACCCCGACCCGGCCAACTGGGGCCAGTGCGCGGAGATCCTCGCGGTCGAGTTCCAGAAGTACCTCTCCGGCGCCACGCCCACCGCGGAGGAGGCGCTGGACAGCGTGCGCCGGCGCATCGCTGCCGAGGTCTACCCCGACCAGTAGCGGCGGCCCGCACTTGCAATGTCCGGCGTAGTGACTACAATGCAGGCGCGGGGTCCGCAAGCGCGTCCCGGCAGAAAGGAGCCGCCATGTTGGAGAGATCGGGCATCCCCCGTCGCCGGTTTCTGCGGCGCGGCGTCGCCGCTCTGGGCGCGGCGCTGGTTGCGCCACACGTCGTGGCCTCGAAGGCACTGGGCAAGGATGGCGCCGTGGCCCCCAGCGACAAGATCATTCTGGGCGCCATGGGCATCGGCGGCCGGGGGTCCTACGACTTCGGGTGCATGCTGCGGGAGGCCGACGTGCGCTGCGTGGCCGTGTGCGACGTGCAGCGCGACCGGCGCGAGCGCGCCAAGAAGATGGTGGATGGGCGGAACGGCGACGACAAGTGCGCGGCCTACATTGATTTCCGCGAGATGTTCGCCCGCCCCGACATTGACGCGGTGCTGATCGCCACGGGCTGCAACTGGCACGGCATGGGCTCGATTCTGGCCGCGAAGGCGGGCAAGGACGTCTACAGCGAGAAGCCGACCACGAAGACCATCGCCCAGAGCCTGGAGCTGGCCGCGACGTTTCAGCGCACGGCCCGCGTCCTCCAGGGCGGCATGCAGCGCCGCAGCGTCGCCCACTTCCTCTACGCCATGGGCATCATCCACAGCGGCAAGATCGGCAAGCTCCAGGCCCTCTACGCCCATCCAGGCGGCATGAACGTCGGCATGAGCGGCTGGGCGCCCGCCGAGCCCGAGCCGTCGAAGGAAGAGGTGGACTGGGACCTCTACCTCGGCACGGCAGCTTGGCGGCCGTTCAACCGCGGGCTGCTGCGGTCGGGCTGGTCGTGCTTCGAGGAGGGCGGAGGACTTGTGGGCGCCGGATGCCTCCCCTGGGGCTCGCACTGCGTGGACCTGTGCCAGTGGGCGAAGCAGAGCGACGACACGGTGCCCGTCGAGTACGGCCCGCCCGAGGGCGACAAGGCGACCGCCGTCTACGCCGACGGGGTGAAGCTGGTCGTCCGCAACAGCGGCTGGATGCCGAACGTCGGCTCCTGCCCCATGCGGGCCGAGGGCGACGCCGGCTGGGTGGAGGTGGGCGACAGCGGCGAGATCAACGTCAGCAACCCCGAATGGCTCGCCGCCCGCGGCAAGAAGACCGGCGGCTACCCCGCCGACAGCCACATCCGCAACTTCTTCGACTGCGTGAAGACCCGCGGCCTGCCGAGAGCGAACCACTTTGTCACCTGCAACTCCCACATCGCCTGCCACGCCGTCAACATCGCGCTCTTCCTGAAGCGCAAGCTCACCTACGACCCGAAGAAGAACGAGTTCATTGGCGACGACGAGGCCAACCGGCTGCGCGGCGAGGCGCTGCGCGAGCCGTGGCGATTCTGAGCGAGGAGTTGGATGGATGGATGAATGGATGATTGGATGGGTGTCAGGGACAGGAGGTCTTTCATTCATCCATTCATCCTCTCCGTAAGAAAGGAGCAATGAATGGCAAGGGAACCCGTAATCCTGCGGCGGCAGTTTCTGAGGCGGGGCCTGGCCGCGGTAGGCGCGGCACTGGCGGCGCCCCACGTGGTGGCCGCCAGGGCACTGGGCAAGGACGGCGACGCGGCCCCCAGCGACCTGATCATTCTGGGCGCCATGGGCATCGGCAACCGGGGCTCCTACGACTTCGGCTGCATGCTCCGCGAGCCCAACGTGCGGTGCGTGGCCATCTGCGACGTGCGGCGCGACCGCCGCGAGCGCGCCAAGAAGATGGTGGACGGCAAGAACGGCGACAACAAGTGCGCGGCCTACATTGACTACCACGAGTTGTTCGCCCGGCCCGACATTGATGCGCTGCTGATCGCCACGGGGCCGAACTGGCACGCCACGGCCGCCATCAACGCCGCCAAGGCAGGGAAGGACGTGTACTCCGAGAAGCCGTGCACGAAGAACATCGCGCAGAGCCTGGAGCTGGCCGCGACGTTCCAGCGCACCGGCCGCGTCTACCAGGGCGGCATGCAGCGGCGCAACGTTGCCCACTTCATCTTCGCCATGGACATCGTCCACAGCGGGAAGATCGGCAAGATCCACACCCTGCACGCCCACCCCGCCGGGATGGGCACGGGCATGAGCGGCTGGGCGCCCGCCGAGCCCGAGCCGTCGAAAGAGGACGTGGACTGGGACCTCTACCTCGGCCCCGCGGCCTGGCGGCCCTACAACCGGGGGCTGCTCAACGGGTTCAACTTCGAGAAGGGCGGCGGGCTGCTCGGCGGCGGCGTGCTCGAGTGGGGCTCGCACTGCGTGGACCTGTGCCAGTGGGCGAACCAGAGCGACGACACGGTGCCCGTCGAGTACAACCCGCCCGAGGGCGGCCGGGCCGTGGACGTCTACGCCAACGGCGTGAAGCTGGTCATCCGCAACGACGGCTGGCTCCCCAACGTCGGCTCGTGCCCCGTGCGGATCGAGGGCGAGGCCGGCTGGGTCGAGGTGGGCGACAGCGGCGAGATCAACGTCAGCAACCCTGCCTGGCTCGCCGCGCGCGGCGCGAAGACCGGCGGCTACCCCGCCGACAGCCACGTGCGCGACTACTTCAACGCCGTGCGGACCCGCGGCCTGCCGAAGGCCAACCACTTCGTCACCTGCAACTCCCACATCGCCTGCCACGCCACCAACACGGCCATCTTCCTGCGACGCAAGCTCACCTACGACCCCAAGAAAAACGAGTTCGTCAACGACCCCGAGGCCAATCGCCTGCGGTCCGAGGCCATCCGCGAGCCCTGGCGGCTGTGAAGGCAGAACTGGATGGGTGGATGTTTGGATGATTGGATGGTTGTCAAACCCTCATCCCCTCTTCCATCCATCCACCCCTCCACCCATCCATTCATCCCCTTCGTGTGTGTTGAAGGAGAACGACCGTGTTGAGAATCTGGGTTTCGACAATGGTTGTCGTCCTGCTCGTGGCCTCGGCCATGGCCGGCGCGCCGCCGGATGAGGCGAAGCTGATCGAGATCATCAAGTCGGACGCTCCGCCGCAGAACAAGGCGATCCCCTGCAAGCAGCTCGCCGTCTACGGCACCAAGGCCGCCGTGCCCGCCCTCGCCGCACTGCTGCCGAACAAGGAACTCTCCTCGTGGGCACGCATCGCCCTCGAGGCCATCCCCGACCCCGCGGCCGACGAGGCGCTGCGCCAGGCCGTGGGCAAGCTCGAGGGCCGGCTGCTCGTCGGCGTCATCAACTCGATCGGCGTGCGCCGCGACCCGAAGGCGATTGCCACCCTCGTGGCGAAGCTGAAGGACGCCGACCCCGAGGTGGCGTCGGCCGCGGCCGAGGCCCTGGGCCGCATCGGCGGCGACCAGCCCATCAAGGCCCTCGAGCCGTTGCTCGCCAGCGCGCCGCCCGCGGTCCGCTCGTCGGTCGCCTACGGCTGCGTGCTGTGCGCCGAGCGGCTCCTCGACGAGAAGAAGGCCGAGGACGCGGCGAAGCTCTACGACGCGGTCCGCAAGGCCGACGTGCCCAAGTACCGCATCGCCGAGGGCACCCGCGGGGCGATCCTCGCCCGCGGGGCCGCCGGCGTGCCGCTCCTCGTCGAGCAGTTGAGATCAGCCGACAAGGCGTGCTTCTGGCTCGGCCTGCGCGTGGCCCGCGAGCTGCCCGGCCCCGAGGCGACCGAGGCGGTGGCCGCCGAGGTGGGCAAGGCCGCGCCCGACCGCCAGGCCCTGCTGATCTTCGCCCTGGCCGACCGCGGCGACGCCAAGGCCGTGGCCGCCGTGCTCGAAGCGGCCAAGAGCGGCCCGCCCAACGTGCGGCTCGCGGCCATCGCCGCCCTCGAGCGCCTGGGCAACGCCTCGTGCGTGCCCGTGCTCCTCGACGCCGCGATCGGCGCCGATGAGCAACTGGCAAAGGCGGCGAAAATCGCACTGGCCCGGCTGCCGGGCGACGATGTGGACGCCGATCTCGCGGGCCGCCTGCCGAAGGCCTCGGGCAAGGCGCTCGCCGTGCTCGTCGAGTTGGTTGGCCAGCGCCGCATCGAGGCCGCCCTGCCCGACCTCGTGAAGAACGCCTCGAACGCCGACGCCGCCGTCCGCGGCGCCGCCGTCGCCGCCCTCGGGGCGCTCGGCGGGGAGAAGCAGGTGCCCGACCTCGTGAAGGTGCTTCAGAAGACTCAGGACGCGAAGGAGCAGGCGGCGATCGAGAAGGCCCTCGTCGCCCTGTGCGGCCGCGGGGGCGCCGCCTGCACGCCGCACGTGATGCCTCTCGCGAAGAGCGGCGAGAGCGCCCTCCGCATCATCGCCGCCCACGCGCTCGCCGTCGCCGGCGGGCCCGACGCCCTGGCCGCCGTGAAGGCCGCGGTCGGCGACAAGGAGGACGCGGTGCAGGACGAGGCGGTGCGCACGCTGTCGAACTGGCCGAGCAAGTGGCCGGAGGACGTGGCGGTGATGGAGCCGCTCCTGGCCCTTGCCAAGGCCGGCAAGAAGGCTACCCACCAGATCCTCGCCCTGCGCGGCTACCTCCAGTGTATCCAGGGAACCAAGAAGCTCAGCGACGACGCGAAGCTGGGCAAGGTGAACGAGGTGCTGCCGCTGATCGAGAAGCCTGAGGAGAAGAAGCTCGCCATCGCCGCCCTCGGCGCCATCGGGGCCGCCGGCGCGCTCGAGAAGCTCGTGGCCTTCGCCGCCGACGCTGCTGTCGCCGAGGAGGCCTGCTCGGCCATCGTGGGCCTCGCGGGCAGGGGCGACCTGAAAGGCATCTCCAAGGAGCAGCGGAAGAAAGCCCTCGAAACGGCCGCCGCACAGTCCAAGTCGGGCCGCACCAAGCGGCGCGCACAGGACCTGCTCAAGTCGCTTCGTTGAGATAGCTTCGGACGCCGCGGCCGGCCCGCCGGGGCCCGACGTGGAGTCGAAAGGAGGCCCTGCGCCCCATGGTATCCATGCGGCGGCTGTGCGCCGCGCTCCTTGCCTTCGCGTGGGCGGCCGCAGCGGCGGCCGAGGGACCGGTGGGCCGGGGCGACGCGCCCGGCGGGCTTTGCGCAATCGTGGGCGCGTCGGACGCCGATCTCGCGCTGGCGCTCGCCCGGCAGGGCCGGCTTGTCGTTCACTGCCTCGCCACCGATGCGAAGGCCCGCGACGCGATGCGGGCCGCCATCCGCTCCCAGGGCCTCTACGGCACGGTGTCCGCCGGAGTCCTCGACGGCGGCCGGCTGCCGTACGCGGACAACCTGCTCAATCTGGTCGTGGTCGCGGGTTCCGGGCCACAGGTTCCGGAGGAGGAGATTCGGCGCGTGCTCGTGCCGAACGGAGTCGCCAAGTGGCTCCCCGCCGAACCCCGGAACCCCGAACCCCGCATCCTCCGCAAGCCGTGGCCGCCGGAAATTGATGAGTGGACCCACTACCTCCACGGCCCCGACGGGAATCCCGTGGCGGCGGACCGCGTCGTCGGCCCGCCCGCGCACTACCAGTGGGTTGCCGACCCCCTCTGGCTGCGCTCTCACGAGACCGATTCGAGCGTGAGCACGCTCGTGACGGCTCGCGGCCGGCTGTTCGCCATCGTGGACGAGGCGCCCATCAGCCTCGCCGGGCAGCACGACCTGCCCGACAAGTGGGCGCTCGTCGCCCGCGACGCCTTCAACGGCGTGCTCCTCTGGAAGGTGCCCATCGCTCGCTGGGGCTGGCGCGAGTGGAAGCCCCTCTGGTTCAACACCCGCCCAGGCGACATCCCGCTCAACATCCAGAAGCGCCTCGTCGCCGTGGGCGAAAGGGTCTACGTCACCCTCGGATACCGGGCACCCGTCTCCCAGCTCGACGCGCGCACGGGCCAGACCCTCCAAACCTACCCCGGCACCGAGCAGACCGGCGAAATCCTCTGCGTGGACGACACCCTCGTCCTCTCGGTCCTCGTCGGCGACAAGGTGAAGGTCGTGGCCGTGGACCCGGCCACCGGGAGGCAGAAGTGGGCGTCGCGCGACGCCTACCGCGGCAGCACGGTGGACTACATCAAGTGGAAGGAGATGCACGGGGGAGGCCCGCCGGCGAAGCTCGACCCCTCGCTCAACATGGCCACCGACGGGAAGGTGGTGGCGTTGCTGGACGGCGCCGAGATCGCCTGCCTGGACTTCCAGACCGGCGCGGAGAAATGGCGGTCGGCCTTCCCGACCGACAAGGCCGACGAGCGGGCGGGCGGCATCCAGGCCGGCGCCAACCTCTGGATCGGCACCCTGATCGCCCGCGACGGCGTGGTCGTCCACGCCAGCCCGAGCAAGCTGGCCGCCTTCGCCGCCGACACCGGCACGCTGCTCTGGAGCCAGCCGAAGAAGTACATCGGCCACCTGTGGTACGAATGGAAGGACGTGTTCGTCATCGGCGGCCTGGTGTGGACCTGGGGCGCCGACCTCGGCGTGGGCGTGCTCTCAGGGGCGGGCAAGGGACAGCAGCGCACGCTCTACCCCAAGTCGGTGAACGGATACGACCTCAGGACGGGCCGACTCGTCCGCGAGGTGTCGCTCGGCTCCATCTTCATCGCCAATCACCACCACCGCTGCTACCGCAACAAGGCCACCGTGCGATACATCCTCGCCAGCCGGCGCGGGACCGAATTCGTGGACCTCGAGCAGGGCCAGCACACCGTGCACAACTGGGTTCGTGGCACCTGCCACGTGGGCATGATGCCGGCCAACGGCCTCCAGTACGCGCCGCCGCACCCCTGCGTGTGCTACATTGAGGAGAAGCTCAACGGCCTGACCGCCCTGGCGCCCGCCTCCGTCGGGGCGCGGCCGGCCAACGACGGCCCGAAGCTCGAGCACGGCCCCGCCTTCTCCGCAATCGAAAATCCGCAACCGGAAATCGAGAATCCGCAAGACTGGCCGGCGTTCCGACACGACCCGGCGCGCTCGGGCTCGGCGAGCACCGACGTGCCCGACGGCGCGGCCCTGCTCTGGCGCGTGCACGTCGGCAGCCGCGTGTCCCCGCCCACCGTGGCCGGCGACCGGCTCTTCGTGGCGCTCGTGGACGAGCATCACGTCGCCTGCCTCGATGCGCGCGACGGCAGCAAGCGGTGGGAATTCGCCGCCGGCGGCCGCGTGGACTCCCCGCCGACCTGGCACCGGGGCACGGTGGTCTTCGGCTCGGCCGACGGATGGGTCTACTGCCTGCGCGCCGCCGACGGCCAGCTCGCCTGGCGCTTCCGCGCCGCGCCCGCCGAGCGGCTCATCTGCGCCTTCGGCCAGCTCGAATCCGCCTGGCCCGTCCACGGCAGCGTCCTCGTGCTCAACGGCGTCGCCTACTTCGCCGCGGGCCGGACGTCCCAGCTCGACGGCGGGATCTACCTGTGCGGCGTGGATGCCGCGACGGGCAAGCTGCTCCACCAGGCGCGGCTCGAAGGCCCCGACTACGCCGTCGGCGGCTTCGAGCGGAACTTCCGCCTCCCCATGGGCGCACTGCCCGACGTCCTCGCGAGCGACGGGTCGAAAATCTACATGCGAGGCGAGGCGTTCGACCTCGAGCTGAAGCGCCAGACCGGCAAGCCGCCGCTCCAGACGCGCAGCGGGTTCCTCGACGACAGCTATTTCAAGCGCACGCCCTGGACGCTCGGCGGCGAGTACGCGCGCCTCATCGTCCACGACAGCCGCCTCGTCTGCTACGTCCGCATGTTCGACTCCCTGCGGGGCCTCGACCCCACCGTGTACTTCACGCCCGGCGCGAAGGGCTACCTGCTCTTCGCGAAGGACGCCGGCGGGAAGCGGAGCCTCTGGTCGCAGCGGGTCCCCGTGCGCATCCGCGCGATGGTGCTGGCGGCCGGGCGCCTCTTCGTCGCCGGCCCGCCCGACCTCCTCGAGCCCAAGGACCCCCTGGGCGCCTTCGAGGGCCGCAAGGGCGCGCTGCTCTACGTCCTTGCCGCCGACTCGGGCGAGAAGCGGGCCGAGCACGCCCTGCCGGCGCCGCCCGTCTTCAACGGCGCCGCCGCGGCCAACCGCAGGCTCTTCCTCGCCGACGAGGCGGGCAGCGTGGCCTGCTTCGGCACAAGGTAGCCCGTCGCGCCCCGGCCACGCTTGCGGCAAACGCCTTTTTCGCTACACTGTGCGCGCCACGCACACCTTGCAGGAAAGGAGAATCACCGTGGCAGGAATACCTGTCGGCTTGCAGCTCTTCTCGGTCCGGGGCGAATGCAGCAAGGACCTGGCGGCGACGATCAAAGCCGTCGCCGGCATCGGCTACGTGGCCGTCGAGCCCTGGGGCTACGGCGGCGACAAGCTCGAATGGATGGGCCACCCCGCCAAGGCCATCCGCACGATGCTCGACGACAGCGGGCTGGCCTGCTGCGGCATCCATCTGGCCACCGGCGCCCTCCTCGGCGACAACCTGGCCCGCACCATCGAGCTCAACCAGACCCTCGGCAACCGCTTCCTCATCATCGCCGCCGACAAGCCCCACATGTCCTCCCTCGACGGCATCCGCGAGCTGGCCGGCATCCTCAACACCGTGGCCGACAAGCTCAAGCCCCTCGGCATGCACACCGGCTACCACGCCCACCCCTTCGACTTCGTGCAATACGACGGCCGCACCGCCTGGGACATCCTGTTCAGCAGCACGCGCCCCGAGGTGATCATGCAGATGGACGTCGGGAATTGCGCGGGCGGCGGCGGCGACCCCATCGCCATCCTGCGGAAGTTCACGGGCCGCGCCCTGTCCGTTCACCTGAAGGACTTCGGCGGGCCGGCCGGCTCCGTCATCGGCGAGGGCAAGGCCGACTGGCCGACCATCTTCGGCCTCTGCGAGACCACCGCCGGCACCACCGTCTACGTCGTCGAGGAGGGCGGAGCCGACGGCCTCGGCTTCGGCGTCTCCCGCCGCTCCTTCGAGGCCCTGCGCAAAATGGGCAAGTGCTGAACACAGCGGGGACGCCGCCGGCCACGATCCGCTTCGCTGGCATCCAAAGCGGCATCTGCGATGCCGCACTCCACATTGCGCGCGGCTGTGGAGTGCGGTGACGAAGTCGCCGCTGTGGGGGCCTCGCCGTCCATCTCTCCCATCTCTTCCATCTGTTGCATCTGTTGCATTTCTTCCATCTCGACCCTCTCGACCCCGTGCGCGCGATACGCGGGTGGTCAAGATCGCGCCCAGCGGGGCAGCCGATGCTATGGAGTGCGGTGACGAAGTCGCCGCTTTGCCTTCCCGCGGAGCGGCTCGCCCCTCGCGTCCGCCGCGGGGTGCGTGTAATCTCCTTCGGTCGGAAAAGCCAGTTGCGCGATACTATCGCGGGCACCCCCAATCCCGCAGCTGACCCAACGCCCGCAGGGCGTGGCGGAGTA
>DATKZY010000152.1:0-5982 GCA_035527715.1 Planctomycetota bacterium | reverse complement strand
CTCGAAGCCCTGGCGCAACGGGCGGATCATCAACGTCTCGCACACCGAGCCGCAGGGCTAGGGCGAGACGGCACGGACAGACACGGACGGACACGGGCCCCACAGGGGGGCCGTGCGCCGCCCGTGTCGGTCCGTGTGCGTCCGTGTTCCTCAAGCTCAATGGAGACAGCCCCATGCTCAGCCGCATCACCTTCATCACCCTCCCCGCGCTGGTGCCCCTGGCGGCGACGGCGGCGACCGACGAGAGCCCGGTCGTGCGCTGGGGCATCGCCGGCGTGCTGAGCCTGGTGATGGGCGCGCTTGGCGTCGTTGGCAAGCGGCTCCTCGACGCGCACATCGAGTCGATCAAGAGCCTGGCCGCGTCGAACGAGAAGCACGCCCGCGCCGCGCTCCTCATCGCCAGCGAGCTGCGACAGCGCCCCTGCCTGAAAGACTCTCTGCCGATCCAGCGGCTCGCCGAGCGGGCGACCGAGGAGTGAGAAAGGAGCATCGAGGAGATGGCGCGATACTACTATCTCGGCCCGTGGCAGTGGGGAGGGGAGCCGGAAGGCTGGCATGCCCCGTCGGGCACTGTCGGCGCAATCGACCTACGGGCGCTGGCCGACCAGGCGGCGGCCGGGCCGGAGCCGCGCGGCGTCGGCTTGTTCGCCACGACCGATCCCCTGGGAGCCGAGTACCTGTTTCTCGGCGACGCGCTCGACGCTCCCCTCAGCGACGCCCAGGCGGAGGAGTGGGTGCGCCTCGTCGGCATCGGCGGCCTCGACGCCCGCACCGTGCTCGATGCGCTGTGGGAGACGCTGACCGAGCGAAGCGACGCAGACGGGCAACACGGGCCGCTGCCGCTCGACTGCACGACGGCCGGCGTGCTGGAGCTGCATCTCGCGGGCCATTCGCTCGTGAAGTCGGCTCGCTTCCAGCCGAAGGACGAACACTGGAAGCAACTCCGAAAGCTCCGCCAGGCGGAGTACAAGGCCATCCGCAAGGAAGTCCTGAAGGGCACGCAAAAGACCAACCTGCACCGGATGCTCTCCGGCATCTGGGCGCGCAAGTATGCCGTGGACTACCGCGAGTTCCTGGGCTCGGAGCCCGACGAGCCGCCCGTGCGGCCCGAAACCACGATCGCCGAGAGCTTCGACAAGGCCGATTCGGACGATCTCGGCCCCGACTTGCCCTGGACAGACCTCATAGGCAACTTCAGGGTGCTGTCCAATCAGGCGTACACAAGCAGCACAAGTCACAGCGAGAGCCGAGCGGACAGCGACCTCAGTTCATCGGATCACTACGCCCAGGCGGACTTCTGCATAGCTCACACGGGCGTCCGCGCGCGGCAGAGCGCCTCGGCTCGAACCTGCTACTCGTTGCACCTCTCTGCCAGCGACTCGAAGCTTCGCATCTACAAGCAGATCACTGGCACCTACACACAGCTGGCCGTCACCGCGTCGGCGATCACGCCCGCGCTGCCTGAGCCGTACAGGATTTCCTGCGATGGCTCGAGCCTCAAGGGCTATCAGGCCGGCGTGGAACGGATCAGCACGACCGACACGGCGATTCCCACGGGCACGCGCGGCGGGATCTACGGCTACCGCTACGGCGGGGCTGAGCCCGCACGGATTCTCGACAACTTCGAGGCGGCGGACCTGGCTGCGCCCGCCGCCGTCGTTCCCTGGCATCTGTTCTTCGGAAGGGGCATCTGACATGGCAAGCCGAGGCCAGTCCCTCACCCTCACCTACATCGCCTGGGACACCGCGGCCAACGCGGGGAAGACGGGCGATGCCGGCAACCACACGCTGCGCTGGGTCAAGGACGGCGCGTCCGCCGCGCCCACCAACGCCCCGGGCGAGCTGGACGCGACGAACGCGCCCGGCGTCTACAAGCTGGCGCTCACGGCGGCCGAGTGCGCCTGCGACGTGGGCGTGCTCTGCGGCAAGTCCTCGACAGCCAGCGTCGTCCTCATCCCGGCGACCATGACCTTCGAGCTGCTGCCGACCACGCCGCCCGCCGCGAACGGCGGCCTGGCGACGGTGGACGGCAGCAACCGCGTCGCCGGCGTGCAGGGCACGCTGAACACCCTCGACGAGCTGGCCGAGAGCCTGGGGGCCGCGGCCGACTGGACCGAGGCCGAGCGGCGGCAGGTCCGCAAGGCCCTGGGCGTGGACGGCGAGGGCGCCGCGACCTCGGGCGAGGGCAACCTCGATGCCGCCCTCACCCGGCTCGAGGCACTCCTCGGCCTGCCCGTCGTCGCACAGACCACCGTGGCCGGAGCGGGGCAGGACATCGTGCGCTTCCGCGGCGACACGGTGCCGATCGCCTTCGACCTGGGCCGCGACATCACGGGCGCCAGCCTGGCCTTCACCGTCAAGCGGCGCGCCACCGACCCACAGACCGCTGCCCTCATCGCCAAGACCTCGGCCCAGGGCGGCGGCATCGAGATCACGAACGCGGCGGCAGGCCAGTTCGCCGTCACGCTCGCGGCCGCCGACACGGCGGCCCTCCTGCCCGACGGCCGCCGCGCCGCGTTCCTCTACGACGTCGAGATGACCCTCGACGGCGCGGTCGAGACCATTTTCGCCGGCGCCTTCGTCCTGCTGCCCGATGTCACGACGGGGTGAGGGGCGCCATGGGACGAATGGGACCTATGGGACACATGGGAGACACGCGATCTCCGCTCCCATCCGTCCCATAGGTCCCATTCCCTCCCCTCCCCCATCAAGGAGCCACACGCCATGTCGAGCTACAACTTCTTCGGCGCCACGGCCGACGACGTGCTCCGCCGCCTGTCGGGCAGCGGGGCGCAGCTCACCATCAGCCAGGTCGAGGCGGCGATGAGCGACGCCGAGGCCCGCATCGAGGCCGCCCTGCCCGACCGCTATCGCCGCCTCCTGTCCTGCGTGGAGGGCGACGTGATCGTGAGAGCGGCGACCGAGGGCCAGGCCGAGGCCGCGATCGGCCTCCCCGCCGCCGCCCACCTCGTGCTCTACGCCGACCTCGCCTGCCCCTATCCTGACCGCTCGGCAGCCGATGAGATGGACCCCTCGGCCTACACGCTCGACGAGGCGGGCGAAAAGGTCGCCTTCTCCCCTCCCCTCTCGCGCGGCACGCGGGTCGTGGCCGACTACGAGACGACGCTGGCGAACGGCCTGTGCATCCTGGCCGACATGCTCGCGGTCGTGGCGACGGCCGACCTCATGCAGGCCCACTGCCACGGCCAGTCCGACAAGGTCGAAGCCGCGCTCCGCAACGCCGCCGAGCGCCTGGCCGCCCTGGCCGACGGCTCGCTCGGCGTGCCCGAGCTGGACAAGCTCACCCTCTACGACGACTGGGAGCGCGCGCCCCGGGGCGTGCGTTGCGGCCACCTCGTGAGGAGCTGACACGGGCGAGGCGATGGGACACATGGGACGTATGGGACCTATGGGAGTTCCACACGCCCACCGTCCCATAGGTCCCATTGGTCCCATACGTCCCATTTCCTCCGGAGGTTCACATGCCTTCCGCCACCTTCCACAACGTGCCCATCGGCGACGCCGCGAACGGCGTGCTCGCCCTCCACGCGGGCAACATCGAGCGCTCCGTGCTGGTGGACCAGCCGCTGGGCCTCGACGGCGCGGTGACGCGCCACCGCGGCGGCGGCCGCCAGACCATCCTCGTCCAGGCCTGGAAGCAGTGCGCCTCGGCCGCCGAGCGCCTCGGCTACATCGAGGGGCTGATGGCCGCCTTCGGCTCCGAACACGCCACGCTCACCTGCCGCGACGGCGACGCCGCGAAGTCCTGGACCCGCTGCCTCGCCGCCGCCGTGCGCGAGGACAAGGCCGATGGGCCGTACGTCGAGTTCACCGTCACCTTCCTCCGCAGCGCCTTTTGACCCGTGACGCGTGACAAGAGAAGAGCGCGGACCCCTCAGCCCTGGTCGGTTCTGGTCACGCGTCACGGGTCACGCGTCATACCCTGCCCACACCCCAAAGGGACCACTCATGTCGCCTACCCTTCGTCACAACGGCTCGGCGGTGGACCTCGCCGCGGCCCACTGCGAGCTCGGCTCGCTCGTCCGCTCGTTCGCGGGGCCGGATTCGCTCACGCTGCGGTGCGCCATCGCCTTCGACGAGCCGACCCCGTGGCAGGACGAGGACACGGTCCAGCTCCTGCTCGACGGCGCGGTGCTCTTCGAGGGGCGGATCAAGGCGTCCGACCGCATCGCCTCGGCCGAGCGCGAGCACGTCGCCTACACGTGCCTCGGGCCGCGTGCGCAGGCCGACGCCGTGCTCTTCCAGCGCTCCATCGGCGGCACGCTCACACACCGCGTGGTGTACAACTGCCCCGTCGAGGAGGCCGACCTCGAGGCCGGCTCGATCGCCCTCCCTGGCACGACGGCGACGGTCGGCCAGATCGTGGCCGACATCCTGGACTCGATGGCGCCCGAGCTGGCGGGCACGATCGGCGACGGCTCGCCCGGCTCGGGCTACGCGCCGGCGGAGCTCGACGCCCTGGCCGTCGTGCCGCCGAAGCTGGTGCTCTGCGCCGAGAGCGTGGACGGCGCGCTGCGCAGCGTGCTGCGCTACGCGCCCGACTTCGGGTACTGGATTGACCCCGCGACGCATCAGGCCCGCTTCCTCGACCTCCACGCGCTCGAGGCGAAGGACCTCCCAGGCGTCGGCGGCGCCGTGATTCGCCAGGAGCTCCGCTTCTCCACCGACCGCTGCTATTCCGCCTGCACGGTGTTCGGCGACCTGGAGCTGGTGGACATCGCGGAGGACCTGACGCCCGCGTGGGACCCGCAGCTCGAGGCCGACTGGACGTCTGAGAAGGCGGCCCTCTTCCCCGACACCTACGGGCGGGTCTGGCGCCTGTTCGCCACGGGCGAGCCGGCCCAGGCGGGCGGGATCGTGCTCCCCGAGCGCTTCGTCGGCTCGGGCGAGCCGCTCGTCACCGTCACCTACGCCGAGGACGGCATCACGAAGACCGGCACCTGCGGCGCCACGGTGGTGGACGGCACGAAGCTGCTGCTTGCCGCCCGCGCCCGCGAGTGGGACTTCGCCCAGGGCAAGTACCAGGCGGCCACGGTCCGCGCCCGCTTCACCTACGCCACGGCGCACGTCGCGGGCCGCTACCCCGCCACGGGCCACACCGGCACCGCCTACACCCGGCGGGGCCTCGTCCGCGAGCGGATCCTCCTCGAGGAGGACCGCGGCAGGAAGACCATTCGGGGCACGGTCCACGAGGTCCTCTCGCCCACCTGGTTCCGCGTCCTCCGCGGCGTCGCCTGCGAGGATGAATTGGTCTGGACCGTCGTCGAGTTCAACGGCGACGGCATCCTGCACCTGATTGCCACGAACGATGCCGCGACCATCACCCTCGAGGAGCCGCCGCAAGACCCCATCGAGGCCGGCGACCCCTTCGTCGTCATCGTGCAGGACGACACGCGGAAGCTCTACGAGGAGGGCACCCTCTCGCTCCTCGAGAAGCGCGCGAAGGAGGCCCTCGAGCGGGTGATGGACGAATGCGTCGAGGGCGTCGTCCCCCTGGCCGGCCTCGACTGGTCGCTCGGCCTCGGCCAGGCCATCAGCTTCTCGGGCACCAACGACCCCGAGTATGCGAGCCTGGCCGCGCCCCTCGTCGCCGTCGAGCACGACCTCGCGCACGAGCGGACGGTCCTCTCCCTCACCACCTGGCGCGCCGGCGGCCTGCTGAGCGCCGCCGCCGCGGAGGGCGAGCGCCGCCGCGACCTCGACACCTCCGAGCTCCGCGGCCAGATCGCCCGCATCCTGCGGCGCCACCGGCGCCGGCGGCGCGGCGGCCTCCGGGGCGCCCGCGGCGACCTTCACGAGCTTCACCCCGACGGCCCTCTCCACGGCGACGGCATCTGGATCGGCCTCGACAAGCAGGAGGTCGGCCACGACGGCCCGGGACCCGTCTACCGCACCGTTGGCGGCACGGGGCAGTACATCGAGTGGATTTCCCTCGACCTCAAGGGCCACGTCGTCGAGGCC
>DATKZY010000151.1:0-94201 GCA_035527715.1 Planctomycetota bacterium | reverse complement strand
GTGAATCTCGATAGCTCGCACACGAGGAACCCGCGGTGGTACGAGAGGCGCCGGCCCTTCTCGGCCCACGGGTGATCGGCCTCGGCCAGGCGCCAGGCGGGCTTTCCGGTGGCGAGGTCGAGTTTGACGATGGCCCGCGGGCCTCCGGCTTTGCGGCGCAAGCCTGTCCAATCGCCCACGTTGAAGTCCTGCCCCCCCTCGTAGAAGTACACGCCGCCGTCGCCCGCCACCATGCCGGTAACCGGAATCACTGCTTTCTGCGACCACAGCAGTTTGCCGCTCTTGGCGTTGATGGCCCGGACGGTCGACGTCTTGGCATCGGTCGTCACCAGCGTGCCGCCGATGTACAGGATCTCAATCGGCGTGCCGGCGTCGGCGTAGACCTTGATGGTTTCGCCCGTGGCGGCGTCAAGGGCCTGGAGTGCGCCCTCGTTGACCGCGTAGAACCGGTCGGCCGACGCGACCGGCAGGGCGCTCCCCTTGACACCCGACCACGGGCTATTCAGGCGCGAAGGCGGCGGGTCGAGTTTGCGGTCCCACAAGAGCAGGCCGTTGAACGCATCGCGGGCGATGACGCCGTGATAGTATATCCGCCCGCCGGCCGTGATGATATTCGAGGCGTGCACCATCGGCCCCGCGAGCCAGCGGATGCGTTCCGGCTCATCGACCAGTTTATCGGCCGACACCGCATTGCCGTCCGGCCCGTGGCGCGAGTGCGACCAGTCATCCATCTCCGCCGGCCACGGCTTGCGGCCCATGATCCAATCGCCGCCCGCTCGAACCGTTTGCACATCCTCCAGCCCCGCCTTCTTGAGCACGGACTCCGACGCCCCGCCGCCTTGTGCAAGAAAGACACCGGCGGGACGCAAGACGCGAACCGCTTCGGCTAACGGTACATTCTGGTCCTCTTCGATCAGCACGAGGTTGACCAAGTTTTCGGCATAGGGCAGCGGCTTGTCCGACGCCCATCGATTCGCTGAAATCAATCCGTACAGACCTGTCGAGTGGATCTGCTTGCGAGCACGCTCCACTTTGGCGGCGTCGGTGTCGAGAATCTCGACCAGAACCCGGCCGGTCCGAGCCAATTCCAGGGCAACCGCCAAATCATCCGCGCCGACCTGCACGCACAAACCGCCCGTCACGCCACACTTTTCACAGAGGCTGCCGATAGGGGACTTGATTTCCTGCGCGCGGCCCACTCGGGCAAAGGTCACCAAGGTAATGCACAGCGCCAAAACCAACCACCGCAATCGCGGTTCCCGGGGACTATTCCAACTCATGGTACTCTCCTATGATTTGTCGAATGGTATGGCGGATTTAAATCCTAAGTGCAACAGGTGAGGAACGGAAGACCTCCGCAGGGGTCCGATAGGCCAGGCACTTACGAGGTCTATTATTCAGGGAACGCACGTGCTGTGCAAGTCGCCTGGCACTGACCGTGCGCAGGTCGGTCTTCTTGGGCAGGAACTGTCGGAGCAGGCCGTTGGTGTTCTCGTTGAGACCCCGCTCCCATGCGGTGCAGGGGTGGGCGAAGAAGACGTCGAGGCCGCAACGGGCCTGAAGGGCCTTGAAGCGGGCGAACTCTTTGCCGTTGTCCACGGTAAGCGTAAGGCGCTGGCAGGCGGGAACCCGGGCGAGCGCTCGGCCGAGTGCGGCGTTGAGCGTGGCCGCGCGCTTGTCGGGCATCTTGCGGGCGAGGAGGTAGCGGCGGCCATGGAGGATGACACGGAGTGCCCAGTCGTGACGGCGGCCATCACAGCTACGGGGCCCTCCCCGCTAGCCGACGCCCGCCACGCGGCCCATCGCCTACGGCATCCCCCGATAGAGGTCCTCGCACCGGCCCATGGTGCCGTCGTTGTTGTGGCAGTAGACGCGGCCGGGCCGCCCGCCGTAGGTGAAGCCGGTGCAGGTGTAGGAGGGAATGCCGTCGTTGAACGGTGCCCAGGTCTTGCCGCCATCGGTCGAGCGGATGACGCCCTTGCCGCCCGCGAGCGTTGACATGAGCATGACCTGGGGCTTCACGGGATCCACGTACACCCCGCCGCCGTCAAGCTTGCCTAGCTCGGCCCAGGTCTTGCCCGCGTCGGTGCTCTTCCATAGGCTGCCTGGCTGTTCCCCCTTGTGGTCCCAGTAGTTCGCGAGCCGGCCGGTCGTGATGAAGAGCGTGGACTCCTCCTTCGGGTGATGGGCGAGGCCGTCGAGGCCCCAGCCTTCCTTCCGCGCCAGCTCCCAGGTCTTCCCCCGGTCGTGGCTCGCGTAGAGGCCGTGCTTCTTGAGGCACTGGAGGTAGACGTGCTGGCCCGAGGGGGAGACGCAGAGCTGGACGCCGTTGGTCGCCTTCAGGTTGTGCTCCCAGGTCTTCCCGCCGTCGCGGGTGGTCGCGACGCCGAGGGCGAAGTCGGAGAGGTGCATGGTGTCGGGATTCGAGGGGTCGAAGACGAGATGGTTCCGCCCTGCCCCTTGGCCGCCGAACTGCTGGTCAATGTCGAGGAAGAGCGCCCAGGTCTCCCCGCCGTCGGTCGAGCGGAACATCCTGGGCTTGACCTTGTCGTCGCGGAGGAGGTGTCGGACGCAGAACCAGGTCTTCGGGTCTCTCGGATGCTGGCGCACGAAGGGGGCGTGGTTGTTCTCCCAGTCGTCGCCCCAATGGGCAGGGTCGGTGTTCGCCGCCTTCCAGGTCTTCCCGTCGTCGCGGGACAGGAAGACCCCCTGGTCGTAGGCGGCGACGAAGACGACGGCGGGGTCCTCGCTTGAGACGGCCGGGCCGTTCGCGTAGCACAGGATGTTGATGCCCGCGGCACAGCCGGTCCATGAGCCGCCCGTGTCAAGGCTGCGGGCCATCAGCGAGCTGTCGCACTTGAGCCAGGTCTTGCCGTCGCAGGAGACGGCGAGGCCGCTGCACTTGCCCTCGGGGGAGCCGTAGCGGTTCATGCCCGCGTAGCTGCCCAAGCGCCATTTCTTGTCAATCGAGAAGGGCTCCCAGGTCTTGCCCCAGTCGCGGCTCAGCTTCTGCTCGCGCTGCGCCCAGACCATGACTGTGCCGTCGGGCGAGACGGCGAGGCCGCCGGGGAAGCGCCGCCCCGGCTGCCAGGCGTGGCGGACGGTTGCCACTTTCTCAAAGCCTTTCCCCCCGTCGTCCGTCCGGTAGACGCTGCCCGCTGCGTCCAAAGCGAATGCCGTCTGCGGTCGCGTCCTGCGGTCGCTTGCGTATTGGATATTGAGGACGACGCTCCCCTTGAGCGCCATGCCCCAGGTCTTCCCCCCATCGTGCGAGACAGCCAGCCCCTCGGGCGACCGGCCGCTGACGTAGAGCGTCCCATCCAGCCCAGCGAAGGGGAAAGGCGGAGTGACCGGGTTGGCGGACTTGACGGGCGGGCGAGCAAGTTCCTGCCAGGTCTTCCCGCGGTCCCGCGAGGCCCGGAGCACGACCGCATGATCGAGCGCGTAGACCGTCCCATCGGGGCCGACGCTCAGGGTGACCCCTTGGCTCAGCGGCTTCGGGTCGCCGAAGGCGGGGAACTGCCCGTAGGCCACGTCCCAGGTCTCCCCGCCATCGTGGCTTGCCCAGACCATGTTCGAGGTGCCCCAGTAGAGGTGCTTCGGCTCCTTCGGGTCTATCGCGAACGCGCGGTTGTAGGAGTAGATCTGCTTGCGGGCCATCATCCTGTGCTGGACAACGGTCGCCCGCTGCCGCCAGGTGAGGCCGCCGTCGAGGGTCTGGAACGGCCCGGTGAGGTCGGTGACGCACCATGCCTCCTGGGGATTCGTCGGATGAGACAACACGTCCTCGATCCATCCGCCGCCGCCTGGCCCGAAGCCCTCCCAGAGCGGCCCCGTCGCCGCGCCACTGGCCGGCGCGGCGAGCGCCGCAATCAGGAGCAGCCGGAGGGTCACATCTTCATTCATCATTTATCCCGCTCCTTCACGTCGTAGCAGGAGAGCTTGTCGTGGTGGCGGAGGTAGAGGCGGCCGTCGAGGACGACGGGGTGCGCCCACACGTCGCGGCGGCGGCCGTCGCCGACGGCGAAGGGGAAAGAGCTGACGATGCGGAAGTCCTTGGGGTCGGGGTTGATGAGGGCCATCTGGCCGCGCTGGGCGAGGTAGTAGAGGCGGCCGTCGGCATAGGTCATCGAGCCCATCGAAAGCTCGTTCGTGCGGTGCAGGGTCTTGCCCGTCGCCGCTTCCACGCAGCCAACGCCATCGAAGCGCCGATACCAGGAGCCGTGGAGCACATCGCCGACCGCGATGACGCCGCCGTGACAGGTGTCCATGTCGGCGGTCCAGACCTCCTCCGTGCGGACCTTCTCGCCTTCGACGATGATCCGGAAGAGCTTGCCGCCGCGGCCGTCGGGCCCGGTCACGAAAACGCAGTCCTTGTAGAGGACGGGCGTGACCGCGATCACCTCCCAGGTCGTCGGCATGGGCTGCGTCCAGACCAGCTTCCCCGTGTCGGCATCCACGCCGAAGGCGTGGCGTGAGGAGCAGTTGACGATGTGCCGCCGCCCGCCCAGCTCGAAGAGGATGGGCGAGGAGTAGCCGGGCGCGTCGGCCTCCTGCCGCGCCTCGGGCAGCTTGCCGCCGCCGAACTTGTCCGTACGCTCGAACATCAGCGGCTCGGTGGCCCACACGGTCTCGCCCGTCTTCTTGTCGAGTGCGGCCATGAGCGCCTTCTTGCCGCCGGGGGTGACGATGACGCGGGAGCCGTCAATGAGCGGATGGTGGGCGATGGCCCACATGATGTTCCGCCCCTCGAAGCGGGGGATGAGGTCAACTGCCCACAGCTCCTTGCCGTCGGCGGCGTCGAGGCAGGCGATGCGGTTGTGCGCGTTGATGTGGTAGAGCCGGCCCTCGTCGTAGGTGCAGGAGCCGCGGGCGCCGGGGTAAGAGCGCTTCCAGGAGTGGCCGTTCTTGGAGCGCCACTTGAGCTTGCCGTCGAGGTCGAAGGCGAAGACGTGCAGTTCCTCGCCCACGTCGCCGGTGATGTAGAGGGTGCCGCGCGTGATGATGGGCGCGGACCAACCGCGGCCGAGGTCAGAGACGCTCCAGAGCAGCTTCGGGCCGCCCTCGGGCCACTCCTGGAGCAGGCCCTTCTCGTCCGAAATGCCGTCGCGTCGCGGCCCGCGCCACTGGGGCCAGCCCGGCTCCTTCGAGGCCAGGAGCTGCCCCACCTCAGCGGAAAGCGCGGTGCCCGCCGCCAACGCCACCCCCGCAAGCCAGGCGCATTGAGCTCTTCTGATCGTCTTCATCGCATACTCCACGCGTCCCACAAAGACCAGACCAGGGGCACCAGTTTGGCATCTGCCCTCGCCCCTGTCAATAGCGGCACCCCTGACAGCAGCCGTGGAGACTCCAGCCCTGCGTGCGCGGAGGAGGGCGCCGAAGAGGCGGACCGGGTGGACGTTGGCCTGGTAGGGAGGCGGACCTGGACTGGGGTGTGGAGGAAGGCGTCGGCGTCGTGAGGGGAAGGGAGGCGGTCGGTGCGGAAGGCTTCCAGGAGGAGCCTGGCCAGGCTCTGGAGCGAGCCGTAGTGGGGGGGCAACATGTTTCTTGCCGCCCAGGTGGGCCTCGGAGTGGTCGGCAGAGAGGCGAGCGATCTGGAGGAGCAAGTAGAGGCCCCGGGCCGCCGCGCCCATGTGTCGGCAGGCTCGCACCTGTTGCCGCGCGCCTGCCAGGAGGTGCGAGTCTGCCGACAGCGAGGCGGTCAGCGGCTCGGGGCGAAGAAGCGTTCGAGGATGCGGGCCAGGACCTGGGCGCCTCGGGCGTTGGCGTGGACCTCGTCGCGCATGAGCCAGGCGTACGGCTGGCGGATGCCCAGAAGGTAGGCGCCCCAGGCGCCCTCGAGGTCGAGGAATTCGCAGCCTTCCTTGATGGCGAGGGCCATCAGGCGGCTGCGATAGCCGTCGCCATCGGGGCGGACCACGGGCGACCAACCGGGCAGGGTGCGCGGGTCGCGGCCCTTGCCGAAGGCGCCCGTCATCAGCACGATGTCGGGCTGGATGTGCTCCCGCACCCGGCGGATGACGGACCGGATGGCCTCGGTGTCGGCGTTGTGGCTGATGCCGCCGATCATGAGCAGGTCGGGCGCGTAGTCGAGCACGTAGGGCTTCACACGCCCCTCGTCCTGGTAATACCAGCAGCCTGTGCCGCCGCGAACGCTGGTGACGACCTCGAGGCGGAGGCCGGGGTGGTGGCGCTCGACGAGGACCTCCCAGGGGGAGTTTCCGGTGTCGTTGACGATGGAATCGCCGAGCATGACGACGCGGAGGCGTGACGCGTGACGCGTGACGCGTGACTCGGAAAGAGCAGCAGAGACCGCGGGCAGATGGCGCGAGCGGTCAGGGGGCGGGTCCCAGACGAGCGGGGGCATGGTGGACCAGACGGCGTCGGCCCACTCGGCCACGGCGGGGCCGCTCGCGGGCTCGACGGTCACGTCGCGGACGCGGTCGGCCAGCGACGGCGGGTTGACGCGGATGACGGCGTGGGTGGCGCCCGCCTTGGCGCGGGTGCAGAAGCTCTGCTCGGTCCAGTCCGCCGAGGCGTCAATGCCCGTGTGGTGGTCGGCGTCGAGGGGCTTGCCCTCGGGGTCGAGCGAGACGGCGGCGATCATGCCGCCCGTGGGGGCCTTTGCGCGAAAGGTCACGCGGTGCCAGGCAAAGGGGCTGGTGGGGAAAGGGAGGCCGAGCATGGGCTCCTGGGGGCATCTGGGAAGAGGGGCCGAAGAGACAAATGGCGCAGCGGCGATTGTAGCGCGGGCGGGCCGTCGGAGCAACTTGACGACGGGCGGGGAAACTGCGATACTGCCGGGCGATATCGCGGGGCAGGGGCAAGGCATTCCCCTCCCGAAGGTGCGGCAACCTTCGGGGGGTAAAAGCGAGAAGAGCGAGGAGATGGCATGCTCAAGGCAAGGCCGACCGTGGGCGACCCGAAGAAGACGCTCACGCTGGAACTGCCGGTCGTGAGGCCGAATGCGGCTGTCCCCGTCGTGGAGTTGTTCCTGAAGGCGTGATTCGTGAAACGTGAGAAGACAGGAGGAGTGAAGATGCGGAACGTGTGGCTTGGCGTGGCGTTGGGCGTCGTGGCCCTGATGGCCGCGGGCTGCGGCAAGAAGGAGCACCGCGTGCGCGTGGGCTTCAGCCAGATCGGGGCAGAGAGCGCCTGGCGCACGGCCGAGACGAAGTCGATCCAGGAGGAGGCGACGGAGCGCAACGTCGTGCTGAGGTTCGCCGACGCGCAGCAGAAGCAGGAAAACCAGATCAAGGCGCTCCGCACCTTCATCGCCCAGAAGGTCAAGGCCATCATCCTCGCCCCCGTGGTCGAGACAGGGTGGGAGCCGGTGCTCACCGAGGTCAAGCAGGCAGGAATCCCCGTCGTGCTCGTGGACCGCGGGATCAAGGTGACGGACGAGAGCCTGTACGCGACCCTCATCGCCTCGGACTTCGTGGAGGAGGGGCGGATGGCCGCCGAGTGGCTGGCGAAGAAGACGGGCGGCAAGTGCAATATCGTGCAGCTCGAGGGCACGCCCGGCTCCGCCCCCGCCATTGACCGCAAGAAGGGCTTCGAGGAGGTGCTTGCCAAGTACCCGGACATGAAGATCATCAAGTCGCAAACCGGCGACTTCGACCGCGCCAAGGGCAAGGAGGTGATGGAGGCCTTCATCAAGGCCGAGGGGAAGAACATCCAGGCCGTCTACGCCCACAACGACGACATGGCCATCGGCGCCATCCAGGCCCTCAAGGCGGCTGGCATGAAGCCCGGCACCGAGGTCATCGTCGTCTCGATTGACGCCGTTCACGACGCCTTCCAGGCGATGATAGACGGCGAGCTGAACGCCACGGTCGAGTGCAACCCACTCCTCGGCCCGGCCGCCTTCGACGCCGTCGAGAAGCTGCTCAAGGGCGAGACGCTGCCGAAGAAGACGGTGGTGAAGGACCGGCTCTTCGAGCAGGCCACGGCGGCGGAAGACATCAAGAGCCGGCAATACTAGAGGGTCGTTGCCGGCGAGACAGGTGAAGCCGGACGCGTGACGCGTGACGCGTGAGAAGAGAGAAGCGCCAGGGCAGGAGTCCTTCTCTTTCTGGTCACGCGTCACGGGTCACGGGTCACGGGTCATGGATATCCTGCCTGCGGAACCGAAGCTCGATGGTTGAGTGCGGCCCTGCCCCTGCCCAGCGCCCCATCCTCGAAATGCATGGCATCACCAAGCGGTTCCCCGGCGTCCTGGCGCTCGACGGCGTGGACTTCTCGATGCGGCGGGGCGAAGTCCATGCCCTGATGGGCGAGAACGGGGCGGGCAAGTCCACCCTCATCAAGGTGCTCACCGGCGTCTACCCGCGCGACGCGGGCGAGATCGTGTTCGACGGGCAGGCGATTGCGCCCCGCTCGCCGCTCGAGGCACAGCACCTGGGCATCTCCACGATCTACCAGGAGGTGAACCTGGTGCCGCACCTGTCGGTGGCCGAGAACATCTTCCTCGGCCGCCAGCCCGGGCGGGCCTGGTGGATTGACTGGCGGGCGATCCACGAGAAGGCCGGGGCACTGCTCGCCGGCTTCGGCCTGCGGCTCGACGTCGGCCGCTCGCTCGCCTCGTATCCCGTCGCCATTCAGCAGATGGTGGCGATTGCGCGGGCGGTGGACATCTCGGCCAAGCTCCTCATCATGGACGAGCCGACGTCGAGCCTCGACGAGGGCGAGGTCGCCCGCCTCTTCGACATCATCCGCACGCTGAAGGCCAAGGGCGTCGCCGTGCTCTTCATCACCCACTTCCTCGACCAGGCGTTCGCCATCGCCGACCGCCTGACCGTGCTGCGGAACGGAGCACTGGTCGGCACGTACGAGACGGCGAAGCTGACGCGGCTGGAGCTGATCGGCCACATGCTGGGCAAAGACCCAGCCGCCGTAGCCGCGATGGAGCGTGAGAAGGCGTCGCCCGCCGCGGGCGCGGGCAAGCCGCTCCTCGAGGCGAAGGGCCTCGGGCGACGGGGCGCCGTCGAGCCGCTCGACCTCACGGTCCGCGAGGGCGAGGTGCTCGGCCTGGCGGGGCTCCTCGGCTCGGGGCGGACCGAGGTGGCCCGTCTCCTCTTCGGTGTGGACAGGGCGACGAGCGGCAACGTGCGCGTTGGGGGCGTGGCCGTGAAGCTCCGCTCGCCGCGGGCGGCGGTGCGGCTCGGCATCGGCTTCTGCCCCGAGGACCGCAAGAGCGATGGCATCCTGCCCGACCTCTCGGTGCGCGAGAACATCGTCCTGGCCGTGCAGCGCCGGCTCGCGCGATGCGGCATCGTGTCGCGGGCCAGGCAGCTCGAGGTCGCCGAGAAGTTCATCCGCCTCCTCGGCATCGTGGTCTCTGGCCCTGAGCAGCCGGCGCGGACGCTCAGCGGCGGGAACCAGCAGAAGGTGATTCTGGCCCGCTGGCTGGCGATGAGCCCGCGGCTCCTCATCCTCGACGAGCCGACGCGGGGGATTGACGTGGGGGCGAAGGCCGAGGTCGAGCGTCTGGTCGAGGAGCTGTCGCGCGACGGCATGGCCGTCGTCTTCATCTCCTCGGAACTCGAGGAGGTCGTCCGTCGCAGCCATCGCGTGGCCGTGCTCCGCGACCGCCGCAAGGTCGCCGAGTTGACGGGCGGCGAGATTGACGAGCAGGCCATCATGCACATTATCGCCGGCGGCGAGGCTGATGCGTAGAGCACTGCTGTTCCTCAATGACCTGTGGCGGCGGTTCCTCAAGAGCCGCAGCTTCTGGCCCGCCGGGGCGCTCGTGGCGCTGCTCGCGTTCAATCTCCTCTTCACCAAGGGCTTCGGCGTCATCGAGGTCCGCGATGGGCGGCTCTACGGCTCGGCGATTGACATCCTGCACCGCGGGAGCATCGTGATGCTGCTGTCGGTGGGAATGACGCTGGTGATCGCGACGGCGGGGATTGACCTCTCGGTCGGCTCGGTGATGGCGATGGCGGGCACGGTGGCCGCCCTGCTGCTCACGAGCACGCCGCCCCATTCGGCGGCGGCGGCCGGGGCGGTGGCCCTGGCCGTGGCGCTGGCAGCGGGACTGTGGAACGGGGTGCTCGTGGCGTTCCTGCGGCTCCAGCCCATCGTGGCCACGCTCATCCTGCTCGTGGCGGGGCGCGGCATCGCCCAGCTCCTCAGCGAGGGGCAGCGAGTCCGCTTCAACCGGCCCGACTTCGAGTTCCTCGGCTCTGGGAGCTGGCTCGGCCTGCCGTTCACGGTCTTCATCGTGGCGTTCGTGGTGGCGGCGACGCTGCTCGTGACGCGGAAGACGACCGCGGGCCTCACCATCGAGGCGGTGGGGAGCAACGAGCGGGCGAGCCGCCTGTCGGGCATCCGCCCGTGGCTGGTGAAGCTGCTCGTCTACGGCTTCTGCGGCCTGTGCGCGGGCATCGCCGGCCTCATCTACACGGCGGACATCAAGCAGGGCGACCCGCTCCGCTGCGGGGAGTACGTGGAGCTGGACGCCATCCTGGCCGTGGTCATCGGCGGCACGCCGTTCAGCGGCGGGCGGGCCAACGTGCTCGGCTCGATCCTCGGCGCGCTCATCATGCAGACGCTCACGACGACGATCCTGACCCGCGGCGTGCCTGTGGAGTACACGCTTGTGGTGAAGGCCGTCGTCGTGATCGCCGTCTGCCTGCTCCAGTCCGAGCAGTTCCGCTCCATTCTTGTGGGCGGGGCGTCCCTGCCCCGCGAGAAGACGCGGGACGGAGACGTCCCGCCCACAATGCGGACGCGGGATGGGGACATCCCGCCTACAGGGGGAGGGGCGTCATGAAGCTGCCGTTCTCCCAGAAGCACATTCCGCTGCTCTCGACCGTTGGGGTGTGCGTGCTGCTGTACGCCGTCGGGGCGGTGCGCTACGACGGGTTCTTCTCGGCACAGGTCTTCGTGAACTTCTTCGGGGACAACTCGTTTCTCGGCATCGTGACGATTGGGATGACGTTCGTGATTCTCTCGGGGGGCATTGACCTGTCGGTCGGCTCGGTGGTGGCGCTGTCGAGCGTGCTGATGGCCGTGCAGATGCAGCTTTGGGGCGTGCCGCCGCCCGTCGCGATGGCGGTCGTGCTGGCGGCGGGCACGGCGTTCGGCCTGGGGATGGGCAGCATCGTCCGCTGGTTCGGCCTGCCGCCGTTCATCGTGACCCTGGCCGGGATGTTTCTCGCTCGCGGCCTCGGCTTCATGCTGCACATCGAGTCGATCCCGATCGCCAACCCCCTCTACAAGGCCGTGACGACCTGGGGGCTGGAGCTGCCGGGGGCGCGGGTGCCCGCCACGGCGCTGGTGTTCCTGGCCGTCGTGGGCGTGGGCATCTACCTTTCGACGAGCACGGTCTTCGGGCGAAACGTCTACGCCGTCGGCGGAGGCGAGGAGGCGGCGCTGCTGATGGGCGTGCCCGTGGGGCGGACGAAGGTGCTGGTCTACGGCCTCAGCGGCTTCTGCTCGGCCCTCGCCGGCATCGTGTTCACGCTCTACGGCTCGAGCGGCGACCCGCGGGCGGGCCTGGGGATGGAGCTGGACGCCATTGCGGCCGTGGTCGTCGGCGGCACGCTGCTCACGGGCGGCGTGGGCTACGTCGTCGGCACACTCGTCGGCGTCCTCATCTTTGGCATCATCCAGACGGGCATCACGTTCGAGAACCTGAATTCGTGGTGGACGCGGGTGGCCATCGGCCTCCTGCTGTTCCTCTTCATCCTGCTTCAGAAGCTCTTCGCGCGGCCGGGGCAGCGGGCGGCGCATTGAGCGACGGAGGTTTGTCATGCTCACGCGACGGCGGTTCCTCTCGACGACTCTCGGCGGGCCGGCGGCGCTGGCGGTCGGGCGCCTGGGCCTTGTATCGGGCCAGGAGGCGGCCGCCAAGCCCAACGTGCTGTTCATCGCCATTGACGACCTGAACGATTGGGTCGGCTGCCTCGGCGGCCACCCCGACGTGAAGACGCCGAACATGGACCGCCTGGGCGCGCGCGGCGTGGTGTTCGAGCGGGCCTACTGCACGGCGCCCGCGTGCAACCCGTCGCGGGCCAGCCTGATGACCGGCATCCGCCCCTCGACCTCGGGCGTCTACCACAACCCCCAGCCCTGGCGGCCCGCGATGCCGGACGCCGTGACGCTTCAGGAGGCGTTCAAGGCCGCCGGCTACACCGTGCTCGGCCGCGGCAAGGTCTACCACCACGGCACCGGCGAGCAGTTCTTCACCCAGAAGGGCTGGGACCACTACATCCCCAAGGGCGGCGACCCCGTGCCGCCGAAGCGCCCGGTCAACGGCATCCCCAACGCCGCCCACTTCGACTGGGGGCCGGTGGACGTGTCCGATGAGGAGATGGACGACTTCAAGGTCGCCACGTGGGTGGGCGAGCAGCTTGGCAAGAGCTACGACAAGCCGCTCTTCCTCGCCTGCGGCATCTTCCGGCCGCACCTGCCGTGGTACGTGCCGAAGAAGTACTTCGACCTGTATCCTCTCGACAAGATCACGCTGCCCAACGTCAACGAGAACGACCTCGACGACGTGCCGCCCATCGCCCGCCAGATCGCCCGGCCCGAGGGCGACCACAAGAAGGTGATTGACCACAACCAGTGGCGGCAGGCGGTGCAGGGCTACCTCGCCAGCATCAGCTTCTGCGATGCGATGGTGGGCAAGGTGCTCGACGCGCTCGACAAGAGCCCCCACGCGAAGAACACCATCGTCGTCTTCTGGGGCGACCACGGTTGGCACCTGGGCGAGAAGCTCCACTGGCGCAAGTTCGCCCTCTGGGAGGAGGCCACCCACGCCCCGTTCATGATGGCCGTGCCCGGGGTCACGAAGCCCGCGGGCCGATGCGCGCGCACTGTCAGCTTCCTTGACATCTATCCCACGCTCGCCGATCTGTGCGGCCTCGAGCGCCCGAAAACGCTCGAGGGCGTGAGCCTCCTGCCGCTCCTCAAGGAGCCCACCGGTGCCTGGGACCGGCCCGCCGTGACCACCTACGGCAAGGACAACCACAGCGTCCGCGCCGAAAAGTGGCGCTACATCCGCTACCGCGACGGCTCCGAGGAGCTGTACGACGAGGAGAAGGACCCGCTGGAGTGGACCAATCTCGCGGCCAAGCCCAAATCGAAGGAGATCAAGGACAAGCTGGCCGCGTGGCTCCCCAAGGTGAACGCCCCCGACGCCACGGGCGCGCCGCGTCCGCAGCGCAAGGGCAAGGCCCAAACCACCAAGTAGCGCCCCGGTGGCCTCCTCCTGCTCATGAGGAAGCACAGGATGCAGAACCGCAGAGGATTCCTTCAGGGAGGCGCGCTGGCACTGGGCGCCGTGGCGGCTGGCCAGGCGGCCGAGCCGCCGAAGGGCGCGGAGGCGTCGCCAGGGCCGGCGGACAACCGTTTCGGCGTCAACCTCCATCTCGACCGTTTCCCACCCGACCTCGCCTTCAAGCAGCTCGCGCAGGCCAAGGCCACGGGCGTCGGGTGGGTGCGGGGCGTCACGTGCGCGTGGGCTAACGTCGAGTCGAAGAAGGGGCAGTGGAAGTTCGACCGCCCCGACCGCGAGTTGGACGTGGTCGAGGCCGTGGGCCTTCAGCCCCTCGGCTGCCTGGGCCCCAGCGTCAAGTGGGCCGCGCCCCTCGACCCCGAGAGCCAGAAGGCCTGGTGGGGCTGGTCCACCTATCCGCCCGGCGACTTCGATGCCTGGGGCGACTACGTGAGCCGCATCGTCGCCCGCTACAAGGGCCGCATCCGCCACTGGTCGCCCTGGAACGAGCCCGACAACTTCGGCTTCTTCTGGCCCGCCAAGGATAAGGAGCAGCAGAAGGACGCTACGTGGCTCCAGGAGCGGCGGGAGGCGTTCCTCAAGATTCAGAAGACCGTCTACGCCGCGGCCAAGAAGGCCGATCCCCAGTGCCTCGTGCTCTCCGGCGCCTTCGCGATGGGCGGCGACTACGACCGCGACTTCGTCCCCTGGCTCATCCGCAACGGCCTCGGCACGGCCTGCGACATTGTGGACGTGCATATGTACTGGAGCGTGGCGAACATCCGGCGGACGGTCGAGGCCACGCGGCGCTGGCTGGCCGAGGCCGGGACGCCGAAGCCGCTGTGGATGACCGAGATCGGCGCCTCGCTCCGCCACGAGGCCAACTGGATCGGACCGTTCTCCCACGACCAGCTCCAGAGCTACGCGCCCAAGGTGCTCGCCACCGTGCTCGCCCTCGGCATCGAGAGGACGTTCTGGTATCAGGGCTACACCGAGGGCAACTCGCCGGTGCCGCTCGACAAGTCGGAGTTCTCGCTCGCCGTCACCGACGGGCCGACGCCGGCCGCCTGGTCGTTCGCGGCCACGGTGCGGCTGCTGCGGGCCGCCAGGTTCCTCGGCGACGCCAAGCTCGAAGCCAAGTCGGGCAAAGCCGTCGGCCATTGCTTCGCGACCCCCGAGGGCGAGGCCGCCATCCTCTGGGCGCTGTCGCCAGATAACCTGGACAACCGTCCCGCGAGCGCCGAGGCCCTCCTCGACTGGCAGGGGCGGCGCATCCCCGTCGTCCTCTCCGAGCGCCCGACCGTGCTGCTCGGCGGCGCCGCGACCCGTCCCGTGGAGTGACCTGCGTTGTTCGAGTGCATCTGCCTCGCCCTGGTCTTCGCCCTCATGATCTACCTGATTCGGCGTCGGGTGGATGTGAGTTACGCGCTGGTGACCGGCGCGGTGGTGGTGGGCCTGTGCTTCGGCATCGAGTGGAGCCGCGTGCCGCGCGGCGTCGGGCCGGCTCTGGGCGGGATCGTCGTGAACCTGGGCAAGGCGGCGATTGACCCCGCGAACCTCCAGCTCCTCGGCCTCGTGCTCCTCATCCAACTCCTCGGGCACACGCTGAAGCACGGGGGCGGACTCCAGCAGCTCATCGGCACGCTGAAGTCCCTGCTGCGCGACCGCCGGGCCGCGATGGCGGCCGGGCCGGCCCTCATCGGCCTGCTGCCGACGCCGGGCGGCGCGCTCTTCTCGGCGCCGATGGTCGGCGAGCTGGCCAACGGCCTCTCCGTGCCGGGCGAGGACCGCACGCTCATCAACTACTGGTTCCGCCACGTGTGGGAGTGGACGTGGCCGCTGTATCCCGGGCTGCTCTTCGCGTCGGCGATTCTGCGGGCGCCGCTCGACCGCATCATCCTGGCCAACGCGCCCCTCACCCTGGGCGCCATCCTGATCGGCGCGGTCTTCTGCTTCCGCCGCGTGCATCTTCCGCCCGACGACCACAAGAGCCACGGCCCCGCCACCTGGCGCGACCTGCTGGCCGGCGTGTGGCCCATCGTGCTCCTCATCGTGCTCACGGCGGCGCCCGCCCTGGGCCGCGCGGCAGGGATGCCCGTGCCGCTCTCGACGGGGGCTGCACTCCTCATTGCGCTGGCCGTGGTGAATCCGCTGCTTCTCTGGTCGCGGCGGACGCCCTGGCGCGAGGTTTGGGGCCTCGTCCGCCAGACGCTTTCCGTGCGCCTCATCGTGCTGGTGTACGGCGTCGTGGCGTTCCGACAGATGCTCGACGCGTATCAGGCAGGCGGGAATCTGGCGCGGGCCTTCGCCGAGTGGGGCGTGCCCGAGCCGTTGCTCCTCTTCGCTCTGCCGCTGAGCGTGGGGTTGCTGACGGGCTACATGCCCGCGGCGGTGGCCATCTGCTTCCCGCTGGTGGCGTCGCTGATTGTGGATGCGGCGGGCGTCCACTACGGGCGGCTGGCGCTCGCGTATGCGGGCGGGCTGTTCGGCGTGCTGCTCTCGCCCGTGCACCTGTGCCTGGTGCTGAGCACCGAGTATTTCAAGGCCGACTTCGGTCGGGTATACCGGGGCCTATTTCGGATGGTGGCGGCTTTGGCGGCGGTGGCGGTTGGGACGTGGCTTCTCTGGGAGGCGGTGGGGCCTCGATAGCGGTGTAGGCCGACAGGCGGAGCCAGGGGCGGACGGTGCAGGTCCGGTCGAGCCCTCCCCTGGCGGCGCTCGCGGCGCCGATGCCGCCGAACGTGAGCGGCCCGCCGGCGGGCGAGCGGTGCGAACGCCAGGTCATCGCCGGCCAGCCGTCGCGCGCCGCCTCGACCGAGTAGACGTAGTTGGTGGCGAAGGGGCCGGCCGGCGGCGAGGCGGGGCGGAACCGCTTGCCCGTATCGGGGCTGCTCAGGGCGCCGAAGAGCCGTTGCGACCACTCCGCCGGGCTTCGCCCGAAGTAGTCCAGCGGCCCCCCGTGGAAGTGCTCGCGGTAGTACTCCCCCAGGAACTCGGCGGCGAAGGAGTAGCCGGCGTCGCTCGGGGTCGTCACGAAGGGCGGCGGGCCGGCGGCGAAGCCCACGCTGCCGCCCAGGCATCGCCCGATGGCTCTGCCTTGCTGTCCCGCGAGGCCCGGCCAGGGGCCAAGCTCGCCCGTGTACTCGGGCGCCGCGGCCACGAGCGCGTAGGCCGCGACGAGGAGCTTGACGGCTTGCGCGCAGCCTCGCGCGTAGTCGTCCTGGCCTCCGAGGCGCGCCGCCAGGCGAGCGAAGTAGAGCGCGGCGCCGAACGGGGCGTCGGCCGGCCCGTCGTGGGAGCCAAGGCCCAGGGTCGCCCAGTCGTCCGCTCCTGCCAGGGTCTCGCGCATCGCCAGCACCTGGCGCCAGCGGGGGCGAAGCGTGTCCCACAGCCCCGCGTGGAGGCCCGCGTACCAGCAGCCCTGGAGAAACTCGGCCGTGTAGCGGGCCGCCGCCGCGTCGCCCTGGGTCTGGGCAAGAAGACCGTCCCAGGCCCGCAGCCGCCCGCTCGCCGCGTCGTAGGCGAACCGCGCGTTCGCAGGCGACAGCATGAAACGGGCCAAGGCGTCCGAGGCGGCGCCGCCCGCCGCGCCGCCATAGGCCACCCAGAACGGAATCTTCACCGCCTCGCCCGAGAGCGTGCGGTAGTTGCGGACCAGGGAGACCTGGGCGCCGGGCACCCCGGGCGGCACGTCGGCCACGGCGCGGAGCACGAAGCGCAGCAGCCCCGAGATCGAGTAGGTGTAGCCCTCGGCGTCGGGCACGATGAAGTAGGGGCCGACCGAGGTCGAGCAGCCGGTGGCGACCGGCTCCTTCGAGAAGCGGACGGGCAGCCCCGCCTGCCGCGCCAGCATCAGGAGCGGCGGCACCGGGGCCGCGCCGCGGCTTCCGCCGCCCCACCGCCCCGCCAGGGTCAGGTACTGGAACCGCACGCGGACCTCGATGAGGTCGCGCTCCGCGTCCACGCGGTACTCCTCCGTGAGGTCCACGGGGACGGCCTGGAGCAGGCGCGCCCAGGAGCGGCAGCTCTGGGCGAGCTTGCCCAGGGCCTCGGGGCTGGCCTGCCAACTGGTCGTCTCCGCGGGGTCGGCCCGGCGGACGCCCAGGAGCGGCAGCACGGCGGCCCGCGCCCCGCGGCGGCCGAACCGCAGCTCCAGGCCCGCCGGCGTCCGCCAACTGCGCGGAAGCTGGTCGAACACGACGAGGAACGGCACGTCGAACGTCGGGCAGGGCGAGCCGTCGGCGAGGTCCACGCCCCGCCACTCCGGCGTCTCCCCGAACCACAGGAGAATCCACGGCTCCAGAAGTTCCGTGCGCTCCGGGTGCATGCGCGTCAGAAGGTGCTGCGGCGGACGGAGCCCGGCGTCCCGCAGCCCGCGGAACAGCGTCAGCGTGTCCCCCGTCGTCTCCACTACGAGGGCCGGCGACAGGGCGCTCTCGTAGACCCGCAGCGCATCGCCCGCCCGCCCGAAGCGGCGCACCGCCGTCACCGC
Organism: Planctomycetota bacterium; assembly: GCA_035527715.1. Classification (GTDB taxonomy): domain Bacteria; phylum Planctomycetota; class PUPC01; order DSUN01; family DSUN01; genus DSUN01. The sequence continues at coordinate 76,484 of DATKZY010000151.1, read as the reverse complement.
CCGCTCGGGTGCCTTCGGCGCGGCGCGGTGGACGACTGCCCGCTGCGAGCACTCCGCCTCGCCGGCCCGCGCGACCAGCGAGTGCACGCCGGGCGGAAGGCGCAGCCGCAGCGTCGTGCGGAACGGCTCGGCCGCGGAGGCCCGGAAGCGGAAGCTCGCGCGACCCGCGCACACGCCCGGCGAGGCCGCCTCGAAGGCCGCCACCTCGCCCGTGCCCTCGACGGCCTGCTCGCCGAGACACTGGAGCAGCACGAGGACCGGCACGGGCTGCCCCTCGACGAAGTCGCCCTGCGCGGCGAGGGGCCGAAGCGTCAGGTGCAGCGGCGTGGGGGCCGCGGTGGCGAGCGTAAGGTCGTCGAGCACCAGCGGGCCGTCGCCGCCCCGCACCGTGATGGCGCGGAGCGCCAGGGGCGCGGGGAGGCCCACCGTGCGGGCCTCGAGGAGCCGCCAGCCCTCGAAGTCCACGCTCCCCAGTGCCAGTTCAGCCGTCTTCCCCGCCGCGTCGAGCACGCGCAGCCAGATGCGATGGCCCGAGTGCCCGCCGTGGACCCATAGCCCGATCCGCTCCGGCACGCCGGGCAGCGGCAGCGGCGGCTTCTCCCCGTTTCCGACGAAGCGTGTGCCGCGGTCCGGCACGAGCGTGAGCGTCTCGCCCGGCGGCACATCGAGCCGGCAGGCCTGGCGGCCCGAGTGCACCGTCGCGCGTTCCGCCTTCATCCTGGGGTCGGCCCCGGGCGAGAACTGCACCGTCGCCCAGTCCTCGCCCCACACAAACGCCTCGAAGTCCTCGACGACCAGCCGGCCATCGAACTTGCCGGCGCTCGCGGCGGACGCGGCGCACGCGAGAAGCAGCGCCCAGCGATAGAGGGATTTGTGCATCATCCTACCCCGGATTCTATCTGCCCTGCACCGAGTCGTCAAGAGCGGTTGACATTGGCAGCGGAAGCGCTAGAATGCCGGAGGCAAGGGCCGGTGGGCCGACAGGCACAATTCGGAGGCCGAAGCATGGCCGTGCCAATGGTCGCCGGCGAGGTGGAGGTGTACGAGCCCCCCGCTGGGCTCGCGGAACAGTGCGCGATCCCCAACTACGAGGAGGTCTACCGGCATTCGGTCGAGGACCCGGAGGGGTTCTGGGACGGGGTGGCCCGGGGGTTTGAGTGGTACGAGCCCTGGCAGAAGGTGCTCGACTGGCAGTACCCCTTCGCCAAGTGGTTCGTCGGGGCGAAGTGCAACATCGTGCAGAACGCCCTCGACCGGCACCTCTCGACCTGGCGGAGGAATAAGGCGGCGCTGCTGTGGGAAGGGGAACCCGGCGAGACGCGCTCGTATACGTACTTCCAGCTCTCCCGCGAAGTGTGCCGGTTCGCCAACGTGCTGAAGAGCATGGGCGTGCGCAAGGGCGATCGCGTGACGGTGTATCTGCCGCGCGTTCCCGAGCAGGTGATCGCGATGCTCGCGTGCGCGAAGATCGGGGCGATCCACAGCGTAGTCTACGGGGGGTTCAGCCACGAGGCCCTTCGCACCCGCATCGAGGACGCCGAGGCCCGCGTGCTGATCACCGCCGACGGCGGCTACTACAACGGGAAAATCGTGCAGCTCAAGGCGATCGCCGATCAGGCGACCGCACACGCGCCATCGGTCGAGATCGTCATCGTCGTCCGGCGCACGGGCAGCCAGGTGCACATGGAGCCCGCCCGCGACGTGTGGTACCACGAGCTCATGTCGCTCCCCATCGCGTCGGCCGAGTGCGCCACCGAGCGGCTCGACGCCGACGACCCGCTCTTCGTCCTCTACACCTCCGGCACCACGGGGCAGCCCAAGGGCATCCTGCACGTCCACGGCGGCTACATGGTCGGCGTCGGCGCCACCACCAAGTGGGTTTTCGACCTGCGGGACGAGGACACCTACTGGTGCACCGCCGACGCCGGCTGGGTGACGGGGCACAGCTACATCGTCTACGGCCCGCTCATCAACGGGGCGACCGTGCTGCTCTACGAGGGCGCCCCGACCGCCCCACGCCCCGACCGCTGGTGGAGCCTGGTCGAGCGCTACGGCGTCTCGGTGCTCTACACTACCCCCACGGCCATCCGGGGCCTCATGCGCTTCGGCGAGAGCTGGGTCGCGCGCCGCGACCTCTCGACCCTGCGCCTCCTGGGCACCGTGGGCGAGCCGATCAACCCCGAGGCCTGGCGATGGTACTACAACAACGTCGGCCGGAAACGCTGCCCCATTATGGACACCTGGTGGCAGACCGAGACAGGCATGATCATGATCTCGCCCGTCCCCTCCACCCCTCTGAAGCCCGGCTCGGCGACCCTGCCGCTGCCGGGGGTCGTGGTGGATGTCGTGGACGAGCACGGAAGCCCCGTGCCGGCGGACCACGACGGCTTCCTGGTCATCCGAAGGCCATGGCCCGCCATGCTCCGCACCCTCTACAAGGATCCCGACCGCTATCGCGAGAACTACTGGGAGAAAATCCCGAACGTCTACACCGCGGGCGACTCCGCGCGGAAGGACAAGGACGGCTACATCTGGGTGATCGGCCGCATTGACGACGTCCTGAAGGTCTCGGGCTATCGCCTTGGCACGGCCGAGGTCGAGAGCGCCCTCGTGAGCCACGCAGCCGTCTCGGAGGCCGCCGCCATCGGCAAGCCCCACGACCTCAAGGGCAACGCCATCAAGGTCTTCGTCGTCCTCAAGAGCGGCTACCAGGCCACCGACAAGCTCAAGGACGAGTTGCGCGTCCACGTGGGCAAGGAGCTTGGCCCCATCGCCCGCCCCGACGAGATCGACTTCGTCGATGCCCTGCCGAAGACCCGCAGCGGCAAGATCATGCGCCGACTCTTGCGGGCCAGGGAGCTGGGCCTGCCCGAGGGCGACGTCAGCACGCTCGAAGACTAGGCGACGGCCAGTGACCGACAGGGAGAATGCCCTCCGCATCATCCGCTTCGACCGGCCCGAGCGGGTCGTCGGCGGGCCGCCGACGCACGGCCTCGCCTACCTCGGCTGCAACCACGAGGGCTACCAGGGCGGCGGACACGACTGCCCGGTCGGCACCACCTGGACCGACATCTGGGGCACCGTGTGGCACAAGGAGCTCGACGGCGTGATGGGCTTCCCGCGCCATCACCCGCTCGCCGACCCCAAGGCCCTCGCAAGCTACCCGTGGCCTGATCCGAACGACGAGCGGATCTGCGGCAGGATCTACCAGCGGGCGAAGGAGTTCCCAGGCGGCGACCTCTTCCTCAGCGGCAGCCACCGCGAGACGCTTTGGGAGAAGTCCTACATGCTCGCCAGCATGGAAACCATGATGCTCGCGTTCCGCTGCGACCCGGGCTTCGCCCGCGACGTGCTGCACCGGGTGATGGACTGGCAACTCGGCATCGCCGCACACTACCTGAAGGTCGGTGTCGAAATGGTCGGCCTCGGCGACGACCTCGGCACCCAGCGCGGCCCACTCCTCGGCCCCGACATCGTCCACGAGTTTCTCGTGCCGGAGTACCGCCGCCTCTTCGACCTCTACAAGCGCCGCGGCGTGATCATAGGCTTCCATTCGTGCGGCAGGATTGACTGGATGCTCGAAACCTTCATGGACCTCGGCGTGAACGTCCTGAACCCCGTCCAGGCGACGGCCAACGACCTCGACAAGGTGCGCGCGGCCACGCAAGGCAGGATGGCGCTCCAGGGCGCCGTGAGCACGGGGACGATTGTGGCGGGGCCGGCCGAGGCCATCGAGGCCGAGGTGCGGCAGCGCCTCTGGCAGCTCGGCCGCGAGGGCGGCTACTTCTGCTCGCCCGATCAGGGCATGCCCTTCCCCCCTGCCCACATCGAGGCATTCCGCGGGGCTGTCGAGCGACACGGCTGCTACCCCCTCAAGCGGCCGGTCCGACGCTTCACGGCTTGATCGTGGAGCCGAGGACCTCGAGGAACTTCCGCATCCATTCGGGGTGCGCCGGCCAGGCGGGCGCCGTAACCAGGTTCCCATCCACCACGGCGTTCGAGAACGTGGCGTTCACGTCGGCCCACTTCGCCCCCGCGCGCACGAGGTCGGGCTTCACGGCGGGGTAGGCGGTGCAAGTCTTCCCCCCGACCACGCCCGCCGCGACGAGCACCTGCTGGCCGTGGCAGACCGAGGCGATGGGCTTCCTGACCTCGGCAAAGTGTCGGACGATCTCGAGCACCCGCTCGTCGAGGCGGATGTACTCGGGCGCGCGACCACCGGGGATCACCAGGGCATCGTAGCCCTCGGGCGTCACGGCGTCGAAATCGGCGTTGATCGCGAAGTTGTGCCCCCGCTTTTCGCTGTAGGTCTGGTCGCCCTCGAAGTCGTGCACGGCGGTGCGGACCACGTCGCCCGCCTTCTTCCCCGGGCAGACGGCGTGGACCGTGTGCCCGACCATGGTGAGCATCTGGAAGGGCACCATCGCCTCGTAGTCCTCCACGTAGTCGCCCACCAGCATCAGGATCTTCTTCGCGGCCATGCGCCTTCTCCTTTCCATCGCCGGGGCATCAGGATCCACCCTCGCATTTAACCGCCTCGCCGCGGCCCGCGCAAGTTGCGCTGTGGTGCGGCTTGACTCCCGCCCCCCGCTCATGGTCTGATGCATGCCCCTTTCGCAGAAGGAGCACGCTCTCATGCTGGCACGTTGCCTTGCGGGTGTGGCCGTTCTCTACCTCGCCCTTGGTGCTTTTGCGGAGGATCTTGCCGTGGACGACACGCCTGGCGGACCCGGCGAGTGGGGCTTCCGACCCATCGAGGGGCAGCCGTGCCCCGTGAATCCCCCGGGCTTCGTGTGGCGCCCGCAGAAAGGGGCGGCCAGCTATGAGCTGGAGTGCGCGCGCGACGCCGCGTTCCGCGAGCCGGCCTACCGCGCCGGGGCAATCCGCTTCAATGCCCACTGCCCGCCCAAGCCCCTCGACAAGGGCCAGTGGCACTGGCGCTTCCGATACGCGAACAGGACGGGCGCCGTGTCGCCGTGGAGCAAGGCGCGAGCGTTCACGATCGCCGACGATGCGGTGGAGTTCCCGATGCCCTCGCGGGAAGACCTGCTCGCCCGCATCCCGAAGGTTCACCCGCGCCTCTTCGTCCGCCCCGAGCAGTTGCCGGGCCTTCGAGAGCTTGCCCAGGGCAACCTGGAGAAGCACTACGCGCACCTGGTCGCCGAGTGCGAGAAGCTCCTGAAGAACCCGCCACCGACCAAGGAGCCGCCGAAGTACCCGGCCGGCACCCAACGGCTCGGCGAGGAGTGGCGGACGATCTGGTGGGGCAACCGGGTCTACACCATCAACGTGCTCAACGGCGCGGCCACCCTCGCCTTCACCCGCCTCCTGGGCGGCAAGGAAGAGTACGGGCAGCTCGCGAAGCGCCTGCTCCTCGCCGCCGCTGAGTGGGAGCCCAAGGGCAGCACGGGCTACCGCTACAACGACGAGGCGGGCATGCCCTACAACTACTACTTCTCGCGCACCTACTCCTTCGTCAACGACCTGCTCACCGACGCCGAGAAGGCCAAGTGCCGCCAGGTGATGGCCGTCCGCGGCACCGAGATGTACGACCACCTCGCGCCGCGCCACATCTGGCAGCCCTACGGCAGCCACTCGAACCGCGCCTGGCACTTCCTCGGCGAAGTCGGCATCGCCTTCCTCGACGAAATCCCCGAGGCCGCCGAGTGGGTGTGGTTCGCCATGAACGTCTTCTACAACGCCTATCCCGTCTGGTGCGACGCCGACGGCGGCTGGCACGAGGGCGCGAGCTACTGGGCCAGCTACATCGGCCGCTTCACCTGGTGGGCCGACGTGATGCGCGTGGCGATGAACATTGACGCCTACAAGAAGCCCTACTTCTCGCAGATCGGCTACTACCCGCTCTATCTCCAGCCCCCAGGCACGCCGGGCGGCGGGTTCGGCGACCTCGCGGCCGAGCGCAACTCGCGCAGCGCCATCCCCGTCATGACCACCTCCGCCTCGCAGGCGCAGAACCCCTATTGGCAATGGTACGTGGACGTCCAGGGCGGCGGACAGGAGGAGAGGGGCTACATCGGCTTCATCCGCGGCGCGCTGCCCAAGGTCGAGCCCAAGCCGCCCACCGACCTGCCCACCTCGCGCTGCTTCCGCGGCACGGGGCTGGCCGTGCTCAACACCACGCTGCTCGACGCGAAGGACAATGTCGAGGTGATCTTCAAGAGCAGCCCCTTCGGCACCCAGAGCCACGGCTACGACGCGCAGAACGCCTTCCTCCTCTACGCCTTCGGCGAGCGGCTCCTCGTTTCGACAGGCCGACGCGACATCCACGGCAGCGCCCACCACACCAACTGGATGTGGGAGACCAAGTCCACCAACTCCATCACCGTGAACGGCCAGGGGCAGAACAAGCACTCCAGCGCCTCCGTCGGCAAGATTCTCGCGTGCCATACGTCGGAGGCATTCGACTTCGTGTCGGGCGAGGCGAGCCGGGCCTACGGCGACCGACTCAAGCGCTTCACGCGCAGCATCCTCTTCGTCAAGCCCGAGCTGATTGTGATCTACGACCGGCTCGAGGCCCCGAAGCCCTCGACCTTCGAGTGGTGGCTCCACGCGCCCACGAAGCCCGAGGTCACAGGCCAGGGCGACATTCGCGTGGTGAACGGCAAGGCGGCCTGCCGCGTGGCGTTCCTCGCGCCCGCCGACCTCAAGCTCTCGCTCACCGACAAGTTCGACCCGCCGCCCCGCGCCCGCGTGAAGCTCTCCGAGTGGCACCTCACGGCAGCCACGCTCGTGCCGGCGCTCCGCGCCGGCTTCCTCACGCTCATCCGACCGCACAAGACGGGCAGTGAGCCGGTGGCAACCACACGCCTCCAGCAACTTGAGGACGGCTACGACCTCGAGGCCCCCCTTGCCGATGGCAAAGTCGTCATCTCCCTCCGCGGCGACGACATCAAGGCGTTGCGCTACGGCCGCGACGGCGCGGTCGCCCACAAGCTCATCATCGAGGGGAACAAGGCGAAATGAAGATCAAGCGCATCGAAACCTTCACCCGCGACCAACTGTGTATCGTCAAGGTGACCACCGACGACGGGGCCACCGGCTTCGGCCAGACGGCGCCCTTCCACGCCGACATCACGACCATCGTCCTTCACAAGCAGGTCGCGCCCCATGCGCTCGGCGCGGATGCCACCGACATCGCCGGCCTCGCCCAGCGCTGTATCGAGGCCGAATACAAGTTCCCCTGGTCCTACGTCTGCCGCGCCACGTGCGGCGTCGAGACGGCGCTCTGGGACCTGCGCGGGAGGCTGGAGGGCAGGAGCGTCTGCGAACTGCTCGGAGGCAAGCCGCGCCCTGTCCCCGTCTACGGCTCGAGCATGCGGCGCGACATCCAGCCCCAGGCCGAGGCCGACCGCCTGGCCCGCTTGCGCGACGCTAAAGGCTTTCGTGCCTTCAAGATACGCGTCGGAAAGGTCTGCGGCCACGACCAGGACCAGTGGCCAGGCCGCACCGAGGCACTCGTCCCAGCCGTCCGCAAGGGCGTCGGGGACGACGTTCGCCTCCTCGCCGATGGCAACAGTTGCTACACCCCCAAGCGGGCCATTGAGATCGGCCGCCTCCTCGAAAACCATCGCTTCTGCCACTTCGAGGAGCCTTGCCCGTATTGGGAACTCGAATGGACTCAAGAGGTTACGGCGACGCTCGACATCCCAGTGGCTGGCGGGGAGCAGGACAACGACCTCGCCCAGTGGCGGCGGATGATCAGGATGAAGGCGGTGGACATCGTGCAGCCGGACGTCTGCTACGTCGGCGGCATCTCCCGGGCGAGCCGCGTGGCCGAAATGGCCGCGGCCGGGGGCCTCCTGTGCGTCCCCCACTCGGCCAACCTCTCGATGGTGTCGGCATTTACGTTGCATCTCCTGGCCGCCATCCCCAACGCCGGCCCGCAAATGGAGTTCTCCATCGAGCCCACGCCCTGGGTCCACGGCCTCTATGCGCCGACCCTGGAGGTCCGCGACGGCCATGTCGCCGTGCCCGAGGGGCCGGGCTGGGGCGTCACCGTCAGCGACGCCTGGCTGGCCAAAGCCGAGCGGGCCGTGAGCGATGCCCGTTGACGCCCAGAAGGACAACCCTCGCCAAGGCAGTGACATGCGGAAATTTTTCCGGCAAAGAATCGCTTGACAAGGCAGTCCCGTCGTGTACACTGGAAGGGGCTGAGGGTACATCCGGGGCTGTCCGGTACTATAGGAGGCCAATGGCCATGACGAGACGCACTCTGTGGCTGGTTGTGGCAGTCCTCGCGCTGTCGGGGCTGTCCGAGTGGATGAGCACGGCTTGGGGTGCGTGAGGGTCCTCTCGCCGCCGGTCCGGCGGCGGAACGGTCCTGTTCTACTCCGTCATTATCACCCGCGACGCCACTGGCGCCGTCACCATCGAGGCTGTGCCGGGCAACGAGGTCACCAAGCGCGAGAAGGCCTGCGCGGAGGAGTACGCCCAGGCGTACAGGGCATACCTGGAAGCTAAGAAGGACAACCCGGACGAGCCGAAGCCGGTCAAGGCCGCGGTCCTCGTGCTCGAGAAGAGCGTGAAGGGCAAGGACAAGGCCGATGCCCTCGCCGCCAAGTACCGCGAGAAGTACGAAGCGGCCCAGGCCAAGAAGGCCGAGAAGGAAGGCACCGAGGCCGGCGCGAAGCCGACCGAGGGCGAGCAGAAGAAGGAGAGCTGACGCAGCTCTCTTTCCCTCAGACACACCAGCGGCCGGCGCCTGAGACAGGCGTCGGCCGCTTCGCTTTGGCGCGCGTTCGGGCTAGACCACACTCACCCGCACCTTCGGCTCCGCCACGAGGCGCCCGATCTTGGCCGCATCCCTGATTCCCTCCTCGTGCAAACGCTCCACCAATCGCTCCGCCTCGGCGACCGCGACGAGGAGGCCGCCAGACGTCTGGGCATCGAACAACAGGTCCGACAGCAGTTCGTCCACCCCACCATCCACGTCCACCTTGCAGCCGTAGGCAAGCTTCAGCCTGGCCGACCCGGCAGGGAGCATCCCCATCCCGCAGTAGTCGAGCGCCCCGGGCAGCAGGGGAACCCGCCGCGCCTCGACGACGGCCCCGACACCGCTGGCCCGCAGGATCTCGAGCAGATGGCCGATGAGGCCGAACCCCGTGACGTCCGTGCACGCGTGTGCGCCGGCCTCGATGGCCAGCCGCGCGGCCGTCGCGTTCAGGGTCGCCATGCTCGAGGCCGCGGCCGCCGCGTGCGCGGGCGATGCGAGTCCCCCCTTGATCGCCGTCGCCACCACTCCCGTGCCGATCGGCTTGGTGAGCACCAGGCCGTCCCCTGGCTTGCCCCCCGCGTGGGTGAGGATGTGAGCGGGGTGCACCGTGCCCGTCACGCACATGCCGTACTTCAGCTCGGGGTCGTCAATGGTATGCCCGCCGATGAGGGAGGCCCCCGCCTCGGCCAGCTTGTCGTGGCCGCCGAGAAGAATCTCTCGCCCGATCTCCCGCCAGGCATCGCCCGGCGGCAGGGCGAGGATGTTCAGTGCAGTCCGGGGCTCCGCGCCCAGCACGTACAGGTCGCTCAGCGCATTCGCCGCTGCGATCTGGCCGAACGTCCGCGGGTCGTCCACGATCGGCGTCAACACGTCCACCGACTGCACGATGGCGAGCTCCGGCGTCAGCCGGTACACGCCGGAGTCATCCCCCGTGGCGAACCCGATGAGCACGTTCGGGTCCGTCGGCTTGGGCAGACAGCTCACGAGCTGAGCCAGGTCACCCGGACCTGCCTTGGCCGCTCAGCCCGCGGCTCGCACCTGGCTCGTCAGGCGCTTTCGTTCTTGCTCCGCCATCGCCTTCTCGCCCGAAGGGAGGGAACCGACCGCGCAGGAAAGGCGGCTGTTGACCATCGCCGCAACGTGGAAATGGCGGAAGGGGTAGGAATCGAACCCACCACGGGCAGTTTTATCTACCCGCAACTGGTTTTGAAGACCAGTGGGGCCACCAGACCCCGTCCCTTCCGACAGGCAATGACCAGTCGCGCCTGCCATCGTCATGCCGCAATCATGATACAATTTCCGTCCGCCCCGTGTCAAGGTCACCGGCGGGGCAGGGCGCGCGGGGTCCTTGGGGCTTGACCCAAGTCACCGATCAGCTATGATAAGGAGAGGAAGGGATTCGACGCCGCCTTGGCCAGCGGAAGAGCGAGGACGACCCCGTGCGCTGGGGTTCGCCCCGTCGGTTTTACGTGACCAGCAGCGTTGCCGGCCCGGCACGAGCACAGGAGAACCCCATGGGCAGGATCTTCGACGACATCACCCAGGCCGTTGGCAACACCCCCCTCGTGCGGCTCCGCCGCGTCACCGAGGGCTGCGTGGCGACGGTGCTCGTCAAGTGCGAGTTCTGCAATCCGCTCCACAGCGTGAAGGACCGCATCGCCACGGCCATGATCGACGCTGCCGAGCGCGAGGGCAAGGTGAAGGCGGGCACCACGATCGTCGAGCCGACCTCGGGCAACACCGGCATCGGCCTGGCCTTCGTGTGCGCGTCGCGCGGCTACCGCCTCATCCTCACCATGCCCGAAAGCATGTCCGTCGAGCGCCGGACGCTGCTGAAGATGCTCGGCGCCGAGCTGGTCCTCACGCCCGGCGCCGAGGGGATGAACGGCGCCGTGCGCGAGGCCGAGAGAATCCTCCGCAACACGCCCAGCAGCTTCATGCCCCAGCAGTTCAAGAACCCCGCCAACGTGGACGTGCATCGCCGCACGACGGCCGAGGAGATCTGGCGCGATACGGACGGCGCGGTGGACATCGTCGTCGCGGGCGTGGGCACGGGCGGCACGATCAGCGGCTGTGCCGAGGCGCTCAAGGCGCGGAAGCCGTCGGTGAAGGCCATCGCCGTCGAGCCGGCCGCCTCGCCCCTCCTCAGCGGCGGCAAGCCCGGACCGCATAAGATCCAGGGCATCGGCGCCAACTTCGTGCCCGACATCCTGCGGCGCGACCTCCTCGACGAGATTCTGCCGTGCGCGGACGAGGACGCCTTGGCCACTGCCAAGCTCCTCGCCCGGAAGGAGGGCATCCTCGTCGGCATCTCGGCGGGAGCGAACGCCTGGGCTGCCCTCCAGGTCGCCCGCCGTCGCGAGAACAAGGGCAAGACCATCGTCACCTTCATGTGCGACACCGGCGAGCGCTACCTCAGCACCCCACTGGCCGAGGGATAGGCGATACTCGGCCCGCGTGTGGCGTTTCCGTGGTCAGTCTGATATGATGGGCAAGTAGGAGAGAGACCGAGAAGGAGCAAGCAATGACGTACCGTGGCCATGTGGAGAATGGGATGATCGTGCTCGATGGGCCAGCCAAACTGCCCGAAGGCGCCGAGGTGGAGGTCCTCCCCATCAAGCCGCCAGCGCGGGCGAAGAAGACGGTGGGTAAAGGCAGAGAGGTCCGCACGGTGGCCGACCGCCTGCGGCCACTCATTGGGTGTCTCAAGGGCTATCCGAGCGACATGGCAGAGAACCACGACCACTACGCCTATGGAGCTCCGAAGAGGAGATGAAGCCTGTCTTCGCGGATTCGTGGTACTACCTCGCGCTCCTGATTGAGGATGATGCGGGACACGAGAAGGCGTCCCAGTGGAGCGGTGAGAGCACACGCGACATCCTGCTCACCGACTTTATCCTGGTTGAGGTCGGCAACGTCCTGACGCGTGGGGCAGCTCGACGGCGGTTCCTGGAACTCGTACAGTCACTGAGGACAGATGCGGATACGGTGATCATCCCGGCCAGCCGAGAACTTGTCGAAGAGGGCCTTCGCCTGTTTGGCCAACGCGCGGACAAGGAGTGGTCACTGACCGACTGCATCTCCTTCCTTGTCATGCGTCAGCGCGGGATCACCGAGGCCCTGACGGGTGACCACCACTTCGAGCAGGCAGGGTTCACCATCCTACTGAAGTGAGGCCGGCCGCGTGCAGGTATGCAGACCTCACCGAGCTTGCACGGCGTGAAGGGTGACCTCGGGCGGATTGCGGAAGTCGAGGGTGCGCTGGAGGCGGTTCATCAGGTCGTCGGGCCTGCCGGCGAGTGCGCCTGCGTAGATGACGAAGTGGCTGGCGCCCCCTCCCCCCTCAATGCCCACACCGCCCGCTCCGGCGCCGGGGGCGATGACGTGCCGGGTCGCGGTCTCCGGCGTCAGCATGCCCAACACCCATTTCTCGGGGACGAACTTCACGCCCCAATGCGCGCCCCCCGCCTTCACCTGGGCGCTCACGCCGTCCGCCTCCTTGCCGACGGGGCCTTTCGCGCCATTCGAGAAGAGATACTGGCCGGGCATCGGGCCGTCGGCGGCGAAGTTCTTCGGGTCATCGAGCGCCCAGAAGTAGCTCATGGGCGAGTTCAGCGTCACCTCGACCCACGAGGCCCCGCCGAAGAGGCTGATCGTCTTTGTAAGTCCGTGTTCGTCCGTGCACAAGTAGCGCACGAGTGCCGGCCCGTGGGCTGCGCATTCCAGCGTGTTCGGCGAGCCGCGGTGCTCGCCCCCCGTGTCGGCGAAGCCGGCCCAGCCCGTCTCGCCGGGCGCCGTCACGTCGCGATTGCCCAGGGCCTTGATCTCCCAGCGATAGATGTGCGCACCCTCGGGGCCGAGGAGCAGCTTCGCCTTGTCGTTCTCCAGCCACTTCATCCCCCTCTGTGCGTTGCTCGTCCAGGCGGCGCGGGGCGGCGGAGGGCCGGGCTCGTCCATCGGCAGCCCAAGGTAGACGTGAACCATCGCCCGCTCCCCTTTCGCAAGCGCGCCGTCGAGCAGAAGCACGAGGCGGGCCTGGCTGGGCTTGTCCGAGGGGTCGAGTTGCGCAAGAAGCTCGACGGGCTTCTCGCCACCAACTCGGAGGGCGCGAAGGCGGCGGGGGGCCAAGCTGTCGGGCAGGCGCAGGTCGAGCTCGACGGGGAGGTCGAATCGGTCGGCTGAGCCAGCGCTCACGATGAGCCCGATGCGATGGGTCGCGGTGGGCTCGAGCCACGGGGCGTCGGGCGTAACCGGTTGTTGCACCACCTTGTCGGGGCGCGTCCTGCGAACGCCCAGTTCCACGATGCCCAGCCCGACGGCGCTCGGTGCGGGGAGCGCCTTGCCGGCCTCGGCGTCCTTGCGAATCGCCGCGAGGCGCTTCATCACACCCTCGTAGCGGCTGACGGCGGACCTGTACCGCCCGAGCGTCCTGTCGAGGGCGTAGGGCTTGTTTTCCTTGAGCCAGAGCTCCGCGAACTGCTTGCCGATGGCCTCGTGGGCATCGCGGCTCTTTTCGATGATGGCCTCGGCTTTCGCCAACAGCGGCGCCGCCTCCTTCACAGCTCCCTCGTAGGCCGAGCTGTAGAGCGCGGCCACCTCCAACCGGTCGAGCATGCGCTGGCCGATCAGCTCCATGCGCCGGGCGCCGCACAGGAAGGCGTCGGGAAGCTCCCCGTTGGCGATTGCTTCCTTCTTGCACGCCTCCAGGTGCTCGATGGCGGGGCGGACGACCTTGAGGAGGTGCTGGGCGCTGGTGCGCTCGACGGCCACGCTGGTCTTCATCGGGCCGAGGTCGTCCTGCCAGAAGCGCCCGTTGTGCATGCCGTTCATCCCGGGCAGGCGGTGGGCCTTGGCGAGGAGGTCAATGGCCTGGCCGAAGTGGTCGCCCTTCTCGCCGAAGAGCACGGCGCCGAGGCGGCGGCTGAAGTCCGCATACGCCGTCTTCGAGGCGTTCCAGGCGCACTCGGCGCCCCAGGCGTGGCCGTGCCAGCTCGGAGCGTTGACGTTCTCGCCGTCGTCGTCCCAGGCCGTGTTGAGCATGCCCAGAGCGCCGTGCTTCGCACCGTCGCGGACGAAATTCTGGATGTTCACGACCGACGCCCCGAAGTCGGGCAGGATGCGGCTCCAGTTGTTCACGCCAGGGCAGACGAAGAACTCGTAGCCCGACTTGGCGAAGGGCACGATCTGCCCCTCGAAGCTCGCAGCGGGGCCGTAGCCCCAGGTGAGCATGATCGTGTCCTTCGGAATCTCCTTCAGATGCTCGGGGTGCTGGAGGATAATATCGCCCCACATCATCATCCGCTTCTTGTACTTCTCCTTGAGCAGGTCGTGGACGCGGCGCAGGTGGCCGGCATAGACGCCACCGACGCCGATCTTGGCGGCCAGTTCCTTCGACGGTCCTTTGCCCAGGCCCCACGTCTCGTCGCAACAGACGTTGAAGAAGGGGAACGGCAGGAGCGGGATCACCTCGGAGTAGAGGTCGTCGAGGAGCTTGTAGCTCTCCTCCTTCGTCGGGCAGAGCACGCCGCCGACCTCCTGGAGATGCTTGTACTGCTCGTGCCGGAGGATGTTGCCGAAGTGGCCGAACGACTGCTGGTTGCCCAGGATGTCCACGCCAAGCGGCTTGGCGTACTCGACCAATGCCTTCAGCTCATCGGGCGTGAGCGAGCCGTCCTTGGGGCCGATGACGGGATGCTTCGTCCAGGCGAACTGGTGCTCCATGTAGTAGGTGAAGAGGTTCATCTTCAGGAAGGAGCCGAGGGCGACCTCGCGCTTGAGCTCGTCGAGGGTCGAGTTGGGGCCGCGGGTCAGGTCGTCCTGGAAGCATCGCCAGCGGAGCGACGGCCAGTCGCGGATGGTGAGGCAGGGAAGGCCCTTGTCCTTGAGATTCGCGCGGATGAGTTGGCACAGGGTCTGCACGCCATAGAGGAGGCCCGCTGGCGCTTTGGCCGAGACGATGGTCTGGCCCCGGGTCACTTGGAGAGCGTAGTCCTCCTCTGCCGCGCCGTCGCGCAAGGGGATGGGGCGAAGCCGAGCGCTGATCGTCGGCGCCACGAGCCGCAGCAGATTCGCGCCATCATCAAGGGCTTGGACCTTCGGCTCGGGCAGGCCCGCCCGCTTCATCTCAGCCCCAATCAACGAGGCGAGCAAGTCGGCCTGAGCCTTGCTCAGCTCAATGACGAGCTCGCGGTCGAGCGCGAAGGCCCCCTCGTCCAGCTTCACCTCCTTGGGGAACGGTACGAGGCGGAGAGAGGATGCGTCTCCGCCAGCGGATGTGGTTGCAAGCATGGCCATCACCACAAATGGCAGGTATCGCATCGGGCGCCTCCTCTTGGTTCACCGGCCAGCGGGGGCCAGGACGACTCGGAAGCCGAGGGTATCGTAGCTCTCGTTCGGCTCGAGGGCAAAGCGGAATGCGGCGCGGCAGTAGTCGGGCGTGAAGGCCCAGCCGCCGCCCCGCTCGACGCGGCGGTTGCCCTCCTTCTTGTTCACGGGGTCCTTCGCGGGGCTGGTCTCGTAGTAGGCGGGGTCAAACCAGTCGTGGCACCACTCCCACACGTTGCCCGTCATGTCGGCGAGGCCGAGGGGGGTATCGCCCTTCGGGCTGTAGGAGCCGACGGGAGCCGTGCGGGCGTGGCCGTCTTCGGCCGCCTTGTCGCCCCAGGGGAGCCGAGAAGACTTGTCGGCGAAGTTGGCTCGCGTGCCGTCCCAGTCGTTGCCCCAGGCCCACTCGAAGCGGTCGGGGCCGCGGGCGGTCCACTCCCATTCCGCCTCGGTCGGCAGGCGATAGGCCCAGCCTCTGGGCCTCGCGCGGTCGGCCTTGTTGAGCCAGGCGATGAATCTCGCAGCGTCGTTCCAACTCACGCAAACGACGGGATGATCGTCGGCCTGCTTGAAGCCGGGGCTGCGCCAGTTGGCGTCGGCCTTCTTCTCCCATGTGTCGAGTCCGCCGCTGACGTGAGAGCCACCGCCCCGCTCGGCGTCGGTCTTGTAGCCGGCCGCCTCGACGAAGCGGCGGAACTGGCCGACCGTGACCTCGTGCCTGCCGAAGAGTAGCGGCTTCGTGATGCGCACCAGGTGGTCGGGCTTCTCAGGCGCGACACGCTCGGGCCGGATGTTCCCTTCGCCTACGCGGGCGATGAGCGCCTTGATCTCCGCCGCGCTGCTGCCCATCACGAACTCGCCGGGCGGCACGAGCACGAACTTCATCCCGAGGCCATTCTCCCACGCATCGCCCGAGTGCTCGACGCCGGGCGGCAGCTTCAGCGCGCAGCCGGACAGAGCGAGGGCGAATAGGAGCAATAGCGTGGACTTGAACAGCGCGAGGCAAGGGCCGCTCCGCTTGCCCATCCGGGGAATGGCGCCCATCCGCATCCGCAGGCCAGTCCCGAAGGGACGGCAGGAAGGGGGCATGGGAAGGCCCTGCGGCCCCTGCCGCCCCTTCGGGGCTGATGACGTGGGTGCGCCCTGATCCGGCGGCTGAAGCCGCCGGCTAAATCCTGTCGCCCTCTGGGCTACGAGGAAGGCCCAGGCACCGCGCCATTCGCTCAACTTCAGACGCATGTCAGTGCTCCTCGTCGGCTATCTGCTCTCGCCCTTCCACAGCCCTTCGCGCAGGCCGTTGCCGTGGCCGCGGTAGAGGCCGGGGTGATCGAGGCGATGCCTGACCTCGCGGAGGGCAGCCTCGACGGCGGCGTCGAGCGTCTCGCGGCCGAAGGCGGCTGTGGCATCCTGCGGAGCTAGGCGGCCGCCGGCGCCGATGAGCTTCTCCCCCTTCGGCGGCAGCACGCTCAAGTCCACCGTCTGAGGGTGGAGGGCCATCATGTGCGAGGTCTCCCAGCCGCCGGCGTGGTCGCCCGCGCAGTCGTAGCGGTCGCGCACGAGCAGGTAGTCCACGAACGCCCACGCGAGCATGGTGTTGCCCTTCCGCCCGCGATAGCCCTGGTTGTGCTGGAGGCACGCCGCGCGGGCGTGGTCAATCAGCGGGTAGTGCCCCGCCACGAGCACGCCGACCTTGAAGCCGAGCGTCTCGACCTCGGCCAGCACGTGCAGCAGGAGCTTGTGGTAGTTGAGCGCCTGCTCCGTGGCGGGGAAGGGGAAATGCTCGGGGGCGAAGTTCTCGGGCGGCAGCTCCATTCTCGCGGCGATCTGGTCGCGGTCGGCGGCATTGGCCTCCATCAGCGCCTCGAGGCGGCTCTCGCCATAGTAGAGCGGCGGGAAGGCCAGCCCCCCTCCCCTCTCGGCGCACACATTGGCGATGCCCTCGGCCTGAAGCGTGTCGGTGCCCACGGGATTGTGCTCGCCGTGCCACTCGATCGTGCCGATGGGCACGTAGGCCACGGGACATGCCTTGCGGCGGGCCACGATCTGCGCGGGGCGGAGCATGTGGTAGCGAACTTCGTCGGTCATCGGATGTCTCCTATCCTTTCACTGCGCCGGCGGTGAGGCCGCTGATGAACTCCTTCTGGAGGATGAAGAAGAGGATGACGACGGGGAGAATCGAGAGGAACGTGCCGGCCATGAGCACGCCGTATTTCTGGCTGTAGAGGCCGACCATCTGGTTGAGGGCGATGGGCAGGGTGAACCGCTGGCTGTTGTGCAGCACGATCTGCGGCCACAGGAAGCTGTTCCACGTGCCCATGAACGAGATGAGGCAGAAGGCGCCAATCATCGGCCGCGAGACGGGCAGCGCGACGTTCCAGTAGAGGCCGAACTCGCTGCACCCGTCTATCCGCCCCGCCTCGAGCAGGTCGTCGGGAATCTGGAGCATGGACTGTCGGAAGAGGAATATGCCGAACACGCTCACGCACCCGGGCACGATGAGGCCGAGATACGAATCCATGAAGCCGAGATGGTAGATCAGCTCGTAGAGCGGCCCGAGCATCACCTGGCCGGGGATCATCATCGTCGCGAGCATCAGGATCATGATCGGCTTCTTGCCCCGGAACTCGTATTTCGCCAGGGCGAAGCCGCCCAGCGATGCGAAGAAGAGCTGCACCACCACCGTCACGCCCGACACGAAGCAACTGTTCATGAGGAACCGCATGAACTGGATTTCGGTGAACAGGTCGCGGAAATTCCGCAGCGACAGGTCGCCCACGGGCGGGAAGAAGAGGTAGGAGAACAGGTCGTCTGGCTTCTTGAGGCACGCCGACACGAGCCACACGAGCGGCGTGAGCATGACGACGGAGCAAAGGGCCAGGGCAACATAGAGGAGCGCGCGGAAGAGGTTTCTGTTCACATCAGTCTCCCCTCTTCCAGGCGCCGGTGAGTTTCATCTGCACGAGCGACACCACGAGGACCACGATGGCAAGCGTCCAGCCAATCGCCGACGCATAGCCCAGGTCGCCCGTCTCGAAGCCGTTCTGGTAGAGATACATCACGACGGTGAGGCCCGCGTTCTCCGGCCCGCCCGAGTTGCCGAGAAGCAGATATGGCAGCTCGAAGAGCTGGAACGAGCCGATGGTGCTGAGCACCACGACAAACACCGCCACGGGCTTGATGCTCGGCAGCGTGACGTGGCGGAACTGCTGCCAGGCGTTCGCGCCGTCCACCTTCGCCGCGTCGTAGAGGTCCTGATTCACCGCCTGGAGCGCGGCGAGGAAGTAGATCATGTTGAAGCCGACGTACATCCAGAGCGACGTGAGGACGAGTGCCGGCATCACGAGGCCGCGGTTGCCCAGCCACTTCGTGTCGAGCGGCGTGCGGAAGAGCGCGTTGAGCACACGGTTGAGCAGGCCGAACTGCGGCTGGAAGATGACCATGAAGATCACGGCGACGAACACCATGCCGACGAGGTGCGGCGAGAAAAAGACGAGGCGGAAGAAGTTCCGCGCCCGCAGCCTCTTGCGGTTGAGCAGCAGCGCCAGCCCCAGGCTCAGCGGAAGCTGGAGAAACACCGAGAAGAAGGCGAAGACGGCTGTGTTCCACACCGCCTTGTGGAAGTCGGGGTCGGCCAAGAGGAAGCCGAAGTTGCCGAGGCCCACGAACACGCGCGACTTCGGCCCGCTGGTGATGTAGAACGACAACCACAGGCTCTTCACCAGCGGGTAGAGCCCGAACACGCAGAACACGGCCACGAACGGCGCGACGAACAGATACGGCGCGTTCCTGTGCTGCCAGCGGAAGAAGCGGCGGCTGCCGATCATCTCAAGCCCCAGGAAGAGGAATCCAACCGCGGATTACGCGGATACCGCGGATAGGGCAAGAGACCAAAAGGGCTCAAGACCATCTGGCCTCCTCTCCTATCCGTGCCCATCCGTGTCATCCGTGTCATCCGTGGTTGCCCTCAGAACGGGTTTCGGGTCATTTGCAGTCGCACGTAGTCGGCGGCGTCCTTGAGGCGCGCCTTGGCGTAGTCGTCGAAGCCGGTCTCGCCGTTGGTGTTATAGTAGGCGGCGCAGGCCGAGACGACCTCGCCCATCTTGTTCTTCGCCAGGGTGATGAAGGGGCTGGTGTATTGCGGCGGCACCTGGTCGGCCAGGTCGGCGTAGAGCCTCCCGATGCGCTGATCCGACCAGTAGGGCCGTGGCTCGTCGAACTGTGGGAGCTTCCAGGCGTCCTTGAGCGGGGGCAGGATGTTGAGGTCGCGGAAGCGCCCGGCGAGGTCCTCGGCGTTGAGATAGAGGTGCGTGGCCAACTCGAAGGCGAGCTTCTTGTCGCGGCACTTCTTCGTGATGCCGAGCATCGTGCCGCCCCAGGTGCTGGTGCGTCGGCCGCCCTTCGCGAAGGCGGGCAGCGGCATCAGGGCCATCTTGCCCTTCATCGAGGCGACGTGCGTCTCGGTGCCCTTGCTGCGCCAGTCGGGGCAGATGAAGCTGAGGAAGTAGCCGCGCTCGACGGCCTGCGTGAACACGTCGCGCCCGCCGATGTCGTTGCCGATCTTCTGCGGGCCGGCCACCAGGCGCGTGTACCACTTCAGGGTGTCGAGGGCCAGCTCGCCGTCCATCACCAGCTTGCCGTCGGCGTCGAAGAGGCCGGCGTCGCGCTGGTAGAGGAACGGCTCCATGCTCCAGCCGCTGGAGTCGGAGAGCTGGATCATGTACCGCTTGTCGGGGATGGTGATGCGGCGGCCCTCGCGGATGAAGTCGTCCCACGTCTCGATCTTGTCGGGGTCAATGCCGAGCTCCTCGAAGAGGTCGCGGCGGTAGGCGAGCATGACAGGGTGGACGTCGTGCGGCAGGCCGTAGATCTTGCCGCGGTGGGTGTAGGGGGCGAAGCGGCTCTTCACGATGCGGTCGTAGTAGCCGGTCTCCTTGAGCCAGGGCGTCCAGTCAATGAACCCGATGTCCTCCTCGCGGCCGCGGAAGAAGGTGCCGGCCGCGCTGATCTCGACCTCGACGAGGTCGGGCACGTCCAGGTCGCCCCAGAAGGCGGCGCGGAGGCGGCTGGTGACGGCGGTCCAGTGGACGAGTTGCACGTCAATCTTCGTGCCGGGATGCCTGGCCTCGAAGGCGGGGCGGGCCTTCTCATAGGCGGTGGCGTGGATGTCGGCGAAGGTCCAGAGCCGCAGCGTGGACTCTCTGGTCCGCACGGGATTGCAGAGCTGCCAGACGGACGCGACGACGGCGAGGCCCAGGATGATCAGGGGCGCGAGGCCGAAGGGAAACCAGTCCAGCGCGGCCCGCAGGTCGCGCACGATGCCCCGCACGGCATCCCGCCAATCGTCCCAGATCGTGGACGGCTCGCTCATGGGCGCCCTCCGACGCGACGCGGCCAGCGCCGGCATGGCGCTGGCCGCGTGCGATGGCACTTGGGGCTGCCGCCGGCTACTTCGTCTCGCAGAGGACCGCGGAGACGAAGGTGTGCTGCTGGTACATGCAGGTCAGGCCCTTGAAGGGGCCGGCGATGGGGCCAAGCTCGCCCCAGGCATAGAAGCCGAAGATGGGCACGCCGGCGTTCCTGCGGCCAAGCGCAGGAATCACGCCGCCCGCGATCTCGCAGTCGCCGGGCTGGCCGAACTCGCGCAGCCGCATGCCGCGCGCACAGCAGTCGGAGAGCAGCACGGCCAGCGGCTTCGCCTCGCCGGCCTTCTCGAGCATGTCGGCCGTGCCCTTCCGGGCCGAGGCCAGGATGGCCGCGCCGTCCGCCCCGCCCTTGAGGATCTTCACGCGGGTGCCCACGGGCAGGGGCGCCACGAATTGCAGGCCCTTCTTCGCCTTGTCCTCCGCGAGCACCATCCGCAGGTAGACCTTGAAGGGCGCCACCACCACGCCGACCGGGTGCTGCCAGTCGGAGGTGAACTCGTCGGTGGACTTCATGCCCCGGATGAGGCGGTAGACCTCGGGGGCCGGCTTGCCGTCGAGCTCGTAGACCCACTTGTCCTCGGCCTTGGTGACGGTGACGATGTCGTACGAGGGCTCGAACTCGTTGTGGTGGTTGGCGAAGACGGCGACGGGGCCGCCGATGCCGAGGGCGACGACGTGGCCGCTGAGCACCTCGTCGTTGAGGAACTGCACGCCGCCCTTGTCGGTCTCGTAGTCGTTCGGCATGCAGTTGCCGCCGAAGAGCACGACCTCCCTGCCCGCCGTCTCCTGCACGCCCTTGATGAGGTCCTCGACCGACACGTTCGGCTTGGTGTCGAACGACAGGTTCATCTCCGAGAGGGCGAAGATGAGCTTGAGGTCGGCCACGCCCTTCAGCGCCTGCGCGACGTTCCGGCCCACCGCGTAGCGGGCGTCGGCCAGCTTCTCCTTCACGGCGTTGCAGGCCACCTTCTCGCCGCCGATGGCCAGGCAGGCCACGGTGTCGGCGAGCTTCGTGCCGCCGTTGACGAGCGACCGCGCGCGGGCGCCGACGACCGGCACGTCCTTCGCCGCGGCGCGGATGCCGGGCAGCACCTTCTTCTCCTTCGCCGTGTCGGGCACCTCCTTGTCCTTGCCCGCCTTGTCCTTCCCCATCTTGGGGAAGTACTCGTAGAAGACGAGGCCCTTGGCCGGGCAGCCGAGCGCCTGGATGGCATTGGCCGCAGCCGTCTGGCCCGCCTTCTCCGGGTCGGCGTCCGTGCACCAGGCCACGGCGATGGCCAGCGAGGCGGGGTCGCCCGCCCGCGCCCACTCGACGCCTGGCGGCGCCACGATCTTCGTGCCCCTGATGTGCTTCGGCCCGCCGCACCCGGCCGCCGCGAGCAACACCCCAACGCCGATCCAGCAAGCCAACGCTCTACGCATTGCCCTTCGCTCCTTTCCCCAGCGGCCCCCACGAGCCAACCTGACGCGCACCCAACATCATACCAATGCTTCCGGCGCCGTCAAGCCTCAGTTGACACTCGGGCGTGTGGGGTCTCCGACCGCGTGGCCGACGGTGGCCATTAGGCCCGTCGCCCCCCCGCGTCAGGCGATCAGACGATCAGCTTCCCCCCTCTGGATTTGATCGTCTGAGAGGGCCCGCCCAAGCTCTTGCGCGAGCACCACTTGGCCCGCGTGCGCCGCGGCCCGTCAGGCGCTCACCCGTGGGCCACGGGGGATGAGCGCCTAGCGGGGGGCGGCGGAGCCAATGCCGTGATGGCCGTAAGAGCCCAATCTGCCGAGAGTTACAGCCAGTGGAAGGTCCCACGCAGCCAGCTAGTTGCGCTAGGCGCTCACGTGTGCGCAAGGGGAGGTGAGCGCCTAGCGCGGGCGCCTGGGTGGCCGCTCCGGGTGATCGCTTCAGGCGGAAGAGCCACTTAGGTACTGCTCCACAGAGGAAAGTGTGCAGGAACCACGTTCTGCCGCCGTCGTGCCGAAGGCACGTCAGGACTTAGCCGGCGGCTTCAGCCGCCGGACTCTGGTGCCAGAATACGCCCAGTCCCGAAGCGACGGCACGACGGCTTCCCTGCGCCGCTTCTACCGCCCCTTGCGGGGCTGAGGGCGGGGGGACCGCCGGCGTTCCGGCGGCTGAAGCCGCCGGCTAAGTCCTGCCGTCCCTGCGGGACGAAGCCTGAGGAAACCCCGCCTCACTATTGCGCCTTTCTCCGTGGAGCCGTACTTAGATGATCACTTCTCTCTCCCTGGGGTCGATCATCTACATGGCCTTCAGCGATGCGGCGGCGCCCTGAGCGGCGACAAGACTGCCTGAAGGCAGGACTCCGAACCAGGAGAGCGGCCCGTTTGGAGTCCTGCCTTCAGGCAGTCTTTGCCCCAATGAGCCGAATCGCTGAAAGCCATTTAGTGGATGCCAGAAGCCCTTGCAGGAGCCTCATTTGGGCCATCCGCACGGCCCCTCCGCTAGATGATCACGCGCGGCGCCAAGGTCTGGGATGGACTCCTCTGCGGCGACTGTCGCATGTTGCCGGGCCGCGACTTCGTGTTGCCGTACGGCAACATGGGCGTAACGTCTGGCCTGCCAAGATGATAAAGCGATACTGCTGGGTCTGCCGTGAGACCGCTGTTGCCGAAGGGCAACATGCGCGGGAACCAGGACGCATGTGGCGAGATCCGCAACGCGGGTCGGCTGCCTGTAAGCCGTCTGGCACTACCAACTTACGGAGATTACGCTGGTGCCGCGGGCCGGCGCGGCGGCCGGCATGAGATTTGCGGCGCTTAAAATTGATTATAGGTAGATTTGTGGTCTCGATCGACCCGAACGGAAGGAGTGAATCCATGGAATACCGATTGTCGGTGGCGCCTGGCATGCCTCGGGCACTGCTGGGGTATCGTGAGCGTGCCCGAGCCTTTTACTCGAAAGGGCAGAGTCCATGAAGCCACGCTCGGCGAGTGCTTGTCGTTCTGCGTTCGGAGTGTCTAGTGTGTCTCGAAGGTGCTCGGGGCCTCAACTCGGAAGGAGAGTTCTGATGAAGCGGCATTGTGCGGTTTTTCTCGTTGTGCTGGCGATCGCTGCCCTGGCGGCAGCGGCACCGATCCAGTTCGACATGTCGGACAACGACGGCTCCTACTCGGGCACGGTGAGCCCGGGCCACGCGTTCGGGGACGTGTTGAACA
Source organism: Planctomycetota bacterium (assembly GCA_035527715.1). GTDB lineage: Bacteria > Planctomycetota > PUPC01 > DSUN01 > DSUN01 > DSUN01. The sequence continues at coordinate 52,832 of DATKZY010000151.1, read as the reverse complement.
CGGAGACCACCTGGAACACCCTGTGGGCCGACCAGGGGAGCGGCCTCGTCTACGCGGATACCTCGGCGGCCACGGGCGTGGCCTTCGACGCCGGACGCGGCCAGCCGGCGATCAACTGGGGAAACGCCTATACAGCCGAGTATGCGGTAACGGGCGGCGGAGGCATCTACGGCACCAGCCTCATGCAGGACTGGGTCTACACCAGCGGCGACAACAATCTCGGCGCGCGAGTGAGCGGCCTGGAAGCCGGCGACTACCGCGTGTATGCCCTCGTGCGCGAGTGGAGTGGGGGGAGCCCTCCCGGCCCGGAGCGCACCTACGACGTCAAGATCGGGGTCAACATTGACAGGCTTGACCAGCCCACCTCCTACCCGATCCGCATGACCGACGCAACCGGCGTGACCGCGTGGACACCGACGAAGAACTATGCCGTGGCCCAGGTCACGACGACGGGCCCGAGCGACCAGGTCTCGATCATCGTGGATCCGACCAGCGCGAGCTACGGCACGCTCCAGGGCTTCCAGATCGTCAAGATGGCCGCGCCGACCTGGGATGCCTCGCTGCCGACCAACTTCTCCGAGTACGGCACGACGGTGAACGGCTTCCAGGACCACTTCACCGGCACGACGCTCAACCCGGGCTGGCTCGTCTACGGGCAGAACGTGTACAGCCTGCCTGGGGACGGCAGCCTCCACGTCACCACGGCAAGCGGCGACCCCAACAAGCTCCTCTACACCGGCACCGGCTACAGCGAGACGACCCAGGAGGTCCTGGCCAAGATTCGCGTGACCACCTTCGGCACCGGCGGCGACCCTCGCGCAGGGATCACCGTCGGCACGAACACCGCGGATGGCCGCGGGGTCTGCTGGCACTTCCGCGACGAGGGCGGAAACGGCCGGCACATGGAGTTCCTCAACGACGCCGTGACCTGGGGCCCCGAGCTGGACTACGACTGGACGAATCAGACCGAGTACTGGCTGCGGCTCGTGGTTGACCCCACAAACCCGGACGAGCAAATGGCGAAGATCTGGCCGGCCGACGGAACGACGCCTGAGCCAGTGGGCTGGTTCGTGTGGAACACGTACCAGAACCGCGTTGGCCTCGCCGGCATTGCGGCGTCCAGCAACAATGGCCAGGCCACGTTCGAGGTGGACTACTTCCTGCTGATGGCGGACGGCCTGCCGGCGATCTATGTGGGTTCGACCGAGGTCATCCCCGAGCCGGCGACGATGGCGCTGCTCGGCCTGGGGCTGGTGGCCCTGGCCCGCCGGCGCCGTAAGGCGGGCCGATCGCGTGGCGTCTGTGCCTCGAACTCATGAAAGGAGAGAGCGATGAGGCGTGTGGGAGACTGGTCCGCGATGCGGGCGATGCTCGTGGCGTTGTGCGCCGTCGCGATGGGGCTTGCCGCGACCGACGTGGCCCTGGCACTGCCCGTCAACTACGCGGAGTATGGCACCACCGTCACCGGCTACCAGGATTACTTCCGCGGCACGACACTGAACCCAGGCTGGACGCAGTACGACGGGGGCGCTGGCGACCCGAGCATGTTCACCCTGCCGGGCGACGGCCGGCTTCACGTCGCCAGCCCGACGACCGCGGCGAGCAACGACCCGAACAAGCTGCTCTACACGGCCGTGTCGTACAACACCACTGTCCAGGAGGTCCTGGCCCGGATCAAGGTCACCACGTTCGGGACGGCCGACGGATGTCGCGTGGGGGTGGCGACCGCGAGCTCGACATCCAACGGCTACGGCATCAACCTCCTGTTCCGCCCCGAGGGCTCGGCCCACGACTTGCATCTCCTCAACGACGCCGTCGCATGGGGGCCGGCCATTGCCAACGACTGGTCCCTCGACACCTACTACTGGGTTCGCGTGCGACACGACCCGAACATGATCGGCAGCGACGACTCGTTCGGGAAGATCTGGCTGGCCGACGGCCTGGCCCCCGAGCCCGCGGGCTGGCAGGTTCAGTGGGCGTCCAATGACACCCGGACCGGCTACGCCGGCATCACGGGCGGAAGCGTCGCCAGCAACGGCGCGGCCTCGCCCGCCGTGTTCGAGGTGGACTACATCCTGATCAAGGCCGCCGGCTCCGGCATGTCATCGTTCACGGCTTCTGCGGACATCCTCACGTATGCTGAACTCCAGCCCTCAACGTTCAACGACATTGACGGCAGGGCGTTCATCTACGACGCCATCGCGGGCACATACATCAACCCTGACAGCTACGTGCTCGAGTACTTCGATGGCACGTGGCAGACCCTGGCCACCGTCGTCAACCAGACAGTCGGTGACCTCTTGCAGCCCGGACACTTCGGCCTCCTGGGGCTCGACCCGGGCACGTACCAAATGCGCCTGACGGCCAACTCGTCCGAGTATGGCGACTGGCAGTGGGTGGGCGATGTGACGATTGCGGTCCCCGAGCCGGCGACGATGGCGCTCCTGGGCGCCGGCCTGCTCGTCCTCGCCCGCCGGCGCCGTACGGCGGGCCGATCGCGTGGCGTGTGTGCCTCGAACTCGTGAAAGGAAAGAGCGATGAGGCGATTTCTTGTGCTTGGTTTGTTGGCCGCCCTGGCGGGCGCGGCGCAGGCCGCGCGGATTGATGTCACCGCGCCCGGCGACACGATCGTCGGCCTCTATCAGACCGTAGCCGGGGGGGCGAACAGTGTCTCGACTGGCAAGGCGAGCGCCCCATGGACCCCCGGCACATACCCCAACAACGAGGGTCCGACCAACGCCATTGACGACTTGGCCCCGAGCAAAAAGTACAACAGCTTTGGAGGCACGACCTTGGCCGTCCCGCCCAACCCGGCGGTCCCGGCCGGCTACCAGACCGGCTTCTACGTCACGCCCGCCTCTGGCGCCTCCGTCGTGACCGGTCTCCGCATCCGGACGGCGAATGACAACGCGACGCGCGACCCCATGACCTACACCCTCGAGGGCACGAACGGGGATCCCGCTACAACGACGGCGTGGACCCTCATCGCTCAAGGCAACACCGGCCTCCAGACCGACCCTAACCGCAACACCTGGGAGCCGTGGGGGCGCGAGCCGGTCTTCAGCAACACGACCGCCTACACCAGCTACCGCCTGCTCTTCCCGACCTGCCGCAACCCTTCCGGCGGCAGTTGCCAATACGATGAGATCGAGCTCCTCCGCTACACCGGCGCACTCACCGCGAGCGTCGTGACGGAGAGCCGCACCCACGGCGCGCCGGACAACGTGGGGTCGGGGGCCATCGTCGGCAACCCCTTCTCGACCGTGCCCGGCCTGTCGTCCACCGACTACGCCGATACCAGCCAGGGCAACAGCGTGGCCTGGTCGGTCGCGGACGGCAGCCTGCACGCGAGCAGCGGCGCCCTGGCCAAGCTCACTGACGGTCTGTGGCCCTCGGGCGACAACGTGGCCGCCGACAACGTCTTCTCCGACAACGCGCCGTTCCGTATCCTTGCCGATTTCACGGACCTGATCCCGGTGTACGAGGTCGACACCTACTCGCGGCACCTCAGCACGCGCACGCCGCAGTCGTACATGCTCTTCGGCAGCGACCTGGCGACGGCGCCCTCGGCCGCAGGCGACCTGGAGGCCAACGGCTGGGAGCTCATCGCGCTGGTGAACACGGGTGCGGACGCCAGCCCGGTTGGGACCCTCCTCAGCATGTCGGGCGTGGCTGGCGTGAGCATCTACAACCAGGACCTCAGCTCCCTCGGGGACTTCCGCCACCTGCTCTTCGACTTCCACATCGTGACGGCCGGGACGTTCTATTCCGAGATCGACATCTACAACACCGCCAGAGAGGTCATCCCGGAGCCGGCTTCGCTGGCGCTCCTGGGCCTCGGCCTGGCGGCCCTGGCCCGCCGGCGCCGTAAGGCGGGCCGATCGCACGGCGTCTGAGTCTCGAACTCATAAAAGGAGAGAGCGATGAGGCGTGTGTGGCTTTCTGGCCTGGTCGGTGTGATGGCCGTGCTCTGGAGCGCCGGGGCCAGCGCCGGTTTGTTCCAGACGTTCATCTTCGAGGACTTCAACACGGATCCGACTGCCCGAGGCGTGGTCTTCAACGACAATGCGGCCTGGATTAGCGCCAGCGGCCACGGCCGGCTGACGCCGGAATCCGGCAACCAAAAGGGCTCCATCATCTTCCCCACGACGTTCTCCAGTCAGAGTGTGGACTACATCGCGAAGGTCTACATTCAGAACACCACAGGCAGCCCCGCGGATGGTGTGACGACCGCGATCCTCGATCAGAGCCTCGGCACGAGCGCCAGTGCGTTCGCCGTCGGCCTCGATCTCTTTATTCCCAACACCACCGGCGGCGCGAAGCACATTGGGGTCCCCTACGACACGTGGCAGAACAGTGGGGAGCCCGCTGTTCCCAATTCCTCTGTCCTCTACAACATGGGTGGGGGCGCCAACAGGATCAACACCACTGGCCAGTTGACTAGTCTCATTGACAATGCCGCCAACGTCAATGTCCGCGGCTACACCACAAGTGTGCAGATCCGGGGCGACGACGACACGGGCCAAGCGGCCGTGGCGTCCTGGTATGGCAACGTGGAGGCGGACCGGGGCGGGAGCCCCGCGTTCCTCCAGCCATTGACGCAAGGGACGGTGCCGAGCTACGCGACGTTCGACGCCCGGCTCGGCTTTGGCGCCCGCACGGGCGGGTCGGACGAATACGCCGCGATCGACGACGTAGGCGCCGTGGTCCGCGACCAGGCCGCGATCGGGAGTCTTCCTGTCGCACATCAGCAGGACTTCTCCGCTTGGTCCGGTGCTTGGGTGCTCAATGGCGACGCGACCGTGGCTGGGGGCCAACTCTCACTGGCCCGCCCGAGCGGGCCAACGGGCGCGGGCTCTGCCTTCCTTAGCGGACAACTCACGAGCCCCACTTTTGCTCTCGGGTTCGACTTCACCATCCTGCCGGGGGCGAGCAGCACGGAAGAGGGCTTCACGGTCTGCTTCGCGGGAAGCCCCAGCGCACTCGGCGGGGGCGGCGGCTCGGGCGGCTGCGGCTACACCGGCATCCTCGGCAACTCGTTCGCCATCGCGTTCGACCTCGCGCCTGAGCTTCCGGGCGGAACCGCGGGCGACCGCAGCCCCGTCATCCGTCTGCTCCAGAACGGCACGGCCGTGGACGCGGCGAACAGCCTCGTCTACTACGACCTGCCGGATCTCATCGACAGCGGGCTCTACCATGCCGATGTGTACTTCGACCAGGGCCTGCTCGCCGTGTACCTGAGCTCCGAGTCGGGCAGCGTCTCGGATACGCTCGTGCTGGCCGGCCAGCTCGCCGACTTCACCTTCTCGCCCGGCACTCTGGGCTTCACGGGAGGATCCGCCTCCGAGGCTCTCGAGATTCGCATCGACAACGTCCTCCTGCAAGGGGAGTTCAACACTGAGGTAATCCCCGAACCCGCGAGCCTGGCGCTGCTCGGCCTGGGGCTGGCGGCCCTCGCCCGCCGGCGCAGGAAGCACTGAGCCGCTCCGCGGCCACGAAGAACACACCAAGGCGTCCGGGCCGGCAACGGCCCGGGCGCCTTCTTCATGGGCTGAGTTCGGCAGAGGAAGCGGGACAACCGCCAAGACGCCGGCCCGCACTTCTCCCCGGCCGGCGCCGCGCGGCGCCGACGAGGCGGTCATTCTGAGCGAAGCGAAGAATCTCTCGAAGGAGGAAGTTGTCGCGCCGGGAGCACACTTTGCCAACGGAGTGACTTCCCCTGAGAGATTCTTCGCTCCGTTTCACGCCGCTCAGAATGACCTGCTTCTGAGCGCCTGTCCCAAACAGTGGACGATGCGGGCCAAGGATGCGACGAGCGCGCATGGAGAGGCGGGCGGGCGAAACTTCTTCGGGCTGTAAGTGTCGTGCGGATGGGGAGTTGGGGCTGGTTACAATCTTTTACAATTCCGGACCCAACAGATTGGGGGGGTCATGCCGTTGTACAGGTGGAGGGGAGAGGGCCCGACGCGCGCAAACCCGGGCCTTGTCCCCTCGTAGGAGTGGCCCTCCGAGGCGGCCCAGTAGCGCTCTGTAAACATCGCGAAGTCGCCGCCGCACCTGCTCTTTGACAAGATGAAAATGAGGAGAACTTGCCACAGAGACACAGAGGGCACAGAGAAGAGCCAGCCCGAAGCGGAAGAGACCGGGCGACGGGCTCTTCTCGGTGTGCTCTGTGTCTCTGTGGCGAGACCCTCTTTCCGGCGAAAGCCGGGGGGATTCCATGCCCGGAGCGCGGGACTTAGACAGGTGGGCGGGCAGAATCCCGGGCGTCTCGGTGTCTTGCTCCCGAGGGGAGCGTAGTGGGTTGCCGGCGGCTTCAGCCGCCGGACTCTGGCGCTGGAACCGCCCGAAGTCCCGAAGGGACGGCAGAAGGAGGCCCCGGACCGCCTCGCCACGGGCTTCTGCCGTCCCTTTGGGACTGGCCTGAGGGTGGCCTCTGATCCGGCGGCTGAAGCCGCCGGCAACCCGCTTCAGTCCCCTCGGGACTGAGGAGACCGCGGGCGCAGAGCTTCTTGTCCCCTCATTTGTGGGGCGGTGTACTTAGCGGCCGGTGCGGGTGGCGAGCTCCTGGGGGGCGATGCGGGGCGAGTGGGCGCCGCAGCTTTCCTTGGTCGGCTCGGGCTTCTTGGGGCTGGGGTAGAAGCCGAATTGCCGCAGGAGCGCCAGCTTGGGCAGGATGTTCGCCGCCAGGTCTATGTGGAAGAACCCGGGGAAGATGTCGGGGTTGTCCATGATCAGCTTGAAGTAGCCCTGGTAGCGCTCGGGCAGCTCGACCTCCCCGTCGTGGCACACCTCGTGGCCGGTGAAGACGAATTCGGGCAGCAGGTAGGGGCAGAACTCGAGCTTCGCCTCGGCCACGCAGTCGCGGTAGATCGGCGTCTGGGGCAGAAGGCACAGGAGGCTCGGCAGGATGCGCGCGCCCATCATGCGGAACGACACCATCTGGAAGAGCGACTGGTTGAAGTCGTCCATCGTCTCGAAGGGGAAGCCCCAGACGTAAAAGGCGTCCACGCGGGGGAAGATGCCGACGGCTTTGGGCACGATGTCGAGGGCCTCGGCGGCGGTGAAGCCCTTGCGGATGCGCTGGAGCACGCGGTCGGAGCCGCTCTCGATGCCGAAGCGCAGCTCGAGGCAACCGCAGTCGGCCATCGCGTGCATCATCTCCTCGTCGGTGAGGTTCACGCGGCCGAAGGCCTTCCACTCGACGGGGAGGCCCGAGTTCCGCAGCTCGCGACAGAAGGCCATCACCTGGCGCTTGCCGGAGACGAAAAACTCGTCCTGGAACAGGAACAGGTCCACGCCCGCGTTCTCGTGGAGATAGCGCATCTCGGCCACGATGTTCTCGGCGGAGCGCGAGTAGCTCACGTAGTTCCAGATGGGGGCGACGGAGCAGAAGGTGCAGCGGTAGGGGCAGCCGCGGCTGGTCATCATCCCGTAGCCCGCGTAGTTCTTCAGGTCGATCTTCTCGAAGGCGGGGAACGGGATGGCGTCGAGGTCGTGGAGGCGCTCGCGGTCGGGGTTGTGGCGGACGGCGCCGTTGGAGCGATAGGAGATGCCTGCGACGGTCGCGAGGTCGGCGCCGTCGAGCAGGGCGCGGACCAGCTCGGGGCCGGTGCCCTCCCCTTCCCCGCGGCAGATGACCTCGACCCAGGGGAAGCGGGTGAGGATCTGCTCCTCGACCGACTTGGCGCCGACGCCGCCGAGGATGAGCTTGCGGTCGGGGTAGCGCTCGCGGAGTGCCTTGAGTGCCATGAGCGTGAAGGGCAACAGGTTGGCCATGCACGACAGGCCGATGACGGGCGCGGGGTCCTTGAGGAAGTCGAGGAAGACGGCCATGTCGAACGGGTCGTCGGCCGGGCAGAGCTGGTAGTCGCGGAAGTCCACGCGGAGGCCGGCGTTCTCGAGGGCGCGGGTGAGGTAGAGGGGGCCGAGGGGCACGTGGCGCTCGCGCTCGACTTCCTCGCCGTAGCGGATAAACAGCATGTTCAGATTGACCAGCGTGATGTCCGCGCCCATGCACTCGTCCTCGAACGTCTCCGGTTGCGGCTTCGCGTTTCGCGCTGCCGGGTCTTCAAGCAGATGCGGGTCAGGGCTGGATGCCGAAGGACGCAGGCGGCCGGGCGGGGCTGATGCCGCGGCTGACCGGCGCGGGTTCCGCGGGGGCGGCAAGCAGCCGCTGGAGTTCTTTCTCGAAGAGCGCCTTGGCGGCCTTGAGCAGCTCGGCCTTCCGTTTCTCCCTGGCGCGTGCCTCGTCGCTCATGGCGGCGAGGCGGCGCTCCTCGGCCTTCTTGACCACCTCGGCCCGCCGGTCGAGGTCGTCCTGCCGCCGCTTGAGCATCTCCTCGGCGCGGTCGCGGTCGCTGTAGCTCGCTACACGGTTGCACTGGAGGAGTTGGGGCATGCGCATGGGGAACGGCGTGCCCTTGTGCGCGTCGTCGCTCCAGGCCTTGGCCGCGGCCAGGTAGGCCTGGCGGAGGACGCGATTGGTCCTCGCGATATCGGCGGAGCGCTTGGCGTAGGCGCTCTCCTCCAGAACGCCGAACGTGGGCTCGCCATTGTAGTTGGTCTCGGTGTAGAGGACGTAGCGTTCACGGCCTGGGGGACGGTCTGGCGTGATGCCTGTGGGCTTGACGGGGTCGGGTGCGATGCCGCCTGGGGGCGCCGGCCCATCGGCGATGGCGAGGTCGGTGCCGAGCGCGGCGAGCATCACGGCGGCGGCCTTGCCGAGGAAGGCGGCGCGGGTCACCGGCGTCACGGTTGTGCGCGCGATGATGCCCTCGAGCAGGCTGGCGGGGATGCTGGTGAGCATCGCCACCTCGGCGGGGTCGAGCGCCAAGCCGATCTCATCGGCCGCCTCGGCCCGCCGCTCCACCAGCAGCGCGTGGAACTCCGCGTCCACCGCCGCCTTCTTCACCAGCACCTCGATGCCACGAGGGACAGGGACACTTCGTTCGGCCATCGCATGTCTCCTCAAGGTCGGTCGGGTCGGATGCCGTCGGTCGGCGGGTAGTTGGGATGCTCTTTGGGCGGAGCCTTCTCCTCGGTGGGCCGGTCGGGGCGGACCCCTTTGGTCGTCGGCGGGCGATCGGGCGCGATGCCAGTCACGGGTATGCACCCATCGCAGCCCGCGCCTGCGCCCAGTGCCGCGAGCATCAGGGCCGCGGCTTTGCCCAGGAAGGCGGCGCGGCTCATCGGGTCCACCGTCGTGCGGGCGATGATCGCCTCGAGCTGCGCAGCCGGGATCGCGTTGAGCATCGCCGCCTCGGCGGGGTCGAGCGCCAGATTGATCTCGCGCGCCGCCTCGGCCCGCCTCTCCAGGAGCAGCGTGCGGAACGCGGGGTCCACCGACGCCTTCTTCACCAGCACCTCGACGCCGCGGGGAATGGCAGTAGACATCGGCAGACTCCTCACGGCCTATCGGGCTGAACGCCCTTGGCCACGGACGGGGCGCCGTTGGGCTTGGTGCGGGGGACGGGCTGAGCAATGGCGCCCGCCACGGGCATCATCGGCTGGTCTGGCGGGGCGGGCGAGGTGGTCGTGGGCGTCTCGGTCTTCGGCTTCGGGGGCGCGGGAGGCGGCGTGGCCGTCTTCGGCAGATCACCGCTACGGATACCCACTGTCGGCCGCGGCTCGGCCCGACTGCCGGTGACAGGCGGCGCCTCTTCATCACAGCCGGCCGCGCTCAGCGCGGCGAGCATCACGGCGGCGGCCTTGCCCAGGAAGGCGGCGCGGCTCACGGGGGCCACGGTGGTCGAGGTGATGATCGCCTCGAGTTGCGCCGCGGGCACGGCGTTGAGCATCATCGCCTCGGCCGGCTCGAGGGTCAGGCCAATCTCGCGGGCCGCCTCGGCGCGCTTCGCCAGGAGAAGCCGCTTGAAATCGGCGTCCACCGACGCCTTCTTGACGAGGATTTCGATGCCGCGTGGAATCTCGCCCACGCCTTTGCCCGGCCCGGGCGGCCGGCCGCCGACGATGGTCGTCTTCACCGCGGGCTGTTCGAGGGCACGTTCGCCGCGTCGCTCACTGTTCGCCATTCTTCAGCTCCCTTGGTTCGCGCTCCCCCTGGCCTGCCGAGCCGACCTCGCCGGGCACGCCCTCGGGGGGAACGGCATCCTCTTCTTCCAGGTCGCGCAGGTCATGAAGCTCCTGGCGCAGCATGATGCCCGCGATGGTCGCCGCCCCCACCTGCCGCATCAGCGCGGCCCGGTCCTGCTCATCGAGGTGCTTCACGTACTCGCGGCAGCCGTGGGCGAGGGCCGCGGTGCCGAGGGCCGCGAGGGCCACCTTGGCGGCCTTGCGCCGGGCCTCGCTGCGGAGCCTCTTGCTCACGCGGGTCTGGGCGATGACCTGGGTGAGGTGGCTCGCCGGGATGTCGTTCAGCAATCCGGCCTCGATCGCGGACAGTGTGACGCCGATGGCTTTCGACGCCTCGGCCCGCTTCTCCAGCAGAAGCTCCCGGAAGCGAGGGTCCACGGACGCCTCGATGAGGAGCACCTCGATGCCGTGGGGCACGCTGCCGAGCGGCTTGCCCGGCCCGGGCGGCCTGCCGCCGACGACGGCGGCCTTCGCCGCCGGCTGCTCGGCGGGCCGCCAGTTTCCGAACTCTCGCGCCATCGGCCCCACTCCACACGACCTGTCCCCTTGAATATACAGCGTTTCGGGCGGAAATCAAGTGAAAACGCCCGCTCACGCCAGGGGCAGGGAGAGCGCGAAGCAGGCGCCGTCGGCGACGCTGTCGTCGAGGCACAGGTCGCCGCCCATGTCGCGGGCGAGGCGGCGGCTGAGGGCAAGGCCGTGGCCGACTCCCGGCCGGCTGTGCGCCGCGTCGCGGGCCGACTTGGAGAAGGGCTGGAAGAGGCGCTGGCGCGCGTCCGCCGTGAGGCCAGGGCCGTGGTCACGGACACGGATCAGGACCACGGACGACGCGGACCGGCGCGGACACGCTTCGAGGTGGATGCGCTTGTCGGCGGCCTCGCAGGCGTACTTGCATGCATTGTCCACGAGATTGAGGAGGATTTGCTCGACGGCGGAGGCGTCGGCTCGCACGGCCACTTCCAGCACATCGTCCGGGGCCTCGACGACGAGGGTCATGCCGGCCTGCTCGGCGCGGCGGCCGAGGCGCTCGCGCACCCGGTCGACGAGGCCGCGGAGGGTGATGCTGGCGGCGCGGCCTCGGGCGCGGCCCCGCTCGAGTCGGGCGTAGGACAGCACGTTCTCGACCAGATGGCTCAGGCGGTCGGCCTCGGTGCACAGGGTCTGGAGGTAGTGCTGCCGCTTCGCCTCGTCGGCTACCATTCCCTCGGCCAGCATCTCGCTGTAGAGCTGGAACGTGGTGAGCGGCGTGCGCAGCTCGTGGGTGACGGCGGAGACGAAGGCGGCCCGCCGCTCGCTGAGCGACACGGCGCCGAGAAGCAGCACGGCCACGGCCAGCCCCGCCACCAGGACGCACGCCCACGCGATGACGAGCGAGAGCGAGATGGGCGACAGGAGCGGCCTCGGCTCGGCCGGCAGCGCGCCCGGCAGAAGCCTGACGGGCAGCGACGCGAGGACGCGTGCCCGCGGGTCGCTGGCCTGGGCGCCCAGCGGCTCGAGGCTCGCCTCGGGCAGGAGGTCGCGGATGTCGGCGACGAGCCACTTCCCGATGCCCGCCCAGTCGAGCCAGCAGCCCTGAAGGTACTCGCCGCCATCCACGGCCACGCGGCGGGCGAGGATGAGCCGGCCGCCGAGCCACACGGGGCGGAGCACGGCCTCCGTGGCGGAATACGCCTTCGCCGCGCGGAGAGCCACGTTTTCCGTCTGGCTCGCCGCCTGCTGATAGGTGCGGCTGCGGGCCTGGTATTCGCTGAGGTTGCGCACGGTCTGCTGGACGGGGGAGTTGGGGGGCGCCTGGCCCGGCTCGTCCACGTGCACCTGGTGGGCGGGCGGCTCGGCATCGGGGCGTTTGGGGAGGGCGGCACGGAGGGCTTTCCTGTCGAGCCGCTTCTCCAACGTGGCGAGGCGGGCGGCCGCGGCGTCAATCTTCTCCGTGGTCACGTAGCCGGTTTCCGCCAGGTCGCGCATGTTGCCCGTGGGCACCTGGGGCGAGGTGAGCGCGCCGTCGGGGCCGAACTGGAAGTGGAGCAGCACGTGCTCCGAAGCGGCCGTGAGCAGCGGCGAGGGGAGGAGCACCTCGTCGCGGTCAATCTCGGCGAACATTCGCGTGTAGGCCCGCTCGGCGGGGTAGAAGGCGCTGTAGGCGAAGTAGGGCCGGGCGTTCTCCTGGGCGATCAGCGGCGCGAGAGCGGAGTCCATCCGCCAGAGGGCGAGGCGCACGTTCTCCTCGAGCGCCGCCTGGCGGCGGGCCTCGGCCTCCGCGCGGTCCAGCCGCAGCGCCGTGAGGGTCACCGACCCCACGGCGGCCAGCAGCACGGCCAGCGCCAGGCCGAAGGCGATCCAGATGCGCCATTGCTTCTTCATCGCCCTATCGTCCTCGTCGTCGTCGTCGTCGAACTCGGCCGGGTGCTCGGTGTTAGGTGTTCGGTGTTGGGGTACCAGCCATCACGGCTGTCCCTCAGCCTGGGCTGTGTGCTTCATCAGCTTCTTGCCGTCGAACTCGAAGGCGGCGCCGTAGAGGGCGACGCCTTTGTCGGTGAGCTTCAGCGGCCCCTTCTCGAGCGTTTCCTGCGGCGCGACGTCGGGCAGCTCGGGCGCGACGGCGTTCGGCCGGCTGACGGGTGACTTGCTCGGCTCCTTGAGGAGCCACGTCTCGCCCAGACCCGTGCCATCGCCGAGCCAGAAGACGTGGAGCGAGTAGCCACCGCCCTTGAACGGCTGGCCAGGATGAGGCGGGTGGTCGAAGACGCGCCCTGAGGACCACACCACGGCGTAGAGCCGCTCGGCGTCGCAGGCCACGCCGACGAGCCGCGCCTGGGTGAAGGAGATTCGCTCCGTGGGGATCTCGGTCGTTCCTGTCGAGACAAGGGCCTTCATCTCGCCGGTGGACGGCGTGGTGTAGAGGACGGCGCAGCCGCCCCACGACCGCGAGCGGAAGCGCGCCTGATCGTCGTGGAAGGGGTAGATGATGCCGTGGACGAGGCAATCCTGGCCTTTGGCGATGAGGATGGGCGTGGAGCGCGACGGCTCGTCGGCAGGCTCGGCCGCACCGCACAGTGCGTGAAGGGCGAGAAGGGCTCCAAGGATGTATCTCATCCCAGCGCCTCCGGCTCCCCGAACAGGTAGCCCTTGCCGCGGACGGTGATGATGACCTTGGGGGCGGCCGGGTCGTCGCGGAGTTTCTCCCGGAGGCGCGCGATGTGCATGTCGATCGTGCGGGTCTCCACGCCGGTCGGGTTCATGCGCCAGACGCGTGAGAGGATTTCGCCGCGGGAGATGACGCGCCCGGAGTTGCACGCGAGGTAGCGGAGCAGCTCGACCTCGCGTTCGGTGAGCTCGGTGCGGGCGCCGTCGTCGAAGTGGACCTCGTGGCGGGCGAGGTCGGCCGCGCCGCCGGGCACGGCGACCCGCTGCACGTCGGCGGGCCGCTCGGGCGAGCGGCGCAGCACGGCCTGCACGCGGGCGAGAAGCTCCTTGACACTGAAGGGCTTGACGACGTAGTCGTCGGCGCCCAGGCGGAGGCCCTGCACGCGGTCGCTCTCCTCGCCGCGCGCGGTGAGGATGATGACGGGGAGGGTGGGACGGGTGGCTCGCACCTCGCGCAAGATGTCCAACCCGTCGCGGCCGGGGAGCACGAGGTCGAGCAGGATGAGGTCGCAGGCGCACTTGACCGCCATCTCCTGCCCCTTCAGGCCGTCGGCCGCCTGAAGGGTCGCGTAGCCCTCGAACTCCAGGGCGTCCACGATCCCCCGGCGGATCGCCCCGTCGTCCTCCACGATCAGGATGCGTGGTCGGCTCATGAGCCGCTCCTTGGGCTAACCTCCCGCGGGTTGCGGACCCGCGGGAGGTTGACAGGCGTCAGAAGGCTTTGCGTGCCTTCTCCATCTCCTCGAACTCCTGCTGGGCCGCGGGCATCGCGGCGTCGGCGGGCGTGGTGAAGGTGAGGTTGCGGTCGAGCTCGATCTTGTAGCTGTACTCGAGGAGCCTGGACTTCTCGCCCGAGGCCTTGGCGGGCACCGTGATGTCCCAGCGGAGGATGCCCTTGGGCTGCCCGAGGCGCAGGTAGAGCTTGTCGTCGCTGAGCTTGTCGGTGCCCATCTCACCGAGGGTGACGCGGATGTCGCTCTTGCGCTCGGGGAGCGGGATGCGGTCGAAGAGCCGCACCTTGACCTCGGTGTCCTTGTAGTTTTCGATGGCGAGGCGGACCTTGAGCGAGACCTCGCGGTTGCCGCCCTGCACGCTCTCGGACTTGTCGAGGAGTTCGCGGCGCGCGCGGAGCTGGGGGTCGGCGCCGAAGCCCATGACAAAGGACTCGCCGCGAGCGACGGTGGGCAGCTCGCCCCGTCCGACGAAGTGGCCGTCGAGGTACACGCTCACCGGGCCGCCCAGGAGCACCTCGGCCGCGCTGTTCGTCATCTCCGCCTCGCGGTAGACGAAGGCCGTGAGCACCGGCGTGGCCACGTGGTAGAACTGCGAGGCCAGCTCCATGTCCTGGATGCGGAGCATCTGCTGGTCGGCGCGGCTGGCCAGGCTGACGGGCGTGGCCAGGGCGTAGCTGACGCTGGGGCCTTCGGTGGTGCCCGGCTCGCGGCGCATCGCGTCGAGCACCTCGCGGCCCGCGGCCAGCTCGGCCCACTGCCCATCGTTCGCCGCGCGGTTCATCTCCCAGTTCGCGTCCAGGTTGTCCTTCGCCCCAACCAGGGCCTGCTGGCGCCCGGCGGACTCGCGGAGGCGTTTCTGGGCCATCTGGAACTTGCCCGCGACGTCCTTGCCCTGCGCCGGCTGCTGCCCAGCGGCCTGGGCCAGGCTCACGCGGAAGGGCGCCACGCCCGGCCCCTGGGCCGCCAGCGCGGGAGATGCGGTCGAGAGCGTCAGCGACACACCCGTCCAGTCCTCGCCGCTCATCTGGTGGACGAGCGCGTTGTACTCGACGTTGACGGCCTTGCCGTCCTTGGCCGAGCGGAAGTTGTAGGCGGGGCTCCAGCCGGCCTGGTTCACGAGGTAGCTGAGCTTCACGACGGCAGGGGCGGCCTCGCGCTTCTCGAGGAAGACGACGGCTTCCGACACGGTACGGCTCGCGCCCGCGGTCAGCTCGCCGCGGCGGCGCTGGAGCAGCGAGAGTTGCTTCGCCAGGTCGCGGGCCTCGCCGTCGAGCTTGAGCGTCTCGGTGACAATGTCGTCGCGCTGCTTGAAGGAGAACTGCGACGTCTTCTCGAGGGCCTCGTAGTTCAGGACTCCCCTGGCGAGATCGGCCTTCGCGGTCACAGCCGTAAACTCGTCGAGCTTCGACAGGTAGGCCAAGCGCTGGGTGAGCAGATCCTGCCGCTTCTTGTTCGCCGCGACCTTGTCCTGGACCAGCTCGATCTCCTGATCGATCTTTCGGACTTCCTCGCGGGGCTCCTCGCCGATGGCGCGCTGGCGGAAGCGCACGGCGCGCACCTCGATGCCGTTGCTGCCCTCGGCGAACAGGCTGTCGGGCTCCACCCGGTCGGGCAGGCCCGACACCACCAGCTCTACCGTGCCCGCGCCGCCTTCGACCGGCACCGCGCGCGTGACGAGTGCCTGGCCGCGGTAGAGCGTCACCGCGTCCACCTTGCCCTTGACTCCTGCCGGCTCGGCGGGCGGCGCCGCCGCCCAAGCCACTGACACGCTAACCAACAGCCACAGGCCCAACCGCGTCCGCATTTCCGGCCTCCTGCAAGAAGGTGAGGAACCCTTACAGAATGCTCTGAACCACACGCCGCGTCAAGGGTCGGGGGCCTCCTTCGGCTCCGGCGGCTCGGTGAGGCACGGCCGGCCAATGGCCTTGTGCTCGCCGGTGATCACGCCGCGGCAGATGGCCAGGGCCGACGCGGCGAGGGGCGTCGCCACCAGGGGGTCATCCTCCTTGGCGTCGGTGTAGATGTTTCGCCAGGAGCCGTCGTCCCTCTGGCGGGCGAGCAGCTCCTTGGCCAGGGCCTCGGCCCACCTCACCCCGCCTTTCCGTGTCAGGACCTCCTTCGCGTCCAGGGCAATCATGGCGTGGGCGAGCGACCAGCCGTAGTAGAAGTAGGTGGCGTTCCTGAGGATCTCGCGGTCCGCCAGGAAGGCACCGGCGTTCTGGTCCACGGCGAAGTTCACCTCGAGCCACCGGCGGGCGGCAACCACGCGCGGGTGGCTGAGCGGCAGGCCGCAGCGGATGAGCGCGCGCAAACCGTCCGCCGTCATCGTGCCGTAGGAGCGGAAGCGGGTTCGGCCCCACTTGTCGGTGCCCGCGACGCCGGCCTTGTTCTGGACGGGTTCCCCGGGGATGAAGAAGAAGCCGCCGTCGTCGTAGTAGGGGTCGCCCTTGGCCAGGTTGTCGGAGAAGTTCTGGCAGCGCTTCACGAACGTGAGGGTCTTCTGGTAGATGGGGTCGTCGAGCGGCACCTTCGCCGACCGCAGCGCGGCGATGCCGTAGAGGGTGCCCACGAGGTTCGACTCGTAGAATCGTCCGGGAAGGTCGTGGGGCCTGGGCTTCTGCGGGATGTCCACCGAGAAGCCCCAGCCGCCGTACTGCGGGTCCTTGAACTGCCAGCCGTTGGCCTCGACGAGTTGCCGCTCGCGCAGGTAGGCGAGCCAGGCGGACCGGGCGCGCAGGTGCGGCTCGTCCTTCTTCTCCAGCACCACCACGCGGCTGGCCGCGCCGGCGGTGAAGACGGGAAAGTTGAGGCCGTGGGGGCCGGGCTCGATCGCGCCCTCCTTCGTCACCAGCTTCATCATGAAGCTGGCCCCCTTGTCGAAGGCCGGGCGCACGCTCTCGCCGCCCTGCGGCAGGAAGAAGAGGCACGACAGCACGTGGGGCGTCAGCTCCGGCCCATCGCGGAAGCAGCCGTAGACGGCGGAGCGCCAGGCCCCGTCGTCCGACTGCTTGCTGACGAGGAACCGTGCCGCGGCAGCGAGGGCATCGTCCACGCGGCCAACGAGTTCCTCCGTGGCCTTCACCGCGCGCGACTTCGCCTGCTTCTTCGGCTTCTCCGCCGAGCAGCCGACGGCCAGGAGCGCGATGACGAGAAGCCCCGACACCTGGCGGGCGGGGCTCCTCGGGAACCGGAAATCGGAAATCGCGAATCGGGAATGGATCATTGCTTCCTGATCTTGGCCGCCACGGGCACGGGCGCCCGGTCCACGGTGAGCACGAGCAGCGCCGCCGCCGTGCAGAAGGTGCGGCCCGTGATGCAGTGGTGCCCGCTCCACGAGCCCTCCGCGTTCTGCACGCGGTTGAGGTTCGCCGTGATCTTCTCGTCCCACTTCTTCCATTCCTCGCCGCCCTTGACCACCAGGCTTTCGCCGATGTTCATGTAGCTGAGGAACTCCTCGCCGCCGTTGGAGCCGAAGCCCTGGATGAAGCGCTCGTCCTCGAGGTTCTTCACGATGGCCTGCTTGGCCTGCTTGAGGGCCTTCTCGTTCTCGTCGAAGCGCACGAGCAGGTCGGCGGCCCCCTTGCGCTCGGCGGCGGTGGGCGCGTTCGCCGCCTTGTCCCGCAGGTCGGCGCGCTTCGCGTCGTTCGTGTTCGCCGAGTCCTGGAGCGCGCCCAGGCTTGCGGCGCCCGAGTAGAGCTGCACGCCGGCCGAGCCTTCGGCGGAGAACTTGCCGGACCGGCCGTCGAACTGCCGTTGCGCGTACTTCTCGGTCTTGCCTCGGACGGTCTCGCTCACGTCCACTCCGGCCTGGGCGGCCCTGTTGAGGGCCTTGGCGGCCATGGCCTGCGAGAGCGTGGGCGCCCAGCCGTCGGAGGCCCACGTGCCGTCGCTCTTCTGATTCTTTTCGATCTTATCCATCACTTTGTCAAGTGCGGCCATCAGGCGCTTGCGGCTGGCCGCGTCGGGCATCTGGTCCTTCACCTCGGCCAGCACCTGGGCGGCCATGAAGGTGTCCACGTACTGCCCGAGCTTGCCCTGCACGCGGGTGCCGCGGGTCTTGGTGATGAAGAGCGACGGGGAATCGCTCTCCTCCACCTCGGAGCAGAGGAATTCGAGGGCCTTGCGGATGATTGCGGCGTGCGGGCCGCTCTTGGGCGTGCTGCCCGCGCGGATGAGGGCGAGCGTGCAGATGCAGGTGTCGGCCACGCTCGGCGTGTCCTTGAGCTGCACTCCGCCGCCCATCTGCGCCGATTCCTCGCCCTGGCCCCAGGCGCCGCTCTGGAGCTGGGACTTCGCCAGGAAGTCGAGGCCCTTCTGCACCTGGGCGCTCAGCGGCTTCGGCTCGACGGCCGGCGCCCACTTCGTCGGAGCCGTCCCCCCCGTGCCCTCCTTCTTCGCGTCCGGCCCGACGGACGGCTCGGCGAGCGCGGCCATGAATCCCCAGGCCGCCACGCCCACAGCCACCATCGCCACGGCTGCCAGTTTGCGCCACCCCATAGCAAGCTCCTTTCCTGCCTCCCCGATTCTACCATCTTGGACGCGATTCGGGGAGTCCGGGTTCCGCGCCGTTACGCTCTCGTTACGGAACGCAATGGTAGTGCCAGTCGTACTCGAGCGTCGCGGCCTCTCCCTTCTTCAGCGTCGCCTCCCAGGAGACCTCGGAAAAGGGGTTGACCGCCATCCAGCCCGGCCACCACCAGTACCACCAGGAGTACGCCTCGTCGGGGCCTTCCTCCTGGGGGTTGAAGGAGGTCACCTTGGCGCCCTCGCTCGCCTTGTCCACGGTGCCGATGAGCTTGCGGCGGACGACGAGGCGCACCTCGCGGTCCTTGAAGCTCGTCACCGTGAGCTTGCTGCGGAGCGAGACGCGGGTGTAGTTCGTGGTGCCGACCGTGAGGTCGTTGTGCTTGCGGGCGACCTCGGTTTCCTCCTTCTTCGTGTTCAGGTCGGTGGCGATGGTGACGGGCAGCTCGACCTTGTTGCCTGCGGAGGTGAACGTCATGAGTTGCTGGCCGAGGACCGTGCCGTCCTTGAAGATGGTGGCGGGGCCGGTGGTCCAGGGGGTCTGGCCGGTGTTGGAGAGGCGGAGCTTGTGCATCGCCTTGGCGCCGGTGAGGGCGCGGGTGAGCTGGCGCTGCTGGTCCTGGTTGATGTGGCGCCACAGCTCGCGCGGCGGCAGGAAGGGCAGCTCCCACACGTAGGTGTGCTCGTAGGGCACGGTGACGTCGAGCAGGTGCACCTCGGCCCGCTCGCCCTTCTTGAGGCTGATGCCCTGCTTCTGGTAGAGGAAGAGGTCCTCCTGCTGCCCCTCGGCAGGGATGTCGGGGCCGCCGCGGGCGGCGGGGCCTTCGTCGCGCTGCATGGGGGCGGCCATCTGCGACATCATCGCGTTGCTCAGGTCCTGGCCCGCCACGCCGCGTCCCCCCGCACCGGAGGGCGGGGCGAAGTAGTGGCTGAGCTGGAGCGCCACGTCGCGGAGCGCGAGCGGCGAGAGATTCTCCCTCATCAGGAAGCTCGGCACGCCCACGACCAGCCGCAGGGTCACGTTGTCCAGGTCGGCCAGCTCGTTGATGATCGTGCCGTAGAGCGACACCTTCGCCTTCTTCTCGTCGAGCAGCTCGACGCGGTAGTCGGGGATCCAGCGCACCCCCTTCTGGAGGTAGACGAACCCCACGTCGTGCTTGCCGCTGGCCGGCTTGCCCTTGGCCAGGACGCGGACGGCGATCTCGCGCACCTGCTTTGTCTCGGTCCGCGTCGTCGTCACCTCCTTGCCCGCGATGGCCAGGCTGCGGATGCTGTCGCGCTGGAGCAGCACCGTGCCCTGCTCCGTCTCCAGCATCACGAACGAGGCGAGGCTGCGGAACTCCTCCTCGCGCGTCTCGGTGACGTTCTCGGTGCCGGTGTAGCGACCCCACCGGTCGTAGCGTCGGGGCACCGAGCGGGTGACGGGGGCCTCGCGCTCGCCCTCGCGCTCCAGGATGCCGCGGAGGATGCCCGTGTGGGTCTGGGCGGGCGCGTCCTTCGGCTGCTCGACAATGGTGACCTTCTTCCCCTTGTTGGCCTGGATGATCTGGTCGAGGGAGAGGCAGGGGACCGATTCGGTGGCCTCGACGAAGCCGGCCTTCACGAAGTCCACGCGGGCCTCGGCGTCGCCCACGAAGGCCCAGAACGTGCCGAGCACGGGCGCCGGCACCTCGCGCGTGCGGCACCAGCCGTCCTTCAGCTCCGCCGCGCCGCGGGCCATCACCAGCGCGTGGCCGTCCTTGAACACCGTCACGTCGGTGACCTTCGGCGTCATCTCGGGCAGCTCAGCCGCGAGCGCTGCTGCCGCCAGCGCGACCACGAGGCCCGATGCAGCCCCCATGCTTCTCATCTCATCGTCTCCTGATTCCCATGGCCGTGAGGATCAATGCCGCACGTGGAACGCGTAGCGACAAGTCACTTCCTTGGTGGCTCCGGGCTCGACCGTCAGCTCCCAGCGAATGGTGGAGTGGCCGGTGAGCGAGGGGTGGCCCTGCACGTTCTGCCAGTCGCCAGCCTGGTAGTCGGTGACCGCGATCTTGCCGTCGTCGGACGCCTCGACGGCGTTGCCGCCAAACTGGCAGGCGAGGTAGAGGGTGATCGGCTTCTTCTTGTAGTTGGTGACCCGCAGGGTGCCCTTCTTGGTGATCTTGGCGTAGTCGTAGCCCTGGAAGTGCACGGCCTTCACGATCCGCTCGGTCTCCGATTCCTCGTAGGTGCCGCGCACGTCCACCGCCACGGTGAGGGGCACCTGGCATTTGCCGCCGGGCGAAGTGTAGGTGAGCAGCTCCTGGCCGATGGGCAGATAGCCGTCCATGACCAGGGCCGCGCCGGTGGTCCAGGGCACGGCGCTCTTGTTGGCCAACTCCACCTGATGCCAAACTTCGTTCTTGAGGAGGCGGGTGGGCGAGGCGTGGCGCCCCGATTCGGGCAGGCTCTCGGCGCCCGAGCGTGCGAGCTGCACGTCCCACGTGTAGAGGTCGCGGAAGGGCACCTTGGTCGAGAGGATGGGCACGGCCGCCCGTTCGCCCGCCCGCAACGACAGCTTGGGCACGTGGTAGACAAAGAGGTCCTGGGCCTGTTCGCCGCCCAGCTCGGGCGGCAGCGCGGGCACGGCCGGCCCCTCGACCGCGGGCTGCGGAGCCCTCCGCTCGCCGCGCACCTCCCCCGCCCGCTGGGTGAAAAGCGCATTCGACATGGACTGGTCCATGATCTGCGGCGCCGCGCGCCGCAGGGGGTCCACGATGGCGCCCGTGAGGGTCAGCGGCGAGGCCAGGTTGCGGAACCGGAAGCTCGGCACGCCCACTACGAGGTCCACCGGAATGCCCGGCAGGTCCTCCGCCTCGTTAAGCACTTCGGCCTGCATCACCATGTCCGCCTCTTTCTCGCCCAGCGCCACGCGGTACGTGGGAATCCAGCGGATGCCTGGCCCCAGGAAGAACACCTCGACTTCTACTGCCCCGTCCGCCACCTTGGGGTCGAACTCCAGGATCAGCCGCTTCTCGGTCTCCTGCTTGCCCTGCTTGGCGATGATCTGCTGCCGGGAGACCATGCTGAGGAGCTTGCCCTTGGTGGGGACGACCCAAAAGGAGCCGAGGATGGCGTTCTCGGGCAGCCCCTCGATGTAGGCCCGGCCCGCGCCGTCCACCTTGCCCGTGGCCTTCTTCACCAGCATGCAGAAGCCGTCCTTGAAGACGACCGCGCGAGCCAGCTTCACGTCCAGCTTGGCCTCGCCCTCCTCCCCTGCCAGAGCGCCCGCCGCCCACGCGAGGACCGCCGCCACCAACGCTGCTCTCTTCATCATGTCGTCGCCTCCTGTGTCTTGTTCCCCCTCCCGAAGGTATGGGAACGTTCGGGAGGGAGTGGCTGTTA
This sequence comes from Planctomycetota bacterium, assembly GCA_035527715.1. Lineage (GTDB taxonomy): Bacteria > Planctomycetota > PUPC01 > DSUN01 > DSUN01 > DSUN01. The sequence goes on along the minus strand of DATKZY010000151.1, from coordinate 30,966 downwards.
CTTCGCCGCGGATGTGATGAGGACGTTTTGGCCGCCGATGCGCAGGAGCAGCTCGCCGCCGAGCGAGGCGACGCCCTGGCGGTTCTCGCGGACGAGTTGCTCGACGAGTTGCCAGTACTCGGGCGAGCCGAAGACGACCGTGCGGTCGGGCGCCAGGCCCTTCGCCGCCTCGACCGCGGCCCGCGAGTCGACCCACTGCGTGCCGCGATGGAAGAACGCGCGGTCGTTCACCTGCTGCACCGCGGCCGTCGCCACGCGGTTCATGTTCTGGTCGTAGTAGTCGTTGCGGTAGTTGAGCGCGGACTGGCTGCGCTGGGCCTGGCGGTTGAAGTCCTGGTTGATCGAGCCGATGCCCACGCGGGTGTGCATGGCCCGCTGCTCGAGGTTGGTCTGGGCCTGCTGGTTCAGGGCGTCGCGCGCCGCGAGGTCGGTGCCCTCGCGGGCGAGGAAGGCGGTGTACTCGGTGAGGACGCCGAACTCGGTGGAGAGGCGGACGACCTCGCCGACCAGCTCCTTGAGCTTCGCCTCCTGTGCCGCGGTGGACGTGCCGGTGGCCTCGGCGATGGCCTCGAGGATCATCTGGGCCTTGGGGCTCCTGGCCTTGGTGAGGGGCCGCTTCGAGCCGATGTCGGCCCCCAGCTCGCGGATGCCGTCGAGGAGCACGGCGATCTTGCGGCTCGCCCACAGACGCGGCACGAAGGCATTCCGCGTCGTCGCCTTGCCCAGCTCGAACGTGAACGGAAACGCCTGCTTCGTGCCCAGGTAGTTCCCGCTCACGGAGAAGGTAATAGGCTGGCCACCTACGTATTGCCCGAGCACCACAAGCTGATCGCCCTCGAAGAGGTCGGGCAGCCTGCCCGGAATGACGTCGAGCACCCGACCGGGGGCTGACACGTTGTCGGGTCCGACGACCTCCAGTTTGGTGTCGGCCAGCACGGGGCCGGCCAGCCTTTTGAAAACGCCGGAAACCTTCACCTCCACGTCCTCTCTCGGGAGGACGAAGGTGGACGTCGCACGGGTCTCGAGCGCCACGCGCTCGAGGAGCGCGGTATTCACGTCGGCGCCCACGCCGAACGTGAAGACGCGGCGGTTGTGCACGTTGGCCTTGCGGGCGGCATCGCGGATGGCCACCTCGGCGGTCTGCCCCACCGTGGGCAAGCCATCCGTGAGGAAGAGCACCATTGGCAGGAAGCCCTGCATGGGCCGCGGGCGGAGGGCCTCGACGAGCGCGTCGTGGAGGTTTGTGCCCCCGCGGGCCTTCACGCCCTCCAGGTACTCGCGGGCCTTCGCCACGCTGTCCTTCGTCTTGAGCACGGGCCGGTCGGCGAAGAAGTTCACCTGGTCGTTGTAGACGATGATGTTGAACGTCTCGCCCTCTTCGAGGCCGGCGAGCACCTGGCAGGCGGCCTCGCGCACCTGCTCGATCTTCTCGCCGTTCATCGAGCCCGAGCGGTCGAGCACCATCGTGATCTCCCGCTTGATGGCGGGCGCGCCCTTGGCCTCGGCCGCCTTCGCGGGCACGCCGGCCAGGAGCAGGAAGTAGCCGCCCTTCACCGTCGGGTCGGGATACGCGAACAGCGTGGCCGCCACGCCGTCCTGCTCGACGAGGTACGACAGGCGGAAGGCCCCGGGATCGGTCCGCGACTCCTCGGCAATCTCCACCTCGACCTCGGTCTTCGACAGCCGCTTCGTCTCCAGCTTGTGGCTCGGCGAGTACACGGTCGAGATGGGGGCCGACGATTTTATCCGCACCTTCACGTTCCACGGGATCGTGTAGTACACGCTCTCGGTGCGGGGCAGCACGTAGTCCACGCGGCTGCCGTCGGCGGCCAGGAGCCCCTCGTAGGCCAGCCGCACGGTCTGCTTGTCGCGGGCCTCGACGGGGAAGACGCTCGAGCGCACGAGGCTGGAGCCCACGAACTCCAGGAGCGCGGGGTCGCGCATCTTGGACACGATGCTCTCGTAGACTTTGCGTGCGTCGTCCTTCGCCAGCACCTCGGCGGTCGCCTCGGCGGCGGCGCCCTGGAAGGTGAAGCCACGCACCGCCACCCCTTCGGGCACGGGCACGAGCAATTCGGCCTCCTGCCGCGTCGCGGCGGGGTTCATCAGCGCGATGTCGAGACTCGTCGTCGCCACCCGCTCGGCGATCACCACGTCGGCGGTCACCTCGGTGATGCGGACCGGCTGCCGCGTCTCGGCGGAGAACACGCTCCGCTGGGGCACCACGAGGTTCGACGCCAGGGGCCGCATGCTCCGCATGCTGTGGGGCACGACGCCGCCGGCCTGCGCCGCCGCGGCGCACGCCGCGGCCAGGGCCGCCAGCCAGCTCATTCGTCTCGTGCGTGGGGCATTCATCGGGACCTCCTTTGGCCGGGGCTTCGACCGGCCGTCGCGCGCATATTCTACCCCCAAAACCCGCGCGGAGATCGTAAAGGCTTTGTAACAAGCGAGGGTCTGGCGTCAGGGCGCACGTGCTCAGAGCACGCGTTGCGACTCGCACAGGAAGCGCAGCAGGCGCTCGCGCAACGCGGCCTCGACGCCGCGCGCGGCGGGATGCCCGATCAGGTTGCGCCGCTCCTGCGGGTCCTCGGCGAGGTCGTAGAGCAGATAGCCGGCGCCGTCCTCGTGGACGGCATACTTGTGGCGCTCCGTGCGGACCATGACGTTGCGGCGGCCGTGGTGGGCGATCTCGCTGAACGCCGCGTCGCGGACCCGCGCCGCCGGGTCCCCCACGACGGGCCAGAGCGACTTCCCCAGACAGCTCCCGGGCGCCTCGGCGCCCACGGCTTCCAGGATCGTCGGCATCAGGTCCACCGTCTCCGCCAGCGCGGCCGACGTCTGCCCGGCGGGCACGCGCCCCGGCCAACGAAGGGTAAGGGGGACGCGAAGCGCGCTCTCGAGGAAGCGGCTCTTGTGCAGCAGCCCGTGGTCGCCCGCCATCTCCCCGTGGTCCGACCAGTGGGCCACCAGCAGATCGTCGAGCGCGCCCTTGCGCTCGCACGCCGCCAGGATTTCGCCGAACCAGCGGTCCACGAGGCTGATCTTCCCGTAGTAGTTGGCACGCAGGCGGCGGACGTCGTCCTCCGTCATCGCCGCGGGGCGGCCGCTCCGCTGCCAGGCCGCGGCGGCCTCGGGCACCCAGGGGCCGGGCTCGCACGGCTCGATGCGCGGCGGCGTCGCCCCAGGGTCGTACATCGTCGCATACTCGCCCGGCGCGTCCCACGGCTCGTGCGGCCCGCCGAAGCCCACGAACAGGGCGAACGGCTCGTCGCGCTCGTACTCGTCGAGGAAGCGGACGGCCTGCGCCCCGATGTAGCTGTCGAGGAACAGCTCGACGGGCAGCGGGCTGGGCCACACGGCGATGCCGGGGTGGCGCCGCCGCTTCTCGTAGTCGTCGCGGAACGCCTTCAGGAACCCCCGCTCGCGCCACAGGTCGGTCATATACGAGTCGGTGCGGCAGGTGGCCCACGGGCCGGTCGTCTCGTGCACGGCGTCGAAGCCGCGGGCGTGCATGTACGGCTCGCGGACGCGCAGGTGGAAGCCGCCGTGCTCGTAGTAGTGCGACTTGCCGATGTGGGCCGTGTAGTACCCGTGCTGGCCAAGGCGGCGGAAGAGCGACTCCTCCTCGGGGAACAGCTCGCCCGCGTTGGTCCACATGTCGTGGTTGTGGACGTAGAGGCCGCTGAGGAACGATGCCCGCGCGGGCATGCACAGGGGGCTCACCGTGCAGGCGTGGGTGAACCGCATCCCCTCAGCGGTCAACCGGTCCATGTGCGGCGTGCGTATCTGAGGATGTCCCGCGCAGCCCATGCAGTCCGCCCGCTGCTGGTCGGGCATCAGGATCAGGATGTTCGGGTGCCTCTGAGCCACAGGCGTCTCCTCTTCAGGACAGCGGCGTCGGACCTCCGCGCGCTCAGTCTAGTTATCCAGGCCGGCTCGTGCAACCTCGGCACACCCGCGGCCGCGGGCAACGCCGCAGTTGACGCCGCCCGCGGGAATGGTACAATGCTGCGACGCCGCATCTGGGCGGCGCACGACCCTTACTCGAAAGGAGATGGCAGCATGCGTGGCAACCTGGTCCGACATCTGGCGGCGCTGGCCGGCGTGGCACTCCTGGCCGCGGGGTGCCTGGACTCCAAGGCCGTGCTGACGGTGAATCCCGACGGCAGCGCGACCCTGGAGCACACGCTCTACCTCAAGAAGCAGAAGGATGACAAGGAGCTGAAGCTCGAGGAACTGAAGGCCAACGTGGAGAAGGGCGTCTCGGAGCTCGGCGAAGGCGTCGCCGTCGCCTCCGTCGCCGCCGCCGAGGCGCGCGAGGGCTGGAAAGGCTTCAAGATCGTCTACAGCGTGGCCGACGTCTCGAAGCTCAAGGTCGGCTACCTGCCCCCCATCGGCGCCGGCAAGGCCGACGAGGCGGACCTGATGCGCTTCGAGTTCAAGGGCGGCGCCGTGCCCAAGCTCACCATCGTCCGGCCCCCCATCAAGGTCGGCGAGGACAAGGAGGACGCCAAGGAGGAGGAGAACGCCCAGATGGCCGCGGCCTTCGAGGGCGCGGTCCTCGAGTTCCACCTGGCCGTCAAGGGCACCATCCTCACGACCAATGCCGAGCACGTCAACGCCGCGAAGAACGGCCTCATCCTCTTCCGCGAGGACCTGGGCGGGCTGCTCAAAGACAAGCAGGCCCTCGCCACGGTCAAGGCCATGTCCAAGATCAAGGACGCCGAGGTCCTCCGCACCAAGCTCAAGGACCCCACGGTCCAGAAATACGTCCAGATGCAGCCCGAGCAGAGCGTCATCGTCACGTTCAAATAGGCCATCTCCTGCGCCACACCCCAGCCCCCGGCCCATCAGGTCGGGGGCTGTCATGTCCGGCGACTTCCCGTCGAACAGGAGCGGAAGGGCCTCACCACAGAGGGCACTGAGGGACACAGAGAAGACGAAGCCCGATGTCACCACGGATCGCACGGATGGGCACGGATAGCAGAGCGGTCTGCGTGGTAGGGCGTGCATACCTGCACGCGGAACTGCCCGCGAAACGGGGTATTGGCCTCTGCATGGGTAGTGCAGCATTCAGCCCCCGGATGGGGGCGTTTCAGTAGTAGCCCAGGGCGACCGAAGGGAGCCCTGGGTACAGGCGAACCCGTCGGGGAGCCCCCGAACGGGGGCGATTCAGAAGACCGTGAATCGCCCCTTTCAGGGGCTCACGAATGGGGGCGGTTTCCCCAGGGCTCCCTTTGGTCGCCCTGGGCTACGGCTGGCTCGCCCACTTCGTGGGCTGCACGATCAAGCTTGCGCCCAATTCGAGGTGTTGCATTACTCATGCAGAAGCCGATAGGCGCGAAGCGCGAAACGGGATTGTTCAGTCTCCCGCCGCCCCCTCGAGATTCAACGCCAGCAGCTTCTCCAGGATCTCCTCGTCGCCCATCCCCGCGTCCCATCCGTAGGCCGCGAACACCGCCTCGTCGAGCTTCTTGTGCGCCAGGGCCAGCCAAGTCGGGCGCTGGTTGTACAGATTCGTCAGCGTCTGCTTCTTCAGCCTCTTCGCGCACCCGGCGTCGCGCGGCACCAGCCGCGGATACCGCACCGTGCCGATGATTGGCTTGTCACCCGGGCTTCCTGCCGACTGCCCGCTCCCCACTGTCCTCTGTCCACTGTCCACTGTCCTCTGATCAATGTAGCGCGTCCACGGCCCCCCGACGGTGCCCGGGAACTCCAGCACTTCCTCCTTCACCCATTCGGGCGGATTCAGCCAGTTTTCCCGCAGCTCATTCAGCTCCCGTGCCGCCGCCCCAATCGCCCCCTCTTGCTCGGGGGTCGGGTGCGGGAAGGGGAATGTCTCGAAGCACGTCGTCGGGGTGTACCGGAAGCCGCTCTCCCGCTCGCGCAGTTGTGTGCCCGTCGCCCTTGCCCACACCTCATGCAGCCGCGAGTGCAGCACGCCAAGGAAATAGTCGTCCGAGCGGGCGAAGACGACGGTCGCGTCGGATGGCAACACAACTGGGCTGATCCAGACAAAGAGCCTGTGCTTGCCCACGCGAGGAGTGGCAACAAAGCGCTGCAACGGGGCAAGGGCCGCCACCATCGCAGGTCTGGCTTCCCCGTGTAGCCACCAGTGCTCGCGATAGGCTTTCCTGTTGTTCTGCTCACGCACCGGCTTGACCGTGTGCGCCACGTACTCGAATGGGGCTTCGTAAAGCGCGCTCTCGCGCATATCAAACGCAGGAGGAAAGTACACAACCCACCTGTTCGCCGCCCGCTTCGCGATCTCGTATGCATTCAGGACAGGTCTGACCACATCCGAATTGGACTTCCCGTTGGGGTTGAGAGGCTTTTCGAGCAACTCACATGCGAGCGCATTCTCAAGGTCGAATGGACCATGCATAGACACCCCAATGAAAGCAATCTGGGTCAGGCCACGAAGCCTGACGGCCGAGCTCGTGTCTGCACTGGCCGATAGGTTTGGGTAGATGGCCGCGACCGGTTGGCCATTGAGGAACACCTGTTCCTCATCCCCTCCATCGAATCCGACCATCGAGATATGAACAGTTGCTCCATCCAAAACCCAGGCGCGATCGCTTTCTGCGAAGAAGATGCCACCACATTCCCGGATACGCTTCAGGACTTCGCGGTTGGCTCCTCCACGGATGCCCTGCGTGCCAAGGAGGCCCGCACGGCGGCACTTACCTTCCTGGATGTGTTTGCGGGCCTTCTCAAACCAGTAACAGCATAGGTCTGCCGCGCTGGGGAGACGCCCTGCGCAGTGCGCCCTGAGTGCGCTAACGTACTCGTCCCCCAACTCGCCCCTCATGAGCTTGTCGCCCAAGAACGGGGGATTGCCGACGATGAAGTCCACCTTGGGCCATTCGGGCTCTTTGGGGTGGTCGGGGTCGGAGAGGTCGAGGATCGCGTCCTTGCACTCGAAGGTGTGCATGGGGCGAAGGATGGGTTCGGCGGGGTGGCCGAAGCCGTTGTGGATGAGCCATTGGAGGTAGCCAATCCAGACGGTGAGTTGGGCCAGCTCGAAGGCGTACTCGTTGATCTCGATGCCGTGAAGCTGCCACGGCCCGACGGCGGGCAGGAAGTCGCCCAGGCCGTTCGCGCCGGCGTAAAGGATGGCCTCCTTCTCCAGGTCTTTGAGTTTCTGGAGAGTGACGTAGAGGAAGTTGCCGCTGCCGCAGGCGGGGTCGAGGACGTTGATCTTGCTGAGCCGTTGGAGGAAGCGGTTGATGAGGATTTCGCCCTCGTGGCGGGCCTTCTGCGGGTCGCCCTTGAAGAGGGGCATCTCGTTGTGAACCACAGCCGAGGGCGGCTGTGCCACATGCACAGGTTTGCGGCCGGTGGTGAGGAGGGACTCGATGGTCTGGCGGCACTCGTCCCATTCGCGGCGGAGGGGGGCCATGACGACGGGCTCGACGAGGGTTTCGATGTCGGCGCGGCTGGTGTAGTGGGTGCCGAGCTGCCCGCGCTTGTCGGGGTCCATGCCGCGCTCGAAGAGGGTGCCGAAGATCGAGGCGTCCACCGCGGCCCAGTCGAGCTTGCCCGCGAGCCAGATGCTCTCGATCTCGGGGTATTCGAGAGTGAGGACCTCGACGTTCTCAAAGAGATTGCCGTCGAAGTGCTTGATGCGTCGGACGCCGAAGCGGCCGCCGGCGGCCATACGCGCGAAGAGCTCTTTGACGGCCGCGGTGAACTGCTCGGGCTCGTAGCGGTACTCGTCGAGGACTTGCGTGAGGGTGTTCTCGGGGAGCAGGCCCACGTCCTCGGCGAAGAGGCAGAAGACGATGCGGTCGAGGAAGCGGGCGACCTGGTGGCGGTCGAGGCCGCGCCCACGTAGCCGGTCGGCGACCTTGGCCAGGCGCTCGGCGGCCTCCTTCGTGATCGCCTCGCGGGTCTGGCCGGGCTTCAGCCTGTTCGGGTCGTGGAAGACCGCGCGAAGGATCTCCAGGTTGTCGGGTTCCTGGAAATTGAGCAGCCGAATCTCGTGGACATTGGTCGGCGTGGCCGTGAAGTTCGTGTGGATCACGATGCGGTCCATGTCGCACACGCACAGCAGCGGCGGGTTGTTGAGGGCTTCGCGGTACTTGAGGAGCTGGTCGTAGGCGGCGTCGAGGTCCTTGTGCTTGCCCTTGTACTCCCAGGCGAAGAAGTCCATCTTCCACACGTCGGCCCAGCCGTCGCCGCCGCCGTGCTTGGCCGCGCCCTTCTCGAAGGCGAACCACTCGCCCTTGGGATCGGCGTCCGCCGGCTTGGGGTGGTCGAAGAGTTCGCACAGATCGCAGAAGTGCTGGTGCGAGCCGGAGCGCTCCGTCAGGTCCGACTGCTTCCACTTGATGAGGAAACTCGACACGTTCATGCGCAGGGACTCCCGAGACGCAGGCAGTGGACGGACTGTAGCCAAAAGGGGAACAGAAGTCAAGGCGGATCGCGCGCCCGTCCGAGATGGACGAACTATGCCATTCCCCGGCCCTCCGACCATTCCGTAGGAAATGGAGCACGGAACAACTGGGCGGGGGGCACGCCGGGGCGGGTCGCCGATGTCGAAAAATGAATGGCTGTGTCGAAAAACGACCGAATTTGCGCATGTCCGGGAGAATAGAGCTAAGTGGTTGAGGGGCAAGGAGTTGGGGAGACATTGCCCTGGATGAGGCGCCCGGGTGGCCTCGATGGTGCCCATGCGACCACAGGAGCGGCATGGGCCTCCGAGGCGGGCGCGGGGGATGTGCGAGAGGAGTCGAGTCACTTTCCCGAGCGGGCCGCGGGCATCAGTCGCAGGTGAGCCAGGCGGTTGCCGAGCAATCCCTGTCGGCGGCCGGCTGTCTCCGGCGAAAGCCGGGGGGATTCCATGCCCTGAGCATGCTGGGCAGGCACTCGTCACCTGGCGCTCGGCGCCTCTGGCTCGATGGGCTGAAGCTCGATGGCGTGGTTGGCGCAGCGGACGACACAGAGGCCGCAACCGTCGCACTTGTCGGGGTTTATGGCGAAGCAGCCGTCCTTCTGCTCGATGGCGGAGTAGATGCAGACCTTCTGGCACAGGCCGCAACCGACGCCGCAGCCGCAGGCGAGGCAGCGGGCCGCCTCGCGGCGGGCCGACGGCTCGTCGAGGTCAAGCTCGACCTCGGCGAACTCGTTGACGCGGACGGATGGCTCGCGCTCGGGGACGATGACGCGTGGCTCGTCGGGCTTGTCCACGTGCCGGGCCAGAGCGGTCCGGGCGTCGAGGGGTTTCGCCTCTGGCCTGGGCGCTTCAGCAGCGGGTTCCTCGCCAGAAAGGTAGCGGGCGATTGCACTTGCGGCGCGGCGACCATCGGCGATGGCCTCGACGACCGACCCAGGACGCCCCGCCGCGTCGCCCGCCGCGAAGACGCATTCGATCCCCGTCGCACAGGTGTCCCGGTCCGCGACGACCGTGCCCCCCTCTCGCGTCGTAAGTCCCTCTCCAGTAAGCACTTCGCCGTCAGGCTTCTGGCCCGCGGCGACGAGGATCATGTCCACCTGGAGGGTGAATTCGGCGCCGGCGACGGCGCTGCTCGGGCGGCGACCTGCGACGGGCTTTGGGTCGAGGTAGCCGGCGACGCAGCGGAGGCCGGCCACCCGCCCGTCGTCCACTATAACGCTATGGGGGATCGAGAGATACATAATGCGGACGCCTTCGGCCTCGGCGTCGGCGATCTCGCGCTCGTGGGCGGGCATTTCGGCGCGGGTGCGGCGGTAGACGACGTAAGCCACGTCGGCTCCAAGCCTTAGGGCGCAGCGAGCGGCGTCGAGGGTCGTGTTGCCGCCGCCGACGACGGCGACCCGCTTGCCGACTTCGGGGCGCTCGCCGAGGTTGACCCGCCGCAGGAAGCCCACGGCGTCCACCACGCCCCTCGCGTCCTCGCCTGGCACACGGAGCTTGCCGCCCTTGTGGGCGCCGGTGGCGACGAGGATGGCGTCGAAGCCGTCCCTGCGGAGCGACTCAATGCTGAAGTCGCGTCCAAGTGCTTTGCCTGTAAGGATTTCGACGCCGAGGCGCTTGATCGCCGCGACCTCCTCGTCCACGAGGTGCTTAGGGAGCCGATAGTCGGGGATCCCCACGCGGAGCATCCCGCCGGGCGTGTCGAGGGCCTCGAAGACCGTGACGGCGTGGCCTGCGAGCGCAAGGTCGTGGGCGGCGGTGAGGCCGGCGGGGCCGCTGCCGACGATGGCGGCCCGCTTGCCGGTCGCTGGCGCGGTGGCTATCTCTTGCTGTAGCAAGGGCATGTGGCGGCGGCCCCACTCGTCCACGAACCGCTTGATGGCGCGGATGGCGATGGGGCCGCCGAGGGGCTTCCGCGTGCAGGCGTCCTCGCACGGAGCGTAGCACACGCGGCCGCAGATCGACTGGAAGGGGTTGCTGGCGCGGACGACGCGGACGGCCTCGTCGAAGCGCCCGTCGGCGACGAGGCGGACGTAGGACTGGGCGGACACGCCGATGGGGCAGGCGGCCTTGCAGGGGGCGAGGACCTCGTAGCGCTTCACGGCGCGCTGCTGCTTCCGGCGGTCCACGTCGTGGCTGGCGACGATGCGGGGGTTCACCTTGCCGCGGAAGTCGTCGAGGGTCTTGTAGCCGCGCTCGTCCATCCAGCGCTCCAGGCCGTCGCGCAGCTCGCGGAGCACGCCGTAGCCGTTCATGACCACGGCGGTGCAGGTCTGAACGACGGTGGCCCCGACGAGGAGGTACTTGACCACGTCCTCCCAGGAGGCGACGCCGCCGGAGCCGGCAATGTCAATGCCGACTTGTGGGCGGATGGCGCTGATCCAGCGGAGGGGATACTGGATGGCCCAGGGGCCGCCGTGGCCTGCATAGCCCCCGTGCATGACGGGGCGCTCCTCCTGGATGTCTATCTCCAGGGCGGTCATGCGGTTGAAGACGGTCACGGCGTTGGCGCCCGCGGCCTCGGCGCCCTTGGCCACGCCGAGCGGCGACGTGAGCATGGGGCTGAGCTTGGCGATGACGGGCAGCGCGACGGCCTTCCGCACGACCTCGATGGTGTGGAAGATCGTCTCCTCGACGGCCTTGCCGCGGAACGTGATGGAGCCGTGGGGGCACGAGGTGTTCAGCTCGATGGCGTCGGCGCCGGCCGCCTGCATCTCCTGGGCGGCCCGTGCCCAGCCCTCATCGGTGAGGCAGTTGATGCTGGGGATGATCTTGATGGCGAGTTTGGCCTTGGCGTCGGCCACCTCCTGGGCGTAACGCTTGAGGTCCCACTCGCTGGCCTGCTCGTAGGAGAGGAGCGTGAAGGTCTTCTCTGGCCCCAGGTCGTGGTGGAGGACCGAGAAGCGCGGCGTGGGCGAGTGGCGGGCCAGCTCCTCCTCGAACCAGGATTTCATCACGACGGCCGCGGCGCCGTTGTCCTGGCAGCGTTGCATGCGCTCGACGGTCTCGGTGATGCCCGCGGAGGCGACGACGATGGGGCAATCGAGGCTCAAGCCCGCGTAGGGCGTGCGAAGGTCGGCCACGGTGGGTGTCTCCTGTGGTCATTCGCCGGCGCGCGGCGCGGGCCTGGCCCCGAGGGCCTCGACGAAGGCTTCGACCCCGTAGGCCAGGCGGGCCAGGGGCTCCCGCGTGTGCTCGGCTCGCGCGAGCTTCTGCTGCGCGTCGTTGAGGAACTCGGGGAAGGCGGCGCTCTCGGCGTCGCGCCGCAGGTAGCGGACGAGGAAGCGTCCCGCGCCGATGACGCGGCTGGAGATGGGCAGGAGATCGTCCTGCGCGGCAGCGCGAAGCCCACCTTCCAGGAGGAGGAGCCGCGTCGGCAGGTCGGGCTTCGGGTTCTGGTGCGTTTCCGCGGCGGCCAGGAGGTCGTGGAGGGCGGCGGCCGCGAGAGGGAGCAGTTGCAGAGGGTCGGAGGCGGTCCGTGCCGCCGCGGAGTAGGCGCTGACAATGGGCCGGATGCTCCTCGCGAGTGTCCGGTGCCTGCCCAGCTCCCTGGCGATGGTGCCACACAAGGCGTCGAGCGCCGCGCCGGCGCGGGCCCGCAACGCCTCGGGGGGCGGCGCGTCCGCCCGCCCGATGTCGGCGAGCGTCTTCGCCAGGCGCTTGCCCGCCTCGCCGTTGTTCCTGCCCGCCGCCAGGAACAGCCCGGCGTCGCACGCCGCCAGGAGGCGCGCCGGCGGCGCGTGCCTCGACCACGCCTCGTCGCTCACAGCGAGCAAGTAGTCGGTGAACGCATCGGCGGGCCGGGCGGCGGGGGGCCGCGGCTGCACCTGCACGCGGGTGGCCACGCGGATCGGCGTCGCGACCCTGCCCGCGGAAGTGAGTTCGACCGCCTGGTCGCCGTCGTCGGGCGGGCCCTTCGGCGGGCCCATCGCGAGGCGCCAGTAGACGAGGAGTGCCAGGCCGACGACGAACACCGCCACGGCGGCGACGACGAAGGGGCGCCAGACCGACGCGGGACGCAGGAGTGCCAGGCGCTGGCTGAGCTCGCGCGCGCGCTTGCGCAGCTCGGAGAAGGCGACGTGGGGCTCGGTCTCGACCTCTTCGAGCAGCTCGGGGGCCTCGACGATTTCGCCGGCGGCGATCTCGGCCTCCGCCTGCTCGAGGAACTCCTCGAGCTCGGCCCGCCGGTGCCGCTCCATGAGCTTCAGGTGGCCGCCGCACGCGGCGCAGCGCTCGGCGCCCAGGCGGTTCACCCCCTCGCACTCGAAGCGGTAGCACGGCTCGAACAGCGCGACGCGGCAGGTCGGACAGGTCGCATCGTCGGCCTCGACGGCCTGGCGGCAGATGGGACACGTGGGCCCGCCCACGGCCTCGGCGGGCAGGACCTCGGTGACCGACGTCTCGTCGCCCTTCACGGCCTGCCGGGCGGCATCGAGGGCCTGACACATCTCGACGGCGGACTGGAACCGCTCGTCGCGGTTGGTCCGCGTGGCGCGCTCGACGATGGCGTCGAGCTCCTTGGGCACGAAGCGGTTGGACACGCTGGGGGGCTGGCCCGAGGGCAGCTCGCCGGTGAGCATCTCGTGGAGGGTGACGCCGAGGCCATAGAGGTCGGCCCGGGCGTCTATGCCTTCGCCCGTGCCGCGCTGCTCGGGGGCCATGTACTTGGCGGTGCCCAGGCGCGAGCGCCGCCGCCGCTCCCCGGCGTCGTCCTGCTCCACCATGTGCGCGATGCCGAAGTCGGCCACCTTCACCAGCCCGTCGGCCTCCTCGATGAGGATGTTGCCGGGCTTGATGTCGCGGTGCACCACGCCGGCCGCGTGGGCGGCCTCGAGGGCATGGCAGATCTGGATCGCGGCGTCCACGGCGCGCTCCACGCTCACCTGCCCGTTCTTGATGAGGTAGCGCAGCGTGCGGCCGTGGACGTACTCCATCACGAAGTAATACGTGTCGCCCACCCGCCCGCGGTCAATCACCCCCACGATATTCGGGTGGTTCAGCGTGGCGAGCGCCCCGCTCTCGCGCTCGAAGCGCGCGACCGAGCGCGGCACCGCCGCGTACTTCCGCAGCAGCACCTTGATGGCCACCTCGCGGTCCATCGAGAGCTGCACCGCGCGGTACACGGCCCCCATCCCCCCGTGGCCCACCAGGGCCACCACGCGATAGCCGGGAAACATGTCGGGGCGGGCCAGCTCCTCCCCCTCGGCCAGCGACGGCAGGACAAACACCGCGGCGCACGACGGGCAGCGGATCTGGGGGCCCTCCCCTTCCTTGGGCAGTTCCACTTCCGCCGAGCACCTGCCGCACACGATCTTCACGCCGGGGTCTCCAACACTGCTTGCCGCCGCATTGTACCAACCCGCCCAGCGGGGCGCAACCCGCTTGATTTCCGGGCGCGGGAGCGGGTATACTCAGACCGTGCAGGGAGTGGCTCCTCCGTCGGAGACGTGCAGTGGACACAGAGGTCCGACAGATTCTCAGCGAGTTGCGGAGCGGCCTGGAGGCCCTCTACGGCGACCGCCTGCGCCACCTCATCCTCTTCGGCTCCCAGGCCCGCGGCGACGCCGAGCCGGGGTCCGACATTGATGTGCTGGCGGTGCTCCGAGGGCTCGGAGACGAAGGGGAGCGAAAGCGCAAGCTGGACGTACTGTACGACCTCTCTGTCCGCTACGATACACTGGTCACGTGCATCCTGATGGATGAAGACCGCTTCGTGCACCGCAACGGCCCGCTGCTACGGAACATCCGCAGAGAGGGGATTGCCATATGACGGCCGACGAACGCGACCTGCTGGAGGAGGCCCGCGACAGCCTGGAGGTCGCGAAATTCATCCTGTCGAAGGGCTACCCAGGCTACGCGGCGTCCCGGGCGTACTACGCGATGTTCTACCTGGCTGAAGCATTCCTCGAGAGCGAAGCGATGGCCTTCTCAAAGCACAAGGAGGTCATCGCCACGTTCGGCCGCTGTTTCGCCCACACAGGCAGGGTGGCCCGTGGAGTTGCACAGGTTCATCATTGACGCCTTCGATGACCGGCTCAAGGGCGACTACGGGCCGCGCGGCGCTGTCAGCCCCGAGCAGGCCCAGGAACACATCGCTCACGCGGAGCAGTTCCTGAAAGTGGCCGAGGAGCACTTCGGCCCGGTGCCGCCGCCCCAGGCGGCAGAAGCCGAGAATAGCTGACCGCGCTCCTCACCGCCTCGTGCGGTACTTGCGGAGCGAGCGCAGCAGGCGGTCGAAGTCGGCGGGCAGCGGGGCCTCGACGGCCAGGGGCGAGCCGTCGGCAAGCTCCAGCTCGACCCGTCGGGCGTGCAGCGTGAGGCGGGGCATCAGCGGGGCCTCGGGGCGGCCCTCTTTCCTGCGATAGCCCGGCTTGATCTCCGAGAGGTACAGCGCCGCGGCGCCGCCGTACAGCGGGTCCACCGCCAGCGGGTGGCCCAGGCCGGCCAGGTGCAGCCGCACCTGGTGCTGGCGGCCCGTGAGGGGCCGCACCTCGACGAGGGTGTAGCCGCGGAAGCACTCGAGCACGCGGAACCGGCTCCGGGCCGGCCGCCCCTCGCCGCGCCGCACTCGCATCTTGCCCCGCGTGGCCGACGGGGCGATCGGCAGGTCCACCTCCCCCTCCCCCGCCGCCATCTCGCCGCGCACCAGCGCCAGGTAGTGCTTGCTCACGCGCCGCTGCTCGAAGCAGGCGCTCAGGTGGCGCGCCGTCGGCAGATCCTTCGCCACCAGGAGCACGCCCGTCGTGTCCTTGTCGAGGCGGTGCACGATGTGGATCCGCTGGCAGGGCGACGGGGATTCGCGCTGGATGTGCCAGAGCAGGCCGTTGATGAGCGTGGCCTCGAGGGTGCCGGGGGCCGGGATGACGCCCACGCCGGCCGGCTTGTCGATCGCCAGCAGGTGCGGGTCCTCGTGGAGCACCTCGAAGTCCAGCTTCCTCGGCTCGTAGCGGACGATGGGCGTCTCGGGCAACGTGAGCACGACCGCCTGGCCGGGCTGCGGCACGAAGCGGTGGTCCACCCGCCGCCCCTCGACCGCGGCGTGGCCGTGGGCCACCAGGCGGCGCAGCCGCGAGAGCGGCAGCGACGGCAGCGCCGCCGCCAGGAACTCGACGATGTCCTGATACCGGTCGTCTACCGTAAGCTCGATCGTGTCGGCCATACTGCTCCCCTCGTCGTCGTCGTCCTCGTCTTCGGACTTCTCACTCGACGACGGCGAGCACGATTATACAGAATTGGCAAGGGGGGCGGCAAACTGGTAGAATGCGGCCTGGATCAGAGCAGGAGGAATCGAATGCCTTTGGCCGACATGCTGCACTTCGACGACAGGGGCCTCATCCCCGCGATCGTCTTCGACGCGGCGACCAGCCAGCCCCTGACGCTGTGCTACCTGGACCGCGCCGCGCTGGACAGGACGCTCGAGACGGGCCTCGTCCACGTGTTCCGCCGCTCGCGGGGCCGCGTGATGCTCAAGGGCGAGACCTCGGGCCACACGCAACGGGTCGTGGACGTGCTGGTGGATTGCGAGGGGAACTCTCTGGCCATTGGGGTCGAGCAGAAGGTCGCCGCCTGCCACGCCGGCTACTACACCTGCTACTATCGCCGCTACGACAAGGCGACCGACGCGCTGGAAGCCCAGGGCAAGCCTGTGTTTGATCCGGACAAGGTGTATTAGCTATTCCGGGCGGGTCCGTCGCGCGCCTGTTCGGCGCGGCTGACCAGATTCTCCACGTAGGCCAGGAACTCAGCAACGGCCGCGGCGGTCGCCCCTCGGTCCATTCCCGCCTCGTCCTCGAACGCCTGGTAACGATACTGCACGGCAAAGTCCACCAAATCGATCAAGTTGACAAACGGCGCCGGCACGGTTCGGCCCGCCTCTCGGACTCGCGCGAACAGCTCCTCCAGATCGTGAATGTAGGGGTAGTTGCCCACGACAAGCGCCAGCCAGCTCTTGAGGGCCTTCTCCACAGCCTGTTGCGCCTGGAAGCCGAACACTTCCTCGGAAAACGCATCGGGAGCCTCGGTCATCCCCCTGAGAGCTCGGAGGTCCCTGTTGGCAATGCCGATCATGCGCCGGGCCTCATCAATGTCGCTCATACAGAACCCGTCCCCCCCGAAGGGCATGACCGATGATGTGGTTCCGCGACGTCCGCCAGTGGTCCACTTCGTCGGAGCTGTAGACTAGAATGTCCTTGGGAACTCGATAGGCCGAGATGGCCCGACGGACGCGGCGAAGCTCGTCCCAGCGGCTATGCCCGACGGCAAACGGCTCGCGCTCGACCACCAGCAGGTCGAGGTCCGAATCCGGGTGGGGATTACCCCGCGCCCAGGAGCCAAAGAGCACAATCTGCTCCGGCTCCACCTCGCGCACGATGGCATCCACGATGCCGTGCAGCAACTCGTCCGTCACCTCAGCCATCGTCCTGTCTCCGGTGTTCTCTAAGCCACGCACACACCCATCCTACCGGGTCCAAGCCGCGCACTCAACTCTTCCGCGCCCCCTTGCCACGCTTCGGGCGCCGCCGCCCCTTGAACATCGGCAGCCAGGCGGCGCTGGCCTCGAACAGCTCGTCGCACATCGCATGCACCTCGTCGAGCGAGCACACGGCGCCGGTGAGGGGGTCGAGAGCGCAGGCCTGGTAGACGGCGTCGCGGTCGCCCGTGAGCGCGGCCTGGACGGTCAGCTCGCACACCGCGACGTGGGCCTGGTTGATGGCGGCGAGCTGCGGCGGCAGGTCGCCCACGAACGCGGGGTTCACGCCGTGGCGGTCCGCGTAGCACGGCACCTCGACGCAGCACCCCTCCACCAGGTTCGTGATCAGCCCGTCGTTCTGCACGTTGCCGTTGAAGCAGAAGGGCACGCCGGTCACCACGGCGTCAATGATCCGCGAGCCGTACTCATTGCTGCGGTTGTAGTTGATCGGGTCCTTGCCCGCGGCCATGCGGGCGAGGCCCTTCTTGTAGTCTTTGCGGTTCTTCCCGTAGAGTTCCAGAATGAAGGCCGTGCCGCCGTTCCAGCCGCCGCCGGGGCAGTACTTCTCGATCAGCTCGGGGCGCTTGCGGATCCAGGGCACGTACTCGGAGTTGTGCCCGCTCGACTCGGTGACGAACCAGCCGAAGTGGCGGAAGAGCTCGAAGCGGCAGGTCTCCTTCTGCACGATCTCGGGGTTGTCGAGCACCTTGCGAAGCTTGGGATACAGGTCGCGGCCCTTCCGCGTCAGCTCGAGGAACCAGGCCTGGTGGTTGATTCCGGCGACCCAGTAGTCCACCTCGTTCGGCGGCACGCCCACCCAGCGGGCGATCTGGTGGGCCGTGCCCTGCACGCTGTGGCACAGCCCGACCTTTTGCACCTCGGGCACGGCGGCGTTCATGCCCCACATGAGCATGGACATGGGATTCGTGTAGTTGAGCAGGAGCGCGTCGGGGCACAGGTCGGCCATGTCGGCGGCGATGTCCACCATCACAGGGATCGTGCGGAGGGCGCGGAAGACGCCGCCGACGCCGTACGAGTCGCCGATGCACTGGTCCACGCCGTACTTGAGCGGGATATTGATGTCGTGCTGGAACACGTCAATCCCGGCGACGAGGATGGTCGTGATCACGAAGTCGGCGCCGTCGAGCGCCTTGCGGCGATTCGTCGTCGCCGAGTGCTTTGCGGGGGCCTTCATCTCCTCGATGATCCGCCCCGCAATGCGGTCCATGTAGCCCAGGCGCACCGTATCCACGTCCATCAGCGCGAACTCCGTGTCGCGCAGCGCCGGGCAGTTGAGGAGGTCAATCATCAGCCTTCGCGAGAAGCCCAGGCTCCCAGCCCCGATGAACGCGATCTTCGCCATGTCGCCTACTCCTGAGGGGAAGTGACCCACGATTCCGGGCACAATGGATACCACAGGGCGGCGGCGCTGTCAACTTGGCGTCGGCTACGGGGCATTGGCGTCTGGGGCCATTTCGTGCCCCAGTTGCGTGCGGGAGAACTCGCGCAGGAAGCCCTCGAACAGCCGCGTGCCAGGGAGCCGCGTGCCCGCTTCCTCCTCGCGCGCCTCCGCCCACGCGAGAACCGACGCCATGGGAACTGCCCGAGCCGTGTCCCACACGGCTCCGTCGCTGAACCGGAAGAGCACGGGAGAAATCCTCGCCGGCAGGAACACCCGCTCGATCGCCCGCTCCGGATCGCGGCAGTCCGACGGCGGCGAGGTCACCAGATGCTCCCGGCACACGGTGGGGCGCTGCGGGTAGATGCTACAGGCGTCGTTCTCGAGGAACGGACACGGGACTCGTTCCTTGAGGTAGGCCGCCCCCAGTTCGCCTCCCACATCCGGGTGGCCCGACTCCATGCGCTTCATGATCTCGCCCAGCACCTGGCTGCGGCCGAGTTGCTCGCTCACCGCCTCGAAGCGCGTGCGAATGGCGGCCCGTCTGGGCGGCGGCATCGCTGCGACCAGCTCGGACAGGTACAACGCCTCCGCGTGGGCCACCGGAACCAATCCCTCGCAACAGGCCGCGCACCCGGCGCGGCACGAGACCGACTTCCCCTGCGCCGCCAGCAGCCGCAGGACCACGGCCACCAGCCCGTCGGCCAGCGAGTGGAGCACGGGCACCAGATCCGCCGCCCGCACGGGCGACGTCGGGACGCGCACGTGGGCGCGCAACTCCTCGCCCAGCAGCGTGAGCCGGAGGTCGCAATTCACCCACTCGCCGACAGGTGGTGTGCTCATGAGCGTCGCGCAGTGCGACCCAGCATCGGGCTCGCCATGCCTCCATCCTGTGCCTGGTCCCCCATGCGAGGCACTGCATACCACAGCGCGGCGAAGCTGTCAACCGCGGAAGTCGAGGACGACTTCATCGCTTGACACCGAAGCCACGCGACGGTAGGCTCGTGTCGGCGCGGCCGGTCTGAAGCCGCGAATGCAGGAGGTCGCATCCGCTCTCCCAAGGGAACTGGATTCCGCAAGGAGGGAGTTCATGACGAGCGCAACTGGCCTGTCGAGACGTGATTTCATGAAGAACGCCGCCGCGGCGGGCGCCGCCCTCGGCGGCTTGAGCATCCTCGGTGCCACAGCGAAGGGGCAAGGGAGGGTGCTGAAGGTCGGGCTCATCGGCTGCGGGGGGCGCGGAAACGGCGCCCTCGCCCAGCACGTCGAGGCGGCCCGCATCCTCAACGGCGCGCTGAAGTGGAACCTGGAGATCCAGGTCGCGGCGGTCGCCGACTACTTCAAGCACAAGGCGCGGCCCGCCGCCGAGAAGTACGGTGTGACGCGCGAGCGCTGCTTCAGCGGCGCCGAGGCCTACAAGAGGCTCCTCGAGACCGACGTCGAGATCGTCCTGATGGCCACGCCGCCGGCGTTCCGCCCGCTCCACTTCGAGGCCGCGGTCAAGGCCGGCAAGCACATCTTCATGGAGAAGCCCGCGGGGGTGGACCCACCCGGCTGCCGTCGGGTCATCGCCGCCGGCGAGGAGGCCAGGAAGAAGGGGTTGATGGTCATCGCCGGCACCCACTGCCGCCACCAGAAGAACTACACGGAGAACCAGGCCGCCGTGGCCGCCGGCGCCATCGGCCGAATCCTCGGCGGCAGAGTCTCGTCCTGCTTCGGACATCTGGGCGCCCTGCGCCCCATCGGCAGCCTCGACCCCAGGCGACTCGTGTACAGTTGGCCCAACTGGACCGAGCTGTCAGGCGACTTCATCGTCGAAGCCCACATCCACGAGCTGGACCTGATGAACTGGTTCCTGGGCACACACCCGGTCAGCGCCGTGGGCTTCGGCGGCCGCGCCCGCCGCCCGGCGGGAAACCAGTACGACTTCTTCAGCGTGGACTACGAGTTCCCAGGCGAGGTGCACATCCACAGCACCTGCCGCCAGATGAACGGCTGCTGGAACTGGGATGGCGAGCTCTTCGTGGGCGAGAGGGGCATCTCGCGCGGATGGCAGGGGGTGCGGCCCAAGCCCGTCGTCCCCGCCGAAATCCCCCAGCAGGGCGCCGGCCACCAGCAGGAGCAGATCGACCTCCTCTACTACCTCGTCAAGGGGCAGCTTCTCAACCAGGCCCACGACCTGGCCACATCCACCGCCACCGCCGTCATGGGGCGCATCTCGGCCTACACCGGCCAGAAGATCCTGTGGCGGGAGATGATGGAGGACCCCGCCCGGCAACCAGAACTCTACAACCTCCAGCTTAAGCCCACGGCAGAGGATTTCGAGGGGGACTTCGACGCGATCGCTCTCCCCGAGGAAGGCGTCGTGCCGCTGCCGGGCACGAGCGCCTGACCGCGCGGCTCCTACCTGGCGAGCGTCAGCGCGAAGACGTGGACTTCCAGGTTCCTGGGCAGCACGAGCGTCTTCAACTCGCGTTGGCCATCGAGCGGCACGGCAACGACCCAGATGCGGATCGTCCGCTTCTCCTTGGAGAGGACATTCTTCCCCTCGGAATCCACGGCGACCCGGTGCGCGCACTCGACGCCCGCCTTCTCGCCGAATTGGGCCTGTTGGCACCAGTCGGACACCTTGAAGTCCACCTTCGCCTCGCCCTCGGCGTACTGGATGGTGAGCTTCTCCTCCTGCTCGTAGTCTGTCGCGGTCACGAGGAAGTGCAGTTCCTTCGCCCGGCCGCTGAGCGGGATGCGTTGGCCGCCGCAGGCCACGTTGTTCTTCTTCCCCTTCTCCTTGTTGGGGAAGAGGAAGAGGGTTCCCGTGCCCTTGGGCTCGAACGGTCCCGCCGGTGGCACCTCGTCGGCCGGGAACGACTGCCGCCAGAGGTCGAAGTCGGAATCCGTCCAGTCCGCCTCGTCCGAGAACGCGTCGTTGTTGAAGAACCCCGAAATGTCCACGGCCACGAAGCCGGGCTTCAGCTCCTTGAGCGGCGCGGGGATATCCGCCTTCTTCGGCGTGCGAACCTCCCCCGCGCCGGCCCCCTCGCCGAGCGACAGGGCAACGAGCGCACACTGCGCGAAGAGCGCCGCCGCTGTTCCCACCAGTGTCCTACACACAAGGCCCTCCTTTCTGCGCGATGGGGCGCAAGAGGCGTTCAGAACGGTAGGCCCGACACGGCACGAGAGACGATGGAGATGCCGACGGCGAGCATGCCGATGAGGCCGACGCCGCAGGCGTAGCCAGCACACAGGACGGGCACGTAGCGCCGCCACTTCTCCTCGCCGAGGCGCTTTGCGATGAAGTAGCGGCCGATGCAGGCGCCGATGAACATGGGGATCGCCGCGTTAGGCCACCCCGCGATGCCGCCGATGAGGCCGTAGTAGAACAGGGCGGGCAAGCCCAACGCGCCGACAATCCCGTACAGCGCCAGCCCGACGCCGAAGCCGGTGACGATGAGGCCAGGCTTGATGGCCTGGAGGAGCCATTGCGTGCCGCTCGACGTCGCGGTCATGAAGAGGCACTGGTTGCGGGCGTAGAACGGCCACATCCGCGCGGTGAAGGGATAGGTGGCCGACGGGATTTCCTCGAGATACCAGAAGAACGACCAGAAGAGGAAGCTGCACACGAGGCTCACCGGGATGATCAGCAGCTCGGCCTTCAGGAGGCTGGTGATCTTCGTCTTCGTCAGCTCCAGGACGCGGAAGAGCTGAGTCACGCCGCCGTAGTCGGCGAGCGGGATCGGGGCGAACCAGATGTCCGTCCCCTGGTACTTGGCCAGGATGAAGCTCGTCTCGCGGAGGAAGGGGAAGGCGACGGGCGAGCCGGTGAGGCCGATCATGCGGGCGGAGATGTAGGAGTTGAGCGGCGTCCACACGAAGCCGAAGAACAGCAATATCCCAATCGGGAATCGCGGCACCAGGATGTGGCAGAGGGCCACGTAGCACGAGGTCGCGAAGGCGTAGATGGCGACGGCGACCCAGAGCGGGAAGTCGCCGCGCCCAGGCGGCCGTGGCAACCCTCCGCGCATGCGGAAGACGCCGGAGCGAATGCACCGCACGATGCCCAGGACGGCCACGGCGAGCGCGGTGCCGATGCCGATGCTCATCCAGAAATCCATGTCGGTGCGGAACTTGGTCAGGAGCAGATTCATCCCCGGCTGCCAGCCGGGCAGGAGGCCGGCCTTGTAGAGAATGGGGTTGGCGACGACGGACGTGAGGATCGTGCTGGTGAAGATGCCGACGACCATCGGGAAGGGCAGCACCATCGCGAACAGCACGATGCCGAGGTCGAAGCTGAGGCCCACGAGCGACGCAGGCAGCACGCCGTGGGCGTTGTCCGTCAGGTCAACGAAGGGAATGGGCAGGATCTGGATCGGGTTCTGAAGGATGAGGCCCGTGAGGGCGGGCACGCCGACGTAGAGGGTGCCGAAAACGATGCCGATGATCGAGCCGGTCGAGAAGACAGGCCACCTCCAGGAGCCTTCCTTGGTCGTCGTCTCGGCGAGCGCCGTGGCGCCCTCGGCGGTGATGGGGGCGAGGGGGAAGGGCAGCCGCTCGGCGTCGCTCGTGAGCCGGAAGAGCAGGTAGCCCATGCCGAACCAGTTCATCCGCCCGAGAATCTGCCCCACCAGGACGAGCAGAATGGGGATGAGCCAGTCGCCGTGGAAGAGCAGGCGGTTCGTGAGCGCGGGCGAGTCGGGCGCGGGCACCGCCCATCGCGGGATGCCCTTGGCGATGCCCATGCCCTCGGCGGGCGAGGAGCGGACGAGGAACTGGTTCCAGATGAAGCTGGTGAACGGCCCGCCGGCGAGGTTGGCCGCGACGACCGACGCCGCGAGGCCGCCGGCGACGTAGTAGAGGATGTAGACCTCCTGCCGCCGCAGGGTGACGAACGAGCGGCGGGCGACCTCGGTGAACAGGATAATCGTCACCCACTCGGCGGCGGGGCCAAGCGTCTGCCCCGCGATGAGGCCCATGTAGATCGAGCCGGGCATCATGATGAGGCCGACGAAGACGGCGCCGAGGACGACGCGGAGGCTGAAGCCGTCCTCATAGCGCGCCGAAGCCGCGTCTTCGGGCGGGTTATCGGTTGTCGGTCGTCGGTTTTCGGGTGCAGACATGGTTCAGCTCTGTGTGCTCTGTGCCTCTGTGGCTAATCCTGCCTCATTCCCGAACCAGGGGGCGACGCGCTCCAAGTAGGCCTGGCGGGTGTCGGGGCGTAGCACGCGCCAGATGAGGAACTGCTTGCGAATGAGGTCGGTGAAGTGTCGGTTCAGGCGCTCCCAGGACCCCTCGTCGCCGCTGAGGCGGTGGAGGCGGAGCGTGATGTCGTAGAACAGCCCGTCGGGCAGGAGACGGGTCTCCAGCTCGACGCGCTGGCTCACCCCGACGTCGAAGGGGGCGACCCAGGTGGTGGCGGAGAGCAGCAGGCCGCCCGGCTTGTCAAGGCCCTTCAGCCGCACGTCCTCGGCCGCGAAGCCGCCGAGGGCGGCGCCCGTGTGCGCCTGGAAGTACTCCTCGAGGTAGGCATTCATCCCCAGGGCCGTGTCGTGGCTCACGGTGAAGGGCAGCTCGATGGTCGTCACGTCGTCCACGGCGGCGGGGAGCTGCCACCGCACCTCGATGGTGGGCACGGCGATCCGCTTCGCCTGGGCCACGGGATAGAGGCTGGAGCCGACGACGACGGCCATGATGAACAACGCGAGGAGAATCGTGGCGCTCGACGAGTAGTTGAGCTGAAGCCCCGGCAGCAGCCCGTAGGCGTGGATGAGGCGCGACACCCCCTGCCCCAGCAGGTAGCCGGCCACCGTGCCGACGACGGCGTGGACGATGCTCTCGGCGAGGAAGAGCGAGCCGATGTGCTTGGGCGCCAGGCCGATCGAGGACAGGATGCCGATCTCGCGGGTCCGCTCGTAGATCGAGCCGAGCATGGTGTTGAACACGATGAGCGCGGCGAGCAGCGTGGGCACGAGGAGCGAGCCGGCGCCGACGATGCTGCTCGAGCCGCGCGTGCTGAACAGATCGGTCCGCCCGCCCCGGCCCGCGAACAGCGTCAGCTCCGTGCGCGGCATCAGGTCGTCCAGGTTCGCCGTCACCTCGCCGGCGCTCGCGCCGCGCAGCACGATGCTCCGCACCTCGCCGCCCGAACGGATGAGGAACTCGTAGGGCACGACGGCCACGCTCTCGGAGACCAGGTGGACGTACTCCTCGACCGTATCCTCGTCGGGCGGCCCCTTCTCGCGCCGCACCTGGGCCATCCGCACGTAGTCCACCGGCGTCACCGGCTCGCCGTCCAGGTCGCGCACCGCATTGAGCTTCGTGCTGTCGAAGACGCCGACGATGGCGAGGGGCTTGCCGAAGCACTCGACCGCGGCGCCCAGGGCGCCCTCGGGCGTGAGGCCGAGCGCCCGAACGGTCTCAGCGGCCAGGACGGCCTCCGCGCGATCGTCGGCGAGCCAGCGGCCGGCGATGAGGGCCTCCTGGGGCCGCGTGACCTCTTGCTCCGCTGCGGTGAGCCCGACGAGGGCCGTCGCGTAGATCGTCTTGCGGTCGGGTCCGCCGAGGAGGGCGACGAGCGACTGGTCGCCGACCAGCGCCGAGTAGTACCAGGCCCTGGGCACGACGCGGGGGCCGAACTCGTTGCGCAGGGAGTCCACGGCGGTGGTCTTGATCGCCTGCCACTGCTTGCCGCGCAGGAGCAGGCCCTCGTAGCGCGCGCCCTCCTCGCCGTAGGGGATCACGGTCCGCCTGAGATACTGCACGACCGCCGCGAGCGAGAGCACCGAGAAGGCGAGGAGGATGATGGTGACCGCGGTGAGCGTGGTGCGGATGGGCCGCTTGCGCAGGTGGCCGATGCCCAGGAAGAAGGCCGTGAGCGCCGCGCTCACGCGGCTCACGTCGGCCGCGTGGACGCCGCTCGCCGCCGCACGCCGGTCGGCCATCAGCTCCTCGAACCGCCGCACGACCAGCGTGATGACGATCACGGAGAGCGTGAGAATGACGAACGCGAGCAGGATCATCAGCGGCGAGATCGCCACGCGGAACGCAGGGTGAAAGACCGCCAGGAGCGCGAACACGGCGGCGAAGGCCCCCACGGTGCCCAGGATCCGCCCGACGATGCCCCGCGCGCTGATGAGCAATCGCTCGGTGAAGAAGGCGAAGGGCAGGACGAGGATAAGATAGAACAGCAACCCCTTCACCACGTCGTTGGCCGTGCCGAGCACCTCGGGGTAGATGCGGGCCTCGAGCGCCCAGGCGGCGCGGGCGGCGGCGAGGAAGCCTGAGTAGTCGCGCTTCGCCAGCGCGGCGTCCGCCGCCTCGAGGCGTGCGGCGGCCAGGGCGTGGAGCTGCTTCACGCGCGGGTTCTCGAGTCCGTGGGCGCGGAAGTCGCTGGCGCGCTGATCGTCGAGGAGCCACATGTCGCGCGCCGCGTGGAGGGGCGTGAGCGGGATGTCGCCGCCCTGCTCGCCGACGACGAAGCCTGTGCCGAGCGGCTGCTCCTTCGACGCGTTGAGGAGCAGCAGCCGCTTGCCCACGGGGCCGGCTCCCATCAGGATGCGGAGGCGCGTGCCCGGCTTGGCGAAGACGACGGCGCACGTCTCCGTGGCCGACACCCACGTGGGGTTGCGGGGCAGCAGGTAGCCGTAGTTGATGGGCGAGGAGTTGGTCCCCGCGTCGAGCACCTGAATGGTGTCGAAGGGCACGTAGTAGCGCTGGTCCACCAGGTCGTAGATCGTGAGGGCTCGGGCGGGGAAGCAGACGATGGTGGCCTTCTTCACCGCGGCGTTCATCTCGACGGCGAGCGGGTAGTTCCGGGCGCCCTCGGGGCCTTGGTCGGGCGCGTAGATCACACGCCCGGTGTCGGGGTCGAGGCGGAAGGCGGCCAGGGCGAGCGTGGCACGCCACCCGCCCACGGCTCGCCGCTCGGGCGGCCCCTCGAAGGCCACGGTGCCCGTCTCGTCGGCCAGCAGCACCGGCTCGCCGCGCACGCCGCACAGCGCCTTCTTGGGCACCGGCTCCTGCACGACGACGAGGGCGCCGGGCAGCGGCTCGTTGGGCAGGTAGTCCTTCTGGAAGTTGAACTCGACCGCGCGGGCCTCGAGGCGGGTCCAGTAGTTGTCGGGCGGCTTTCGCACGAGCGCGCCGGCCGTGTTGAAGAAGTTGGGCACGGTGCAGCACAGCAGGCGCACCTGGGCGGCGAGGTTCGCGATGTCCATGCGGCCCGGGGTATCGAGCGGGGTGTCGAGGGCGAAGCGCGCGTCGTCGGTCGTGGCGAAGGTGAGGCCCACGAGGCCGGCGAGGGTGGCCAGCTCGCCCTCGAAGCCGAGGCGCGCGGGGAGATGAGTCTGCCAGTTCCGCCCCTGGGCCGAGTTGATGCAGTCGGCGAACGCCGAGGCCGGCTCCCAGGCCAGCGCCTCGCAGGCCTCGCCGGCCCACCGGCTCCACGCACGGCCGAGGTGAGAGAACCAGGGCTGGAGCCGGCCGCCCTGGTCCACGTAGTAGCCCTTGTAGAACAGGCCCACGCGGCGGCTGTGGCTCGACAGGTCGAGGGCCACGAAGGCGGCCACCGGCAGCAGCGGCTCGTCCGAGCCCGGCTCTCCCAGGACGTGGCGGCGGACGAAGTGCCGCGCCCCCGCCATCGCCTGGCCGTGCGCCGCCGTGGCCACGAACACGACCCGTCGCTGGAGGGGATACTGCTTGAGCACCCGCGCCAGCTCCAGCAGCCCCGCGATCGAGCAGGCCTGCTCGGCCCCAGGCGACAGGGCGGGGACGACCGACATCGAGTCGTAGTAGGCGCTGAGCACCACCACGTCCTTGCACGATGGCTCGGTGCCGGGCAGCGAGGCGACGACGTTGGCCGCCTCGGCATTCTCCCAGTCCATCCGCCCGGTCAGCTTCGCCCGGGTCGGCCCGGTGCCCGACTTCAGCCGTTGGACGAGGGCGGAGCCTTCCTTGCGGCCGATCCAGAAGCGGGGGCAGTCGGCGGGCACCGTGAGGAACTTCGCCTCGGCCTCCGGCCGCCACGGCGCCTCGGGCTCGAGGAACACCACGGCCTGGGCGCCGAGGAGGAAGGCGTTCAGCCAATCGGTCTGGCAATCGAAGTCCAGGAGCGCGATGGCGCCGTGGACGAGTTTGCCGTCGAAGTCGCGGGGTTGGGCCCCCGCGCCGTAGACCAGCGGCCCCTCGACGCCGCCGGGCGGCACGGTGGACGTGCGGACCAGGTTCGGCCACAGGCAGGCGAGCGGAATCGGCGGCTCGCCCTCGGGCGTCAGCGCCGCCCCGCGGTCCATCGGCACGGCGACGCGGAACGTCTCCTGCCGCACGTCGTCGAGGCCGATCTCGCGGAACGCCGCGGCCACATAGTCGGCGGCCCGTCGGGCGCCGGGATAGCCCGTGACGCGCGAGCCGAGGGCGGCCAGCTCCTCGATCGTGCTCCGCAGCCGGCCCTCCTCCACCGCGGCGGCGACGGCCTGGTAGGCGAACACCTGTTGCTTCTGCTCGCCGGGATCCACGAGCGTGGGATTGCTCATCCGCGCCGAGACCCACACGGTCCCGGCGCAGGCGGCAAGAGCGAAGATGAGCCACATCGCGTGACGCAAAGCTACCACCTCATCGTGAGGGCCGACTCTTCCTCACTCGTCCTCGTCGTCGTCCTCGTCGTCGTCGTCGAAACCGGTCTTCTTGTCTGTTCGACTTCTCGACGAGGGTCCGCCGTACGGCATCTCATCTTCGCCCACCCGCTCATCCGTTGAGAACCGCTCCACCAGCTTCGTGAGCATCTCGAAGATGCGTACCAGCATCTCCTTGCCCTCGCCGATCCGCTCGACCGGGCAGGCGCGCTTCGCCACAAGCGCATCAAGGCAACCCGCACACTCCGCCGTGGAACCACGGGCGTCGTCGAAGAACTTGCCCCTGGTGAAGCGCTGCCGCTTCCCATTGCCCTCAGCCGTGTTGAAGAGCATGGAGAGACTGGCCCTGTCGAGGTGGTCGGTGACGTGGCGAACTCGCCTGCCCGCGGCCGCCTCCACCTCCCCGATCAGGATGTCTGCCCATGCGATGAACTTGAGCTCGAGTTGGTAGACATCCAGTTTCTCGTGGTCGAATTGCCTAGTCATTGGTCAACGCCTTCTCGAAGAAGAAGAGGTTCGACGACGACGACGAGGACGACGACGAGCACGAGTCATGGAGCGCCTCAGTATGGCCAGTAGCTGTACGGATCAACCCCCGCCAGAATCCCATGAATGTCCCACAAACACCCGACCAGGAACTCGCCGAGGACGAGTCCGATGAAGAACGGCACGGCGCGGCGGTAGGCCTTCGCGCCGCCGTAGTGCAGGATGACCCACTTGAGGAGCCAACTGACGAAGATCGGGAACCAGAGCTGCTCCATGGACCAGCTCCCCGACACGGCGTAGCCCACGGGGTGAAACGGCCACCAGGCGAAGCGCATGCGCAGCACGGCCAGCACCAGGGCGCCCGCCAGGCCCACGCCCGTGGCAATCGTGGCATTGGTGTTCGCCGGCTGCGGGTTGCTGATCCAGGGGTGCAGGTTGCGCGAGTAGGGCTCGAAGCCGAACCACCAGCCCGGCCCCACGGCGCTGGCCTCCATGCCGTACTTGTAGCCGACGTGGAGCATGGCCCAGAAGCCGCCGAAGATGCCGATGGCCAGGGCCACGAGCATGGCGACCAGCATCCGCCGCGCCGACATGCGCGTCTGCTGCGCCACCTTGAAGCCCTCGAGCGACGGGGCAATCGCGTGGCCGCGATAGGCCCGGTTGAAGAACCACGTCATCGCCAGCGCCGTGAGGGTGTACGGCCCCAAGGCCCCCAAGGGCTTCATCCCCAGGCACCGCGGCAGCATCTGGTCCGGCCCCGCGTAGTGCAGGTCGTGGGCCGGCGGGCCCAGCTCGGCCCGCATCCGCGCAATCGCCACGGCAATCGCCAGGTAGAGCACCAGGAACGCCACGACGACGAGCGGCGACATCCCCAGCCAGTTCAGGAATACCCCCAGGTAGACCAGGCACCCCAGCAACAGCAGCGCCGCCGTCCGATACGGCAATGCCTCCCGCGAATCGTCCACCTCCTTCCCGCCCACCAGGTGCAGGAAGAGGTCCTTCAGGTACTTGCGGCTCACCCACAGCGCGATGAGGCACAGGGCCAGGTAGCCCCCCGCCGTCTGGTCGTTGACGAATGGGAAGCCCGGCACCGCGATGCCGAAGGCGCTCGTGAGGATGCGCTGCACCTGCCAGAGGATGAAGAAGAACCAGCACGAGAACGCCATGTCCAGCGGCAGGAAGAAGCACACGCCGATGGCGAACGGGTAGAGGCTGAACCACATCTGGCCCACGGCGTTCCAGGGGCGCTCGGTGAGGTAGCTCCTCAGGTTGTCAATGTGGACGACCGGGATCCGCGGCACGGCGGGATACAGGTGGCTGAAGCCGTTCAACAGGTCGATCGCCGCGGCCAGCGCAAAGCCGTACCACAGCAGGCGGCTCGAAAACAGCCGCCGCGTCTGCGTCGTCACGAGCAGCGGAATCTGGATCACGGGGTACGACAGCTTCTCGTTCTCCGTCCACTGCTTCCGCAGCAGCACGTTGACGAGAAACAGCGAGCCGACGAGGACAAAGATGAAGCTGGCCCACCAGAGCATCGGCCGCGCCCAGGCCAGGACCACGTCCCAGCGGTACATGCTGGCCCCGCCCTGGTAGTAGCCGCGCACGAGGTCGGGCGCGTCGAGCAGCACGAACTTCGGCAGGTAGGGGTGGAACTTCTCCCAGCCGTTCTCGGGCGTCGCGCCCCAGTAGGCGTGGGTGATCATCGAGACGAGAATCTCGATGCTGTCGTGCCCGCACACCACCGAGCCGATCGTCAGCATCACGTAGACGGTGAGCAGCTCGCCGGGGTTCAGCGCCACGGTGGGCCACCACCGCTTCAGCAACAGGTTCCCCACGGTCAGCAGGAACAGCATGAACACGACGTGGGGCATCAGCGAAACGGTGGTCGGCTGCGACGAGTACCAGAGGATCTCCGACTGGACGAGCCACATGCACGTGACGGGGATGAGCGCGGCGCCGATGCACACGGAGCGCAGCGTCACCGAGCACGGCTCGCCCGGCTCGTCGGGCACGGGGGTCGCGTGTGGCCGTTCGGCATCCATCCTCGAGCTGCTCCTCTCGCCGTCGGTCGGCTGCACTATACGGGCCGGCGAGAGATGAGTCAAGGCAGAATCGGCGTTCGGTGTTCGGTGTTCGGCGTTGGGGTACGGAACCTATCGTCGTCCTCGTCCTCGTCGTCGTCCTCGTCGTCGAATCCTGGTGTCGCTTCTTGACTCACCGTCCGCCGACGGTACACTGAGAGGCTGGGTTTCCTTCTCGAAAGGCACGACATGGCGAAGCACGAGGTCGCACTCCCCGCCGCCCAGGTCGAATCCGTCATCCTCACCGTTCGCGGCCACAAGGTCATCCTCGATAGCGACCTGGCCGCGCTCTACGGGGTCACGACAAGGCAGCTCAACCAGCAGGTCAAGCGCAACCAAGACAGATTCCCGAACGACTTTGCGTTTGTCCTTAGGCGGCGTCAATAAATAAACTTTACATTGCGAGGCGGACTTGATAGACTGGGGACATGGTAGCAGCCGCTGTGCTCACGCGCAAGTTGGCCCGGCTCTGGCCGCACCTGGACGAGCGTGCCCGCAGGATGGTGGCC
>DATKZY010000150.1:0-41808 GCA_035527715.1 Planctomycetota bacterium | reverse complement strand
TCCGCCGCCCCCTTCGGGGGCTGGGCCATGGGAGGATCGTCAACCCACGGCTCCCCAAGCATCGCCGTGGGCTTTATTCCGTCGCCTCCTTCGGAGGCTCAAGACGCGGAAGCCTTGACCGTAGGAGATTACACGCACCCCTGGATTCGCGTGTTTCGCGGGCAATCACTCTTTTCGGGTGATTCCCTTGCCGCACAGGGGCACGATCTCGCGGGCCTCGGGGGCGCGGTATTCGAAGATGGTGAAGCCCCTCGTGCCCAGCTTCCGCGTGACGCCGATGAAGTCAATCAGCTTCACGATGTTGTCGCCCGGCGACCAGACGCCGAGTCCGATGCCGGGATAGCACGGCACCTTGCCCGCCCACTCGAGCTGCTGCTTCACGAGGTTCTCGAACGTCGAGATGTGCGGCGTGTAGTCCATCGGGCACACGAAGTCGAGCCAGCCCTTCTCGCACCAGAGCTTCCAGTCCTGGCCCACGTTGTCGCGGTCCACGGCCCAGTTCCCGAAGACGGCCGCCGAAATCTTCACCTTCGGCTTGGCCTTGCGGACCTGTTCGGCGACGGCTGAGACCACTTTGGTGATCTGCTCGCGGCGGAAGTCGAGCCACTTGGCCCGAATCGCGTCGTCCTTCCGCGTGTCGGCGGGCCAGTTCGCCACTTTCGCCCCGATGGCCTTCTCGAAGCGCTCGCGGCAGCCGGGGCAGAAGCAGCCCTGCGGGCCGGGATAGCGAATGTAGTCGAAATGGACGCCGTCCACGTCGTACTTCGTGGCCACCTCGACCATTGCGTCCACTTCGAGCTTCTGGTTGTCGGGGTGGGAGGGGCAGAGCCAGCGGTCCTCGGCCTTGCCGTCGAACATCACCTGCGTGCGGCCCTCGGCTTTCATCCGCTCGGCGAAGTCCTTGGGCGCTCGGCCGCTCATGTTGTAGTTGACCTTCCAGACGTGGCACTCGACGCCGTGTTTCTTGCACGCGGCGACGCACTTGGCGATCTGATCGCCCTTCTCGGCCACATCGGGCGCCACGGGGAGCACCTTGCTCTCGTAGAAGGCCACGCCGCCCCAGAGCATGTTGGGCAGGATGGCCGTGAAACCGTTGTCGGCGAGGAGCTTGATCGACTCCTCCCACTCCATTCCCGCTGGCCCGAAGGCGCTGTGGCACCAGAAGGCCCTGTGCTCGCCCTTGAGGGGCTTCTGCGTGGCGCAGTAGGCGGAGATCGCTGCCTGATGGGCTTCGGTTGCAGCGGCGATGGCCTCGGGGAACTTGCCCTGCGCGATGAGGCCGGCCGCCTTGGTCCGAAGCCCCTTCGCGGCTTCATCGAAGTATTCGAATCGCCCGAATTGGCCGATCCGCTTGATTGCGGCGTTCGCCACCTGCTCCCAGAGCTTCGGCTCGAAGCGGCCGAGCATGGCGAGGACGAGGCGGTCCTTATTCGCCAGGTCGTCGGAGAGGAGGACGTGGGTCATGAGGATGGCGCTGTCGGAGGCGATGATGGCGGCCTCGCCGGTCGGCTCGCCCTTGTCGTTGAACCACGCGGCGACGACGCGGCTCTTGCCCTCGACGGCCTCGGCGTGCGAGATGTTCCACGACATCTGCTTCGCCACAGGCGGCATTCCCATCAGGCCATCGCCGGCCTTGCGGACCTCGGCGAAGTGGCCGCGATAGGTCTGCTGCACGTGCTGGCCGCCGGGGATGCCGACTGCTTCGCGGAGTTTCGAGTGAAGGCCGTAGAACGAGACCAGCTTTCCTCCACCCTTGAGGAACTCGATGAGCTGGTCAACCACGGAGTCGGGCATGGCCGGGTTATGGGGCAGGATGACGATCTTCTTGCCTTTCAGGCGTTCGGCGGTCACATCGAGGTCGCTGATGACGGCGCAGGCGAGGCCGAGGCGGTCGAGGGTGTCGGCAACGGCCTTGGTGAAGATGGCGACGGATTGGGCTTCGTCGGGCCGCGTCTTCGCGGCCGATTCGCCTCGGATGATGGCGATGGGCGCGTCGGCGCCGAGCAGGCCGAGGTTGGCGATGGTGAACTCGGTGTCAACGTCCTTGCCGCGCCAGGCGGAGATGCGGATCGTGTCGATCGTGCCCCAGCCGGCGGGGGTGCCCTCCATCCGCGTGTCGGTCTTGTCAATCTTCACGTGGCACCACTGGCCGGGGGCCTCGGGGGCGAAGCCCGTGGCGTACCAGCCGCCGCCGCTCTGCATGTAGAGGCTGAAGTGCGACACGGGCGAGGCGTCGGCGCAGAAGAGGTCGAACTGGAGTCCCCGGCAGGCCGTGAGGTCGAGCTTCACCGCGCGGTCCCACGACGCGCGGTCGTGCCTGGTGCCCTTGAGGTTGCAGGGCATGCGGAGTGCGCGGCGGCCGTCGGCCTCGACGACCTCGACGCCGGCCGTGCCCCACATGGCTTTCCAGGCGGCCTGCGCGGCCTGGGCGTTGGGATAGCTCAAGTCGTCCGCGAGCGGGTAGTCGGCCTTCGGCGGCGGCATGCGCTCGCCGGCCGATACTGCGACGACGGCGCCAAGAAGAGCGACGGCACATAGACGGCGCGCCTTGTGCATGGGAACGGCCCCCGCGGTGTTGGGTTCTCCCCCCCGCGAGATTATACACCTCGGCTTGACCCATGAAAAGAGCCGACGCGGCTCTCACCGCGCCGGCTCTCAGGCGCAGGCGTGACCCTCTCGTCCCTCTCAGCAAGGCGACTTGCGCCTGCGGCGCCTTCTGGCCAGTGCCAACAGGCCTCCGCCGAGGAGCAGCATGGTCGCCGGCTCGGGGTTCACCGCAACATGGTCCCACGCGTTCCACACCAGCCCCAGCCCACTAGGATCGCCCTGCTGAAACTCCGGGGACCAGATCCCGTTCTCGTCGAAGCGGATCCGCTCGATGTTGTTGAAGTCGAGTTCGCCATGCTCGAAGTACTTCTCGTACGCGTAGTTCGACGCGCCGGTCACAGGGTTGATGATCACGTCGGTCCAGATGCAGGCGGGGATTCTCGTTGGGTCCTGGGGGTCGCCCACGAGCCAGATCCACTCGCGGTAGCTAAGGCCCCCCTCGCCAATCAGGTTCACCGACACGTACATGCCGGGAAAAGGCGCGTGGATCGAGAACTCGATCCAATTGCTCGAACTGAACGGCGGGTCCTCCGTGTAAACAAAGTCCCAGGCGGCGGCCACGCGGTCGCCCAGCTGCGGCGGGTCCTGCCCCGTTGCGACCTGATCGCCCCAGGACATCACCAGCGCCGGCTCTTCTCTCCCACCGCCGTCGGCATGCTCCATGACATACAGATGCGGCGTGCAGAATATCGCGGTCTCGTACGGCTCCGGCCATTCCCCCGGCAACCCGTCGTCAATCATGGCCTTGAAGGTGTCGGCCTCGACCGCCTCAATGTAGCCGCCGCCCCCGCCGCCGCCACCCAACGCATCGCTCCACTCTGGGAGTGTGTCGATCGAGATGACTGGCGTGGCCAGAGCCGCGTTGCCGGGCA
Source organism: Planctomycetota bacterium (assembly GCA_035527715.1). Lineage (GTDB taxonomy): Bacteria > Planctomycetota > PUPC01 > DSUN01 > DSUN01 > DSUN01. The sequence goes on along the minus strand of DATKZY010000150.1, from coordinate 38,329 downwards.
GCAGCAGGCACGCGGCGAGGCCCAGCAGCGTCAACACGCCGACACGGATCCTGTGTGTTCTCATCGGCTCGTCCCCCTAACAAGGAATACTGTGGGGCCACTCGCCCCGCCTCTTGGTTTACAAGCAAGCAACTCCCATGCCGGAGCGCCCCGTGGGGGTGCGATGCCGCGCTCTTTTCCGCTCAGGGTCCATGTGACCAGCCTGTCAGCACTTATGGCGTCCTGTCGCCTGTCCTGGCGCCGGCCCATTTGTCGCCCGGTGCGCGTCCGGTAGCGGCCATGTTGCCGTTTGTCAACATGCTGTTCTGGCGCGCAGCCGGATCTCGCCCGTAAGCCGATGATACCCAAGCGCTTACAGGCATGTTGCCATGTGGCAACGCCATGTGCCACATGTCAACATGGGAAACGGGGGGTATTCAGATGATCAACCCAGGTGACAGGAGGCTGATCATCTGACGCTCGGCGCGCGGGCAGCGGAGGAGGCCCACCCCTGCTACGGCTTGACGGGGAATGTGGGCCGGTCGGGCAGGCCGGGGGCGGCGGAGGGGGGATCGGCGTCGGGGAGGGGGTGGCGGAGCTGGACGAGGCTGGCGGTCTCGAAGGGGTCGGGGATGGTGAGGCGCAGGAAGGGGGCGGCGGGGCGCGCCAGCTCGGGCTTCCTGGCGATGGCGGCACGGTACGAGTGGTCCCAGGTCGGGTCGCTGGTGGGGGCCGGGCGGTCAGGCTTCGGCAGGAATGCGACGGAGAGGAGGGGCGCCTGGGTGACCTCGGGGCTGCTGGCGACGGCGGGCGGGCGAAGGAGCATCCGCGGCGGCCGCACCGCGAAGGGGTCGGGGGCCTCCTCGACCGCCGACGAGTCGGGCAGCGGGCGGAGGCGCATGGCCCACTGAAGATTCGTGGGCAACCAGCGGTGGCCCTGGACTGGCCTGGCGGCCGGGAGCGCGGCGACCCGGGGCGGGAGGCCCGGCGCGGCGTCGGGGCCGAGCCTCAGCCGTACCAGGTCCGTGGCATCCGGCGCCACGACATAGGCCCCCGAGCCGGTGCGGAGGAACCGCACGATCCCGGGCGTGGCGGCGATCTCCGGCCGGTCGGCGACAGGGCGCAGCCGGAGGCGGCCCTGGCGGTCGACCGCCAGGAGCCGTGGGGTCCCGAGGCCGCCCGCGGGCGGGAGCCAGGGGCGAACGAGCAGCGGGACGAGGGAGCGCCCGGCCGGCTGCGGCGCCGCAACAAACGGCGGCAAGGGAGCGAACGCCGCCCCGCCCGCGGCCAAGGCGTCGGGGCGAGGCACGGGATTGGTCTCGGGCGCCGCGGCGAAGGCGGCGAGGCCAACGCAGAGGCCCAACGCGGCCATCAGCGAGGATGGGTGGATGGGTGGATGAATGGATGAATGGGAAAACCGGGGCTTCTGACACCCATCCACCCATCCGTTCATCCACCCATCCCGACGTGGTGTCGCGGGCCGGCTCATCCTACTGCACCTCGATGATGAGGGTCACGGGCGTGCCTTCGTCGGGGAGGACATTCTTGTTGACCTCCATGCGGAGGAGGGTGGAGTCCTTCATGGTGAGGTCGGTCTGGAAGACCGTTTCGTCGGTGACGGGGAAGAGGGTGATGAGGGTGCCGCCGAGGTCGGCGCCGTAGGCCTTGAACGGCTTGTCGGGGTCGGGCTGGCGCGCGACGGAGCCGGTGAAGTGCCACCTGAGGGGCGGCAGGGTCTTGCCCGTGCGGCGGTCCACCATCGTGCGTTCCATCGGGAGGAGGCGGGGCTTGCCCTCGACGACGCCGGGGACGGCGAGTGCGATCCTGACCTCGGGGCCTCTTGGCGGCTCTTCGTCGCCACGGGCCGGCGCGCCGGGCTTGAGGCCGAAGCTCTCGAGGGCCTTGGCCACGTCGCTCGGCTTCACCTCGAAGGTCACGACGGTTTCGTGGGCCTTCTGGCCCTGGGGCGCGGGGTAGGTGGCGACGACCTCGAGGGGGTAGATTTCCTGGAGGTTAGCGAGCTTGCGGGGGGCGATCTTGCAGGGGATCTCGATGCGGCGGCGCTTCCGGTCGAGGGTGAACGTGGGTGTGGCAGCCGCCGCGGCGCCCGCCTTGTCGGACACGCAGACGACGGCGCAGGGGATCTGGGCGGCGCTGGTGCCCTCGAGGTTGCAGGTCGCAAGGTAGAGGTCGCCGCCGTAGACGATGGGCGAGCCGAAGACCATGCCGGGCGACTGGATGGCCGGATCGGCCGCCACGTCGAGCGTCCACTGTGCCTTGCCGTCGGCCAGGTTGATCGCGTAGAGCATGCACTTGAGGTCGGCGGCGTAGACGGTGCCGCCGGCGATGGCGGGGCCGGCGAAGAAGGGGTTCTGGGCGAGGAACTCCCACTTCTGCTGGCCGGTCGCAACGTCCCAGGCCCGCACCCGGCCGTCGGTGCAGGTGAAGACCGCGAGGCCGTCGCTGACGGCGATGGAGGAGATGACGCCGCCGGGGGTGTCGCGGCGCCACTTGATCTGGCCGCTGGCGAGGTCGAGGGCGACGATTTCGCCCTGGGCCTTCGGGATGAGCTTGGTGTCGTAGCGGATGCTGCTGCACCCGACGAGGACCAGGTTGCCCGCGACGGTGGGGCCGGCCCAGGGGTTGATCTTGAGGGGCTGCTCCCAGACGGGATTGCCGTCGCCAGCGTTCACGCAGATGATGGCCCGCTTGCCCGCCTTGTCCTCCTCGATGTAGGCGGAGGCGATGAGCACGCGGTCGGCGGCGACGGCGATGGGGGCGTCCACGTGCCACTTCGCGGCGCCCTGCTGCCACAGGAGCTTGGGGGCGGGCTTGGGCAAGGCGTCCTCGCTCGGCGGGATGGCGAACTGCGGGTCCTTCTTCTTCTCCTCCTCGTAGCGTGCGGACAGTTCCTTCCAACGCTGGGCGATGATCTCCTGGACGGCCGGGACGTCGAGCTCCTTGCCGTCGAGGGTCACGCGCTTGAGGTCCACGCACACGACGCCGGCGTCGCCGCCGCCGATGTAGACGCGGCCCTTGTCAATGGTGGGCGGGCACTCGAGATGCACGAGCTTGCCGGGCAGCGGGAGCTGCCAGACCGGGCGGCCGGTGTCGGCCTTCACGGCGTAGAGGGTGGCCCCGTCGGTCTGGTGCATGCCGTCGCCGAAGACGATGAGGCCCTCGGCGACCGCCGGGGAACAGACCATCGGGAGCTTGAGGAAGGGGGCGCCCTTGGACCACACGATTCGCTCGGGCGGCTTGGGGTCGAGCAGGAGCGCGTGGAACACGCCGGTGTTGAAGGCGCCGAGGCCCGAGACCAGGAGCATCCGCCCCTCGGCGACGGGCGAGGCGATGAAGTGCTGCTGGGCCTTGAAGGCCCAGAGCACCTTGCCCGCCTTGGGGCCGGGCCGGCCGTCCACGCAGCCGGTGCGCTCGAGGTTGCCGCGGTGGGTGAGCCAGTCGGCGTGGGCGGAAGGGGAGAAAAATGCAAAGTACAAAGTGCAAAATGCAAAAGGCAAAATGGGGAGTCGAAACCCCAGAAGACGACGACGCAGGCCCTCGGCGCGAGCGGTGTCCGTCCGCCGCTTTGCATTCTGCATTTTGCATTTTGCATTCTGCATTGCTTGAGGCTTTCACTTGCCCCGTGCGACGCGGGCGGCCGCGGCGGCGAGGCGTGCAGGGTCGCCCAGCAGGACGCACGACTCCTGGCCCTCGTTGTTGAACACGACGTCGGGCACGTTGTCGCGGTTGAGGTTGAAGGCGGCGACGGCTCGGCTGTTGAAGATGCGGTAGCCGAGGCCCAAGTCGTCGGTGGCGTCGGTGAAGGTGCCGTTGCCGTTGTTCCGCAGGTAGCGGTTGGGGCCCTTGAGGCAGCCGAGGAGGAGGTCGAGCCGGCCGGTGTTGTTGAAGTCGGTCCACGCGGCGCACACGACGTTGCCGAGGGGCTGGGCCAGGGCGCCGGCCCTGGCCGTCACGTCGGTGAAGCGCCCCTTGCCGTCGTTCTGGAAGAGCTTGCCTCTGCTGCCGGGCTGGGGCACGTAGAGGTCGGGGGCCTTGTCGCCGTTGAAATCGCCGACGACTGGGGCCACTCTCCCCGCCTGATAGGAGAGGCCGGAGGAGACCCTGGCGTCGGCGAAGCCGGCGGGGAGGTTCAGGACGACGAGGCCCGAGCCGGCGCTGTAGAGGAAGTCCTGGCGGCCGTCGCCGTTGATGTCGGCCACGGCCAGGTGGTCGCCCTTGAGCGTGCCGCCGATGCCGTTGGCGCCCAGGCCCACCTTGTCGGAGATGTCGTCGAACAGGGGCGGGACGGGGGGCGCGAGGTTGTCGGGGGCGGCGAAGTAGAAAGCAAACTCGCCGCTGCCGTTGCAGATCTTCATCAGGAGCCGATTCTTGCCGGGCTGCATCTTGAGCGCGAGCTTCACCTGGTCGGGAGCGCAGGCGCGGGAAGTGTTCTCGGCGTGGACCTTGGTGCCGTTGAGCCAGACGGTGAGCGTGTCGTCGCTGCCGAGGGAGACGGGGAGCTCCATGGCCCCCGGGAGGTCGAACTCGCGGTAGAGGTAGACGGCGGCGTTGTCGTTGGACTCGGGGGTGAAGAGGGCGAGGTTGTTCACCTGGCCGTCGGTGAACGTGCCCTCCTTCCAGGTGACCTTCTGGTTGTTCTTGCCGCGGTATTCGTGCTTGAGGTCCACGCCCCGCTCGGGCTGGTAGACCGCGTCGAAGCCCTTGCCGTCCACGTTGTCGAAGGGGCCGGCGCAGTACCACTTGCCCACGCGGGGGGCGTCGGCCTTGGGGGCCTCGTGGGCGATGTTGCGGCACAGGCGCAGGCCCTGAAAGCCGTCGGCCAGCAGAATGTCGGGCCGCTTGTCGCCGTCGTGATCAATCCACGCGGCGGCGGTGGTGTTCCAGTAGTCCTGGCGGGGGAGGCCGCCGGTGACGTCGGTGAACTTCGTGTCGCCCTCGTTGCGGAAGAGCCTGGGGCCGGTGGGCGTGGCGAGCAAGAGGTCGGGCTTGCCGTCGCCGTTGAAGTCGGCCCACGCGGCGGCGCGGGCGCCGCCCGCGACGGGGAGGGCGACTTCGTTGAGGGACGCTCCGCCGTTCTGGAGGAGCACGACGCGCCCCTCGCCGTAGAGGCAGAAGTCCATCTTCCCGTCGCCGTCGAAGTCGGCGGGGGCGATGCCGGCGGCGCCGGGGTCGGTGCGGGCGAGGGAGGAGTAGTGGGTGAAGCCGGGCATGCCCTGGATGGGGCCGAACTCCTCGCCGCCCCAGCCGACGAAGTCGCGCTGGGGATTGTAGTCCTGGAGTTTCAGGCTGGCCTTCATCCGCTGAATCTTGGCGGTGCGGAGCTGGAGAGCGTTCTTATCGCCGTCCACCATGCAGGGCACGACGACCTCCTGGCCGGCGAGCATGGCGGCGACGATGGAGGCGAGCTTCTCGGGCTTGCCTGCGTAGGAGCGGAGGAGGTACGGCTCGGCGTGGCTCAGGCTCCACCATTCGCCGGCGTAGACCTGGTACCAGTAGTTCTGGATGCACATTTCGCCGGCGCCGCCGTTGTGGAAGAAGGTGGCCTGCTGGCCGACCTCGGCCCAGGCCATCACGTTCTGCCACTCGCGCGGGTGGAAGCCGCCGCGGCCGATGTTGTGGCGGATCACGTCGCCGGGGTGCGTGCCCTTGACGTCGCGCACCTTGCGGTACACGATCAGGTTCTTCTTCTTGTCCACCTGCTCGACGCGGACGACGAGGACGTTGGTCGAGTCGGCGATGAGCTTGCCCAGGCTGAACGGGGCCTCGATATAGGCGAAGGCGGCGGCGGGGACGAGCAGGAGGGCGAGGGCAAGGCCGATGGCGCGTGACGCGCGACGCGTGATGCGTGACTGGAATCCGGAATCTGGAATCAGGGATCGCACAGGCGACTCCTATTGCTTCGGGGGCGGCGGCTGGAGCGCCGCCAGGCCCTGCTGGGCCGCCTTGGCCCATTCGGTGTTCGGGTGGTCCTTGACCACGCGCTGCCAGAGCTTCGTCGCCTCGTCGGGCTGCTTGAGGCCCACATAGGCGTGCCCGGCCTGGCAAAGCGCCGGGGCGTTGAGCTCGGGGTAGTCGTAGGTGGTGGGCACGGCGAGAAGGGCTTTCGCCGCCTCGGGGAAGTTCTTCTGCTCGAGGCGGCACAGGCCGATCTGGAGCTGGGCCTTCGCGGCGAAGACCGACACGGAGCTGCGAACGGTGATCGCGTAGTTGTTCACCGCCTGGTCGAGCTGCTTCATCATCTGCCACGCCCAGCCGAGCTCGTAGCGCGCCTCGTCCACCCACGGGCTGTTCGCGAAGCGCCCGACGAGTTGCTCGAAGGTGTTCTTCGCCTGGTCCCACTGCCCGGCCTGGCCGAAGGCGTGGCCGAGGCGCAGGAGCGCGCGGTCGCTGATGCCGGCGATGTTCTGGAACTCGCCCCGGTCGCGGAAGACGAGGAGCTGCTCGATCGCCTTCGCCCAGTCCTTCTGCTGGATGAACGCCTCGCCGGTGAGATAGCGAAGCTCGCCGACGAAGGGCGTGGCCTTGTTCTTGGCGACGGCCTGGAGCTGGGCCGCGGCGGACTTGGCGTCGTTCCTGGCGAGCAGGACCACGGCGAGGCGCAGGCGGGTGCGCTCGGCGAGTTCGATGGGGGGATTCTTCTCGAGGGCCGTGGCGAGCAGCTCCAGCGCGCCGTCGTGGTTCCCCCGCTGCGCGAGCAGCTCGGCGAGCTCCAGCCGGGCCTCGATGGCCAGAGGCGTCTCCGGCCCCGCCGCGATGAGCTTCGCATAGGTCTCGTAGCTGAGCTTCTCGGAGGCCTGGACGGGCACGGCCTCGAGTGGCACGTCGGGCGCCCGCAGTTCCTGGGGGTTGATGGCCGCGGCGGCTTCCTTGCCGACCTTGGCGAGGGCCTTCTGGAGCAGCTCGCTCTGGAGCTTCGCCCGCGCGGCCTCGATCTCGGCGTCCGCGAGCACGCGGTAGCACCAGGCCAGCTCGTAGAGCGCGCGAAGGTGCGGCTCGGCGCCCGCGGCCGCCTTCCCCAGCTCGGCGGCCTGGGCCCTGAGGACCTCGATGGCCTGGGCGATGCCCTTCAGGCTCTGCTCGATGGCGCCGCGCGCGGCGTTGATCTCCTCGGGCTTGGCTCCCGGCTTGGCCACGGCGGCCTTGGCGGCGGCGAGGGCCGCCACCAGCTCCTCGCGGCGGCACTGGGCGGCGCGCCACTGGGCGTTCGCCGCCTCGGACCGGCCGCCGAACTGCTTGGCGATCTGCTCGAAGAGCGCCCGCGCCTCGGCGAGCTTGCCCGACTCCTTGATCGCCAGGGCGTGCTCGTACTGGAGGAGCGGAATCCACTCGCTGCGGAGCGGGTCCTGCTTGACCCTGCCCTCGTGCTGGCTGCGGCACTCCTGCATCAGCTTCTCGGCGTCGGCCGCCTTGCCCTGCGACCGCAGGAGGCTCGACAGGCGCACGATGGCCAGCGGGGCCACGGGGCTGTTGCGGAACGGGTCGCTTCGGAACCGCCCCAACTCGTTCATCGCGCTGCCCGGGTCGCCCAGCAGGGCAATGCACTTGGCCCGCTCGAAGACCACCGAGGGCAGGGCAGGGTCCTTGGGGTACTGCTGCATGAAGCCCTCGTAGGCCGCCCGGGCCTGGGTGAGGAGCTTCTGCCGCTCGGCCGGCTCCACGAGCACCGAGCCGATGCGCTGCTGGCAGTAGCCGAGTTTCAGGACCGCGTCGGGGGCCTCGGGGCTCTTGGGACTCCCCGCCACGAAGCCCTCGAGGAGCTTCGCCGCGCGCTCGGCCTGTTCGATGAGCTTCGCCGCCTGGAGAGCATCGTCCGCCTCCGGCGGCAGCGTGCGGATCAAGCAGTCGGCCAGCAGGTACGACACGGTCGCCAGCTCGCCCGTCCGCTCCATCTCGGGGATCGTGCCGAGCACCGCAATGGCCTCGAGGAACTGGCCGAGGTGGTAGTGCGACGCCGCCATCCCGTGCTTCGCCAGGTTGGCCTGGGGAAACTCAGGGAATTGCTTCAGGAGGCGCTGGTAGCGGGCGATGGCCTCGTTGAACTGCTTGGTGAGCTCGTCGCGGCTCGCGGGGTTGGGCCCGTTCGCCGCGGCGGATGCGCCCATGAACGCGTTCTCCGCCACGCGGAAGAGCACGGCGGGCAGCAGCGTGCCCTTGGGGAACTGCTGCTCGAACTTCTTGGCGACTGCGTCGGACTCTCGGTACTGGCCGGCCAGGTGGAGGGCGGTGACCTGCCGCTGCATAGCCTCCTCGGCTCTGTCGGGGTTCAGCTTCTCGTTGAGCACCTGCTCGTAGGTCTGGGCGGCCTCACGGTACATCTTCACCAGTTGCTGGGTGTCGGCCATCTCGAGCAGGATGTCGCCGCGGCGCACCTTGGCGGCGGGGTCGTTCTGGGCGAACTGGTTGGCGCGGTCGGCGGCGCGGCGCAGGGTCTCGATGCCGGCCCGCACGGCCTGCTCGTAGGCCTGGGCGTTGGCCGGGTCGGCGCCGCCCACCTGGCAGCGCCCGAACCACCAGAGCGCCTGGTCGGCCAGCTGCGGGTGCTCGCACAGGGGCTGGAGGTTCTTCACCGCCTCGGGGAAGTTGCGCAACTGCATCTGGCAGAAGCCGACGCGGAGCTGGACCTCGGCGATGAAGGGCAGCTTGGGGTATTGCTGGAGGAGCGCCGCGAAGCCGGCCAGGGCCTCGGCGAACCGCCCGTCCTCCGCCTGGATGAGCGAGAGGTAGAAGAGCGAGCGAAGGACGTGCTCGGGCGGGGCGTTCTTGACGAGGGCCTCGAGGAACTCGCGCTGGTCGGGGCGGAGCCCTGCCGGGTTGCCGAGGGCGGCCTGGGCCGCCTTCTTGTGCTCCTCGTAGGCGGCGAGCGCGGCCTTGTACTGGTTCGCCGCCTCGGGGCGTTCCTCGCTCATGTGGTGGCTGCGGCCCAGCAGGTAGCGGGCGTGGATGCCGAACTCCTGCTGGAAGGGGGCGAGCTGGCTCAGCGCGCGGCCGGCCGCCACGTAGTCGCGGAGCGCGAACTTCGCATAGCCGAGGTGATAGAGAGCCAAAGGCCGATAGCGGCTCTTCCCCAGGACGGGGTCGGCGGTGAACGCCTCGGCCAGTTCGTTGGCCTCCTTGAACTTGTCGGTCCGCAGCAGCATCTCGCACTGGTCGCAGCGGGAGCGTGCGGCCCACTCCGCCTCGGCGGGCATCTGGCCGTCAGCCGCGGGCGGCGCGGCCTTCGCGCGGGCGAGGAAGCCGGTCGCCGCCGCGGCGAAGCAGCGCAGCGCCTCGTCGAACTGCTGCCGCGCCTGGTTGCGGTGGTTCTGCGCCTCGTTCGGCTTCGCCTCGGCCTCGGCCAGCGAGCGGTAGCCTAGCCCGCGGCGGGCCACGCCCAGGTAGTGCTGGGCGTAGGGCAGGTCGGGGAACTGCGCCTGGCCCACCACGTGCCCCAGCTCGTTGATCGCGTTCTGGTAGTCTCTCGTTGGCCCCTCGAGGAAGGCCAGGGCCAGGCCGTAGCGGGCCGCCGTGGCCTCCTTGTGGCCGCCGAAGCGCTGAATGAACTCGCGGAAGCGCTCGATGGCGAAGGGGTAGTTCCGCTCGTTGTACGCCTTGCGGGCGCTATTGAGCACGAGCATCGCCTGCTCGTCCTGGCTCAGCTCGCCGGCCCGCGCGGGCGTCAGCGCCGCCGCGAGGGCGAGGAGCAGTGCGACCGCCGCATGCCTCCCAGAAGCAGGTTGGTCAGGTTTCATGGCCGTCTCCGCGCTCATCGGGACTCTCATCCACGGCAAGCCGCGATCTAACCATTTTCGCGGGCAGAACACAAGGCCCGGAAGGCATCAGAATGGGCATGAACGTGTAATTTCTTGTCAGGGCTCGGTCAGCAGCGGGCCGTAGGTGCCCGGCATGCGGTCGCGCGGGCCGATGCTTCCCCAGTGGCCCACCCACCAGAGCGGGTCGCGAGCCGACAGGTCCACCTCGCACCAGACGACCCCGTCCTGCCCCTTGTTCGAGGCGAGAATCCGGCCGAGCGGGTCAATCACCAGGCTGTTGCCGTCGTAGACGGAGGGGACGAGGTAGAGGCCGTTGTCGCGCGCGCGGACGCGGAAGACGGTTTCGCCCTCGACGCGCCCCTCCTTGTCGGGGAACGTGGTGCCCCAGGTGGGGGCGAAGAGGATTTCGGCGCCCCGCAGGGCAAACGCTGCCGCGGCCTCGGGGAAGAACCAGTCGTAGCAGATCTGGATGGCGACGGTGCCGAAGTCGGTCTGGAAGACGGGGTACTCGCCTCCCGGCGAGATGCCCTTCAGCCACTCCTCGCGCGGCAGGTGCACCTTGCGGTACGTGCCGGCGAGCCGCCCCTCACGGTCGAGGAGCACCGCGGTGTTGTAGAGGCGGTCGCCCTCGTGCTCCATCAGCCCGGCGACGACCCACAGGCGGTTTCGGCGGGCGGCGTCGCCGAGGAGCTTCGTCGAGGGGCCGGGGATCGGCTCGCCCACCTCCGCCGCGTTCCTCGGCGTGCCGACCACTGTGATCGCCTCGGGCAGGCACACGATGTCCAGCCCCAGCTTGCCCGCGGCATCCACCTGCTCGCAGAAGAGCCGAAGGTTGGCCTCGGGCGTGCTGTTCTTCGGGCGGAGGTAGACGGTGCCGATCTTGACCTTCCGCGGCGGCGGAGGCGCCGTGGGGCGCACGCTCGCCCGTTTCCACAGCACCGAGCCGCCCTGCGGCCACTTCACCTCGAGCGAGAGCCGCGCTCCATCCGCCTCCTTCGGCGCCACGAACACGTCGCGGAACTTCGCCTCGCCGCCCTCGACCACTGGCCCGCGCGCGTAGACCCCCGCGGGATGCGTCGGCGACCCCTTCGCGGTCCAGGTCAGCCGCACGAGGACGGAGCGGCGCGGGGAGGGGACCTGGCGCAGCTCGCAGGCCGCCTCGATGGCGTAGGCCTGCCCGCCGCGCACGCCGCGGAGTTCCTGCGTCACGCCGCCCACGGCGAATGGCCGGCCCGGAGCGTCCACGCGCAGCCCGCCCTCGGCGCGCTGCACCGTGCAGCTCGCCTTCTGCCACGCGGGGACCAGGGCCTTCCATTCGGCAGGCAGGGTCCCCTCCCCTGCCCGGCCGAAGTCGGGGTTCTGCACCAGCTCGGCGGGGCCCGGCTCGGCCGCTGCCAGCACGCCCGCCACCGCGCCGAAGACCACTAGCGCGCCGAACGCCGTCATCATGGGTCGCCTCCTGAGTGGCCGTGGACTTGTTTTCCTCGGTCGCGCCTCAGGATGCCGGAACCGCCCCGCGAATGCAAGCGTCTGTGGAAGGTTTGACTCGGTTGTTCCACGCGGCTATCATGGGGGAACTGAGTCGCCGTGGGAGCGTTGAGCCAAAGGAGCCACGATGGGCCGCAAGGCCGCCTTGTTGGCTGCGTGCGTTGCTGTCGTCCTGTGCGCCGGCGTGGCGTCCGCTGCCATGCCCGAGGGCGCGGCGCCTCCTGCAGTGCTCGAGGGCGGCGCGCCGGCGGCCACGGTGCAGGGCGCCGCGGCGTCGCTCGATGTCATTCCCGCGCCCAAGCAGGTGACGCCGCAGTCGGGGGAGTTCGCGCTGGATGAGTTCGCCGCCCTGCTGGTGTCGGACCAGGCGACGCTGGGCACGCGCTCGGCGGCGCGCGTGGTGCAGTTGGGGATTCGCGAGCGGTTCGGGCTCGACCTGCCGATCATCCGCATCTCGCAGGAGCGCCGGCACGGCCCTCGCAAGATGATCTGGGTCGTCGAGCCGCGCATGCTCCGCCCCGAGAGCGGCGACTACCACAAGTTCATCAAGCAGCCGGGGACCCTCGTGCCGCACCCGCCGTCGCGGACCATCGGCGTCAAGGGCCTCCAGTTCACCGACGAGATGGCGGTGGAGGGCTACTTCATCCGCGTGGACCCCATCGCGGTGGTCATTCACGGGGCGTCGGACGCCGGGTCCTACTGGGGCGCTCAGACGCTGCTCCAGCTCATCCGCCCGCCGCGGCCCGGCTCGCTTTTCCGCCGCGGGCGCGGCCCCACCATCCCCTGCCTGTGGATGGCCGACTGGCCGTCGAACCGCGACCGCGTGGTGCCCCCCGAAATGAAGGTGCCGGCCGAGCCCGACGCCGCGGAGCAGTTCCTCAAGCTCGCCGCGCGCTACAAGCTGAACGGCATCGCCCGCGGGGCCGTGCCGGCCGACGAGGCGGTCCGCGAGCGCCTGCGGCACGTCAGCGAGTATCACCCCGTGCCGTGCGTGGAGAAGTTCGTGCCCCTTCCCGGCGACTCGCCGCTGGCCAGGCTGGCGTTCGAGGCGGCAGCGGAGGGCCGCACCCGTTTCGCCCTGGCGGCCCTCGCCGAGGCCGCCTGGGGCCCGCCCGACCCCGAACCGGCCCTGTTCCGCCAACGTTTCGCCCGGGAGGCGGGGGAGGAAGTACCGGTCCCCGCACCCCCGGCCAAGTGAGGGGGCGGGAGGTGTGGCCGCGTCCCATACGTCCGATAGGTCCCATCCCCGATGCCCGACCCGCCCGCCCCAGCAAGGCCCAGTGAAGCCAGGGCCGCCGGCGCAAGGAAGCCGAAGAAGCGCTTCCTCAAGCAGCCGCAGATGCTGCGGATGGTCTACGCTCTCGCGCCCGTGGCGGTGGTGGGCATTTACTTCTTTGGCTGGCGCGTGCTGGCGCTGCTGGCCGTGTGCGCGGCGGCGGGCGTTGCGACCGAGTGGCTGATGGCCTCGCGTCGCGGCGCGCCGCTCACTACGGCCAACTTCGTCACCTGCGCCCTCTACACGCTCTCGCTGCCGCCCACGATGCCGTTCTGGATGGCCGCCGTGGGCATTGTGGTGGGCGTGCTCTTCGGCAAAGAGGTGTTCGGCGGCTTCGGCAGGAACTGGGCGAACCCGGCCATCGTCGGCCGCGCCTTCGTCTACGTCGCCTTCCCGATTGCCATGACGGGCAGCTTCGTGCCCGCCTTTCGCGGGTGGCCCGGCGGCTTCGGCCATTGGGCATTCCACACGCTGGCCCAGGCGCCCGAGTGGCTCGGCGCCGCGGCGAAGAGCGGGCTGGATGCCGTGACGGCGGCCACGCCGGTCATTGCACTGCGCGACTTCGGGTACGAGACGCCGCTGCGCGACCTCGTGCTGGGCTCGATCGGGGGCACATTCCACAGCGGCGCCGCCGACAAGGTGCTCGCGGCCGGCAGCATCGGCGAAACGTGTGCCCCGCTGATCATCCTCGCAGGCATCTACCTGCTCGTCACGAAGACGGCCAACTGGCGGCTGATGCTCAGCCCCCTCCTCGCGGCCTCGGCGATGGTCGCCCTCCTCCATCACGTGCTGGGCGTCGCGCGCGTGCCGTCGCTGCCGTTCTCGTTGCTGTCGTCCTCGCTGCTCTACGGCTGCGTGTTCATGGTCACCGAGCCGGTGTCGGCCCCGAGGAAGCCGCTGGCCATGTGGCTCTATGGTTGCTTCATCGGCGTGACGATCATCACCCTGCGCTGGCAGGGGCAATTCGCCGGCTCCGTGTCCTTCTCGATCCTGCTGGGGAACACGGTCGGCCCGTCGTTCGACATGGCCGTGAATGCGTGGCAGCAACGGAAAAAGGCGGCCAGGGCGGAGGCGTGACGCGTGACGCGTGACAGGAAAGACCAAGACGCGAGCATTGCCTCTTCGGTCACGCGTCACGCGTCACGCGTCAGGAGCAACGCACGGTGGTGACATGAAGCTCAACGTCAATAGTCCAACCTATGTGCTATGCTTCACCCTCGTGATGGCCTCAGGCTTCACGGCCGCGATCACCACGCTCCAGGTGGCCACCGCGGCCAAGGTGCGGCAGAACGAGGCCCTCCGCGAGGAGAAGGCCCTGGTGAGCGTCTTCAGCCTCGGCGACGTGGCGACGCTGAGCCCGACCGAGATCGCGGCCACGGTCCGCCGCCGCATCGAGCGGGGCCTCGTCGTGCGCGACCCCGAGACGGGCCGCGCGTTCGACCTCTTCCGCGCCTGCCGCACCGAGGCCGAGCCCGGCAGCTCCCGCAACGCCGACGACCTCGAGGCCGTGGCGTTCCGCTTCGCCGGCACGGGCTTCTGGGCGCGCATCACGGGCCTCATGGCCCTCAAGCCCGACCTCAGCCAGGTCACGGGCCTCGTCTTCCTCGACCAGGCCGAGACCCCCGGCCTCGGCGGCCGCATCATGGAGAAGGAGTTCCAGGACAGGTTTCAGGGGCTGGCCGCCACGCCGCCCGCTGCGGGCGCGAAGTTCATCTACATCGGCGGCGGCGCGCCCACCGGCCCCAGCGACCCCCGGTCGGGCCGCTACGTGGATGCCATTACGGGCGCCACGCAGACGTCGCTCGCCGTAGGCCGCTTCCTTGACGAGAATCTGCGCCAGTTCCACCGGGCGATGGCTGCCGCCCAATGAGGCACTGAGATGCCCTCGACGGTTACACAAGCGAAGAAAGCCTTGATCGCGGAATTGTGGGACGACAATCCCATCTTCCGCCAGGTGCTCGGCATCTGCTCCGCGCTCGCCGTCACCAACCTGATGTTCAACACGCTGCTCATGTGCCTCGGCCTCGTCTGGGCCACGGCCATGACCAGCCTCACCGTGAGCGCGCTCCGCAACTACACGCCCCAGCGCATCCGCATGATCGTCCAGGTCCTGATCATCTCCGTCTACGTAATCGTCGTGGATATCGTGTTCCGCGCGCAGTTCCCCGACATCCACCGGGTCATCGGCCCCTACGTGGGCCTGATCATCACGAACTGCATCCTCATGGGCCGCGCCGAGGCGTTCGCCTCGAAGAACCCCGTGCTGCCGTCGTTCTTCGATGGCCTGGGGGCGGGCCTGGGCTACTCGGGCATCCTGATGACGGTGGCGCTGATTCGCGAGGTGCTCGGCTTCGGCAGCGTCTTCGGCGTGGCGCTGCCCGCGCGCGAGGTGTGGTGGCACTCGTGGACGATCATGGTGATGCCGCCCGGCGCGTTCTTCGTCCTCGCCTGCATGGTCTGGGCGGCGCGGGCGCACGCCCTGCGCCTCGACGCGGCCAGGAAGGCCAAGGAGGCGAAGAAATGACCGACCCTTCCCACGCCGGCGGCGCTGCCCATCTCCTGGTCATCCTCGTCTCCGCCGCGCTGACGGACAACATTCTGCTCACGCGCTTCCTGGGCATGTGCTCGTTCCTCGCCATCAGCCGCCAGATGAAGGCGTCGGTCGGCCTGGGCCTCGCCGTGACCTTCGTCACCACGATCACCTGTGCCATCAATGCCGCGCTCTACGTGTGGGTGCTCAGGCCCTATGGCCTCGAAAGCCTCCAGCTCATCCTCTTCATCGTTGTGATCGCGGCGTTCGTGCAGTTCATGGAGATGCTCATCGAGCGGCTGAGCCTGGGCCTCTACTACGCCCTCGGCATTTTCCTGCCGCTGATCACGGTGAACTGCGCGGTGCTCGGCGCGGCCCTGTTCATGACCAACCGCAACTACGGCGTGACCGAGGGGCTGGTCTTCGGCTTCGGCTCGGGCTTCGGCTGGATGCTCGCCATCGTGCTCATGGCCGGCATCCGCGAGCGCCTCAAGACCGCCCGGATTCCCCCGGCCCTCGAGGGGCCGGGCATCACGCTCATCATCGCGGGCATCATCGCCCTGGGATTCGTGGGCTTCAGCGGAATGGTGCAACCCTAGATCGGCGCAGCGCATGGACGGCGTTTCCTTCGTTCTCACCTCCACGGTTGTCGTCGCGGCGACGTGTCTCGCTTCCGCCGTGGTGCTGCTCATCGCCGAGCGCTACCTGGCCAACTACGGCCCGTGCACGATTGACATCAACCAGGGCTCGAAGAAGCTCGAAGTCCGGGGCGGCAAGCCGCTCCTCGCGACGCTGATGCAGCAGCAGATCTTCATCCCCTCGGCCTGCGGCGGCCGCGGCACGTGCGCCTACTGCAAGGTGAAGATCACCGACGGTGCGCCCCCCATCGCGCCCACCGAGCTTACGCTCCTCACCGACGAGGAGCAGCAGAAGAACGTCCGCATCAGTTGCCAGGTGAAGGTGCGCAACGACCTCGCCATCGAAATCCCCGAGGCGCTTTTCCGCGTCAAGCAGTTCACGGGCGTCGTCGAGCGGATGCGCGACCTCACGCACGACATCAGGGAGCTGCGCATCCGCCTCGTGGAGCCGGCCGCCATCGAGTTCACCCCCGGCCAGTACGTGCAGCTCGAGGCCCCCGCCTACGGCGACAACCCCGAGCCGGTCTACCGCGCCTACAGCATCTCCAGCCCGCCGAGCGACAAGGGCCACGTCGAGCTGATCATCCGCCTCGTCCCCAACGGCATCTGCACCACCTGGGTTTTCACCATGCTGAAGGAGGGCGACGAGGTCCGCTTCAACGGCCCCTACGGCGAATTCCGCCTCGCCGAGGGCGACGCCGAGATGGTCTGGATCGCCGGCGGCTCGGGCATGGCGCCTTTCTGGGGCATGACCCGCCACATGCGCGAGCACAACGTCCAGCGGCCTTGTACCTATTTCTTCGGCGCCGTGGCGCAGCGCGACCTGTTCTTCACCGACGAGTTCCACGACCTCGAGAAGGCGATGCCCGGCTTCCGCTTCGTCCCCGCCCTCTCGGGCGCAGAGAACGACGGCTGGACGGGCGAGAAGGGCCTGATCACCCAAGTGGTCGAGCGCCACCTGAAGGATGGCTCGGGCAAGGAGGGCTATCTCTGCGGCTCCAGCGGCATGATTGACGCCTCCGTCAAGATCCTCAAGGCAAAGGGAATTCCCGAAGACCGCATCTTCTACGACAAGTTCACGTGATACGTCACGCGTCAGGGGCGAACCCACAATGGAACACGACCCTCACCTGCAACGCGTCCTCGACCGAATGAGGTCCGGCGTCCTGTCGCGGGATGGCTTCCTCGGCACCGACCCTCGTCCGCTCGAGGAGGTGCTCGACGCCGACCGCTCGGCCGTCGCCGCCCTCGGCACAACCCACGAGGAGGTCGCCGCGCGCCTCGGCGAGGTCCTCGACAAGGCGCGAGCCGGCCTCGGCACCCCCATCCGCATCGGCGACCGGCTGGTCGCCACCCACCGCGAGGCGATGGGCCGCATCCCGTGTCCCTTCGGCGGATGCGGCACGTTCCCGAAGGGCGAGGTCGAGCTGACCGACCCTGCGACGGGCGAGAGCCTGTTCCTCACCGCCCTGGGCATTCACATGGTGGGCAAGCACGGCTTCTACCAGGGGCGCGGAAGCCGCTATCGGCTGGAGCCAACGGCGCTCGGCCGCCTCATGCAGCTTGGCGGGGGATGAGTGGATGGGTGGATGGGTGGGTGAATGGATGAATGGATGAATGTCAGAACCTCTTGCCTGACACCCATCATAGCCCCTGGAGCAGCACCCTGGCCTCTGCCGCCTGATCCGAGGCGGCGTCCGCGGCGATGATCTTCTGGAGGCACTGGCGGGCCAGGCCGTTCTTGCCGTTGGCGAGGTAGCTCTTGGCCATGGCGAGCCAGCTCCGGAGCTGGTGGGCGGTCTTCGCGGTCTCTTTCTTCGGTGTCTCAGGCTGCTTCTTCGGCGGCTCGGCGGGGGTGCCCTGGAGTGTGGCGAGGCGGCGCGCGGCGCCCGCGGCCACGCGGGTGCCCGCGAACTCCTCCTCGATCTTCTGTAGCTCCGCCTTCGCGCCGTCGGCATCGGTCTTCGCCTGCTCGTCGGCCTTGGCGAGGCGCTCCTTGCCGGCGTCCTCGATCTGAGTGGTGAGGGCCTCGGCGCGCTCGGCGTACCGGTGCGCGGGCCTTGCCGCCATGACCTTCTTGAGGTCCGCGGCCGCCTCGGCGTACTTGCCCTCCTTGACGGCCCCTTCGGCCTTCGTGAGGCCGGCCTCGGCCGCCTGACGCCGGGCCGCGGTCATCCCTGTGGTCGTCGTCCAGTAGAACTCCTTGGTCAGCTCGCGGCCCTCGTTGCAGAACGAGTGACCGACGCCGTCGAACCACTTCGATTCGACCTTGAAGCCCTTCGCCTTGATGGCCGTGACGAACTTCTTGGCGCCCGCGAGGCGGTCGGGGCTCTTATTGTCGTCGGTGCCGCAGGTGACGAGGAAGGGAACGCTGCGGGCCTTGGCGTCCGGGAGGCCGTCCCAGTCGCCGGCCGAGTGGGCGGCGCAGCCGGCCACGAGCGCGGGGTTGTCGAGGGCGAAGCGGTGTGCGAACTGGGCTCCCGCCGAGAAGCCGGTGACGAAGGCCTTGTGCTCGAGCGTGTAGCCCTTGGCCAGTTCCCGGATGATGGCCTTCATCTTGTCCCCGGCGCCCTTCGAGGGGAACTGGAACGTGCCCTTGAACGAGGGGCCGACGACGATGCACTGCCCCTCGTCGGCGAAGGACTCCCAGCCGAGCGCGCCCTTGCCGTCGCCCCCGAGGCCGTGGACGGCGACGAAGAGCCAACAGGCGCGCTTGGCATCGAAGTCCTTGGGCAGATAGACGTAGTACTCCTGGCTCGGGTCGGACTTCAGCTTCCGCGGGTTCTCCGCCGCGGCGCCGGCGGCGGCCAGGCCCGCCACCGCGCACAGTTCGATCCCCGCCCACAGCGCGTGTCGTGACCTTCTCATGGCAGATCCTCCATACCCCCCGCAGCATTATACGCGGGCGCGTCGGCGGGAATCAAGAGGGTGGGCAGGGCCTTGATTAACTTCCATTCATCGCCCAGAGGCTCAGGAAGGCGTTGCGCGATGGCGCGCCGAGCGGAAGCGTGTTCGCCGTAAGGCTAGTCGAGTTCTACACTTGCAGAGACGCGCCTGGCCGCTTCCGGCCTCCAATGACCCCCAGGCCTCATGAGGCGGTCCGGACGCAGCCAAGGGGCCTTTCTGTGCGTCGGATTTTTCGGACTCGCAAGTAGCCAGGAAACATAGACTTACGGATGGCCGATGGCCAGTGTGGAGGCACCCAGTTCGGCGTTCCGAAGGCGGGTGCGTCGCCATCGAGCCCGGCTCCAATAACAGGCGCCGGGGTTGGGGCCACGCTACGCCTGCTGCCGCGCTAGTCGGTTCCTGCCTTGGCCGGCGTCACCAAACTATCGAGACAAGATACCGACTTCCTGAAGGTCTCTGCGCTGATTGCGCCGTGTTGGCGGTACTTCTCCAGGAGCTCGCGCTGCCTCACCACCATCGCAGGGTCGCGGTGGGCGAAGAAGGGCGTCATGACGTAGCGGGTGGGGAACAAGGAGGCGGCCATTGAGCCGCCGATAGCAGAGGCCACTACGGCGATCATCCCGTAGATGGCCCGCCTCCGCCAGGCCCCCCAGAGGAACGCGACGCAGACGGCCGCGGCGGCCAGCATCGCCGCGCCGGCCATCCGAGGCCCGTAGTGCTCCCACCAACTCGCGTCGTACTCCGCGGCGCAGAGCTGGCCCCCGGCCGCGTAGACGAACACGCTGTCGTCCACACTGACCGAGAAGCGGCGCCTCGAGTCGCGGTCGCACGGCGAACCCTCGAACACGCTCGCAGGCAGGCCGGCGCGATTCTCGTAGAGGTAGGGCACAAGCCAGGGGGTGAGCACGCCGCCCGGCCCGAGGAGCAGGAGGTTGCCTGACTTCGTGATGCCCAGCTCGGCCTCTGCCACGCCCTCCGCAGGCACGTCGGCGCCCTCGGGCAGAAAGGCGCCGCGGATGAGCCCGGTCTCATTCAGTTCCTCCGCGTTCCTCGGCACGTGTCCGTGCAAGGCGCGGTACCCCAGAAACGTCTGCTTGGCCTGGCGCCACCAGTACCTCTTGAAGGCTTCCGGGAAGCCGGAGAAGCCTTGGCCGGGCACTTGGCCAAGGTAGCGAACCTTGAAGCGCGCCTCGAAGCTGCCGAGCGCGGCGAGGCCCTCGTCATTCGTCGGATAGCGCCCCTGAGCGGTCTTGTGCTCGCGGAGGAGTTCGCCGAGGTCGGCCATCTGGTCCTGAAGGACATCCAGGTGAGCGCGAACCCACGATACGCAGCGGTCGTCTCCGCCCGACCCCCCGGCCAGGAACGCTCCGACGCTTGCCAAGCCTATGATGGCCCAGACCGGGCCGCTGCGTGGCCGACGAGCGGCATCCGCCGGTCCCTTCTCGTCGCTTGTCGCGTCCATCTCGTCCCCCTCAGATGGCGCGCAGACCCCTATCGCCTGGCCTGCTTCGGCGCCTCGGTGCAGATGACGCGGAAGCCGACGTCGTAGACGCGCTGCCAGGCGGGATAGCTGAGGCGAGAGGAGGAGCGGGCGAAGTGGGGACGGTAGTACCACGAGCCGCCCCGAACCACCTGCCGCGCGACGCGTGACGCGTGACGCGTGACTTCGGAACCATCGGGCTCGGCGTATGGGTAGGGGCGGTACTCGGAGCGCGTCCACTCCCACACGTTGCCGGCCATGTCGTGCAGGCCCCAGGGGTTGGGCTCGAAGGAGCCGACGGGGGCCGAGACCTTGAAGCGGTCGTTGACGCTCTCGACCGCCGGCCGCCACGGGGGCACGGCGCCCGACGGCAGGCCCCAGCCAAAGGTGTCCACGAACCGCAGCGTGTGGTCGGCCAGGTTGGCGAGCTTGGCGAAACTGGTCTCGACGCCTCCGTAGTAGAGGCGCGTCGAGGTGCCGGCGCGGCAGGCCCACTCCCACTGCGCCTCGGTGGGCAGGGCGAACGCCATTCCCGTCTTCTCGCTCAGCCACTTGCAGAAGGCCATCGCCTGGTTCCAGTTCACGCGGCAGACGGGCTGGCGCGGGCCGTTCACGGGGTAGCCGCGCTCCTGGACGCTGAACTGGAGGAAGTCGCCGCTCTCGAGGCGGCTGTCGTGGCGCGGGTCGAAGAGGGCGAACTGCTCGTTGGTGACCTCGAACTTGCCCATCCAGAAGGCTTCCTTGATGGCGATGCGGCTCACTGGCCGCTCATCGGCGTCGCCGGCGGCATCGCCCATGAGGAACTCGCCGGCGGGGATGCGCACGAGGTCGAGCTTGATGCCCTCGCCCAGGTCGAGGGCCTGCTCGGCGGGGCCGAGGGCGGCCTGCCGCTTCCTCGCCTCCGCCGCGTCGAAGGGCCAGCCGTCGCACTGCGGAGCGCGGGCCGCGGGTTGCGGCCGGGCAGCGCCGCCCGGCGTGAAGCGGTCGGGCGGCTTGTAGCTGACCTCGTAGACGGCCTCGGGGTCCTCGTCTATGCCCGCGTGAAGCTTGTCCATCGCGCGGCGGCGGTCGCGCTGGGCCGCCACACGGTTCATCCCGATGATCTCGTGCCAGGTGCCGTGGTAGGGGGTGTTGAGGTCAATCCAGGTGATCAGGCGGTCCCAGGCCTCGGGGTCGAGGGCGACGCCGTGGTGGCCCTTCTTGAGCTTCTGCACGAGCTGCGTGGTGTCGGCGTGGAACTCGCAGGGGTTGAGGAGATGGATGTCGCTCTCGATGCTGTGGCCGCGCACGAAGCTGCGCAGCGCGAGGTAGGAGGGGCTGAACTTCGTGCCCTTGTTGTAGCCGGCGCTCTTGCCCTGGGGATGGACTTCCTGGCTGGCGGCGTAGTTGGGGATCGTCTGCCCTGCGGCGATGGGCGGGTTGGCGCCGTCGTGGCAGCCGACGCAATGGTAGTCGAGAACGGGCTGGACTTCGCGCCTGAAGCTGAAGCCGCGCGTGGGGCCGTACCAGGGCGTGATGTCGGCGGGCGGCTTGGCGAAGGCCAGGGCCTGGCGGTTCGGCGGCGAGCTGTTCTGCGTCTCGTGGCAGCCGACGCACGAGAGCACTTCGCCGGGCATGGCGGTCATCCAGCTTCGCATGAGCTGGAGGGCCTTGCCTTCGCCGTCGAGGGGCTGGAGCGAGATGGGCACGTTGGCGGGCACGCGGAAGTAGGCCGAGCCGTCGGGCTCGACGGGCACGGTGCCGATGATGCGCTTGACGTCCCACGGGCCATCGAGGCCCACGCGGTTCACCTGGCCGCCCATGCCGTGGTAGGCGAACTGGTAGGTGAAGAGCCGCAGCTTCCTCACCGTGCCGCGGGGCACGTCCTTCAGCCCGTTGCCGGCATAGACGTCGGACATGTAGACCACGCCGTCCTTGCGGTCGAGCTTCACCTTGTCGGGGATGACCGGCGGCCTCGGCGTCTTCTTGAAGGGGATTGGCTCGAGGAGCGCGTAGAATGGCTCTTCCTTGAGCAGCAGCATGTTGTCGAAGACGTCCACCAGGTAGACGCCCCATCGCGACTGCGGCGTGCGCTTGCAGGCGGCGAGGATGTACTTGTCGCTCAGCGGCCAGGGGTGGAGGAACTTGGGCCACGAGCCGCCGACCAGGCCATCGCGGATCGCGGGCTCGACCGGCTTGCCGCGGCCGGGGATGCGCTGGACCACGCCGTCGGCCTCGCGGCGGCCCTGGGCCACGTCGAAGAGCACCAGCTCGCCCATGCGCGGCGAGTCGTGGTGGCCACCCACGATGCCCACGAACCGCGTCGGGTGGTTTGGGCAGGGGCGGGCGTAGAAATTGGCGTTCGGCCAGTACGAGTTGCTGCCGTAAAACTCCATCTGCTCGGTGCCGTCGGGGTTCATGTGGAACAGGATGCGCGAGACGTAGTGCGGGATGTCCGAGTATTCCCAGCGCAGGTAGAGCACGCGGCCGTTGTTGAGCACGGTGGGGCACCAGTCGTGGTCCTGCTCGAACGTCAGGCGCCGGATGGCCCCGAAACCTCCCTCAGGTCTTGGAGCCTGCGGGAGGCGGGGGTCATAGAGGTAGATGTTGGAGACGTGGGACGCGCCGGTGACGCAGGGCACGCCGGTGAAGCAGGCGGTGGAGGTGAAGAGGATGCGGCCGTCGGGCAGGTAGCAGGCGTCGTAGTTGTCCACGTCGGGCTGGATGATGAGGGGCAGCTCGCGCAGGCCCGTGCCGTCGGCGTTGATCTCGCCGATCTGCCAGCGCTTGTTCTGGCCGGGCATTGAGAACAGCAGGCGGTCGGCGTCCCAGTGGAGGTCCACGTCGCCCACGAAGCGGCCGCCCTCGGGGCGGAAGAGGGTGGAGAGCTTTCCCTCGGCCTTGAAGTCGGAGAGGACGGCGATCTCGTCGTCGTAGCCGGTGTGGGGCAGGCTCGAGTTGCTCTCCCAGTTCTGCACGAGGCCGAGTCGCGGCGACTTCTCGCCGCGCTTGACGAGCAGGATGCGGTCGAAGTCAAGGAGCGGATTGGCCAGCAGCGCCTCGCGCTGGAGCGCGAGGAAGTCGCTGTCGAGCTTCTCCGTCGTTTCCTTCGGCGTCTTGGCGTCCACGGCCTTCTGCGCCGTCTTCAGGGCCTCGAGGCGCTGGCGGAACTCGGTGCCTCTGGGATAGCGCTCGCCGAAGGTAGCGATGAGGTCGTTGATGGCCAGCTCGAGCGATTCGACGGCCTTCTCGGAGACGCCGGCGGCCACGTAGGCCTGCGCGGGCGGCGGCGCGGCGGGCCTGGGCAGCGGCTTCACGACCACCTTCTCCCACGACTTCGGCGCCGCGAGGTAGGCGAGGATGTTGGCGGTCAGGCGTTCGAGGTTGCCGCGATGGGGGTTCCGGGCGTAGGCGTAGTGGGGCAGGCGCCAGCCCACGACGATGATGCGGCCCTTGCCGAGCTCGTATTCGGCCAGCGGGTTCTCGGAGCCGCCCGGCGTGCGGGCCAGCAGCATGCCCTTCGACGGCCCGCCCGAGGCGTGGAAGTCCGAGAAGGCGGGATAGCCCTTGTCGCTGATCGGCACGACGCCGTCGGGCAGGCCGCGGAACACCGGGTGCCGCGTCTCCACGGCCACGAGGCCGGCCGGGCTGTTGTCGTTGCCCGGCCCGCCGAGTCGCGGGTTGATCGGCTCGACGCGGAGCCAGTGGACCATGGCCAGCGCGGCGCCCGACAGGTAGAGGCCGCCGCCGTCCTCGACGAACTTGCGGAGGGCGTCGAGCGTCTTCTGATCGTAGACGGGCGGCTGCTGCTCGATGGAGTCGCCCTGGTGGTACCAGAGGACGGCGAAGCGGTCGAGGGCGACCTCCTGGCCCTTCTCGTCGGTGAACTTCCCCGGTGCGGCCACGACCACGAGGGCCGCCTTGTGCTGCTTCGCCGCGAGCGCGACTGCCGCCCGCCCTTCTGGCCCGAGCTTGTCCCTCGGTTGGGACATGAGAACGCCGATAGCCGGCTCAGCAGCAAGGGCCACGCCATTCAGGATAGAGAGAGCGAAGGGAAGCACAGACCGGTTCACGAGTCGGGGTTCTCCAACAGCTCCTTGAGGCGCGCGGCGAGAGGTGGCGGGAGGGCCGCGAGGTCCCTCTCACCCGCCAGGCCGACCTCGATGAGGTCGAGGAGGTGCACCTGGTCCTTGCGGCGGAAGCTCGTGAGCTTCATGCGGAGGAGGGCGCCGAGGCCAAGCACCCGCACGCCGCCTTGAATCCGCTCAGATTCCGCGGGCTGCGGCGCCGCGGCGTCGTACTCCGGACGCACCTTCTCGCCGGCGAAGATCACGTGGACCGCGTCGCGCGCGCTGGCCTCCGGACCATCGAGGAAGAGGTCCATTCCCGCCTCGTGCCGGTGCACAAGGCCCGCTCGCTCCAGCGCCAGACGGGCCGGAGCGAAGTCGCGGCGGTCGAGGAGGATATCCACGTCGCGGGTGTTTCTCACGGCCGCCTCGTCCACGGTGGCGACCCATGCCGCGACCGCCTGGCCGCCAATCACGGCGTAGGGCACACCTGCTGTGTCGAGGGCCTTCGCCGCGCGCAGAAGCCTCGCCCTGACCTTTTCCACGGCCCTCACCATCCTTTCCAGGACGTTGGTTGTGCTCATTCCTTCCTCTCCGCTCGCACATCGCAGCACAGCAACAGGCCGTCGTGGCGGAGGTAGAGCTTGCCGTCGTGTCTCGCTCCTCCGGTACTGCATATCTTACCGGTCTGCGTTCTTGCGTCAAGGAGGGCCGCGGCGCGCAAGCGGATTTGATTCCCGTGGGCGGGTTTCATATGATCTGGCCCGTCGCGCGGGGGGAGGCGAGCGGGGACCTCTATGTCCAGCGCAAAGTCCAGGCCGGTTTCTCTCCTGTTCCTGGTCGGCGTTTGGCTGGTGGCGCTGAGCCGCCCGGCCGAGGCCGTGGTGCCGGTGCTCGTGGGGCCGCTCCAGGCCCTTCTGGCGATCCTGCCGTCGCTGCTCATCGCCCTGGGCGGGATGGTCCTCGCCTTCTTCCGACCGTCGTTCTACAAGAAGCTGGCGCTCTTCCTGTGGCACCAGAAGGTCTTCAGCGTGTGCCTCGTCGCCGTGATCGCGGGCCTGGTGGTGCTGTCGCGCGTCGGCTGGGGGCGCGGCGGCCCGGCGGCCACCGAGATGCGCGCGGGGAGCGACTGGCCGGCCTTCCGCGGCGGCCCGTCGCGTCGCGGCGCCATCCTCGACGCGCCCGAGCCCACCCTGCCCGAGGCCATCTGGAGCTTCAAGTCCGACGCCAAGTGCATCTTCGCCTCCCCAGCCGTCATCGGCAACCGCCTCTACGTCACCACCGCGGAGAAGGGGGTCTTCACCGACCGCGGGGCCGTGCTGTGCCTCGACGCCGAGACGGGCGCCGAGGTCTGGCGCTACTCGCCCTCGAGCTTCCGCGCCACCTTCTCCTCGCCCTCGGTCGAGGGCGGGTATCTCGTCGTCGGCGAGGGCCTGCACTACACGGCCGACGCCCGGATCAACTGCCTGGATACCCAGGGCAACCTGCTCTGGGAACTGCGCACCAGGAGCCACGTCGAATCCGCCCCCTGCATCTACAACGGCCGCGTCTACGTGGGCGCCGGCGACGACGGCTACTACTGCGTGGACCTCAAGCCCGGCCCCGACGGCAAGCCGAACGTGGTCTGGCACCTCGACGGCAAGAGGTATCCCGACTGCGAGACCGCTCACCTCGTGGCCGACGGCATGGTCTTCCTCGGCCTTGGCATGTCGGGCAACGCCGTGCTCGGCCTCGATGCCGAGACGGGCAAGGAGCTTTGGCGGCTCGACGCGCCGTATCCCGTCTTCGCCCCGCCCGCCCTCGCCGGCGGCAAGCTCTACGTGGGCATGGGCAACGGCAACTACGTCGAGACCGCCGAGCAGGTGCGCGACAACGTGCTCAAGAAGATGCGCGACGCGGGCAAGCCCGCCGCCGAGCTGGCCGACGCCGAGAAACGCCTCGGCCCCGCGGGCGAGGTCTGGTGCATCGAGCCGAAGACCGGCAAGGTGCTCTGGACCTTCAAGACGCCGCAGGTCGTGCTCGGCGCCATCGCCGTCGCGGGCGACCGCCTTTACTTTGGCGCGCGCGACGGGCAGTTCTACTGCGTCTCGACCGCGGGCAAGCTCATCAAGAGCTGGCACGCGCACGAGCCGGTCCTCGCCTCGCCCGCGGTCGGCGGCGAGTTCGTCTACGTCGTCACCAACTCCGGCCGCCTCCACTGCCTGAAGGCCGACACGCTGGAGCCGGTGTGGGACACGACGCTCGGCCAGGGGGCGAACTTCATCAGCTCGCCCGCCCTCGCCCTCGGCCACATCTACGTCGGCACGGAGCAGGACGGCCTGAAGTGCCTCGGCCGCCGCGGCGAGAAGCTCCCGCCGCTCTGGTCTGGCATGGAGCGCGGCGGCAGCGACGGCTCGTCCCTCCCCGAGCGCGGCCAGCTCCTCTGGCGCTACCCGAAGGAAACCAACGACAAGTTTGCCGTCACCGCCCCCATCGTCCCCTGGGGCGACGGGCTCGCCGTCCCCTGCACCGACGATGGCAAGGCGATGCTCCTCAAGCTCAAACTCGGCCGCGGAATTGAGGACAAGCAGCGGGTCGTCTGGAAGGCCGATTTCCCCAAGCCCCTCCGCATAGCCCCGGCGACGCTCGGCGACAGCGCGTTCGTCGTACATGGCTCAGTTGGCGATGCTGAACGGACGCTGACACGGTACGACCTGAGCCGGACTGACTTGGGCCTGGGCCTCCTCGTGGGCAACGACGCCTCTGGCGCTCTGGCGGCGGACCGTCGGCATGTCTACTACTGGCGTCATGCAACGGAGCTAGTGACCGTGTCGCCAGACGACATGGCGGGCCGCCTGAGGACACCCTCCCCGCAACGACGCGGAGGAGACTGCACTGTTGGCCCGCCTCCATACCGATGGTGGCCGGCGGAGGTCGGGGTGGGCGGCTTGCCCCCGGCGCCGGGGGAGGGAATACTGACCGTGGCGACGAATACGGAGCTGTTGGCGCTCGACGACAGCACGGGCACGGTGCTCTGGCGCGTGAGGCTGAAGGATGCGCCGCTCTTCGGCCCCGTGCGGCTGCCGAAGGGCATCGTGCTGGCGACGCCGAAGGGCATAGCCGTCCACAAGATCGTGGACGGCTCGGTGGCGTGGGCTGTGGATTGCGGCCCGCTCGCCGCGCCGCTGAACGCCGATGCCGACCGCATCGCCGCGATCACGAAGTCGGGCGAACTGCTCGTGCTGGCGGCCAGCGACGGTAAGCAACTGGCCAAGGTGTCCGACGTGGCGGGCCGCGTGCCGCCGCTGCTCCTGGGCGACAAGGTGCTGTTCGTGAACAAGGACCTCACGCTGCTGCGCGAGGGCGAGGACCTGCCCGTCCAGTGGGCTCGCACCTCGTGGCTCGGCACGGTGACCACGCCGCTCGTGCTGCTCGATGGCCACGTGTACTTCGCCACCGAGACGAAGGGCGTGGTGTGCGTGGGAGCGCCGGTGAGGCGATGAGTGAAGCCATGACGCGTGACACGTGACGCGTGACAGGAAAGAGAAGAGATGGCCGTTTTCTCCTCTGGTCACGCATCCTGAATGGCGGAGAAGGCCGTGGGCCAGTTGATCTACTTCTTCGGCGCCGGGACCTCCGAGGGTGATCCCGACCGCAAGGACATCCTCGGCGGCAAGGGGGCGAGCCTGGCCTCGATGAGCCGCGCGGGGCTGCCGGTGCCGCCGGGTTTCACCATCTCGGCCGAGTGCTGTCCCGTTGCAGAAGCCACGGGCGCCTGGCCCGCCGGCCTCGAGGAACAGGTCCGCGCCGCGATGGAGCGGCTGGAGACCGCGATGGGCCGCGCCTTCGGACAGGCCCCCAAGCCCCTCCTCGTCGCCGTCCGCTCCGGCGCCGCCGTCTCGATGCCGGGGATGATGGACACGATTCTCAACGTGGGCCTCAACCCCTCGCTGGCCGAGTGCGTGCGGGACTTCTGGCACGACTACGCCGAGCACATTCGCATGTTCGCGCGGTCGGTCGCCAATCTCGCGCTGGAGACGAGCGGCGACGACCCGCAGGCGGTTGCCGAGGAGCTGCTCAGGCTCTACGAGCAGCAGGCGGGCACGCCCTTCCCCACCGACCCGCGGGACGCGCTCGACCAGGCCATCAATGCCGTCTTCGCCTCGTGGAACAGCGAGCGGGCGGTGACCTATCGCAAGCACCACGACATCCGCGGGGTCAGGGGCACGGCGGTGAACGTCCAGGCCATGTTCCCCTCGGAACGCGCGGGCGTGCTCTTCACGGCGAACCCCAACGCCTTCCGGGCGGGCGAGATGGTGCTCGAGGCCTCGTGGGGCCTCGGCGAGGCGGTCGTCAGCGGCTCGGTGACGCCCGACATCTACATCATTGACGCGGCCAGCCTGGCGATGAAGCGCGAGGTGCCCGGCCACCGCCCCGGCAACGAGCCGGCCCTCGCGCCCGAGCAGGTGCGCGAGATCGCCGAGGTGGGCAAGAAGGTCGAGGCCTACTTCGGCCACCCC
Organism: Planctomycetota bacterium; assembly: GCA_035527715.1. Taxonomy (GTDB): domain Bacteria; phylum Planctomycetota; class PUPC01; order DSUN01; family DSUN01; genus DSUN01. Next base: position 9,716 of record DATKZY010000150.1, on the reverse strand, counting down.
AGCGACATCGAGTGGGGCGTCGCCGAGGGCCGCGTCGCGCTCCTCCAGAGCCGCGCGATCCGCGGCCTCGACATCCTCGAGGACATGGAGGAGGGCCGCCAGGAGGAGATCGAGCGCCTCCGCGAACTCGCCGCCGGCCAGCGCGTCGTCTGGGTCGCTCACAACCTCGCCGAGACCCTCGCCGCGCCGATGCCGCTGACGTGGGACATTATTCGCCACTTCATGAGCGGCGACGGCGGCTTCGGCCTGATGTACCAGGACTTCGGCTACCGCCCCAGCGCCGAGGTCCGCTCCCGGGGCTTCCTCGAGCTGATCTGCGGCCGCATCTACGTGGACCCGCGCCGCGCCGCGGGCCTCTTCTGGGACGGCATGCCGCTCGAGTACGACGCCCACGCCATCGCGGGCGACCCGAGCCTGCTGGAGCAGGCGCCCAGGAAGCTGAACATGCAGAAGGCCGATCCGGCCTTCTTCCTGCGGCTGCCCCGGCTCGTGTGGGCGATGATTCGCTCGGCCCGCGTCGTGCGCAGGGCCAGGGCCCGCGCCCGCGACGCTTTCGAGCACGAGGCCGTGCCCCGCCTCCGCCGCTACCTCGACGAGGCCCGGCAACTCGACCTCGCGAAGCTCGCGACCCCCGAGCTCCTTGCCGAGCTGCGCCGCCGCTGCGCCTATGTCCTCGACGACTTCGGCAAGGAGTCGCTCAAGCCCGGCTTCTTCGCCGGCATGGCCCAGGCGGCCCTCGTCGCCCTCCTCACCCAACTGATGGGGCCGGAGCGCGGGGCCGACCTGATGCGCCGCCTCACCACCGGCCTCGAGCACGACACCACGGTCGAGCAGAACGTGCTGCTCTATCGCGTGTCGCAGGGCCAGGCCACGATGGCCGAGTTCCTCGACCAGTTCGGCCACCGGGCCGTGAACGAGATGGAGCTGTCGCAGCCGCGCTGGCGTGAGGACAGCGACTACATCGAGCGGATGCGGCGGAGCTACGAGCGGCCCGGGGTCACGCCTCCCGGAGAACGCCACGCCCAGCAGGTCGCCGCCCGCAGGCAGGCGGAGGCCGAGCTGCCCGCGCTCCTCGCCGAATGGGGCGGGGCCTCCCTCCGCGAATGCATCCTCCCCGAGCTTCACGACGCCCAGGCCCTTCTCCCCTACCGCGAGACCGGCAAGCACTACCTGATGATGGGCTACGAGACGATTCGCGCCGTGCTCGTCGAGCTCGCGCGCCGCTGGGACCTGGGCCGCGACCTGTTCTTCCTCCACCTCGACGAGCTGGACGGCTTCGAGTCCCGCCGCGACGAGCTGGCGAAGGACGTCGCCTCGCGCAAGCTCCGCTGGAAGTCGGCCCAGAAGCTCTCGATGTCGTTCGTCGTCGACTCCGAGAAGCTCGAAGAATTGGGGCACCCGCAGACACAGGCCGCGGGAGCGACGCTGGCAGGCTGCCCGCTGGCCTCGGGCGCCGCCAAGGGCGTGGCCCGCGTCGTCTTCGACCCCCAGACGGCCGACGACCTCGGCACCGGCTACATCCTCGTGTGCCCCTCGACCGATCCCGGCTGGACGCCGCTCTTCGTGCACGCCCGCGGCCTGGTCGTCGAGCGGGGCGGCATGCTGTCGCACGGCGCCATCGTCGCGCGCGATTTCGGCATCCCCGCCGTCGTGTGCGAAAATGCCACCCAACTCATCCCCGACGGCACGATCATCGAAGTGGATGGCGCCACGGGGGCGATTGCCCTGACAGGAGCACAGGCCGACAACAAGAGGGGATGAATGGATGCCTGGATGATTGGATGATTGTCAGGCACCCATCCACACATCCAATCATCCATTCATCCTCCTTGAGCCAAGAGAAGACCCTATGGAAGCCCTCGCCGCCATCACGAGCTTCATCGTCGCCGCGATGGACTATCCCCTCGGCTGGCTGCTGGCCCTGCCGCGCGACGTGGCCATCGCCATCGTTGCCGTCGGCACCTCGCTCCTGCTGACGCTTGTGCGGAAGTGGACGACGGACCAGGACCAGCTCCGCCGCTCGAAGGGCGACCTCCGCCGTCTCAAGCAGCTTCTCCGCCAGGCGAAACAGGCGAAGGACAGGACGGCGGCCGGCCGCATCCGCACCTCGCTCGCCATGGTCAACGGCATCCGTCTCAAGGCCGAGGGCAAGCCCCTCCTCGTCTCCCTCCTGCCCATCGTGCTCCTGGCCGTCTGGGCCGTCGAACGCCTCGACTTCTTCCCGCCCCGGGTCGGCGAGGACCTCACCATCCATGCCTACTACCCGCTCAGCTCCGTGGACAAGCTCACCCACCTCGTCCCGCCCGACGGGCTGGAGATGCACGGCGAGGCGATCCGCCTGGTCGAGGTGGACCCCCACGGCCAGCAGAACGGCCTGGCCACCTGGGTCCTGAGGCCGACGGCCCCCGTCTCGACCGACCTGCTGATCCGCCACCAGGGCGAGACCGCGGACCACGCGGTCCGCGTGGGTGGCCGCGCCTACGCCCCGCCCCTCGGCGCCGGCAGCGGCAACAAGATCCTGGCCACCGAGACCGTGCTGCGCCAGGCGAAGTTCCTGGGCATCGTCCCGGGCCTGCCCGCCCTCGCGCTGCCGCCTTGGCTCATTGCCTACCTGCTTATCGTCATCCCATTCGTCCCCATCCTCCGCCGCACCCTGCGCGTCTACTAAGAAACTATCTCGAAGCCCACGCGGCATGCGGCCAGAAGGCCTGGCGTCCCTTCGGGTTGCGGCGTCAGCGTGCCGTCTGCTGCGTTGCGTCTCCTCGACGATGCTTTCCACGGCATCGCCTGCGTCGCCGCGCCTTGCATCCGGCCCGCCGACGCCAGCAACGCAGCCCGCGTGGGTTTTGAGATAGTTCCCCAATGGCTCGCCACGATTCCCGGTCGCTGTGGGCGGGCCCTATCGCGGGTCGTCCGCCAGCGGCTCCTTGAGGGTGCGGGGCGGCCAGTCGAGGCCGGACTCGAAGGGGCCGATGTCGGGGCCGGGGCCCGCGAAGCGGTCATTGACGTTGGGCAGGCGGAGGGCCTTGTCAATCGCGGGGCTGCCCTCCTTCAGGCGGAAGTCGCGCTGCGTGAAGTCCACAAAGAGCGGGTCGGCGAAGAGGCTGTGGGCGTCGAGGCCGGGCGTGGGGCTCTGCGTCGTCTTCCCACCGTCCCACCAGACATTGTAGTCGGCCTCGACGCGGGCGTACTGGGCGGTCGAGCGGTCGGCCTGGAGGTTTCGCGTCACATCGGGCATGGCCTTGCCCGTGACGATGTTGTTGACGAGGATCGGCCGGCCGTGGCAGCCGAGGAAGCGGAAGAACTGCTCCCGCGGCTCGTGGAAGACATTGTGGTAGAAGAACAGCGGCGCGAAGTCGCACAGCTTGTGCCCCGCCTTCAGCGCGTTCGACGTCCCGTCGTTGGCGAACTTGATGGCCTGCCGTGAGCAGAGGAAGATGTTGCGGACGATGTAGACCGGCCCGACGGTGACGGGGGTGGTCGAGACCGTCCCCTTGTCGCCGTCGTGGCAGTCGAGCAGGTTGTGGAAGAAGCGGAGGTTGATGCAGGTGCCGCCCTCCAGCTCCACGCCGTCGTCGTTGGTTGTGCCGCGGAAGACGTTTTCGTAGATGTCGGTGTCGCAGTTGTTCCGCGTGGTGATGATGTCGTGGCAGGCGCCGCCGAGCATCTGGTTGTAGCGGACGACGTTGCGGTGGCCGCCGTCAATGCTGAAGGGGTAGCGGGCGTAGTGGTGCTCGCCGAGCTTGGGCTCGACGGCGACGTTGCGCTGCACGAGGCTGTCGCGGCAGCGTTTCAGGCGGATGCCATACGGGGCGCTTTTCTCGCTCTCGCGGAGGTCGATGTAGTTCTTCTGGACGACGACGCGCTGGCAGGTGTTGATGAACATGCAGTAGGCGAAGCGCTTGACGAGGAGGCCCTCAATGATGAGGTCGTGGGCGTCGCGGACGATGATGCCGCCGTGGACGTCGGCGATCTTGGGCACGCCGTCGCCGTCGACGATGGCGCCCTTCTCGCCGCGGAGGGTGATCGGATTGCCCGCCTCGCCGGAGGGCCACTGCGTGACGGATTCTTTGTAGACGCCGGGTGCGACGAGCACGGTGTCGCCCGGCTTCGCCGCTTTCAGCCCGTCGGAGATCGACTTGAACCGGGCGTCGGCGCCGACCTTGAGCGTGCGGCCTTGGCCGTAGACGACCTTGTCGGAGCGCGTCGTCGCCGTGCCCGAGAGCGTGCCCTTGGCCGCGCCGGCCGCGTCGGTGAGCGTGGCCTGGACCTCATAGGCTGTCTCGGGCTCGAGCCAGAAGATGCTGCCGTGGAGGCGGCGGATGACGGGCGCGGCATCGCTCCAGGCGGCCGCCGTCTCGTCCTCGTGGCCCTCCTCGGCGAACTTGTTGCCCAGGCACACGACGAGAGGCAGGGCCTGTTTCCATGCCTCTTCACCCTGCTTGCGGAACTGCACGTTCGCCCCAGCGATCTCGTCGGCCACGCCCTTGATGCGAATGCCGATACAGTGGATGGTGGGGGTAAGCTCGAGCGTTAGCTCGGCGGCCCCGGCAACGGCTCCCCAGGCCAGCAGCGCGGCAGCAATGGCTCTCGACATCGCGTTCCTCCTGGCAAGAGGGCAGATGCGGCCGCTCCGACGAGGCTATTATACGACTTCCCGGCGGGAAGCGAGAAACCCTTGCAATCCGGCCCCGTGAAGGTACACTGCTCTCAAGGCGGCCAGAGGCCCCCGTCCCCGCCAACCCCGCGGAGAATTGCCATGAGCCTCCGGCAGAACGCACCGCTCTTCACCTTCCTCCTCGCGGCAGGCGTCGCCCTCGGAGCCGAAGGCCCGCCCGTGCCTGCGGTGAACAAGGACTTCACGATCGAGGACTGCGGGACACCCGTCCAGGTGATGCGCCTGGTCGCGAGCACGCTCTACAAGCACCCCGGCACCGGCAGGCTCCACCTGTTCCTCGAGTACGGGAACAACAACGGCTACGGCATCGGCGAGCAGGAGTGGGAGGACACGGGCCACCGCCTCATTGACGTGGAGTTGGAGAGCGGCACCATACGCCGCGCCAAGGGCGCCAAGCCCGGCGGCCTCACCGGCCAGCACTTCCTCCACCCCAACGGCAAGCTCTACATCTTCGAGGGCAAGACCAATCCCGACAGCTTCTCGGAGTACGACCCGCGCACCAACGAGTGCCGGCGGGTGGCGGGCATCGGCCCCGCGTACAAGACCGTGCTCGCCCCCAGCGGCCGCATCTACATCGGCGAGGTGGGCGGCAACGTGAGCGTCTACGACCCTCAGGTCGGCAAGCTCACCCGCTACGACCGTCCCACCGGCCGCACCATCCATTGGGGCGTCTACACCATGGAGGTCGAGGAGCCGTGGGTCTACTGCGGCATGACCGACCACGGCCACTGGTGGCTCACCGTCATTGACACCCGCACGGGGGAGAGCAAGAGCTACTTCGAGCAGCCGCCCCTCACCAGCGGCAGCGTCGTCCGCACCGAAGCGGGCAACATCCTCTTCCGCGACGGCCTGCTCAAGGACGGCAAGCCCGTCCTGGACGCGGACGGCAAGCCGGCCAGGCCCGACCCGCCCGACAAGTCGAAGCGGCTCGAAGGCAATCGCCCGTGGCCCAACATGTGGCGCGTCACCGGCTACGCCAACTCCAAGTACCCCGAGCCCGAGGAGGGCCTGGGCCTGGAGTTCGACATGGCCGACGCCGAGCCGAGCAACTGGAACGGCGGCGTGGGCACGGTCCGCTGGCGGAAGAAGGGCGAGGAGGCCTGGAAGACCATCGAGGTCAAGGGCTTGGAACTGATCGGCAGCTCGCCCAAGTGCCTCGGCGTCGCGCCCGACGGCAAGCTGGTCGGCGTTGCGGAGTTCTACGGCGCCTTCTTCCGCTTCGACCCCCGCACCGGCACGAGCGAAAAGATCGGCATCGCTCCAGGCAGTGTCTACGACATCCTGCCCCTCGCCGACCACACGTACTTCTGCGGCTACGTGTCGTTCCTCGCCGACTACGATCACGGCCAGCCCTACGCGATGAGCCGCTCGGCGGAGTTCGACAAGGACACGAATCCCAAGCGCTACCGCACCGAGGGCAAGTGGACGACGTGCATGGTGCGGGGTCCCGACGGGCGGATCTACCTGGGCGGGAAGTACGGCCGCCACCTGCCCGGCGGCGGGCTCTCGATCTTCGACCCCAAGACGAAGGAGATGCGCCGCATCCGCGAGCCGTTCAAGCAGCTTGGCGTTGTGGGGCTCTACGTGATCGACGGCGGGAACACCCTCGCCCTCACCACCAAGCCCGTCGGCGCGGGCGGCCCGCCCCACGGCAGCATCTTCCTCTTCGACCTGGCGAAGCAGGAGATCGCCCGCGAGGTGAAGCTCGACCAGCTCAAGGCCAACCCCGACCAGCTCCTCGTCGTGGGCGACCGCGCCGTCATCGGCGTCTCGCGGGCGAGCGAGCCCGACGAGTTCGGCCACGAGAAGCACTTCACCCTCGTGTATGGCCTCGACCTGGAGAGCGGCGCCCTGCTCTTCCAGAAGCGCCACCCCGGCCGCGCCTTCACGGGCATGTGCGCCTACGACCATACCGACCTCGTGCGGGGGCCGGACGCCTGTGGCTGGCTGTTCGTGGACGAGGCGCTCTGCCGCATCCACCCCGACGGCTCGCTCGAGCGCGTCCGCGAGCGCATGGACTTCCGCGGCAAGATGGTGTGGCAGGGGAACACGCTTTACCTCTTCAACGGCGGAAGGGTCTACAACCGCCTCTTCGCCAACGTCGTCCGCATCCCCGACCTGTTTGCGAAATGAGCCTTGCCATGTAGCTGGGGCCAGATCTGGCCCCAGGCACTCGTTTTGACGAATGGGGCACGAGACTCGTCATAAGGGTGGGCGCAATGAATGCGGGGGACGACGTGAGCCTGGTGGCACGGGCCAAGCAGGGCGACCGCTCGGCCTTCGGCGAGCTGGTGACCCGCCACGAGCGGGCCATGCTCGCCATCGCCCGCGCCTACTTCGCCTCTGAGGCCGATGCCGAGGACGCTGTCCAGGAGGCATTCGTGAAGGCCTACCGCACGCTCGGCCAACTGGCCAACGACGGGCTGTTCGCCCCCTGGCTCGCCCGAATCACCGTGAACACCTGCCTCGATACGCTCCGCGCGCGCACCGACAAGGTGTCGCTCGCCGACTTTGCGACCACGGCGCAATTCCGCTCCCGCGTGGGCGCGGCGCCGCTCACCCCGGCCAGCCTGGCCAGCCAGGGCGAGCAGGCCGAGGCGCTCAAGGCCGCCATCGGCCGCCTGCCCGAGGAGCAGCGCGTCGCCCTCATGCTCCGCTACGTCGAGGACATGACCTACGACCAGATCGCCGACTACCTCGGCGTCCCGTCCTCCACCGTCCGCGGCCGACTCCACTCGGCCAAGCAAGCGCTCCGAGAGCTCCTGGAGAACCCCAGCAGGCAGCAGGGGGCATAGCCATGCAGTGCAAGGACCTGGAGACACTCCTTTCCCAGCATCTCCTCGCCGAGTTGACGAGCCAGCAGCGGGCCGCGGTGGCCGCCCACATGGAGGCCTGCCCCGCCTGCCGCGAGAGGTGGGGACTCGACCAGCAGTCGCAGGCGCTCCACGACGCGGCCAAGCCGCTGCGCCCCAACGCAAGCGTGAAGGAGGCCGTGATGGCCAGGCTCGACGACGCGGAGAAGCCGACGCCTCCCCCTAACGCGAAGGAGGGTCCCCAGGAGCCGAAACGCCTCGGCGGCTTCGAGCTCCTCGGCCGACTCGGCAAGGGCGGCATGGGCACCGTGCTCAAGGCACGCCAGGTCTCGATGGACCGCCTGGTCGCGCTCAAAATCCTCCCGCAGAAGCTGGCGAAGGACGAGAAATTCGTCCAGCGATTCCTCCGCGAGGCACGCTCCGCCGCAAAGCTGCGGCACCCCAACATCGTCCAGGCCCACGACGTCGGCTTCGTGGACGGCTATTACTTTTTCGCCATGGAGTTTGTGGACGGCGAGACGCTGGCCGACCTCATCCGCCGCGAGGGGCCGCTTGAGCCGAACCGCGCGCTCGACGTGATGAAGCAGGTCACCAGCGCCCTCGCCGCCGCGCACGAGGCGGGAATCGTCCACCGCGACATCAAGCCCTCCAACATCATGATCGACACGAAGGGCGAGGTGCGGGTCACGGACTTCGGCCTGGCCAAGCGCACGGAGGGCGACGTGGCCGTGACCGCCGACGGCGCAGTGGTCGGCACGCCCTCCTACGTCGCGCCCGAGATGGCCAAGGGCGGCGAGGCGGAACCCCGCTCCGACCTCTACTCCCTCGGCGCCGCCTTCTTCTGCGCCCTGGCCGGCCGCCCGCCGTTCGAGGGCAGGAACTTCTCCGAAGTGCTGATCAAGCAGGTCAATGAGCCGGCCCCGCCCCTCGCCTCGCTCGCGCCGCGAGTCGACCGCCGCCTCTGCCACGCCATAGACAGGCTGCTCCGCAAGAACCCCGAGGCCCGCTTCCCCTCGGCCACGGCGCTGCTCGACGACCTGAGGGGCCTGGGCAAGCTCCAGAGCGTCGCCGCCGCCGCCCGGGCCGAGGCCCACGCCATGCTCCGCGATGCTCCCACCCTCGAGATGACCGAGGGCAAGCGCCTCGAGCGCGAGGCACGCGTCGAAGCCCAGCGCCCCAAGAGCAACCGCACCACACTCATCGCCGTTGCAGCCGTCGTGGCCGTCATTGCCATCGCCGGCCTCATCGTTGCCCTTCGCTCAGGCCACAAGCCACCCGAAACCGCCACCTCCGTACCCGATAACCGAAAACCGATAACCGACAACCGCAAGGATTTGACCGCCAAGACGCCAGAGGACGCCAAGAAGACCGTGGTTGAGGACACGGCGGCGAAGCTCAAGGCCGAGCTTGCAGAAAAGGAGCGCATCGCCAGGGCCAAAGAAGAGGCCCTCGCCAAGGCACGCCAGCAGGGAGAAGACCTCCTCCGCCAGGCCGAAGCCGCCATCGCGGCGAAAGACTACGCGAAGGCCCGCGCCGTTATCAAAGCGGTCGAGGCCCTCGGCATCCCCGACCTCGACGACGAGGCGAAGAGCAAGCTCAAGGAAATTGCCTCGCGGGAAAAGAGCGCCGCCGAGTGGGCGAAGTGGGACGCCATCAAGGCCGACGCCAAGAAGCTGATTGACGCGGGCAAGCTCGACGAGGCGGGGGAACTCCTCGACGGCGCCAAAGCCCTTCCCCTCGACGGCATTGCCGACCTCGTGGCCGAGCAGATGGAGAGCATCGAGTCCGCGAAGCGCAAGGCCGCGGCCGCCGCCCTCGCCGCTTACCAGGCCGAATCCGACAAGCTCTGGGCCTTGTTCAAGAAGCGCGACTACCCCGCCGCCGACAAGCTCCTCGCTGCCCTGCCGGCCAATCTTGTAGGCGGGACGTCCCCGTCCCGCGACCTCTTCAATGCCGACCTCGGGGCCGCCAAGCTCCTCAAGGAGTTCTGGGCCGCCGTCGAGCGCGGCGTCCTGGCCCGCAAAGGCAAATTCGTCTCCATCGCCGGCAAGGGTGGCAACGTCGAAAAGGTCGAGGGCGGCCAGGTCACACTCAAGGTCGGCGACAAGGAATTCGTCCAGCCCCTGCTCGGCATGGACGCCGCGCAAGCCGCTGCCCTCGCCGACCTGAAGAACGACGAGCGTGGGAACCTGGCGAAGGCCCTCTTCCTCATCGCCGACGGCACC
>DATKZY010000149.1:0-4742 GCA_035527715.1 Planctomycetota bacterium | reverse complement strand
TCGCAGTGGAGGATGCCCGCCGCGTGGGCCTCGGCCAGCGACCGCGTCGCCTCCCGCAGCAGCGGCAGCGCCCGGTCCGGTGGCAGCGGCCCCTCGCGCGCGAGCAACGTTGCCAGAGTCTCATACTGCACGTCATCCATGCCACGCCCTGGAACTGTCGCTACTGCCATTCGTGCCGCCGGGGCGCGTACATGCTAGATCGGCACGAGACCCTTGTCAAGCGGAAATGAGCGGGCAGCCAGGCCAGGGGCGTTGCAAGCCGGGACGCAACAGGCTACAATACCGCGCGGAACGTCGTTGGAGGATGGAACATGGAACGGCGCGAATTCCTGCGCTATGCCGCGGCCGCGGGCGCGGTGGTTCTTGGAGGCGGGGCGGCGGACGCCTCGGCCGGCGAGCCGAAGGCCGAGCGGCGGAACGAGCAGCCCTCGATGCGCTACGCCCGCCTCGGCCGCACGAACCTGATGGTCTCCCGCATCGTCCACGGAAGCCTCCACACCAACAGGGAGCGCATCCCGCTCCTTGCCCGGCTCTACGAGGGCGGCGTCAACCTCTTCGACACCTCGCACGTCTACGGCGGCGGCAGGAGCGAGGAGGCCATCGGCGAGTTCCTCAGCGGCGACGGCCGCCGAAAGAACGCCTTCCTCTGCACCAAGATGGACATCCGCGCCAATCTCCGGGCGAAGCGAGACGTCTACAAGGCGGCGATGGAGCGGGCCGAGGGCTCGCTGCGCCGCCTCCGCACCGACCACGTGGACATCATGATGCTCCACGGCTGCACCACGCTCGTGGACTACGTGAAGGACGAGGAGTGGCTGCGTGCGACCGAGGACCTCAAGAAGCAGGGGAAGATTCGCTTCATCGGCCTCAGCGAGCACGCCAAGCCGGCCGAGACGCTCCAGCTCGCCGCCGAGAGCGGCCGCTACGACGTCGCCATGGTCGCCTTCTCGCTCGTCAAGGGCGCCTGGGGCTCTCTCGGGCGCTCCGACATCAAGACGATGGAGCCTGCCCTCGAAGCGGCCCGCAAGGCCGACATGGGCATCCTCGTCATGAAGGCGGCGCTCCAGGCCGACAAGATCGTCGCCGCCGTGCCCAACCCGAAGCTCAAGAAGGCCGGGCTCTCGCCCTTCCAGCTCTGCTACCGCTACGTGCTCGACATCCCAGGCGTCGCCGCCGTCACCTGCGGCATGGTCAACATGGCCCAGGCCGAGGAGAACCTCAAGGTCCCCGCCCTCGATCTCGCGGCGAGCGACATCGAGCGGCTGCATCGCGCCGCCGCACGCACTCGCGTCTGCGGCTTCTGCGGGACGTGTCTCGACGCCTGCCCTGCCGGCATCGCGGTGCAGGACATCCTCCGTTTCGAGGGCTACCACCACCACGGCCATCGCGCCGCCGCCCGCGCCGAGTATGCCGCCCTGCCGCCGGAGCGGCGCGCCACGGCGTGCCAGGGCTGCGGCGCGTGCGAGCGTGCCTGCCCGAAGGGCATTCCCATTCGCCGCCGCCTCCAGGAGGCCCACCGTGCGCTGGCGTAGCCGCCTCGCGACCGGTCTGTGCCTCGCCGCGGCGATCGCCGGCTGCGCGCGCGCGGCGGGCGAGCGCCTCCTCACCGCCTCTCGAGGCGAGTGGACGCGCCTCGGGCCCGTCCGCCGCTTCACGCCGCAGAACCTCTACGACGCCATCAACGGCGAGGCCCCGCTCGTCATCTCCTTCGGCTTCCGCTCGCTTGCCCAAGCCGACTACGGCAAGAAGGGCGGCGAGCCGTTGTTCTCCATTGACCTCTACGACATGGGCTGCGAGGACAATGCCTTCGCGCTCTTCCGCGCCCACGTCACCCTCGAATCGAAGCCGCTCGACGTGGGCACCGAAGGGGCGGGCGACGACACGCGGGCGGAGTTCTGGCAGGGCCGCTTCTGCGTCGTCGTGAACGCCCTGCCGTCCAGCAGCCCCGCCAGCGCGGCCGCCCTGGCCCGTCCGCTCGCCCGCGACCTGCCGCCGACGCGTGCCTGGCCCGGATACCTGAGCCTGCTGCCCACGGAGCGCCGCATCGCGCGCTCCGAGCAGTATGCCCCATCCGATTTCCTCGGCCACGAGTTCCTCAAGCGAGCCGTCTCCGCCCGCTACAAGCTGGGTGACCGCGAAGCCACGCTCTTTGCCTGCCAGTATGACGATCAGGCCCGTGCCGCCTCCGCGCTCGCCCGCCTCCAGACGCGGCTCCAGGCGAAGAAGCCGACCCAGCCCCTGGCCATCGGCGCGGGTGGCTTCCTGGCCGACGAGCCCGTGCTCGGCCCCCTCGCCGTCTTTCGCCAGGGGCGCTTCCTCGCCGGCATGCTCCGCTACGCCAGCGACCCTGCGGCCGAGGGGCTCCTCGCCGACCTCGTTCGCCGGCTCCCGCCTGCTGACAGTCCCGCCCAGCCGCAGTAGCATCCAGGCGGGCCCGCATTCCTCACCAGCCGCCCATGTCCCGCAGGGACGAAGCGATGTGGCCGGCGGCGTCGGCCTCCGCAAGCGGCCGGGGCGCCTCCCGCAGGGGGCCCCGCCCCCCCGGCCCGTCAGGCGCTCAGACGATCACTTCTCCCCCCTGGATTTGATCGCCTGAGGGGATGTGCGCCTAAGCTCTTGCAGGCATACGACTTGGCTCACACGTCCCCCCTCCTGTCAGACGATCACTCTTGACTTCCGCCCCGGCCCCCCCCATAATGGCGCTCGTAGTGCGGCCTTCAGGCCGTAGAGAGATACGGGCTAATGCCCGCACTACCAACACGGCTGGAGGGCACGCCATGCCGGACAGCGACTCCAAGGCGTCGAAGATCGGCGGCTTCGAGCTCCTGGGCCGCCTCGGCAAGGGCGGAATGGGCACCGTGCTCAAGGCACGCCAGGTCTCGATGGACCGCCTGGTCGCCCTCAAGATCCTCCCCAAGAAGCTCGCGGAGAACGAGCAATTCGTCCAGCGCTTCCTTCGTGAGGCACGCTCCGCCGCAAAGCTCCGTCACCCCAACATCGTCCAGGCATTCGACGTCGGACAGGCCGAGGGCTACTACTTCTTCGCCATGGAGTTCGTGGACGGCGAGACGCTCGACGCGATCATCCGCCGCGAGGGGCCGCTCGAGCCGAACCGCGCACTCGACGTGATGAGGCAGACGGCCAGCGCCCTCGCCGCGGCCCACGAGGCGGGAATCGTCCACCGCGACATCAAGCCCTCGAACATCATGATTGACAAGAAGGACGAGGTGCGGGTCACCGACTTCGGCCTCGCCAAGCGCACGGAGGGCGACGTGGCGGTGACGGCCGACGGCGCGGTCGTCGGCACCCCCGCCTACGTGGCGCCCGAGATGGCCAAGGGCGGCGAGGCGGAACCCCGCTCCGACCTCTACTCCCTCGGCGCCGCGATCTTCTGCGCCCTGGCCGGCCGCCCGCCGTTCGAGGGCAGGAACTTCTCCGAAGTCCTCGTCAAGCACGCCACAGAGCCCGCCCCGCCGCTGGCCTCGCTCGCCCCGCGAGTTGACCGCCGCCTCTGCCACGCCATAGATAGGCTCCTCCGCAAGAACCCCGAGGCTCGTTATCCCTCGGCCACCGCCCTCCTTGAGGACCTCAACGGACTCGGCAAGCTCCAGAGCGTCGCCGCTGCGGCTCGTGCCGAGGGCCGGGCCATGATCGCCGAGGCACCTACTCTCGAGATCACCGAGGGCAAGCGCCTCGAGCGCCAGGCACGCATCGAGGCCCAACGCCCCAAGAGCAACCGCACCACACTCATCGCCGTTGCAGCCGTCGTGGCCGTCATTGCCATCGCCGGCATCGTCGTGGCGACGCGAAAGGGGCCGCGCCCGCCTGAAAGCCCCGAGAAGGTTCGGACGGATTTGACCGCCAAGACACCAGAGGACGCCAAAAAGACCGGTGTTGTCGTGTCTGATGACACTGAGGCGAAGCGGAAGGCGGCCGAGCTTGCAGAAAAGGAGCGCATCGCCAAGGCCAAAGACGAGGCCCTGGCCAAGGCCCGACAGCAGGGCGAAGACCTCCTCCGCCAGGCCGAAGCTGCAATCGCCGCGAAAGACTACGCGAAGGCCCGCGCCGTTATCAAAGCGGTCGAGGCCCTCGGCATCCCCGACCTCGACGACGAGGCGAAGAAGAAGCTCAAGGAAATTGCCTCGCGGGAAAAGAGCGCCGCCGAGTGGGCCAAGTGGGACGACGTGAAGGCCGACGCGAGGAAGCTGATTGACGCGGGCAAGCTCGACGAGGCGGCGAAACTCCTCGACGGCGCCAAAGCCCTTCCCCTCGACGGCATTGCCGGCCTCATCGCCGAGCAAATGGAGTCGATCGAATCCGCGAGGCTCAAGGCCGCGGCCGCCGCCCTCGCGGCGTACCAGGCCGAATCCGACAAGCTCTGGGCGCTCTTCAAGGAACGCAAGTACCCCGAAGCCGAGAAGCTCCTCGGAAACCTCCCGCAGGTTGCGAACCTGCGGGAGGTTATGGCTGCCGATCTTGAGGCCGCCAAGCTCCTCAAAGAGTTCTGGTCCGCCGTCGAGCGCGGCGTCCTGGCCCGCAAAGGCAAATTCGTCTCCATCGCCGGCAAGGGTGGCAACGTCGAAAAGGTCGAGGGCGGCCAAGTCACACTCAAGGTCGGCGACAAGGAATTCGTCCAGCCCCTGCTCGGCATGGACGCCGCGCAAGCCGCTGCCCTCGCCGACCTGAAGAACGACGAGCGTGGGAACCTGGCGAAGGCCCTCTTCCTCATCGCCGACGGCACC